>NZ_WHOA01000091.1 GCF_013141715.1 Paenibacillus phytorum | reverse complement strand
TCAGCCTCTTTTTTGTATCATTATAGGATTACGCGTTAGCGGGCTTACGTTCTGCGAGATAGCAAGCAAATCCTAAGATAAGCGCCAGTCCTACGAGTACGGCACCGACCCAAGGGAGGGCAGTTATGGCCAGATGTGCAATGACCCATCCCCCAATGAAAGCACCAGCTGCATTTCCTAGATTACCGGCAGAATGACTGGAGGTAGAGGCAAGTGCTGGCGCCGCCTGTGCTAGGCTCATAATTCGTACTTGCAGTCCAGGGAACACGGCGAAGGAAGCAGCTCCCCCACAGAAAAATAGTCAATACGGCAGCGATCGGACTATAAATGGTAAAGGTGAAAAGGGTAAGAAGGACACATATCGAAAGGTAAAGTCCCAGTATGGAGGGCATCAGCTTCCAGTCCGCAAGCTTCCCGCCGACGATATTGCCGATGGTTACTCCACAGCCGAAGAGGACTAGAATCCAAGTTACGCTATGTTCAGCAAAACCGGTGACTTGCACAAGCAATGGCGTAATATAAGTAAATACGGCGAACAGCCCGGCATTGCCTAGTGCTCCGATCAGCAGGTATAGAAGAAGCTTGGGCTTGACGAGAGCACTAATTTGCTTAACGATACTCGCTGGTTTGTCATGCCGAATTTGCGGTATAAAGATAAGAATGCCGATTAATGCAATGATTCCCATGATCGCTATCGCGCCAAATGAGGATCGCCACCCCATATGTTGACCGATGAATGTCCCCAGAGGAACACCGATAATATTGGCAATGGTTAGACCGGCCATCATCATAGATACGGCCCCGGCACGCTTGTCCGGACGTACAAGATTGGAGGCGATAACAGCTCCAACGCCAAAGAATGTCCCGTGTGTGAGTGCAGTTATCATACGGGCTCCCATCAGAATGGCATAGCTTGGAGCGAAAACAGAGATTCCGTTACCGAGAATGAATAAAACCATAAGCAGACATAACAGTTTCTTTTGCGGAATTCGGTGGGTGAGAACCGTCATGATTGGCGCACCGATAGCTACCCCGAGGGCATACATCGTAATGAGTTGTCCTGCGGATGAGATGCTGACATGCAAATCATTGGCGACATTAGGCAGAAGACCCATGATGACAAATTCAGTCATTCCAATGGCAAAGGCACCAACGGTAAGAGAAAGTATAGAGATGGGGAACGGTTCTTTGATTGATTGTTCCTTGGTAATGCGGTGTGATAACTCCATGATGTCAATGTCAACCTTTCTGTCGTGTAAACTAAATCTCCAATCGTAATCAAGTCATGCCGATCAATAAGACCTTTTTCATATTATTTAGTTTTCTAAGCTTATAATCAAGACATTTCTTTTAAAAAATATGTAGAGAGGTGCGTTTTTTTGTCGGGCGATTGGACATTTTATTAGAAATAATGAATAAAATGGCTGCCGTCAAGCACAGCACAAACAATATAAAATAAAGGGAAGGTGCGCCCATATGGTCAATGAAGATACCTCCAAAGGCACCGCCAATAATCCCGCCTAATCCTGTGGTGATCGCCGCGAAAACCGTTTGGAAGGTAGCCTGCGTCTCGTCTTTGGAATAACTCTTCACCATTTCAACGGATGCGCTTGCGAAAAAGGCATAGGCAATTCCGTCTAAAAGCCGTGAAGCCAACACCAGATAAACCTGTCACCTTGGCAATTACTGAAATATTCAGAGGAGATCAGGCCAAATTTACCTTCGAGAGCTTTAGCTGGACATATCAAAATCGACATCTTCAATAAATTCGATAACTTCTCCGTTTGGACTGTGCACCAAGGCATTTCTCACCACAAGGGGTGGTTCGCCAAGTGACAGTTCATCTGGTTCGATAAAGGTCTTTGCTCCATGAGCAAGGGCTTTTTGGTACACTTCCTCTACATTATCCACGTAAAAGGCGAAATGTAATAACGCTCCGTGTGCAATATCTTCCTCCAACAGGGCTTTTTTTCCTTGAGCGGGGATGGCCGCTTCGTTATCAAAGATTTCAATACAGGTTCTTTGGTCAGGTGAAATCAGCATGGCCGCTTCTTTGATTTGGAAAGAAGGCAGACTCCAATGATGACCTACTTTAAACCCTAAGACTTGTGTATAGAATGTAAGGGTAGCTTGATAATCTTTGGCTTGTATCGCCACATGCGCAAGGCCTTTCACGCTCATCTAAATCACTCCTAATATGTAATTTATTCATATTATAGTCATATAAAATATCAAATTACATACAAAATTCGAGTTATATATTGTAAAATTATTACTATACCTAAGTTAATTCATACACAATACCTTATTATATAAGGTTGAATCAGGAGGACGCTTGATATGGATCATCAAATCGATGACATTGATAAAAAGATCATGCAATTACTTCAACATCATGCACGAATGCCTATTTCTCAAATCAGTAAAGAAATCTCCATGTCCCAACCCTCTGTTAAAGATAGGATACTAAAGCTGGAGGATAAGAAGATTATTTCCGAATATAGTACCGTATTTAATTTGCGGGATCTGAATCGAGGTACGACCTCTTTTATTCTAATAAAGACAGAACATTGCCAAGAGTTGGTTGATTTTTGTGAAGGGGCAAGGGAAGTAACTGATTTATTTCGCATAAGCGGAGAATTTAATTATCTCATTAAGGTACAAACGGCCTCGGTAGAGGAGCTTGCCGAATTTCAAGACTCACTTGTACGAATTGGTCCTTCGAAGTCTCATATTTGTTTGAAAAATATACTTGAGAACAGAGTGTTACTCTAAGTCAGTTCGAAGAATACCAGAAGAAAACAGAAAGGAGCCACCCTTAGATAACTAGGGGAGGCTCCTCTCTCCATATTAGTAAGCTCGAACATATTGTTCTGGAATATTATTCGGTTCATTACGAAGCGTAATGGCTGCATGCGTAGCCCAGTACGGATCACGCAGCATTCCCCGGGCAATCGCTACGAAGTCTGCATCTTCACTGCCGATAACGGATTCAGCAAGCGCTGGATCTTCGAGCATACCTACAGCAATGACGGGTACATTCAGCGCCTCGCGGATTTTACGTGCGAACGGAACCTGATAGCCCGGGTAATTGCCTGGTTTTCTCTCTCCAGCGGGTCCTTCTCCGCCTGAACTCACATGAAAAGCATCTACACCTGCAGCTTGGTAGGCTTTGGATAGCTCGATGGCATGATCAATATCATATCCACCATCGGCATACTCCACTGCGGAAATGCGGAAGATGAGCGGCATGTCAGCAGGCATTTCTTTTTTGACGGCTTGAATAACTTCTACGCCGAAACGGGCAAGGTCCTGACCGTATATATCATCTCTTTTATTGGTTAGAGGCGATTGGAACTGATGGATCAAATAACCGTGCGCTCCATGAAGCTCGATCGTATCCACACCAACTTGTACAGCGCGGCGGGCTGCATCGCCGAATTTCTGAACCACGTCTTGAACCTCTTCGGTTGTAAGGGCACGAGGCATTTTGTAAGCTGAGCCTGGAAACTTTATCGCAGATGGGGCAACTGGGACTGCCGCGTCTTCTGCTTTGCGTCCTGCATGAGCGATCTGAATCCCGATTTTAGCGTTATGCGCGTGTACACCATCGATAATTTTGGCAAATGCCGGTATATGATCATCTGACCAAATGCCTAGGTCGAAATCGGTAATGCGGCCATCGGGGTCAACATCCGTCATTTCCATGATAATGAGGCCTGTACCGCCAATAGCGCGGCTAAGATAGTGAACATAGTGCCATTCATTTGGCTTTCCGTCTTTGGCCGTAACCGAATATTGACACATTGGCGCCATGACAATGCGATTATTTATGTGTAATCCTTTCAGATCAAACGAAGCAAATAATTTCTGAGACATATTAGTAACCTCCAAAGATATATTTATACGCCTGTCTAAATAGGCGGTTATTGTGGGTTCGTTGTCCAAATTCCAGCTGTTTTCAAGAAAACGCGTGGTGGCAATTTCAGTGCAGCCAGGATAAGCTCCGCTACATCTTCCGCTTGCATCATGCGATCCTCATCGCCTATGGGAAGACCAGCGTTCACTGCTAGGTCTGTGTTCACAGTAGATGGTGTGAGCGCGGTCACACGGATGTTCGATTTGCGAACTTCCTGCATAAGTGCTTCCGTTAAGCCGAGCACAGCGTGCTTCGAAGCGCAATAAGCAGAACCGGTCGCAAAGCCACGTTCTCCTGCGGTTGACGCGATGTTAATGATAGTTCCGCCATTTTGCTTCAACATCGTTGGGAGCGCGACGCGAGTTACATAATACGTGCCCATCAGATTCGTTCGGATGACCTGTTCCCATTGTTCCGGATCCATATCGGCTAACGTGCCAAATTGTGCCACTCCGGCATTATTGAGTAGAATATCGAGGGAACCCAGTTCTCCGATCAACGTTTCCACTGCACGCTCTGCTACTGCTCTCTTAGATACATCCGCTGTAGCGATGCTCACTTTAATACGATATGCGCTTGTCAATTCTTGTTGAAGGGACTCAAGGTCGGCACGGTTACGTGCAAGCAATCCGAGATTAACGCCCTCTTTAGCCAAGGCAATAGCGGTAGCTTTGCCGATTCCTTTTCCGGCACCCGTAATTATCGCAGTTTGATTCTCTAAGGCCATTGTCATCTCTCCTTCAAGCTCTATTTATGAAGACAACCCTAACAAGGGTTCCTATTTGCAACTGACAGTCACGCCATTTATTATTAATGGTATTGCAACTAAAAGCAAGTACCTACTTTTAAGTACTATAGTATCAAAAAGTATACTAAAGGAGTCGTTATCATGGGTGATCAACTATTTAAGAACTCGGTAGAAATGACCTTGAAAGTTATTGGCGGCAAATGGAAGCTGGTCATTCTTTGTCATCTAATGGACGGCGTCAAACGCTTTGGCGAGTTAAAAAGAGGGATGCCTGACATTACGCAAAAAATGTTAACCCAACAACTACGCGAATTAGAGGATGACGGCATTATCCATCGGGAAGTTTTCGTTCAAGTGCCTCCGAAAGTCGAATATTCTTTAACGCAATATGGCCGAACCATGGAGGAAGTGCTCAATGTAATGGCTGATTGGGGGCAGAACCACCAAGAGCGGATTAACTGAAGCTCAAACACTACAAAAAAATCCAAGTTATAGAGACCTTTAACTTCATGTTAGGGTTCTTTTTTTTCGTAGATAAGAAAGTATAAGTTTTATACTTTTGCTTCGCATCTACCTTGACAAACGCGCTCGTCCCTGAAGGACGACGGAGTCGTTTATCCTTGGTCCATGGTTTCAAAATGGGTACTACGTCACTGAATAGTGCGTACTTCCTTTTCGAAAAGTATCGTCGTACAATAGGTCCCGTGAACAACAAAAACAAAAATTACATGAGGAGTGACTCATCCATGGAACTTCAATTAGCGTTAGATCTTGTCGACATCCCACAAGCCAAGAAATTGGTGAAAGAAGTGGAAGCATATATAGACATCGTTGAAATTGGCACACCGGTTGTCATTAATGAAGGGCTCCGCGCCGTCAAAGAAATCAAAGAAGCTTTTCCCAATCTGAGAGTTCTGGCTGACCTTAAAATTATGGACGCCGCTGGTTACGAAGTCATGAAAGCATCCGAAGCAGGAGCTGACATCGTTACCGTATTAGGTGCCTCAGAAGACATGACGATTAAAGGTGCTGTAGAAGAAGCTAGAAAACAAGGTAAACAAATTCTAGTTGACATGATCTCTGTGAAAAATCTTGAGCAGCGTGCTCAAGAAATCGATGCTCTCGGCGTAGATTATATCTGTGTGCATACAGGATATGATCTTCAAGCTGTCGGGAAAAATTCATTTGAAGATCTTCTGACGATCAAACGTGTTGTGAAGCAGGCCAAAACAGCGATTGCCGGAGGCATTAAATTAAGTACACTTCCGGAAGTTATCAAAGCGAACCCTGATCTTGTTATTGTCGGCGGAGGTATTACCGGACAAGAAGACCAGCAAGCTGCAGCCGCTGAAATGCAGAAATTGATCAAACAAGGATCTTAACTCGTATGGAAACTAATCTGTATTTAGCTGAAATCCTACATGAACTGCAGCAGGGTGCCAACCAGTTGAACGATGAGCAAGCTGATCGTTTCGTAGAGCGGATTATGGCGTCCAACAAGGTTTTTGTAGCTGGTGCCGGTCGATCAGGCTTGATGGCCAAAGCTTTCGCTATGAGGCTGATGCATATGGGCATTGATGCTTATGTTGTGGGTGAGTCGATCACGCCGAATGTCACCGAAAAAGACATGCTGATCATCGGATCAGGTTCTGGGGAAACTAAGAGCCTCCTATCGATGGCAGAGAAGGCCAAAAGCTTGCAAGCATCTGTCGCGTTGGTGACAATATTCCCTGAATCAAAGATCGGAAAGCTGGCGGACATAGCCGTTAACCTTCCTGGCTCGCCTAAAGATAAGTCGACTAGCAATTACTCCACCATTCAACCAATGGGCTCGCTATTTGAGCAAACTCTTTTGCTGTTCTTTGACGCTGTTATCCTGCGGTTAATGGAGAAAAAAGGTTTCGACTCCACGACCATGTTTGGCAGGCACGCCAATTTGGAATAAACGTAAGTCTTATGTAAAGCAAAATGTATAGCCAATCAAGCTTCTGTCAGCCATGGGTAATGCTTCCCATTGCACAGAGGCTTTTTTTGTACATATAAAAGGGAAAAATTCTCATTATACGGAGGTTGTCGATAAATCTCGAGCCTCACCTGTGCTTGGTTTTTTCTTTTCCGTTTAGGAGATAATGACAGGAAAGGAGGTACTTAAGTATGCATGCCTACGTGGAAATTCTGATTCGAGCCGTTCTAGCTATTTTACTGCTTCTGTTTATAGCCAAAGTACTTGGTAAACAGACGATATCCAATATGACGTTTCATGATTTTGTGACTGGTATTACTTTAGGGGCTATCGCAGCTAACTTGGCATTCAATGACAAATTAAATCTTACGCATATGATTTTAGCGCTCATTGTCATTGCCATTACGTCCTATTTGTTATCCGTCATTGCATTGAAGAACCGCAAAATGAGGAACTGGATATCAGGTTCTCCAACGGTACTTATGGAAGGCGGGAAAATTCTTGAAGATAACATGAGAAAAGTAAGATATACCCTGGATTCATTAGACCAAGCTTTAAGGGAGAATGGTATTTTTAATATAGAAGAAGTGGACTATGCCGTGCTTGAGGATAATGGCGAGGTATCGGTATTAAAAAAAGACGAGTACCAATATGTAACGAAAAAGGATATGAAGCTTCATTCAAATCCCCAAGTTTTTCCAGTTGAATTAATTATGGATGGACAAATGATGGAGAAAAACCTGGAGAATAACGGACTGACTAAGGAATGGTTAGAACAGGAAGTAAAACGCAAGGGAAAACAGATATCAGACGTGTTCTATGCGGCAAGAGGTACAAAAAAACAGCTTGTCTTTGATTTTTATGAAGATGGTATCCATCAAACGATTGATAAGGAATAAACGAATTCTGTGAAATTTTACAAGGTGACGGGAGAAGGATTTTCCAGTAACATTATTGCATCCAAATAACGTTAGGAGTTCATCATTCATCATGAGTAACGATCAGACATCAGGACAAGCATCAGGCAAGAAAACGGGAACGGTTGAACGGTTTACGTCTACAGGTTTTATTTTGGCTGCGATCGGCAGCTCGGTAGGGCTAGGCAACATGTGGAAGTTTCCCTACATTACAGGTAAACATGGCGGTGCCGCTTTTTTCCTGTTGTTCATCATTTGTTTAATTATTGTAGGCTTACCTATTTTGCTTGCAGAAATGACGATTGGCCGCGGTGGTAGAGGTAACGCATCGGTATCTTTCTTTAATCTGACGGGCAAAAAATACTGGGGAGCATTCGGGTTATTATCGATTCTTACCGCTTTCATGATCATGTCCTACTACGCGGTAGTCGCGGGATGGACACTCCATTATACGGTAGAGTCGTTTACTGGCATCTTGTTCCAAGAGGGCTCCGACTATAAAAACAAGTTCCTATCGTTCGCATCCGGCTACTGGCCTATCTTCTGGCAGGCTGTTGTTATGGTGTTTACGGGCGGGGTTCTTGCCAAAGGGGTTTCAGGTGGTATTGAGAAATTCAACAAAATTCTGATTCCTGGTTTTCTCATCATCCTACTTATTCTTATGGTCCGTTCGCTTACGCTCCCAGGAGCAGCAGCGGGGGTATCCTTCTTCTTAAAACCTGACTTTTCCAAGCTGGACGCGGAGTCTGCGCTAGTTGCTTTGGGACATGCTTTCTTTTCCTTATCGTTAGGGATGGGCTGTATGTTAACCTATGGATCTTATGTGGAAAAAAGACAATCACTCGGCATGGCGACGCTCGCCATTGGTTTCGGTGATTTGGTCTATGCTTTCATCGCGGGTCTAGTCATTTTCCCTACGGTGTTCTCCTACGGGCTTCAGCCTGGTGAAGGCGTAGGTTTGGCGTTCATGGCGTTGCCTGCAGCGTTCTCGCAAATGCCATTTGGTTTCTTCTTTGGTGGTCTATTCTTCTTGCTGCTAGCCATTGCGGCGTTGACTTCAGCGATTTCTATCCTAGAAGTTCCAGTCGCTTATGCCATGCACAAATGGCAGTGGAGCCGAAAAAAATCAGCGGTTATCTTATCCATCCTTTGCTTCTTAGTAGGTGTTCCTTCAGGGCTTTCTGTTGGAGGTGTGCTAGGGGATTTCCATCCTGGAGGTAAAAGCATTTTTGATTGGATGGACTTCATGACCTCCTATATTCTGATGCCATTCGGTGGGTTAGTCGTTACCTTGTTTACTGGATACGCGTGGAAAAAGGCTGGAGAAGAAGCGGGTTTGAAGGGTTTTTGGTATAAAGCCTGGATGTTCTTGCTGCGCGTGGTCGTTCCCATACTCATCGTTTGTGTATTCTTGCATTCGGTAGGTATAATTAAATTTTCATAGACCTGTGCACAATATCATTAGTAAAGAGGATACCGCGATGGTATCCTCTTTTTTTTATTTCTTTTCAATCATTCGGGCAATGGGCATATCATGTTAATATCTTCCATCGCAAGCATTTGAGAACTCTCGACTAGACTGCTTAAAGGGACGCTTTGCTCATTTTCCGGTTGATCTAAAGGATAAATTCTGGCGGTTTCATTCTTTTCATCGACATTTTGGATGTAGATTGGCGTCCCATTATAAGTGACATCAACCATGACAGGTGAAACCGCAATCTCTTGCGCGCGTTGATTGTTCATTTTTTGGCCTCCTTGACGTACTAGTTACATTATTTGTGGATGTGAATGGATGTATTCATAGAGTGGCTGTCGAAATGGACATAAGAGTAGATAAAGGAACGGGTATGCCTTCTCACTCCCCTTGTGTTCATGAAGGATTTTTGGCACAATAATAAATAGATGGTACGCTTCAGCTGCTTAGTAGAATAGGACTGTATGTGAAAGTCTTGAAAAGAGGATAACGATGAATAAAGAATCCATCTATGGATTAACGTTGGATCAATTGATTGCATGGCTTGAGGAAAATGGACATAAAAAATCGCGGGCATTACAAGTCTGGGATTGGCTATATCGGAAGCGGGTGACCGACTTCTCAGAGATGACGGATGTGAAGCAGGATTGTATTCAGAGTCTGGAAGAGCATTTCGTCATTCAGACGTTGACTGAACATACGAGGCAAGAATCAGCCGACGGCACGATGAAGTTCCTTTTCAAGCTGCAGGATGGTAATTTGATCGAAACCGTGTTGATGAGACATAAATTCGGGTTGTCCGTGTGTGTCACGACGCAGGTCGGCTGTAACATTGGGTGCAGCTTCTGTGCGAGCGGGCTTTTGGCCAAAAGTCGTGATCTATCCAGCGCCGAAGTCGTGGAACAAATTATGAAGGTTCAGTTTCATTTAGACAAAGCGGGCAAAGACGAACGTGTCAGCCACATTGTTGTGATGGGCATTGGCGAGCCATTTGATAATTTTGAAAATATGGTTGATTTCATCCGCGTTGTGAAAGATCAAAAAGGCCTAGACATTGCCGCTAGACATATTACGGTATCAACTAGTGGTCTTGCTAATAAAATTATCGAATTCGCGGACTCGGATTTGAAGGTAAATCTGGCGATTTCTCTGCATGCCCCGACAAACGAGCTTCGTACCCGGATCATGAAAATAAACAAAGCGATTCCGATCGAGAAATTAATGCAGGCGATTGAGTATTATTTGGAGAAAACGAACCGAAGAATTACATTGGAGTACATTCTGCTGAAGGATGTTAACGACGGTAGAGAGCATGCGCTGCAATTAGCAGAGCTCATTCAGCATATTCGCCACCTTGCCAATGTGAACTTGATTCCTTACAATCCTGTGGATGAGCACAGTCAATATCAACGGAGTGAGCGGGAATCCGTGCGGGCATTCTATGATACGTTGAAAAAGCAGGGCATTAGCTGCAGTGTTCGCCTTGAGCATGGAACGGATATTGATGCCGCTTGTGGACAATTAAGAAGTAAACAGATCAAACAATCCACAGGGGATAACTTGGGTCAGGATAGTTTGGTTGTAGGATAAATAAATTGGAACCCATTAGCTGCGGCTGATTGGGTTTCTTTTGCTGTAAGACGAAGAACTGATTTCATGAAAGAATGGAGATGAATGTTCTGTCTTCCCGACCCGTAGCTGCTGCATTTTTTGAGCAACCCACACTGATCTTGGCTCGCTCACTGCTTGGCAAATTGCTTGTGAAAGAAACTGAATTAGGCATAGCCGCAGGCTGGATTGTAGAAACAGAAGCCTACATAGGTCCCGGGGACCGTGCCGCTCATAGCTTTGGCAATCGCAGGACACCGAGAACGGAAATCATGTTTGGCCCTCCGGGCTATGTCTATACCTACGTGATGCATACCCATTGTTTAGTGAACATAGTAAGCGGGAAGCCTGATCATCCAGAGGCTGTCTTAATTCGTGCTGTGGAGCCCTGCATAGGAATTGAACTCATGTATGATCGCCGCGGCCACGATAAAAAGCTAAAGGAGCTCACTAACGGTCCCGGCAAATTAACAAAAGCCCTTGGCATTGTAAAAGAGGATTATGGAAGACCTTTCTTTGAGCGTCCACTTTACATTGCGGAAGGAAAAACAGTAGAATCCGCTGCTGCTGGACCGAGAATTGGCATCGACAATAGTGGGGAGGCCAGAGAGTACCCGTGGCGGTTCTGGGTCGAAGGGAATCCTTTTGTTTCAAAATAGTTTAGGAACTGCATTTTTTTGATTATTCTGCGCCTATTTTCAGCAGACTTTAAGCCTATCTTCGGCTAAATTTCAGGGAATTTCCCCCAGTTCCATGCTATTCTATTCGTACAAGAGGCTGAAATGGGGGGACGACAATGGAAGAGAAGCAAAATGAGCCGAAATCTTCGAGTGCGAAAATAACGCGTCGTCGGTTTTTGGTATCCAGTGTTCTAATGGTCACCAGTGCGGCGTTAGCAGCCTGCGGAATCAATTTGGGCGGCGGTGCAACGACTCAGCCTGAAGGTAATCAAGCGACAGCTAGCGAATCACCGAAAGCTGCGAATCTGGAGCCAACACCTGCGTGCGGATCCCCAGAGGAGATGACGCCAGCTGTCACCGAAGGTCCGTATTTTACACCTAACTCGCCTGAGAAAAGTTCGCTGCTAGAGCAAGGGATGAAGGGGACGAAGCTTACGCTTGTAGGCTACGTTGTATCCACGACCTGTACACCGGTTGCGCATGCGTTATTGGACTTCTGGCAGGCAGATGCCGACGGTCAATATGACAACAAAGGCTTCACCCTTCGGGGGCATCAATATACAGACGATAAAGGCAAGTTTACGTTGGAAACGATTGTGCCGGGCTTGTACCCAGGGCGAACGCGCCATATTCATGTGAAGGTGCAGGCGCCGAATGGTCAGGTGCTGACGAGTCAGCTTTTCTTCCCGAATGAAGCGGGCAATGCGAAGGATGGCATCTACAACAAGGCACTGCTGATGGATATTAAAAGCAATGCGGATGGCAGCCAGTCGGGCGCCTATCAATTCGTTGTAAAGGTATAAATAAAGAGAAGCCCATGAGACATTCATGAGGCTCCTTTTCATCTTCTTACTCAGCAGTGTAATCCGTCTCTTGATAGGATTACATTGATTTCCGATTACGCGTAAGCATCATCAAACCGCCTACTATGATGAGAACGATAGCAATTATCGGTTGGTTGTGGAAAAATTTGCTGAAAATGGAGCCAATGGAGAAAATGGCGAAGAACAATAGGGACATGACGGTTAGAATGTTAATCGGGATGAGCAACCATTTATTTCGTCCTCCGAACCAATACAGTTCGAATAGACCGACGGCAACAGCCAGCATGAATCCTGGCCACATAAGGTGCCAGATATCGAACAGCATGGAGATTTGGCAGATGATGCCTGTCGTTAACATAATCCCTCCTGGGACAAGCACGCCGACACCCCGCCGCTGCAGGATGAAGAAGTATAACCAGTGGAAAAACACGCCCACGGGTATGACAAACAAGGTTGGCCAGAAATACTCAAAAATGGTACCGGTATTAAACGTACTATCACCTTTTAGAAACATAAAAATACCTAAAATAATCAATATTGGGCCAAGAAAGGCGCTGCGATTCATATTCAACATGCTCACTCCTAAACGTTATTATCCATTCTCAATTACTTTAAGGATATCATGACAAGGGAAAAGTGTCTTCCTACCAGGGGGAGGATGGGTATCGGTCGGAGGACTGATTTTTACTGGGGTAACAATCAATCTCTTTTCATGAATGAAAATAGTCCACAAGCACACAATAAACGGACTGTATACCCATTTATGCCAAAAGGAGAGATGTTGATGCAAGGCAAGTTTCTAAAGGTAACGTTGCTTTCCATGTCCATTGCTTTAAGTGTTATTCCGCTCAGAGCTGAGGCTAAGGTGGTGGATGAACACGCCGTCGTAAAAATGCATTGCTACAGCCAATCAATGGTAAAGCTGAAAGGCGATTTAAGAAAGTTGTGGATCGATCATGTTTTTTGGACCAGAAGCTACCTTGTAAGCGCCCTTGCTGGCTTAGAAGATCAAGAAAAGGTGCTGGCTAGACTGCTCAAGAATCAGAAGGACATCGGAAATGCGATAAAACCGTATTACGGAGAGGCCGCTGGTAATCAACTAGGTGACCTGTTAACTGAGCATATCGTTCTTGCAAGCAAAGTGATAGCCGCAGTCAAAAGCGGTAATTCAGCTGATTTCGAGAAGTACAACAAAGAGTGGTATCGGAATGCCGATGATATCGCCGCATTTCTCAGCAAAGCGAACCCGAATTGGCCCATGAAAACCGCGCAAGATCTAATGTATGGGCACTTGCAATTGCTCACAAACAATGTGTTAGCTAGGCACAAAAAGGATTGGGAAGCGGACATAGCTACGTTCGAACAATACGAGGACCATATTTTTATGCTGGCCGATTTTCTTTCGGACGGGATCATTAAACAATTTCCTAAACAGTTTAAGAAATAGGGATAAAAAAAGCCTCGAAGACAATTGTCTTCGGGGCTTCTTCACATCATTAGAAAAACTTAACGAGTTGATCCTTGATCTCGTCGTTCGTACCACCAACGATCGTTTGGAATTGCGGCTTATCGAATAGCGCTTGAATTTGCTGCGGATAAGTCTGCTCAATGCTGCGCAAACGGATCGACTCATCGAATTTAGCTGGATGAGCGGTCGAAAGGGCAACCGTCACTTCACCGTCTACAGCGAGCTTGTCAGCAGCAGCTACTCCGCAAGCTGTATGCGGATCTAGCAAATACGCGTATTTCTCATAGTACTCGCTGATTGTGTCGAGGCACTCTTCGTTCTGCACGCCATATGCAGCGAAGTCAGATTGCACGGCTTGCAGCTTGTCAGCAGCGATAACAATACGGCCTTCAGCCTTGAATTGATCCATGATAGCCGAGACTGCTTGCGCGTCTTCGCCATAGAGGTAGAACAAGTAACGCTCGAAGTTACTAGCTACTTGAATGTCCATGGAAGGACTGTATGTGCCGCGGAACGCACCAGGCTGGTAGACACCTTCCTTGACGAAGCGCTCAAGGATATTGTTCTCGTTCGTGGCGAGAATGAGTTTATGAATAGGAAGCCCCATTTTCTGAGCCAAATAGCCAGCAAAGATATCGCCGAAGTTACCGGTCGGCACACTGAAAGTAACCTTTTCAGCCGGATTGCTGTTCACTACTTGGAAATAAGCATAGAAATAATACACGGTTTGCGCTAAAATGCGGGCAATATTGATGGAGTTAATCGCACGCAAATGGTAGCGGTGCTTGAACTCGACGTCGGCGAACAGCTCTTTGATAATGCGCTGGCAGTCGTCGAAAGTGCCATCAACGGAAAGATTCAGCACGTTCGCATCATCAACCGTGGTCATCTGCAGCTCTTGAACCTTGCTGACCTTCCCGTGGGGGTGAAGAATACAGATCCGGATGCCTTCTTTGCCGCGCACACCTTCAATCGCTGAAGCTCCTGTATCCCCTGAAGTGGCTCCAAGAATATGGATAATTGAATTCGTTTTACGAGAAACGTACGAGTAGAGATTACCCAAGAACTGCAGAGCGATGTCTTTGAAAGCAAAAGTAGGTCCGTGGAACAATTCCAGCACATACGTGCCGTCGTTCAGACGTTTGACAGGTGTCACGGCGTCATCCCGGAAGGTTGCATAGCTATCGTCAACGAGCTGCTTCAGCTCATCGCGCGGGATTTCGTTATTCACATATAGTGAGAAAATTTCAAGAGCCAACTCCGAGTAGGAGAGCTTTTGCCACTTCTGAAGCGTGTCTGCCGATAATTGTGGGATATGCTTAGGAACAAGTAAACCGCCGTCGTCTGCCAATCCCATCAAGATGGCGTCGATGAAGCCGATGGGTTCTACTTTTCCGCGAGTGCTAATGTATTCCATATGAGTCCCCTTACGATTGAATTTTCAGTTATTGTATCAAAAAACAGAGCATTTGGACAGTGTAGATACTTTACAAATGAGCAAAAAAACCCTCCAAAGATGGAAGGTTTCTTCGATATTTTAAAGTAAAACCTATTCTTGTTTAACACCTACAACGATTTTCCATGCTTGACCGATAGGAGGAAGGCTTTTCGTCAATGCTGGTCCATAAAATCCGATGACATTCGCGCCTTTAACAAGAGCGGATTTCTCCACTTTGTCGCCGTTTTTATCGACGATAGCAGTCTCGTCTCCAATGTGTAGAACAACCTCACTCGGAGTAGTTTCCGTTAAACCCGTACCTTTAATAAGGACACTCATATTACCCTTATCATCGGTGCGGACTTCTTCAACCACGCCAGCTGTACCGAGGCTGTTTGCCTCTCTTTTCGTGTCCAAAACTGTAATCTTGGAAGTTGACGTTTGTGGCGGCAAGCTGAGGGTTGCAGCCATAGAATGCTCAGCAGTAACTGTTAAACCAACATGAAGATCGGAAAGGCTAAGCTTCGTGCCATCCAACATTTGATATTCCGTATCTTTGTTCACATTGAGGACCATCCCCTCGGTGCCAATTCCTTGAATCTGAATCGCTGTATAATCACGGATAGGTCGAATTGAAGTGATTACGCCAGTCGTTTGAACTTTCTTAACATCCTCTTTCATCGCGATAGAAACCGAAGCTCCTTCCGTTGTGATAGATCCGTGCAGCACTTTGCTGACAAAGGAAGCAGGCACGTAAAGCTTGTTATCGACCAATTCAGGCGCCGTACCAAGCGTTGTGAACATTTTATTAATTGCATAGCGATCTTCGCCAGTCTTGACGGTTGTAAATACATTGCCTTTCAACAAATCAACGGAAAGCGTTTCTTGATTCCAAGTGAGTTTGAAGCCCAGGCTCTCCGTTACAGCTCGAAGTGGCAGCATTGGTTCAGTTGCAGCAGCTTTCAAATAACCTTTCTCGGAAAGGGCTCCTCCATTGACTTGAACGGAAATAGCCTCTGAAGCAGCTTGTGTAGTGACAGGCATAATAGTAGTCGTTTGGACAGTTTCGTTCGTTGCAGCATAGGCTGCGCCCGTCGTCATCATGGCGGATAAGGATAGGATAGCTAAGCTCTTTTTCATCGTACGATTCATGGTTGTAATTCCTTCCTGTATGTAAGTTGTGTTTGATAGTCTGTCTTCTAAACGAAGGGGGTATCCAGAATGTTGCAGGTTGACGGAAAGTTTCGTTAAAAACGACTTAATAAGTAGACTTCAATTGGCTTAAACTATAAAATCAATCTTAGTGGGAAATGGAAAGGGGTGGAAATCTTGTCTTTTGTAATCAAATTGCGGTGGTTTTTCAAAGAAAGATGGAAATACTACGTGCTTGCTATTAGCTTAATGGTCTGTGTGAATTTATTGGCGACGATTCCGCCTAAAATGATAGGGAATACAATTGATCAGATTGGCAGCGGGAATTTAACGTCATCTAGCCTAAGTCAGACGGTCCTTCTGCTTATAGGCTTGTCTCTCCTATTATATGTAATTACTTATGTTTGGATCACGACCTTATTCGGTAATTCGGCACTCGTTGAGAAAGTGCTCAGGGGGCGTTTACTCGCTCATCTGACGAAAATGACACCGGCTTTCTTCCAACGCAACAGCACGGGTCAATTAATGGCATTAGCCACCAACGACGTGCTTGCTATTGGCCAAACCGCTGGTTACGGCGTTATGACACTCGTTCACACATTGGTTGGGGCATCTGTCGTTATTATTACTATGATTTCCCTAATTAGCTTCAAATTAATGATTGCGGCGCTAATTCCTTTGCCTTTTCTAGCCTTGGTAATTAGTAAGCTAGGTCAAAAAGTGAGAGTTCGCTTCCTTGCTGCACAGGCCTCTTTCGGCCAAATGAATGATCATGCACTCGAGTCCATCTCTGGCATTCGTGTGATTCGTTCTTATGTTCAGGAAGATCATGATTTAGTCGCCTTCGATAAGGTTACGTCAGAAGTGATGAATAAGAATAGACGTGTGTCCATGCTGAATGCACTTTTTCAGCCGCTTACATCGTTGATTGTCGGTCTAAGTTATTCGATAGGCATTGGTTATGGCTCTTATATGGTCTTTCATAATGAGATCACGCTGGGTCAGCTGATTTCATTTAATATTTACCTAGGTATGCTCATCTGGCCGATGATTTCTTTCGGCGAGTTTATTAATGTTCTGCAGCGCGGAAGTGCCTCGGCTGACCGTCTGGATACAGCGCTGACGCAGAAAGCGGATATTGTGGATGTCGATGCACCAATTTCGGTGAGTGTGCCGGAACGTATCGAGATGAAGGATTTAACCTTTACGTATCCGACCGCAAACCATCCAAGTCTTGTTAACGTTTCTTTCCAATTAGAAAGAGGGCAGACGCTAGGGATTGTAGGCCGTACGGGTAGTGGCAAAAGCACGCTGCTGAAGCAGCTGCTGCGGCAATTCCCGATCGAACCAGGTAAGCTGCTAATTGCAGGCGTGCCGATTGAGAGAATCGCCTTGGATCAGGTGAAACGTTGGGTTGCCTACGTTCCGCAGGAACATCTGCTGCTGTCGAAATCCATTCGCGACAATGTCGCGCTGGGTAAGCACGACGCTTCGCCGGAAGAGATTGCAAGGGCCATTGAGATGGCCTCTTTTACCCAAGATATCGAGCAAATGCCGGAAGGCCTAGCGACAATTGTCGGCGAAAATGGCGTCATGCTTTCAGGTGGACAGAAGCAGCGTTTGGCAATTGCTAGAGCCCTTCTGATCGATTCGGAAATCCTGCTGCTTGATGACTCGTTATCCGCTGTCGATGCGCGGACGGAAAGCCGCATTCTCCAGCATATCCGTAAGGAACGCGCGGGCAGAACAACATTGATCAGCACGCACCGGCTCTCGGCTGTGAGCCATGCGAATTGGATCCTCGTCCTAGATGAGGGACGAATCGTCGAAGAGGGTACCCACGAAGAGCTGATGCTGTTCGGCGGCTGGTACCGAGAGCAGTGGGAGCGTCAACAAATGGAAGCGAGTTTGGAAGAATGACAAACAGAAGAAGGGAGGACGACAAAATGCAGAAACCGTCCACGGCGAGAAGGCTGATTTCGTATGCTCTCGTCTATAAGTTCAGGATTATCGGCGCGCTGCTCATTCTATGCTGTGCAGTAGGCGCCGAGCTGGGCGGACCTTATATAACCAAAACCATTATCGATCAGCATTTGTCTACAGGTACACATACGATGGCGCCTGTACTTAAGTTGTTAGGCTTATATATGGGACTACTCCTTATAGCAAGCATCTGTAATTTCTCGCAAGCCTATCTGCTTCAATCTACGGCTTTGCAAATTATTAAAAACATGCGCATGGACTTAATGCAGCACATTCAGCGCATTTCGCTGCGCTATTTTGATAACACGCCGATCGGGCAGGTTGTATCTCGAATTGCGAACGATACGGAGGCGGTCCGCGATTTATTCATGAGCTTCATGGCTACGTTCGTCGTAAGCATGATGCAGCTAACGGGCATCTTTGTAGCTTTATTCATTCTGGATTGGCATCTCGCTCTTTTTTGCTTGGTGCTGCCGCCTATCTTTGCGTTAGTTATGGTCGTTCACTTAAAATATTCGAAAATCTTCATCACCATTATGCGTGCTCGGCTGAGTGATATGAACGCAATGATTAATGAGTCGATCGTCGTTATGCCAATTATTCAAGCTTTTCGCCGGGAGAAAGTGACGCTTGAGGAATTCGAAGTACTGAACAAGGATCGCTATGTAAATCAGCTTAAGCAGTTCCGCATTTTTTCCTTATCCTCTCGTAATATTGTGGGGACCATCGGCAGCTTGGTGACGGCTATGGTCATTTGGTATTTTGGTCGTGAATCGTTGACAACTGTGATTTCTTTCGGGGTGTTTTATGCTTTCATCGACTATCTCGGGCGGATCTTTCAACCGATTATCGGGATTTTCGATCAATTGACGAATGCACAAAGAGCCTTTGTTTCCGCGGATAAGGTGTTCACTATCCTAGACATGGAAGGCCAAGAGGTAGAGAAGACGGATAAAGTCAGTCGCCCTGAAGGCGTCGTGAAGTTCGAGGACGTAACCTTTGCGTATAAAGCAGGGGAAAACGTACTGAAACATATTTCGTTCGAAGCTCGCAAAGGGGAAACTGTAGCCTTGGTCGGACATACAGGCTCAGGCAAAAGCTCCATCATGAACCTGCTTCTCGGTTTCTATGAACCGGATGAGGGCAGCATCACGATTGATGGCCGGGATATCCGGAAGATGTCGAAGCAAGCGCTGCGTAAGCATATGGGCATTGTTTTGCAGGACCCGTTCTTGTTTGCGGGAGATATCAAGTTTAATGTGAGCCTCTATAATGAGGAGATTTCGCTTAAACGCGTGAAAAATGCGCTAAGAGATGTAGGCGCGGCCTCATTCATTGAGCAGCTGCCTAACGGCTATGATGAGCAGGTTGTGGAGCGGGGAAGCACCCTGTCTTCCGGTCAAAGACAGCTCATTTCGTTCGCGCGAGCGCTGGCCTTCGACCCGTCGATCCTCATCTTGGATGAAGCGACAGCCAGCATCGACAGTGAGACGGAAGGCCTGATCCAGCGAGCACTGAAGGTAGTCAGCGAAGGGCGCACGACCTTGGTCATCGCGCACAGGCTGTCTACGATCCGTGATGCGGATCAGATTCTCGTGCTGCACCGCGGCGAGATTGCCGAGCGTGGCAATCATGAGACGCTGATGGCGCTGGGTGGCCGATACGCGAAAATGTATCAGCTGCAGAAGGGTGAGTCGGCTGTTGTGGGCTGACCTAAATATAGCCTTCCTATAACTGATGCGTAGGACGTGTGGCAAAAGGATAAGCCTTCCCGACAGGGGAGGCTTATCCTTTTGCCATTTTGCCGAGCACGGGTCATTTTGGTGCTCATTTAGAGCCAAATTTGCTGTACAGAATGCATCTTGTTCACCTACCTCCATCCATTGCGCCAGGTTTACACACCAACTTATGTGGACTAGCTAAGGATACTAACGCATTATAAGCAGCATGATATAGGAGAGAACATTATTTTAAAAATAGCCATTGACATCTATCTCAAATTGATGTATCTTTAAATCAAGATATTACAAATTAAGATTTCGCAGCACAGCAAATCATAGCACACCACAGCGTAGCAAAAAGATAAAAGAAATGAGGTGAACCAAATGAGTGAACAGAGAAATGATTCATTAGATCTCTATATTGCACTCTCCAGAGCAAGTGAATGGGTTAACGCCCATGGGGATCGAGATATTCGTCATTATGGATTGAATCGAACGGAATTCGGTGTTCTTGAGCTGCTTTATCATAAAGGCGCGCAACCGATTCAACAGATTGGCGGCAAAGTGCTTATGAGCAGCGGGAACATTACCTATGTTGTAGATAAGCTGGAGAAGAAAGAGTTCGTAAAGCGAAAAACATCATCCGAAGACCGCAGGCTCATTTTTGCAGAAATCACGGAAAAAGGGAAGCAATTTATTGAAGAGATATTTCCTAAGCATACCGAGGTCATTGAGAAAGCAGTGGCTGGGCTTACGGCAGAAGAGAAGAAGATAGCTAGTCAATTGTTGAAGAAGCTCGGTAAGTTTGCTCAGGATGGTTTCAAGTAGTTTGCCCTCCCCTAAGAGGTGTTAACTACTTAATCTTTAACTAATATCTTAAAATAGAGATTCTTAAATTGGAGGAGAATGAATATGAGCATCGCATTAGGATTATTAATCATTCGTTTGGTTGTTGGATTAAGCTTCATGGCGCATGGGGCACAGAAGTTGTTTGGTTGGTTCGGAGGCTATGGACCGAAAGGAACGGGCGGCTGGATGGAATCCATCGGCATTAAACCCGGTGTTGCTATGGCGGTTATGGCAGGACTGATGGAGTTCGTAGGCGGTGCATTATTTGCCGCTGGACTAGGTACAGTTATTGCTTCATTGCTCATTGTTATGACGATGGTCGTTGCGATTGTCAAAGTACACGGCAAGAACGGTTATTGGGCTACCGCGGGCGGCTATGAATACAACTTACTGCTGATAGCTATTGCGGTAGGAGTGGCATTTATGGGTGCTGGAACTTACTCCGTAGACGCTTTATTCAATTAATTATGGATTCTTTCGAATCAGGTCTGGACATAACTAAACTAAGGGAGATGGATATAATGACACAACAACAACAAACAGCAGGTATTCACCATATAACAGCTTTCGTACAAAATGCACAGGAAACGGTTGATTTTTATGCAGGGGTTCTAGGACTTCGGATGATCAAAAAGACGATTAACTTCGACGCACCTGAAGTGTACCATCTGTACTTTGGTAATGAAATGGGAAGTCCGGGGACAATCATCACTTTCTTCCCATGGGCACACTCTCGCAAAGGACGTATCGGCGGCGGCCAAGTCGGTATAACAACGTATGCAGTGCCTACAGGCAGTCTGTCATTCTGGGAAGAGCGTCTAGCGCAATTTGATATTCCATTTGAAAAAACAACAAGATTCACAGAGACATACCTTCAATTCGAAGATCGGGATGGTCTAAAACTTGAAATCGTAGAGCGCGAGCAAGGAGCGCTTAGCCAATGGTCATTCGGCGGCATTCCAACGGATAAAGCGATCAAAGGCTTCGGTGGCGCTGTTCTCTACAGCACGGCACCAGACAAAACTTCTCAGCTGCTAGAGCAGGTGATGGGATTACAGAAAGTAGGGCAAGAGGGAGCTTACGCTCGATTCAAATCCTTTGGAGATTTGGGGAACATCGTCGATATCAATGTAACCCCGATGGCTTATGGAGCTGGTGGAGCGGGTACCGTCCATCATATTGCATGGCGCGCCAAAGATGATGCTGAGCATGCACTATGGAGAAGCCATGTACAGACGAATGGATTCCAACCTACGCCGATCGTGGATCGTCAATACTTTAACGCGATCTACTTCCGTGAAGAAGGCGGCATACTCTTTGAGATTGCAACGGATCCTCCGGGCTTTGCACGGGATGAACAGCCTGAGGTGTTAGGTGAGAAACTGATGCTGCCAGAATGGTTCGAGGAGAGCCGTGAACAAATCGAGCGTAATCTTCCGCCGATTCAAGTACGCGTATTGGAGGCGAAAAATCAATGAAGCATATCTTTCAAAAAGGAACGGATATAACGGCTCCGGTACTCGTGCTCTTTCATGGCACGGGTGGCACCGAACGTGATCTTCTGCCGCTAGCTCAGGCGATCTCACCGACATCGTCGGTGCTGAGCGTTAGAGGTAATGTGCTTGAGAATGGGATGCCGCGGTTTTTTCGCCGGTTGGCTGAGGGAATCTTTGATGAGGAGGACCTCATCTTCCGTACCAAGGAAGTGTACGATTTCCTCGATCAAGCTGCCGTGGAACACGGCTTTGATCGTAACAATCTCGTAGCCATCGGCTATTCCAATGGCGCAAACATCGCAGGAAGCCTTTTGTTCCACTATCCAGATGCACTGCGAGGAGCCATTCTCCATCATCCGATGGTGCCGCTGCGAGGCATTCAACTGCCGGATCTCTCAGGTATTCCAGTCTTTATTGGAGCGGGTCAGAACGATCCGATCTGCTCCCCGCAGGAGACAGTGGAATTACAGAAGCTGTTAAGTGAAGCGGGATCAACGGTTGCCGTTCATTGGGAACAGGCAGGGCATCAGTTGACTCGTTCAGAGGTAGAAGCGGCAGGGACTTGGTTCAAGACGAATTTGGTATGAGACCGAGTCTAGTAAAGGTGGGAGATGCTTTGTGATATCCATTGATCCCTCGAGTCAAAGTGAACGGGAAAACTATAAGCTATTGATAGGAAGCATAATTCCTAGGCCAATCGCATTTGTTACGTCTCTATCCTCGGAGGGTGTGCTCAATGCAGCACCGTATAGTTATTTTACGATTGTAACGGCGAATCCTCCAATGGTCGCTATCTCGGTGCAGAGGAAGCAGGGTGTTCGTAAGGACACTTCGCGAAACGCCATCGATACTGGAGCTTTCGTCGTTCATATCTCTGACGAATCGTACATCGACCAGATTAATCAAACCGCTGCTGCGCTAGCGCCGGATGAAAGCGAAGTTGCTTTAGCCGGACTTACACCCGTCGCGAGTGACAAGATTGCTGTACCGGGCATCGCCGAAGCGAGCATACGTATGGAATGCGTTCTGGAGCAAGCCATAATGCTTGGAGGAACAGATGATGCTCCTGCAGCCGATTTATTAATCGGGAGAGTCGTACAGTTTCATATCGCAGAGTCCTTATATGAGAACGGTCATATTGACCCGAATGCTCTTAAGCCAGTTAGTCGGTTGGCAGGCAACTCGTATGCGAAATTGGGCGAACAATTTGCGATGGATCGTCCGGTTTGAATCCATAAATAGGTTAGCCCTCGTGTCCATTAATGGAAGATGGGGGCTTTTTCTATTTTTCTATCCACAAAAATGGAACTATTTGTAAAACTATTGCGTCTACTCTATGTATCTTTCGTTACCTTATATAGAAATAGGTGAATTACTATTGAAAGTATTTTCAGAGGAACGCAAATAGCCTTCATGTTGAAGCGGATAATGAAAGGGCTGGATGCCATTATTTTGTTGCTGCTGCTCATCTTTATGATCATCAGTATTTTCTGCATCTACAGCGCGACACGAACAGTTCCAGACTTTTCACAATCGTATGTTAAAATGATGTATTTTTACGGTTTGGGGTTTGTGGTCTTATTTATGATGCTGTTTGTTAACTATAAACTCTTATTGCGGTTTTCGCCGTTGTACTATTTCATTGGGCTGGGACTGCTGGTCTTACTGTTTTTTAAAGGGGATACACTCAACAATGCTCAGGGATGGTTCACTCTTCCTGGCGGGCTCAAATTTCAGCCGGCAGAGCTTTGTAAGCTCATTTTAATCCTGTTTTTGTCGTATTTTCTATCCAAAAGAGAAGTCGAGACCCTTAGTTTGGTCAAGGGAATACTGCCGATGGGCGTTATTACGTTCGTTCCTTTTCTCTTGGTTTTAATGCAGCCGGATCTCGGTAACTCTATCGGTTATCTTGTCATTTTTATTGTGATCTGTTGGTTCGGCCATATCAACTACAAGCATGCTTTGATAGGTCTAGTCATTATCATAATCGTAAGCGGAAGCTCCCTCTACAGCTATATAAAATACCATGAGGAAGTAAAGCAATTCATGGCGTCTAAACATAAAGCGTATTGGTTGGATAGGATTGATGCTGTCCTTTTGCCAGACCAAGCTTCTGAGAAAGCAACCTATCACATGAAACAATCGGTCAAAGCAATCGGATCAGGATCCTTAGAAGGAGATGGCTACCTACATGGAACCTCAGTCCAAAGCGGTCAAGTCCCATATACATATTCAGATTCCATATTCGTTGTAGTGGGAGAAGAATTTGGATTTATAGGAGCATCTGCGTTGCTCATACTTTACTTTCTTCTCATTTATCGAATGATCACTATCGCACTGA
The DNA here is from genome assembly GCF_013141715.1 of Paenibacillus phytorum. Classification (GTDB taxonomy): domain Bacteria; phylum Bacillota; class Bacilli; order Paenibacillales; family NBRC-103111; genus Paenibacillus_E; species Paenibacillus_E phytorum. The sequence continues at coordinate 67,972 of NZ_WHOA01000091.1, read as the reverse complement.
ACATCCGCAGCCAAACAGGCATATACATCATTGGCGGTATTACGGCTATGTTTTTGTTTCAAGTTTTCGAAAACATTGGGATGCTTATCGGTATCATGCCGATTACGGGGATAACCCTTCCCTTTATCAGTTATGGAGGCACCTCGCTGTTGATCAACATGATATCTATTGGCTTTGTTTTAAGTATAAAAATCTATGATGATATAGATGTAGAAGATATAATCATTCATTGATATTCAATTATAAAATTTCAAATAACGATAATTCAGCATAGGCCCATAATCACAAACTCAGTCATCCCAATCGCGAAAGCACCTGCGGTTAAGGAAAAAAGGAAATCGGGAACCGCCCTTTGGTGGCGTGGCTCCCAATCGTTGCTTGATGCTGACTCATAATAATTGAATTCCAACCTCCCTAGATCTCTTTGACAACCTGAGCCACAATTTCATAGGATCTTAAGCGAGCGTTGTGATCATAAATTTGGCCGGCGATGATCCACTCATCAGCTCCAGTTTGCTCCTGCAGCTTAGCAAGCTTCTCGCGAACGGTATCTTTACTGCCTACGATGGAGAAGCTTAAGGCCTTGTGAACGTAAGCTTTCTCTTGAGGACTCCATAAGGACTCCATGCTGTCGACGGGTGGGCTCAGCATGCCAGGGCGGCCGCGCACGATGTTCAGAAATTGCTGGTGCTGCGACGTCGCCAGATGTTGGGCTTCCTCATCGGTTTCGGCTGCAATAATGTTAACGCCGACCATCGCGTACGGCTTCTCCAGCGCGCCCGAAGGGCGGAACTGACGGCGATACAGTTCAAGAGCCGCCAGCAAATAATCCGGAGCGAAGTGGCTGGCGAAAGCGAAAGGAAGCCCCAGCTGACCAGCCAACTGGGCGCTGAAGTCACTCGATCCGAGCAGCCAGACCGGGATGTCTAGCCCTTCGCCCGGCACGGCGCGCACTCCTGGTACACCAGTACCAAGCGCCGGGTTGAGATAGCCGCGGAGCTCACTCAGCTGCTCCGGGAAGTCTTGACCGTCGCTGCCTAAGCCGCGGCGGAGCGCTCTTGCCGCAGCCTGATCGGAGCCAGGCGCACGTCCTAAACCAAGATCGATGCGTCCCGGAAACATCGATTCTAGCGTCCCGAACTGCTCGGCGATGACGAGCGGTGCGTGGTTAGGCAGCATAATGCCGCCAGAGCCTACGCGAATCTTCTCTGTAGCCATAGCGACATATCCGATGACGAGTGATGTGGCGGAGCTGGCAATACCCGGCATGTTATGATGTTCGGCGAGCCAATATCTATGGTAGCCCCACTTTTCAACGTGTCTGGCTAGATCAACGGAACGGTGAAATGAATCTCTCGGTGTACCGCCAGCAATAACAGGAGCCAAGTCTAAAACGGATATAGGTATCATTGAATAGTCCTCCATTTTTTATATATACTACTATACCAGTATTAAGTTCATTATTTGTTCACTTAGACTTACCTATTTGTCCACAGAAGTTTCCTTGCAAATGAATCATAATTTAAACATATATGGAAATAATTATTTAAGAAATATTTGCTGAAAAGGCATATGAAAAGGGTGTTACAAGGGTTGTTGTACAACGTACAACAATTTCGTTGGTTTCCGCTCATTAAACAGAAGATGTTGTAAGTTGTACAACAATATAGCCGTAATTCCTTTTATGGACCTAATTTCAGGAGAAATTATTGTATTTTTTGCAACATTTGAAGGGTATAACGTCGTTTTGTTCGCCTAATGTTGTATTACGTACAATATCCTATTTACTTGGACCAAGTAGGAGTATGTTCAGGATGTGAACCCTCATTTTATGGGAGAATAAGGGTTAGGTTGCCATTCGAAGGATGATTTTTGGGCAGTGTAGAATAGTAAAAACATGGCCTAAAGCACGTATGACTTATATTGCATTTTACAAAAAGCGTTCTGGAACTTATGATGAGAGGGCAATGTAACATTTCTTCTCTTATAAAGGGAACTTAATTGAATTCCCAACGTACTACATCAGGTGGCATAAATCAGTCCGGTACGAAACGGAGAGAAGGAGCTTTAATTAGAATGAGTCAACAAGACAAAGGTGGGTGGCGGTCTGACATCGCGCCTTACGAAAGACCACATATGAAGCACAGTGTGTGGCAAATCATCAATACATTAGGTCCCTTTTTTATGCTTTGGTATTTCGCCTTCCTAAGTCTTTCGGTTTCTATCTGGCTTACGTTCGTGTTAGACATTATTGCAGCAGGATTCCTGATTCGAATCTTCATTATTTTCCATGATTGCTGCCACAAATCTTTTTTCAAAAATAAATTCGCGAATGAAATTGTTGGTACATTAACAGGCATTTTGACGTTTGTCCCTTATCATCAGTGGCGTCATACCCACTCCGTCCATCACGCATCCAGCGGTAATTTGGATCGTAGAGGTGTCGGCGATATCTGGACACTAACGGTTGACGAATATATGGCATCTTCTCCGGCTAGAAGACTATATTATCGGGTTTACAGAAATCCGATTGTGATGTTTATTGTCGGGCCCATTTTCATCTTTTTGATTGATTACCGTTTTAACCGCAAACGCGCAGGGATGAAAGAACGTATCAATACGTATATCACGAACCTGGGTATCTTCGGGAGCATTGCACTGCTTTGTTGGGGTATGGGTTGGCAATCATTCCTCCTAGTCCAAGGTCCGATGTTTTTAATTTCAGGTATGGCTGGGATTTGGCTTTTCTACGTTCAGCACAACTATGAAGACTCGTACTATGAGAATGACGCAGAATGGGATTATATGAAGGCGGCTATGCATGGAAGCTCTTTCTACAAATTGCCTAGAATTCTGCACTGGATAACAGGTAATATCGGCTTTCACCACATTCATCATCTGAGCCCGCGAGTTCCTAACTACTATTTGGAAAAAGTTCATAACAAGAACGCTGAGCTTCGCAAAGTGCAGACGATTACATTAAAGACAAGCCTGGAATCCCTTAAGTTCCGAATTTGGAACGAGGAAACGAAGAAGTTCATACAGTTCAAAGATCTCAAGCCTTTCAAGTCGAAAAGAATCATCGAGACGCTCAAAACTAAGGCGGAGTAAATCTTAAATAAGAGTCGACGGCCTCAAGTAGAATGCTGCTTAGGTTGTCGGCTTTTTTTTCTTCGTAGATAAGAAAGTATAAGTTTTATACTTTTGCTTCGCATCTACCTTGACAAACGCGCTCGTCCCAGTGGGACGACGGAGTCGTTTATCCTTGGATTTTCATGCTTGCAAAAAAGGAAGTACACACGTTATAATCATTCCATTACGTCAAAAAGTGAACGGGTGTTTATTATATGCAAGTTTTAAAAGATGACGTTAAAAAGAGTATCCGCCAAGCGGCATTGTCCGAATTCAAGAAACATGGTTATATGAAGGCTTCTATACGGCATATTGCAGACGCAGCTGGTATTACACCAGGCAATATTTATCGGTATTTTAAAAACAAAGAAGACCTATTCTATGAGCTGATTCAACCCATCTATGAGCAGCTTGCTTCTTACACGCTAGAGATCAAGAATGAGGTTGATTTCAAATTGTGCAAGGAAACTGCCGATCATCTCGTTATTTTGCGTAAAATTGATGCGACGATTTTACAGCTTTTCAGGCAATCGAGTGTTGAGCTGACCATCCTCCTTAATCTCAGTGAAGGTTCACGCTACGAAACTGTGAAAGAGGAACTCATTACTTTGGTGTATCAAATTTTGGAGAATGTATTCGTCACCACGAAGGAAACTCCGGCCCCGCTTGAAGTGAATGAGCAGCAATCTGCACGGATGCTAGCTGTTACGCTTATTGAGGGAATGAGCCTTATTCTGCGCGATTATGAAGATGGCGATACCATTAAAGCACTGGTTGATGAGCTGTTGTACCTGTATTCTGCGGGTATTTCAGAAAAAATAAAACTTCAAGGACAGTGCTAAAATTTTTTTGAGTCAAAAATGAACGCTTGTTTACTAACGATTTGTAAATCGGAGGAGGAATTAGAGAGATGAAACAAATTATTAAATGGCGCTGGACAATTGTCGCCTTGTGGCTGGTAGCTACCGTAGTTCTCACGGTTTTTCAACCCGATGTGAATGCTATTTTAGGGCTCAGGGGCCAAGATCCGCTGCCAAAGGACAGTCCGTCCAAGGTCGCTACATCGATTTTGAATAAAATGAATGGGGTTGAGGGGACTAGCGATATCATCGTGTTCCACAACCCGAATAAACTGTCAGACGCCGACATGAAGCAGATCGAGTCAGGTATTACGAGTATGAAGAACCATCAAGCGGAGCTTGGGTTCGATCAATTACTTGATCCATTCTCACTGCCTGACGCGAAGTCCTCGCTTATTTCGGAGGATCAGACGACATTAATGGCGAGCTTTAGTTTGGATAAAAGAGGACGTCATGTCGATGAGATTCAACAGGAGTTTGAGGCTGTTTTGAAAGATGTGAAGGTGGATTACTACCTCTCAGGTGAGGACTTCATTCAGAACGATTACATCAAAGCATCCGAGTCCGGTGTGGCAAAAAGTGCGGCGTTAACGGTTATCTTCATCTTAGCAGTGCTAGTCATTATGTTCCGTTCCGTTGTTATTCCGATTGTCTCGCTGCTTGCTGTGGGTATTTCCTACTTGTGCTCCATGGGAATTGCCGCGCAGCTTATTGATAAGTTTGAGTTTCCAGTGACAAGTGTCACGGAGATGCTGTTAATTTTGATTCTTTTCGGCATTGGAACGGACTATAACATCCTGTTGTTCAATCGGTTTAAAGAAGAATTATCCCACGGTCTGTCTGTGGATGAAGCGATTATTGTGACATATAAAACGGCTGGAAAAACGATCTTTTATAGTATTCTGACCGTATTTATCGCTTTCGCGAGTTTGACATTCTCGGACTTTGGTATTTATAAATCAGGCAATGTGGTGGCTATTGGTACCGCGGTGCTCTTGCTTGAAATTATGACGGTGACTCCTTTCCTCATGAAAGTACTGGGCAGTAAGCTGTATTGGCCTTCCAAGGGTGCAACCGGGCATAAAGAAAGTAAATTTTGGGCTAGCTTGACGGCTATTGCGGTGAAAAGACCGGTGATCACAACGCTGCTTATTCTAATTGTGATGATTCCGATTGCTCTTTCCAACAATCAGAAATTGTCTTTTGACCAGTTGAAAGAGTTAGGGAATGACCATGAATCCACCAAAGGATTCAGCCTTGTAGCGGATCATTTTAGCCGAGGTCAAGCGCTGCCGACTATGGTTGTAATAGAGAATGATAAAGCAATTGATAATAATGACGGATTAGCCGCAATTGATAAGCTAACGGACAAATTGAAGAGTGTTCCGGGCGTGGATAAGGTGTCGAGTGTGACACAGCCGCAGTCGAAGCCAATTGATAGCTTCTATATTTCGACCCAAACGTCGACCGTCGCAGAAGGAATTACAGCTTCGCAGAAAGGCGTTAATCAAATAAAAGATGGTTTGAATTTGATGCAGAGCAAACTGGTGAGTCCAGATTTGTCCGGCTCCGACCAGTTAGTTGATGGAACGGGTAAGGTACAGGATGGCTACAGCCAGATTACTGTTGCGCTTGGGCAAGTATCGAAGGGTATTGCTCAGGGGGCCGACGGAGCTGGGGAGCTAAGCGCGGGCATTGCGAGCTTAAAGGATGGCATGACGCAAGTTGATGCCAATACGTCGAAGATTAGCAGCGGGCTTACGCAGCTGCAGCAGGGTTATAGTGCCTTATCTGACGGTTATAGTCAGATTGAAGGGAAGCTTCCTGGCATTCAACAGGGGTTGACTGGGATGAATGGGCTTATTGGCGGATTGGGTGATAAGTACAGCCAGTTAAAGGCAGATGTCGATTACATGAAGCTGAAGCAAACGGGTGAGGGCTTGGAAACAGGACTCGCCCAGCTGAACGGCGGGTTGAAGGAGCTTGGTGCGAATGCGGCCAAGTTGAATGGCTCTTTCGCTGAGGCTGCTGCGGGACTTACGCAGATTAATGGCGCGCAGGCGCAGCTTGCTGCGGGATTGGCTTCTCTGCAGAGCGGCTCAGAGGCGCTCGCGAAGGGGCTGAAGCAAGGCAGCGCGGGCAGCCAAGAGATCGCCGCGAACATGGCGAAGCTGAATGACGCGCTGGGCAGCGTCAAGGACGGGCAGCAGAAGCTGAACGAGGGCTTGTCGGGCTTGGCTGGCGGGATGAGCCAGCTGAAGGACGGCCTCGGGCAAAGCGGCAACGGACTTGGCGATGTGTCCGAAGGGCTCGGCAAAACGAGCCAGTTCCTGACGCAGCTGAACAGCTCGAAAACGTTTTTCATTCCGAAAGAAGCTTTAACGAGCGCGGATTTCGGAAAATCGTTGGACAGCTTCATGTCCAAAGACCGCAAGAGTACAAAACTCATCGTCATTCTGAAGGATGATCCATACTCATCAGCGGCTATGGACACCATTGAGGGGATTAACGCTGAGTTAGCGTCTAGTTTGAAAGGCACGGTGCTGGAAAAAGCGAAAGTCGGTGCCGCGGGACCAAGTTCAACGACCTATGACACGAACAAAGCACAGCTGAAATCGTTCAACAGCACGGCGATCATCGTGATTATTGGCGTATTTATTGTCCTGTTATTCGTGATACGCGCCTTCTGGCCAGCGGTATATATCATCGTGTCCTTAGTGATTTCCTACTATGTAGCCATGACCGCTACCAATATCGTTACAGATAAAATCATTGGTGCAGACGGTGTTTCGTCTTTCGTACCGTTCTTCTCCTTCATCATCATCATCGCAGTCGGTGTCGACTACAGCATCTTCCTGATGATGCGATATAAAGAGCTGGGCGAATTATCGCCGTCTAAGGCGATTGTTCAGGCCGCTAAGCACATCGGCGGCGTGGTGATCTCGGCTATGGTCATCCTCGGCGGTACCTTCGCGACGTTGGTTCCATCAGGTCTAGTTCTGCTGATTGAGCTAGCCGTTGCCGTGATCGTTGGGCTCGTTGTACTTTGCTTTATTTTGCTGCCGATGCTGCTGCCGGCTTTGCTCGCTATGCCTGAGGCACTGCGGATGAAGCGCAAGTCTGCGGCTAGGCAAGTGTCCACGGAGAGTAGAACCGCGTGAGCATGAAGTGAATGGATTGATTGGGCGCCCCCACATTTGTGGGTGGCGTTTTTTTTGTCGTGTTGTGAATGTGGTGGCTTTAACGATGAAAATCATCGTTAAAGTGATTTTGTTGAGCAGTAGCCCGACTTTAGTGATGAAAAACACGCTTACGAGCAGAGATATATACTTAAAGGCAGAGTAGATTCGACAATAACGATGAAATTCATCGTTAAAGTGAAGTTATTGAGCAACAGCCCAACTTTAGCGATGAAAAACATTCTTACGAGCAGAAGAACTCACTCAAGAGCCAAGAAGCATGAAAGGGGAGCTGGACGTGTTGGGAGTTGGAGGGAATTTGGATATTTGGAAGCAGGCCCTGACTGAGCACGAAAACCGAACTACATGCATTTTGTGCATCAAAATTAAGCGATGAATGTCTGTTGGAGGGTTCTGTATGCAAAATGTGCAGCTAATTTCTCCCAAAAGCGTTCAAACTCATGATTTCTGGGAAATTTGATGTAGGAAACGCAGCTAATTCATAGGAAATGCGTAGCTGAAGCGAAATTAGCTGCATGATTTACATTAGAAGGTGTGCGATATCTATGTCGCGCACCTTCGCATTCCTTCGCTCACCCATGCACCTCCCACACGTCCAGCACAAGCCGCAACGCGGCACTTCCCCCACCTAAAAAAAACACAAGTGAGTGAAAAGACAATCCATTGTTGCAAGCGCTTTAGCAGGGTACGATGTAGGTATAACATCAGCGAAGAATAGTGAGGGGGGCCAAGAATGGCGGTCAACGCACAAGCCGTAAAAAAGATGAATCAGCGCTCGCAGGTACGTAAAGGTAGATCCTTTCTGCGAACGTTCTGGAAGTATAAGGCGTTGTATTTAATATCGCTGCCGGGGATTTTGTATTTTATTATTTTCAAGTATGTACCATTGTTAGGTTCAGTCATTGCTTTTCAAGATTACAACATTTTTGATGGCTTCACGGGAAGTGAATGGGTTGGGTTCGAACATTTCATTCGGATGTTTGCCCACTATGATTTCCTCAAGATTTTGAAGAATACGATTCTGATCGGCATTTACGATTTGGTACTGGCTTTTCCAGCGCCTATCATACTCGCCTTGCTGCTTAATGAGCTGCGCGTTGTAGTGTACAAGCGGTTACTTCAAACCGTTGTTTACATGCCTCACTTCTTATCGTGGGTTATTGTGAGCGGGATTGCGATTGGTATTCTTTCTCCTTCAACGGGGGCTTTGAACCATCTCATCACTTGGCTAGGTTTCGAGCCGATTTATTTCATGGGTGAAGAGTCATGGATTCGTACAGTGCTCATTTCATCGGGGATTTGGCGTGATTCCGGCTACGGTACGATCATTTATTTGGCCGCACTGGCAGGAATTAATCCGGATCTATATGAAGCTTCTGAGGTGGATGGCGCGAACCGCTGGAGACAAACTATTTCAATTACGCTCCCGTCGCTTCTACCAACCATTATGATTTTGTTCCTCCTTCATATCGGTAAATTTTTGGACTTTGGCTTCGAACGTGTTTACGTGTTCCTGAACCCGTTAAATAAGGAAAATGGTGAAATTTTAGACACGTATATCTACACCGCGGGGTTGTTAGGTCAGCAGTTTAGCTATACGACGGCAATCGGACTTTTCAAAGCATTAGTTGGTGTGATTTTTATTGTTACTGGCAATATTTTAAGCAAAAAAACAACGGGTGAAAGCTTGTACTAAGACGGAGGTGAACGCTTTATGAATCGCAAGCCGACAGCCGGCTGGCAAGTTTTTAACATCTTTAATGTGCTATTTCTGACTCTTCTATCGCTAGCGATGCTCCTGCCGTTCTTAAACGTGCTGGCCCAATCGTTCAGTTCTTCGGAAGCCATTGTGAATGGGAAGGTACTATTCCTACCTGTTCAATTTACATCAATCAACTATCAATATGTGTTTAGCGATGCGGCAATCTGGCGTTCCTTCGGAGTGACCGTGTATATTACAGTAGTGGGTACACTGATCAATCTCATCGCCACGGCATCACTTGCATATCCGGTATCTCGACCAGAGTATGCTGGCCGTAATGTTGTCGTTATTATGGTTCTCATTACGATGGTTTTTACAGCTCCACTGATTCCAAACTTTATTTTGATGAAAAATTTACACCTGACGAATTCGCTTTGGGCTTTATTGCTTCCAGGTGCAATCAGTGCCTTCAATTTTTTCATTATGCGGTCCTTTTTCTTGCAAATTCCGAGTGAGCTGATTGATTCCGGACGTATCGACGGCTGCTCCGAGCTTCGCATGATCTGGAATATTATTCTGCCTTTGTCCAAACCGGTGATGGCCTCTTTAGGGATCTTTTATGCGGTGGGTCACTGGAATACGTACCAAAGCGCGCTGTACTACATTAACAAGCCTGCCTTATGGCCACTTCAGGTAAAGCTCCGTCAATTGATTGTATCTGAGGATATCAGTATTGATCCGAACGCTTCCCAATTCAGCGGACTTGCTCATATGGATCCGGAAGGCATCAAAATGGCGACCATTATTATTGCGACGATCCCCATTATTCTTATCTATCCGTTCTTGCAGCGCCATTTTGTCAAAGGAATGATGGTGGGTTCTGTAAAATCTTAAGGAAATAGTTCTGCATGAAATCAACAAATTTTACAGCATTCTAAAAAAAAGACAAATCGAACTAAAGACATTCCATATCGGCAATTTGTAAACGCTTTTACAATGAAGGTGTGAATGCGTTCATATCTTAGTGAAATGAAAAGAGGGGTAGAAATGAAAAAATGGATTCCCACCACGATGGCAGCCGTAATGATGGCCAGTTTGCTGGTTGCTTGCTCTTCTAAACCCGCTGAACAACCGGCGTCAAGCGCTGCGGCTGGCACGTCAAACGCAAAGCCTGCTGAAAAAACGAAATTCTCCATCTCCTTGCGTACACTCGCATTCGGACATGTAGAGAAGTCGCCTGATATTAATCAAGACAAATGGGTGAAAAAGTTAGAAGAGATGACGAACTCCGATATGAATATCGTACTTGTTCCTCACAAAGAATATGAGCAGAAAATGATTCAGATGTTTGCAACCAATGACATTCCTGACGTTGTACAGGGCAGTGGTGGTGTGAATGGTAAAGAAATGGCTGGTTCCGTAAAAGCGGGTGTGTTCACGCCTCTTGATGAATTGCTGAAGAAGTATGGACCGAATCTGCTGAAAAAAGTGCCGAAAGACGCTTGGGATAACGTAACTTATCAAGGTAAAATTTTCGCCATTCCGGAATACTTGTCCAACCCGTCCCGTCGCTCTATCTTCGTTCGCAAAGATTTGCTTGATAAAGCAGGCCTAGGAGTTCCTAAAACGGTTGACGAGTACATGGCAGTACTACGCAAGTTCAAAGAAATGGGCGTTGAGAACCCGTACATGGGTCGTGAAAACTTCAAGTACGCAGACTCCTTCTTCGGTGCTTATGACGTATTTCCTTACTTATCCATGTTCGAGAAATCAGGCGATCAAGTTCTGCCTAAATTCTTCGACACAGAGAATATGACGAAAGCGCTGCAAACGTACAAAACGATGTTTGATGAAGGCTTGATCAATAAAGAGTTCGCAACGATCAACGCTACAGTGTTCAAAAACACCATCCTTGCGGGTAAAGCAGGTATGTGGTCCATGAACGCGAATGAATTGCTGCAATGGGAAACACAGCTGAAAACAACGGTCCCAACGGGCGATATCGAGATCATCGCATCCCCGACAGGACCAGATGGCAAAGGCGGTCACTACTTATACGGACCTGCGCCGCGTGCTTACTTTATCAATAAAAATGCTAAAAATGCTGCGCAAATTATCCAGTTCTTCGATTGGATGATGTCGGATGAGGCAGAGAAATACTTTACATTCGGTATTGAAGGTGACACGTACAAAACGGTGGATGGCAAAATCGACTACAAAGCTCCAACAGATACAGCGGGTGTCGATGAAGAGCGTTACCGTCAATCCTTCTTGTGGCTTGTCCAAGATACGACTTATAATAAAGGGACACTTAGCTTGACAGAAGAAGGTAAGAAATTAATGAATGTCTATGATACAACGTTAAAAAATGAAGGGCGCGACGGTATCAGCTTCGAGCCACGTCTTGAATCTTTAATGAAAAATCCTGATATTTCGCCGCTTTCCGACCAAGCACCTCCAGTCATTCTCCAGCACATGGTGAAGATGGTGTACGGCAAAGAGCCGATCTCCGATTGGCCGAAAGTATTGGAAGAGTGGAAATCCAAAGGCGGTAACGAAGTAATCAAGGAAGCAACAGAGAAATTCAATAGTAAAGATTCCGGTACGACCGTGTCGATGCCGCGTAAATAAGCTCATCTGCTGAGCATGACCGCCTCCTCACGTGCCCGCCAGCCCGTGGGGAGCGTGCATTTCATAAGGGTTTGAAAGGAGCATTCCTCATGTACCGCATACTCATTGTCGATGACGAACCGATGATACGCAAAGGCTTACAAAAACTCGTTGAACAATCGGAGCTCCCAATCGAAAGCCTGCGAACGGCTGAGAATGGCGTTGTCGCGCTGCAGCGGATTCAAGAGGAACGACCTGACTTCCTGTTCACCGATATTCGGATGCCTAAGATGGATGGGCTGGAACTATGTGCTCGTGTTGCAGAAATGGATGCGGACATACAAGTTGTGGTCATTTCCGGCTATGGTGATTTCGAATATGCGCAGAAATGCGTGTCTTATGGGGTGAAAGAGTACTTACTGAAGCCCGTTAATATTAAGGGATTTCAGCATGTGTTAGAGAAGCTAATTCGTAACCAAAGTAAAGTAAGCTCCGAATCCTTCGTTGCTGTAACGAAGTTGGAGCAGTGGGCCGGTCGCATGGAGCAAGCCGTGTGGATGCTGCAGCAGGCGGAATTAAACGGCGTCGTTGAGGAAATTCAGGCCGAGCTGAAGGCCAATAAGCTCAAGCTCAACCGGGTTAGCGATATTTTGCAAGAGATCCACACCCTCCTGCACCAAAGGTTAAATGTGAGGGATGTATATTTCATGCAGGGTGAGCTTGATTTAACCGGTGCTGTGAGCGAAGAGGAAGCGTGGCTTCGATTCACGACCGCGATCAGTGGGTATCTGGATGAGCTTCGAATCAAACGCAAAGGCAAGCTTAAGGACCCTGTTGAGGAAGCCAAGCACTATATAGAGACGCATCTCGCTGAGGAAGTATCTTTAGAAGAGGTGGCTGACTTTATCGGGCTTAATCCTTCTTATTTCAGCCAACTGTTTAAGCAAAGTACGGCAGAAACGTTCGTGCAGTACCGCACGCGCAGACGCATGGAGAAGGCGAAGAAGCTGCTCCAACAGCCGCAGTGGCGAATTACCGATATCTCGGGTGAGGTCGGTTACGCCGATCATCCCCATTTTACAAAAACATTTAAGAAATACGAGGGCTGCCTTCCTTCTGAATATCGACAACAAATGGGTATCCGTTCATGAAAAGAAAGACGCTGTCAGGTCAAATTTATACGTACTTTCTCATTGTGATCGTGCTGTCACTTTTGTCCGTAGGCGCTGTATCCTATTGGCAATCATCACGGGCGTTAGACGACCAAGTGAAGCAGTATATGGAGCAAATGGTCGACAGTGCAAACTATCAGACGGATAGTTATTTGCAGGCTTACGAGCTGCTTAGCAATGCCTTTTCGTCCAACTCCGATGTGCGCGCTTTCATGGAAATTAAGCCAGATGACGCGTATGAGTATTATGTGTATTCGGATAAAATCAAGAAATTTTCGGAATCTTCCGTTCAGTCCGTTGTCACCTTGTACAAACAGTTGAACATGATTTATGTCGTCGGCCAGCATGGGCGTTCCTTCATTTATGAAAACCAAAATCTGCTGAACTTCGATCCCGTGCTCGTACAAGAACAATTCAATAACCTTATGAAAATTGCGGGTGACGGAAAGATTGCGCTGCTGAATATGAGCATACGTCCAATTGATCAAGGAACTGTCGTGACGATGGCTCGTAAAGTCAGAGGACCTTCTTATGGCGATGAGAATCGCGGGGTTGTTGCCATTGAAATCAAGCTAGCGGAATTGGCGAAAACGTGGGATCGTGTCAGCTTGGGTAAAGAAGGCTTTTTCTTTATCGTCGATGATACCGGGAACTATATTTACCCGCCTTCCATGGGGCAGCGTAAGCCAAAAGATGAACTAGCTTCGCTCGTTTTGGCGAGTGGCAATCAGACATTCCTCCATAAATACAATGGGGAAGAACGTATGTTTGTATCGAGGAAATCCGGTTACTCAGATTGGAATCTTGTCGCATCGATGCCAGTTGAAGAACTGCGCCGCCCAGCCGATACGATTCGAACGACGACCATCATCGTTGGTCTGGTTACATTGGCTATCGCATTATGGCTAGCATACCGTTTCGGTAGGTCTATTATTGCCCCCATACGAGGGCTGAAAGACAGCATGCGGGAAACAGAAAAAGGAAACTGGCAGTACATCGACGAGATTGGTCGAACGGATGAGATCGGCGGACTTATTCACAGCTACAATCTAATGGTGACGCGTCTCTCCGATATGATCAAACGGGTGTATGAGGCCGAGCTGGAGCAGCAGAAGAACCAGCTTGAGCTAGGTGAGACGAAGCTTGAACGGCAGCGGGCAGAATTTCAGTCCTTGCAGCTGCAGATCAATCCGCATTTTTTATATAACACGTTGGAAACGATCAATTGTTATGCAATAGTTCAGGATTCCAGTGAAATTACAGAGATGGTAGAAGCAATGGCTTTCATGCTCCGCTACTCGGTGCAGACGAATTTGGAAGAAATTACGGTTGCGAATGAACTGAATCATGTACGCAATTATATGATTGTTTTGCAGCACCGAACTGGAAAAGAGTTTGAAATAGATGTCGCGATCCCGCCAAGCTTGCTGTTGGAGAAGATGGTTCGGTTGACTTTGCAGCCGCTCATCGAAAATATATTCCAGCATGCATTCCCAGATGGTGTGGAACCACATCATTTCATACGCATCGATGCCCGCAAAGAAGGCGGATTGTTCCAAGTGTTCATCGAGGACAATGGCACAGGCATCCAGCCGGGGAGGCTCGCCGAGCTGCGCACGAAGCTGGAAGAAAACCGTTTGGCGGAGCCGGAAGAGACAGGCGAGTCACAAGGTGGCGGCATTGGACTCATGAACGTCCACCGTCGGATCCAGATGGTGTTTGGCGTGGCCTACGGACTGTCTATTGAGAGTGAGTGGGGACGAGGGACCCGACTGACGATGACAATGCCGGAGACGGTGAGGCCTCGGTTGCGTGGGTGAGATTGAGCGGAACTCAGGGACAGCCATTGGACTCCAGTGCCAAGTAGAGAATAGCAGTCTCTAAAGACTCTAATCTGAGCAATATTGGCTGAAGTGTGGAGAATAGAAGCTGCTAGAGACTCTTATCTCTCTGTAATTTCTTGAAATTACTTATTAACGAACGAATAACAGTCTCTAAAGACTCTAATCTGAGCAATATTAGCTGAAGAGTGGAAAATAGAAGCTGCTAGAGACCCTTATTACTCTGCAGATTCGCTAAATTGCCTAATTCAGAGTGAGTTTATCAAGGATAGCTAGTTTTAATTAGGAGCATGGAGAAGCGGTAAACCACACATACATGGGAGGAATTTATATGAATATCGATTTGACGGGGAAAATTGCACTGGTGACAGGATCTAATGCGGGAATTGGACGCGCAATTGCACTAGCTCTGGCTAGCAATGGGGCAAAGGTTGGTGTGAACTGCTTGAATAACGTTGCACAAGGTCAGGAAGTTGTAGCAGCCATTCAAGCGGCAGGCGGCGAGGCCGTATTGGTACAGGCGGATGTGACGAATTTGGAGCAAATCGACAGACTCGTTAGTGAAGTTGAGCAAGCTTTGGGTGGGACGATTGATATTCTCGTGAACAATGCAGGCCATCTCGTTCAGCGTGTGGCGAATTCTGAAATGTTCGAAGAGATGTACAATCGAATTATGGATGTAAATTTAAAGAGTACCGTGTTCATGTCCAAAAGAGTGCTTGCCGGCATGAAAGCGAAGGGCTACGGCCGTATCGTGAATATGACATCGGTTGCTGCGCATAACGGCGGCGGACCTGGTTCCAGCATATATGCAGCTAGTAAAGCAGCTGTACAAACATTCTCCAAGGGATTAGCCAAGGAAGTAGCGGCAAGTGGAATTACTGTCAATAACGTCTCCCCTGGCTTTATCGGAAATACCATGTTCCACGCGACATTCACGACGGACACCGCACGCCAAGCAACTGTGAATGGCATTCCGCTGCAGCGTGAAGGAACACCGGATGATGTAGCAGGCGCCGTGCTTTACCTTGCTTCCGAACTAGCTGCCTACGTAACGGGTGAAACGATCGAAATCAACGGCGGGATGATGATGCGATGAGTACCGCGCTGAGGCTAGGCGAAAAGCTGGAAAAACTGACTTGGGCAGGCCGTACAGCACACATATTGAAAGAGGAAATTGATGGGCTGCTGCAAGCAGGCAGCCTTTTCATTCCTAAGGAACCTGGGGGTTGGTGGCACCAGTATGTCTGTCCACACCATCACACCGAACTGATGTTCGATTCGGTGCAGGTGGATGCGTCCGAATTTCTATGTCCGCACGGCTGCATAATTGAGGGCGAAGCTTACCGAGGTGCTTGGCTCGTGTTCAAGCACCAATCACTTGCGCGGGTGGCTTTGCAGTCAGCGGCCGTTTATGCAGCGCTGGGTGAAAAGTCGTACGCGCAGATTAGCAAAAGGCTGCTCGTAGAGTACGCAGAGCAGTTTCCGCTCTACCCCGTGCATCCGGAAGCTCAGAGCTGGATGCTGAAGGGGCGGGCTTTTCACCAGGCGCTGACTGAAGCGATCTGGTCCACGACTTTGATTCGCGCTTACTTGTTATTGCGCGATGAGGGTGTTGTTTTCGAGGCGAAGGAGCAGGTGACAATTGACGCCTTCCTGGGTTTGCTCGCTGGTAGTATGGAAGAATACCGGCACATCCTGATACATGAGCGGAACAATGCGGAGAACAACTACACCGCTTGGCTGAACGCGTCATTATCTTGTGTATACGCTGCTCGCGGAGAGCAAACGGCGCTGGAAGCTCTCATTGAAGGGCAAGGTGGCTTCAAGCATCACTTATCGATCGGCGTGAAGGCCGATCAGCTGGAGTTCGAAGGAAGCACGTACTACCACGTATTCGTGCTCCGAGCGTACTTAATTTCTGCAGAGATGGCGCAGCGATTCGGCATTGATCTCTACGCTGTGACAGGCGCAGATGGTCAATCTATGCGCGGCATGCTCGAGGCGCTGGCCGATCTAGCCGACGACCAGGGCGCATTGCCCGCCCTGCATGACGGGCCGCTGGCGCGGGACCCTTACGCCCGCGAGATCGCCGAGATCGCTGAGCAGGGGCTCGCGATCTACGGCATCGCCGGGCTCGCGCCGGTCCTGCGCGAAGCGTACCGGCAGCTAGGCGCTGCCGGCGGCGAGCAGCTCGAGGCGCTGCTCTACGGCGCTGGCGAGGCCGCTGACCGCGCGCCTACCCTAGAGCCGCGTGGGTCGCGGCTCTGGCCGGACGCCGGCTTCGTCATCGGCCGCGCAGCAGGGAACCCGCTGTCGTTCCTCGCCGATTTCGGCGAGCACGGCGGGTCCCACGGCCATTACGACAAGCTGCATCTGACCTTGATGCACACGGACCAAACCCTGACGCCCGATTTCGGGATGGTGCCTTACGGCTCGCCCATGCGGAAATCGTGGTTTGCCGAAACCGCCAGCCACAATACCGTGTCGCTGGATGGCCGGTCCCAAGCGCCGCATGAAGGGCGCTTCGTCCGCTATGAGGCCAACGATTCGACCGTGTACGTTTGGCTTCAATCAACAGAAGCCTACGAAGGGTGCACGTTGAATCGCCATTTACTGCTTACGGGCGAGTGGCTGCTCGATTGGTTCCAAGTCGAGCTCGCAGGCGAAGAGCCGAAGAGCATCGAGTGGTGGATGCATCCTGCTGTTCAAACGCATGCAGAGCAGTTGCGCAATCGCGATGAAGTTTACAAACTTCGCATTGAACAGAAGGATGCTGCTTCCGATGCCACCAAGGTCTCTGAGCAAGATCTGCCGATCATCGGCCAGTTCGTGCCAAGAGATTCCGTCGACGCAAGTGGTTCGGCTCAATTACATGTATCTTTTGACCTTGGCTCTGATCCTAACGGCTCCGCCGCGACCGTGTACCATACGGCGCTTGTGCAGCCGGGCGATGAGCTTCTCGCTGTACGGACACCGGGCGACTCCGTTGATCCGAGTCAGTCGCTTACAGCGATGCTTCACCGTCGCAATGACCGCAAGGCTGACTTTATTCATGTGTATCGTGCAGGCAGCCGTGCTGAACTCAATCGCATTTCCGCACAGGAAATTTCCATTACTGTTCCGGGACAAACAAACAGCTCACAACGCATTCAATTAACAGCAGATAAAGGCTTGCTTTTTATATAAGACAATTTCCAATAGAGAACCCACCCGGGAGGAGAATGGATATGACTTCATTGTCGCCATTATACGAACCGCAGAGCGGCGTTTTAACTGTACAATACGAACCGAATGAGTTGACCGTACTGCTGGAAAACCCACCTCGTTTCACTTGGATTCCTGCACAATTGGAGCATGATCGCTATGTACTGCAAATCTCGCATTCTGAGGCCTTCTCTCAGGCTGACACACAAACGATAAAGCCTATTCCATATAACTTATATACACCGGATGATGCGCTAACCCCAGGTACATATTTCTGGCGGTACGCACTTCTTCAGGAAGATGGTTCCCAAACCGTCTGGAGCCTCGTTCGACGCTTCGAGGTGTCAGCCGATTTACCGGAGACGCCACTGCCTAGCAGAGAACGCCGATATGCGGAAGCATCTTCCCAGCACCCTAGATTGTGGCTGCAATCCTCTGAGCTTGACGACTTCCGCAGTAGGCTAGCAACAGATCTGGCTTATTGCGGGTTTGATATCTTTTACGAGAAATCCGTTAAACCTTGGATTGAGCGTGAGCTGATTGCAGAGCCGCTGCCATATCCGGGCAAT
The DNA here is from genome assembly GCF_013141715.1 of Paenibacillus phytorum. GTDB lineage: Bacteria > Bacillota > Bacilli > Paenibacillales > NBRC-103111 > Paenibacillus_E > Paenibacillus_E phytorum. The sequence goes on along the minus strand of NZ_WHOA01000091.1, from coordinate 49,679 downwards.
AAGCGCGTAGCTAAGCTATGGCGACAAATGTACATGGATACCCAAGAAGCGCTCTATGCGGTTCGTCATCTCGTGGTGGCGGGTACGATTCTGAATGACGAAACACTGCTTAATCGCGCGAAAACGTGGCTGCTCCATCTGTGCAGCTGGGACGTGAACGGTACAACAAGCCGTGACTATAACGACGAAGCCTCCTTCCGTATGGCTGGAGCTATCGCCTGGGGCTATGACTGGCTTTATGCTCGGTTAACAGAGGATGAGCGTAAGCAGGTGCGGCAAGTTCTGCTCGCCCGTACGCGTCAAATCGCCCAGCATGTTATCGAGCATTCCAAGATTCATCATGTGCCGTTCGATAGTCATGCGGTGCGTTCGTTATCCAGTGTATTGGTCCCGTGCTGCATCGCGCTCTTGAATGAGGAGCCGGAAGTTCGCGAATGGCTCGATTATACCCTTGAATACTATGCGTGCTTATATTCGCCTTGGGGCGGACCGGATGGAGGCTGGGCGGAAGGTCCGATGTATTGGACGACCGGCATGGCTTTTGTCACGGAAGCGATGAATTTGCTGAAAAAATATACAGGCATTAACTTCTATAAAAGACCGTTTTTCACGAAAACAGGCGATTTCCCGCTCTACGCATTCAGCCCGGATACTCTTCGCGCAAGCTTCGGTGACCAATCGACCCTTGGTGATCCGGTTAGCTTGAAGACTGGCTTTAACATCCGTCAGTTCGCCGGTGTGACCGGTAATGGTCTGTACCAGTGGTATTTTGAGCGGGTCCGTGAAACGGATACCGATTCGGAAATGAAATTTTACAACTATGGTTGGTGGGATTTCCGCTTCGACGAAATGGTCTACCGTCATGATTATCCGCAAGTGGAAGCTATCGCTCCAACCGATGCGAATATCGAGCCGGTCAAATGGTTCCGCGACATCGGCTGGGTGGCGTTTCACTCGCAAATGGCCGATCCGGAGCGCCATATCATGCTGCTGACGAAGAGCAGCAAATACGGCTCCGTCAGCCATAGTCATGGCGACCAGAACGGCTTCCTGCTGCATGCTTACGGGGAACCGCTTGCCATTGAAAGCGGCTATTACGTGGCATTCAGCAGCACAATGCATATGAACTGGCGTAGACAGACGCGCTCGACGAACAATATTTTGATTGACGGTTTGGGTCAATATGCCGAGAAGAATAAAGTGCTGAACATGGCGGCTAATGGGTTCGTCGAAGTTGCCGAGCAGGGCAAAGGCTACGGTTATTCCCGTAGCAACGCAACCGCAGCATACAAGGAGTACGTTCCTTATTTGGAGCGTTACGTACGCGAACTCTACTTCTTCGGCACGTATGTTGTCGTCGTCGACCATATCGACCTGTCGCAGACAGGCTCTATTGACTGGCTGTTCCAGACGCTGTATGAAATGAAGCTGAACGGACAGACTTTCAAAGTCCAAGGCCGCAAGGCAGATATGGACGGCCGTTTCGTCTATTGCTCATCCGGTGAGCTGGAGCTGACGCAGCATCAAGGCTTTACGGATGTGGATCCGTCTGAAATTGAGGGATTGCCGCTGCATTGGCATCTGAAGGCAACGACCAAGCCGGCGCGCAGCCACCGCATTGCAACACTCCTTGTGCCGATCAAGCACGGCGAGCCGAAATACGTGTCCTATTTCATGGATGATCAAGGCTTCGACACACATATTTATTTCACCGAAGACGGTGTAACACATAGAGTCGAGGTTCCGAAGGCCTACTAGTTTTTACAAGCTGCACTCATAATTTATCTTTAAAGATCGATCTCATATTCGCTAAACTAGCGAGAGAGGTTGATTTTTTTTGCTGTATAGGAAGCTGTTTTTTTTTTATATAGAAAACTGATTGTTATTGTATGGGTAGCTTATAGGTTCTAGGAGTGTGAATAAGTGTCTATTTGGTTTAGGATGCCGAATGAATTAATCGAGGGTTCGAAATAGCAACTGAATGCTTTGGTATTAGATGAATTAGATCATTTTATCGAAATAAAGGAGCTAACAGTAGAGGCTGACGACTGCAAGTTGTACAGCGTACAACATTTTCCTGGGTATTATCTCTTTTTACTAGAAATGTTGTACTTCATACAACAACTTGGCCGCATTTCACCCTAAATTGGACTCTTTTAAGCGAAACTGTTGTATTTTCTGCAACATTCGCCTCAAAAACGCCATTTATCCTCATTATTGTTGTACAAAATACAACTTGGGTCGCTCCCGCCAGTCGCTATCAACCAGTCATTCCTGCCTTTCGATTCCACTCCGTCACTCCCACCTGTCGGTTCCCGCCAGTCACTCCCATCTGCTCACTCTCACCAATCGCTTCCACCAGTCACTCCAACCAGTCATTCCCATCTACACTCCAACTTGTCACTTCGCCCCGTCACTTCGCTCTATTACTCCCACCAATCACTCCCATCAGTCATTCACCCCCATTCCCAACATAAACCTATAAAAATCAAACATCATACCTATAGTTCCCACATTGTAAGGGTTACCAATTTCGAGCGATAATAAGGACATCAAGAACAACCAACCAAACGAGGGGGATTCACATTGGTAACTAAATATAAAGCACTAAGCGTTGTTGCAGCTAGCTTGATGGCAATCAGCTTAACGGCATGCGGTTCAGGTGGAAGCACGAATGGCAGCACAACAGATGCGAACACAAGCGCGGCACCGACGGCGACAGCACAAGCTAAAAAGCAGGAGAACATTACGATCACGTTCCAGAATATATATCCGGATCCAACCGATCCAAAGAACGGCATGTTGAAAAAAATCGTTAACGATTACCAAACGAAAAATCCGACCATCAAGATCGAGCTTGACTCCCTGAACACAGATCAACAAAAGCTGAAGCTCAAAACACAAGCCGCTTCCAAAGAGGTTCCCGACATTACGATCGTGAATCCGGCAGCGCAAATGAAACCTTTCGTCGATGCTGGCCTGTTCGCGCCACTGAACGACATGGTGGATCAAAACGGATTAAAAGGGACGTTCCAAGAAGGCATTCTGAACTGGTACACGTTCAACAACAATATCTACGCACTGCCTGACGGTAATAACATTGCTGTCGTTTATTACAATAAAGATCTATTCAAGCAAGCTGGCGTTGAAGTGCCGAAGACTTTCGAAGAAATGGTTGCAACGGTAAAAACACTCAAAGGTAAAGGTATTCAGCCAATGGCGATCGGTGAAAAAGATTCCTGGACAGGTTCCTTTTTGTTCATGAACGTACTGCTTCGCACCAATGGCGGTCCTGGCTTCCTACAATCTGTTGTTGATGGCAAAAAGACTTTTGCTGATCCGGCATTCACAGAAGCAGTAAGCAGCTTCCAAGACCTGGTTCAAGCTGGCGCATTCCAAGAGGGCGCAACCTCTTTTGACTACAACGCAGGCGAAAACTTGTTCAAGACCGGCAAAGCCGCCATGTACTTCATGGGCAGCTGGGCAACAGGTGGAATCGAAACATCTTCCGTTAATGGTAAAGTTGGCGTGTTCAAATTCCCAACGGTTAAAGGTAAAGGGAACCCAGACGAGTTCATGCTTGCTCCAGGAAGCGCGTTCGCCATTTCTGCAAACAGCAAACATTTGAAAGAAACCAAAGATTTCTTGAACTACTTCATGCTGAACTTCCCTAAAGAAGCTTTCGCTGTAAAAGGCGCTGTAGGTATCGCACAAAAAGTTGATGGCGACTTCAAAGCCGCTGGTTACTCCGATATGGCGATGGAAGTGCTTGGCTTGTTCAAACAAGTAAAAGGCGGCGATCTTGCGTTCGACAATACGATGAACCCAGGAACAGCGCAAGGCCACTTAACAAGCATCCAAAACCTTTTCGTACAGAAGAAAGATCCTGCTGAAGTTGGCAAAGAACACCAAACCGCTTACGAAACGAATAAAAAATAAGATGAATTAGCAGCCGAATCGGAATTTATCTTGAGCGCCGCAATGGGCTGAAGGTAAATTCCGATTGGTATATGCCAGGAAGGAGGCGAGCCAAGTGAATGTGTTAAGAGTCTCCAAGTGGACAATTGCCATGTTTGTATTACCGTGTTTGCTGATCTATGTTAGTCTCGTTTTCGTCCCGATTCTCGTGTCTCTTTACAGTGGACTGCTGGATTGGAACGGAATTGGCGAGTCGACGTTCGTTGGTCTCAAAAATTTTCAAACATTGCTTTTCGCAGACCCTGTGTTCTGGCCGTCTGTTCGCCGTACATTAATGTTTGCTGTGTTTTCCATGGCAGAAATTCCGGTCGCTTTAGGTGTAGCTATTCTCCTGAACCGATTTATCAAAAAACCGAATTTTCTCGTTTCGAGTTACTTTTTACCTGTTATTTTATCCGTCGTCATCATCGGTCAATTGTGGAAAACCATTTATAACCCCGCCGCGATGGGGGGCATGCTCAATCAAGTGCTTGATATGTTGAATTTACATGGTTGGACGAGATCGTGGCTGACAGATCCTAAGATTGCGATGTATTCTCTCTATTTTGTAGCCCTATGGCAGTACTTGGGTTACCATACGCTGATCCAGTTTACCGGTATTCAGAATATCCCTGCTGATATTTATGAGGCAGCCCGGATTGACGGAGCCGAGGGGCTTAAAGCCGACTGGCATATTACTTTCCCTATGAATATTCCGATTTTTAAAATATCGATCGTCCTCGCCTTTATCGGTTCGCTGCAAGCGTTCGACATGGTCATGGTCATGACCGCAGGGGGACCGGCACACGCGACAGACGTGATTTCCACGCATATGTACAACATGTCCTTCCTCTCCATGAAATATGGGTATGGAAGCGCGATTGCGGCTTTCTTGGTCGGCATGTGTTTGATCGCAACGGTCATTATTAACACAATATTCAACCGATTAGAGAGAAGATTTTCATGAAGGAGGGGAGTGTTACCATGCAGACCGCAAGGGAAATAGCTTCGGCTAAGCCTGCAACCATTCGGAGACGCAAACGCTTCTCTATCGTCAAAATCATCGTGATCGCCTTTCTTTCCCTACTCGTGGTTACGCAAGTATATCCGCTGCTTTGGCTGGCTATTTACTCATTAAAAAGCAATGAAGAAATCCTGTCGGGCCAATTTTTCGCTCTCCCTCATACGCTTCAATGGAAGAATTTCACGGATGCGATCAAGGCGGGACACTATTTTCAATATTTGAAAAACAGCCTATTCGTCACTTCGGTTACGATGGTGAGCGTCCTGCTGCTCAGTTCCCTTACCTCGTTCGCAATCGCCCGATTCCGTTGGAAATATGGTCAAGTCGTGATGGTCATTTTCCTTATCGGGATGATGGTACCGCTGCAGGCAACGTTATTGCCGCTCATGATTATTTTCAAAAATCTACACGCACTGAACACGCATATTTCGATCATTCTTCCTTATATTGCGTTCCAGACGCCGATTGCGGTCTTTATCCTCAGTGGATTTATGAAATCCATTCCGAGTGAGATTGAGGAATCCGCCGTCATGGATGGCGCGGGGGTTTTCCGGATCTTCCGCAGTATCATTTTACCGATATCCATTCCTCCAATGATGACAGTCTGTATTTTAACTTTCATTAGTATTTGGAACGAATACATTCTCGCGGCGACTTTCATTTCGTCCGAGCGGCTGAAGACGCTGCCTTTCGGGGTGAACAGCTTCGTTAGTCAATATTCGGTCAATTATGGAGCAATCGGTGCCTTCTTAGTACTGGGCGCGCTGCCGGTCATTCTCATCTATTTCTTGTTAGCAGATAAAATTACAAAAGGTATGGTAGCGGGAGCGGTGAAGGGTTAATTTCACCCCTCTCTTTTTGCTGTTTCTATGGATGCCTATGATAAAATAGGAAGTAGCGTATGACGAAAGGGGACCGACAACGAAGTGACACGAGGGCTACACTCCATTCATAATCGGCTATTTCTGCTATTTATCTCCTGTATGCTAGTTCTCGTGCTTCTGGGAAGCGTGCTCTATTATAAGAAGACGACGGATATCATCCATAGTAAAATTAGTGATTTGGCGGAGAAAAATATTTCTCAAACGGTAGGTTTATTTGATTTGCTGCTGCAAGGCTATGACAGTATTACGAAATCCCTGAACAGCAATTATGAAATGCTGAGACTTATCCAAGATCGGGATACGAATAAGGATCAAGCGGTTAGCATTATTAATGAGCGAACCATTACGAATATTCTGGGCGCTATTTATTATTCGCGCGATGATATTGTCGGGATTCATGTCATCACGAATGCGGGCAAAAACTATAACTACGAGCGAGGGTTCGATAGTGTCATCGATACGAGTTATTCGTCCTCGGAGTGGTATCAGAAGCTGCAAGACTCATCCGGAGAAATGGTCTGGCTCGGGTTATTCCAAGGCTCTGTGATCAATCGGTTCCAGAAGGATCCGTTGTTCGTATTCGGGCGTAAGCTGTACGATTTAACGGACCATCGCGCGATCGGTGTCATGCTCATCGAGACGAATCCGCAGCCGATTCTTGCTGCACTTTCGAATGTGACCATTAGCCCGAACAGCCTCGTGTATATTGTTGATCGCGAGAATCGGATGATCGCTTCTACCGCGGAAGAGAAGGTCATTCCGCCTTCCTTCAGCGGGCTTCCACGTCCTCAAACAAATGAGATCATCGTTGATGATCGGACAGATCAACTTATCGTCGCCGCGAAGGCGAAGATGTCGGATTGGACGGTATTCGGCTTAACCCCCAAAGGGGATATTAACGCTGAGGTCGTGAAAACCAGAGAGTATTTGTACGTGGTTATTGTTGTACTCGTTATTTTGTCGACCGCTTTGGCAAGCATCATTTCCCGCAACATCGCTTCACCGCTCAAGCTGCTGATTCGCGAGATGAAGCAAGTGGAGATGGGGAACTTCAAAGGCTCGGTGACGGTGAAGTCGTTTGAAGAAATCAATTCGTTGGTTTCATCGTTTAACCGAATGGTGAATCGGATGGATGAGCTTATCGAGCGCATTACACTCTCTTCCATGAGTGAGAAGAATGCGGAGCTGCAGGCGCTTCAATCGCAGGTTAACCCTCATTTCCTCTATAACACACTGGATATGATTTATTGGATGCTGGATGAGCGGGAGAACGATCGATTGGGCAAGGTGATCTTAGCCCTGTCCCACATGTTTCGATACAGCAGTGACTGGCAGGAAGCGTCTAAGACGACTCTGCGGCAGGAGCTGGATCAAATGCGGCATTACATCACGATTATTGAAAGCCGTTTAGAGGGTAGAGTTAGCACAGACATACAAATTGATCTCGATTATTTGGATGTCATCCTCCCGAAAATGACCTTGCAGCCGATCATCGAGAACGCTGTTAAATATGGGCTGGAGCCTTCCCGTGAGCCGGGTAATCTCCGTGTATTTACGGAGGTTCATGAGCAAGAGCTTCATATCGTTGTTAAGGATAACGGGGTCGGCATCCCGGAGAGTACCCTAGAGGAAATGCAGGAGCTGCTGCGCGCGGACACAACGGAGGGAAATGGTAGGGTGGCCTCGATGAAAATGGAGCAGTCTATAGCGCCAAGCTCCATCCAAGCGGCAAGTCCTTCTGTGAAAACAAGGCGGGGCATTGGACTCACCAATGTTCACCGCCGCATAACGTTAATGTTCGGAGATGCCTACGGGCTCCGTATTCATAGTAAACAAGGGGAAGGAACAACGGTCATCATCGCGATGCCGCTTCCTCGGAAAGGAATGTAAACCATGGACATTCTCATCGTAGATGATGAAACAGTCATACGAGAGGGCATTCAGCGTACGCTGCAGAACCGTTTCCCCGAGCATCGGGTTCATCTGGCTGCGAATGCGGAGCAAGCCATCACGCTGCTGCGGAGCCATCCGATTCACATCGTTCTCACGGACATTCTGATGCCGGGCATGACCGGCCTAGAGCTTATGAATATGTCTCGGAGCCGCCACCCCCATGTGAAATGGGTTGTTATCTCGGCCTATTCGGAGTTTGCCTATGCACAGGAGGCAGTGCGGCTAGGGGCGAAGGACTATTTGCTTAAGCCGATCGGCAAAGAGGTTTTGATCGAAATGATCAGCAAGCTTAGCGAAGAAGTTACGCGTGATACGGAGCTGATCGAAGAGGCTGAACTGCTGAAAGCGAACCGAAAATACTTGCAGGAAGCCGTCTTCCAGCGCTTTGCGCAAGGTTTGGACACGGGCCGCATCGATATGGGACCCTTCATGGAGCAGCACCCTTATTTTCATCTTATCATGGTTAAAATGGAGACCGATAAGCCAGTCTTCCTCGAAAATTTCATTATCGAGAACGTCCTGCTCGAGCTTATCGAGCGCTACGGCAAGGGCTTCGTGACAGTGCACGACAGTAAGAGCCTGCTAGGACTAGTCACGCTGCCGGAAGGCGGCAGCCTTACCCTGCTGGTGGATGAGCTGCGCAGCCATCTCGTGAAGTATCTGAAGGTGCCCTTCCAGATGATGAGCTCCGAGCTGATCGACTGCTTTCAGGCAGTGCCAGCGGAAGTACAGCGCATGAGGCAAGCCTCTACGACGCAAGTCTATGAGCACCATGCCAGCGGTAGCGATCGCTCCATAGAAGTTGCCCTGCAATATATACGCACGCACTACCATGCCGATCTATCGCTAGAGAAGGTCGCTTCGATCGTTTACCTAAACTCTGTCTACTTCAGCCAGCTTTTTAAGCAGAAGACGGGGCAAGGCTTCAAGGAGTACGTAATTCACCTGCGATTGGAGCAGGCTAAGCAGTTTCTGATGAATCCCAAGCTCAAGCTCGCTGATGTGGCTGAACGTATTGGGTACCATGACATGCGCCATTTCTCGCAAGTTTTCCGCAAAAAGTACGGCGTAACCCCGTCGGAATATCGCCAGGAGAACGCAGGTGATAAATCGGATAAATATGTGTCAAGGGAATGATTCTCATCAAATTCTCATGGAATTCTAAGAATGGCGGATAATGCTAGGCGTGGCTTGTCTTTCTCCCTTTTCAGGTAAATACTGGGTGATCGTGGTGTGGTAAGGTGTTATCAGGGCAAACAAGCCCATCACACCACGATCCATGAAGGAGGAAGTCCAATCATGCTATTAGTGAAAAACAACCGCCTTAGCAAATCGTTAGTGGGGATAAGCCTAAGCCTTTCCTTGTTAACTTCAGGAACGATGTTCCTTAATACACAGTCTGCTCATGCAGCAACAGACGCTGCGGCTGCCACAACCTACAGTGCAAGCGCGACAAGCGCCAGCAAAGCTGACGGTATCATACGTACTGCAAAATACTATATAGGTAAAGTTCGCTACGGATTTGGCGTAAGAGATACGAATCGTTTAATCTTAGACTGCTCTGCTTTTACGCAAATGGTGTTTAAAAAGAATGGCGTCACGATCCCTTGGGGATCAAGCGCGCAAGCGAAGTTAGGAACTCGTGTTAAGTATAAATCGCAGTTAAGAAAAGGCGATCTTGTTTTCTTTAGTGTTAGCAAACCAGGCCGTATTAATCACGTTGGCATCTATTTAGGAAATGGTAAGTTTATTAGCAACACAACCAGCTCCGGTGTAGTTATCCGCGATCTAAATACGGGTTACTGGAAAGACAGATTTATTACTGGCCGTCATTTGTAAAATTGGACAAGCAGCTAAAGTGCGAAAATTGCGCTTTAGCTGCTTGCCGTTCGCGAACGCGTAGCAGTCCAATAAGCACAGAAATCGTGCTTATTGAACCACTCTCGCGGAGATAAGCGCGTTTTCCGCGCTTATCTGAGCGCTCCCGCAGCAATAAGCACCGAAACCGCGATTAGCCTCAATCTACCTCCTCAAGCCCTAACTCGATCTCCTTTCATGGTGAAGCATCACCATCGATAGGATCAATCGAGTTAGGGCTTTTTGTTGACCGAGGGCACTTTTAAATGGTATATAAAAGAAAACCGTTTGCAAGGGAGCAGAAGAAACGAAATGACCTTAAAAAAAGCATTTGATGATGTTAAAAAGTTTCATGAAACGTTTGAGCATCCAGTAGGCACATCCCCACAGCGCCTTTCCGAAAGCCGCAAAGCGGCTCGTCTAGCTTGGATGGAAGAAGAACTTCAGGAGTTCAAAGAAGCAGCCACACTGGAAGACGAAGTGGATGCGATGATTGATGAGTTATATTTTGTCCTTGGTACGTTGGTTGAAATGGGTGTGGAGCCTGGACCGATCTTTGATATTGTTCAGCATGCAAATATGTCCAAGGTATGGCCCGATGGACAAGTTCATAAAAATGAGACCGGCAAGACCATCAAGCCCCCCCATTGGCAGGACCCATTCGACAAAATTAAAGCTGAAATTCGCAGACAGCAAGGCAACCAAAATGGCTGAGGAGGGCGCAACAGTGGCGTTTCACACGAAATTAAAGGAGCTCAGACAGCAGCAGAATTTAACGCTCCGAAAGCTCGGCGAGAAGGCTGGAATCAGCTATTCCATCCTGAATTCCATCGAAAATGGTCGAATCGAGCCGTCGAAAGATGTCGCATTAGCACTAGCCATTGCCTTGAAATTAGAGGACAGGGAAGAGTTCTTATCTTTAGCAAGAAATCCCTTCTAGGGATAATTGCATTACACGATATTGTGTGGTAAAGTAATGTTAAGTCTTAAAGATTCACCCTGAATTGCGTATTGCAAAGGGTTATCATTAAGTTAATGAAACCTTTTCCAATGTGTAATTTTTTTGTTCGAAACAAGAAAAAAGACATGTTAATAAAACTTTGGAGGTATTACCCATGGCAGTAGGAACAGTAAAATGGTTTAACGCAGAAAAAGGATTTGGCTTTATCGAAGTTGAAGGCGGCAACGATGTATTCGTACATTTCTCCGCAATCACTGGCGAAGGTTTCAAATCTTTGGACGAAGGCCAACGCGTTGAGTTCAACGTAGTTCAAGGCAACCGCGGACCACAAGCTGAGAACGTTGTAAAACTGTAAGCTTAGCTTGCACAAATAGCATTCTCAAAGAACGGCCTCTTAACATTACGTTGAGGGTCGTTCTTTTTTGCGTTCTGTTCCAAAGGCAGCAAAACCAAAAATAAAGAGCCTCTAAAGAGGCTCTCCATTCACGTTATTATTGATAATCCTTCGCCTTTTTCACAAGCTCCTCATAAGCAGCTTCTGGCGTTATTTTGCCGAACATCACTTTTTCACCAATACTCTTATAATCTTTAGCTGTATAATTACTCCATCCTTTAGCCCCAGCATTGAAAGGCTGAGCGTCAGGAGCAACCGTTTTAATAAGTTCAATTTGCAATTTATCTGCGGGAGTTAACTTAGGTGTTAGGTATTCAAGCATTTTCTTGGAAACCGGCACACCTCTTGTAGTTGATAGAATGTCAGCAGCTTCGCTATCATTCACGAACCAGTCGATGAACTTCTTGGATTCTTCCGCATACTTGGAATCAGCACTTACCGACCAGAACATAGAAGGCTTCAGCCAACCACTGGACTTTGTTCCTTTAGGCTGAGAAACAAGTGAGTAAGCCCCTGGTTTTACACCCTCGTAGCCTGGGAATAACGCAGCGAAGGTACGTTTCATCAATACGCTGTCATTATTCATTAAATCGAGTTTCGCGTCAGACTCTTTGTCTGTGCTAGCGATTTCTGCGGGAGGAATAACTCCGGCTGTTCGCAGCTCAGCATATTTCTTAACAAAGGTTAGCCACGTATCTTTATCGAAGTTGAATTTGCCGTCCTCGGTGATCGGGTAGCCTTTACCCTGACTAATTTGATAAGCAGAATACGTGGTGTAATCGGATGTTGCATCCATCAGCACATATTTGTCTTTATCAAGCTTAGCTTTAGCATCTTTACCAAATTGGAAGTATTCATCCCATGTCCAACCGTTTTTGGGAGGGGTAATTCCTAGTTTATCGACGGCATTCTTATTGTAGATCATGCCCGTTGCATTATTGCCTAGAGCGATTGCATATAGCTTATCTTTAAATTTCCCTGAATCCACGAGCGATTTATCGATATCTTCGGTACGAATGCCTTTGGATAAGTCAGCCAGCTGGTTTCTGCCTGCATACTCGGCTAACCATGCCGGATCCATTTGGATAATATCAGGAGCATTTTTAGCTGCAGCTTGGGTAGCCAGCTTATCCGCGTAGCCATCAAACCCAGAAAATTCAGGCTCAAAGGTCACGTTGGGATGTTTCTTTGTATACGCATCTAATGCTTTTAATGTAGCGTCGTGCCTCGCTTGTGAACCCCACCATACGATGCGAAGCTTAACAGGTTGGGAGGTTGTAGCCGCGGGTGCCGGCGTTGCAGCAGGGCTGCTCCCCGTAGTACTTGGTGTATTTCCGGAACCACATGCACTTAGGGACAGCGCTATCATGGCAGTCATCGAGAGCATGCTCCATTTTCTCATCTGCACTTTCATTGAAAATCCCCTTTCACTACCTCATTATCTTTACAAGTTAATTATAGGACAACTGAAAAGAAGAAAAAGGAGAGTAATGAACACACTTCTTTCACTATTGATCACAATTTGGCGACGAATACGTACATTCCCGGTTATAATCCACTTTTACTTACTTCACTCGGGCTAATGCCATTATATTTTTTGAAAATAGAGCTAAAATAAGGGACGTTTTTGTAGCCAACTTTTTCGGATATCTCATAAATCAAATATTTGCCTTCGGCTAGAAGGGCTTGTGCCTTCTTCATCCTCACTTGTATGACGTAGTTCGTGAAGGTTTCACCGGTCGCTTTCTTGAATATTTGATTCAAATAATTGCGAGACAAGTAAAGCTGCTTCGACATATCCTCCAAGCTGATCTCTTCAGCATAGTGATCATGCGCATATTGAATCATGAAATCAACCGCTTCTTTATGTTTGGAATTCTCGTTCCAATGACGGCTGGTAGCAATGATATGAATTTTGCCTCGCAGCCATTGCTGCAATTGCTCTGGTGTTTGGATTTGACTAATTTCAGGCTGCAGCTTCATTTCTGGAAACAGTTCATCAAGCACAATACCTACGCTGTATAAGGAGTAAGCAAATATGGTCCAAAGCTCTGTACATAAATACTGCAAGTAAGCCGGGGTTATGGTTGACATGGTTTGCAGACGGTTGATATAAGCTTCCACAATCTGTGTAGCCGTTTCTTCTTTGGAATAAACAATCGCTTCCGCAAGCTCTTGATAAAACTTAATTGGACGAATAGCAAGTTCCTTCTCTGATGGAACCGTAGATGGATGTTCTCGTGCAAGCGGTGGGTTGATGGTCATCTGTAATAAATCTAGAAAGGCTTCCTCGGTGGAATCAGAAATCTCCTGCCATGATTCCTTCATCTGGCCTAGCCCTAGACGGATCGTTAGACGCAGATAAGTAAGGACACAGTCCGTGATACGCTCGCCAATCAATTGAATCCTACGCATAACGTCATCTATTACACTCGAACGCTCAATATGAAACATAATTGCGGCATGATGGCTGTGAAGCTCAATGAAGTCGGACTCAGGCCAATCTTCAGCTAAGATTTCTCTAATAATATTGGCTAATGCAAAACGAAATAAATTCCAATCGATTAGCGATAGGTTAGCCGTGCGAACAGTGCTCATCAGCTCTATACCCATCACGAGGTGGTTTCTTTGCAGCCAGTAGGCTTGTTCAGATAGCTGAATGCTCTCCGCGGCAATCGTTTCATTAAAGGTGCCAGTAATGACCGACTTGAGCCATTCTTGCTGCACAAAGGGCTCATACATCATCAGCCTTCTTTTGACTTCATCTTGCTCTATTTTTTTCAGTTCTTTCGTTTCCAGTTCTTTAATGACTTTGGCTAGCACAGCGCCCAGTTCTTCAATGGTTACGGGCTTGGACAAATAATCACTAACCTGCAGCCGCAATGCCTGCCGTGCATACTGGAAGTCAGCGTAACCGCTTAGGATGATCAATTCACCGGGAAAGTTAGTCTCTCGGAGCTTCTCAATCATTTCCAGGCCGTTCATCACAGGCATGTAAATATCCGTAATCACGATATCCGGCTGAGTTTGTCGGACCATCTCTAAACCTTCGGCGCCATCACTGGCTTCACCCACTAATTCTGCGTCAATGGACTCCCAAGGAATCGCCTTCTTCATACCTTCCAACACTTGAAAGTCGTCATCAATAATCAGTATTTTCCACATGATACCTCTCCTCGACTTCTTCTTTATTTTGGATTTGCGGCAATAGAATGGTGACTTCGGTGCCCTTGCCTTCCGTACTTGTAATATGGACCCCATAAGGAGGCCCGAAATAAGCCTCAATTCGTTCTTTCACGTTTCGCAATCCGTAACCGCCTGTTTTTCTTGCTTTGGGTTGATCCCAATCGGGTCGCAGCCCAACACCATCATCCCAAACTTGAAATTGGATGTCTTGCCCTAGCAACTGCACATTTACTCGGATTTCTCCTTTTTTTCGCCCGTGAAAACCGTGGATGATCGCATTTTCGATAAAAGGCTGCAGGGTAAGTCTCGGTATAAAGAGGTCTTTGGCTGTTTCATCGACGGAGATGGTGAATGCCAAGCGATCGCCCCAACGAATTTGCTGTATTTGCAAATAACATTCGACATGCGTCATTTCATCTGCGATGGGAATCAATGTCTCACCATTGGATAGGCCGATGCGAAACATTTTACCCATTAAGGAGAGGATCTTGCTGATTTTGGTTTGACCGGAATCAATAGCTAACCAGTTTAGTTGATCCAAAGTGTTGTACAGAAAATGGGGATTGATCATGGCCTGCAGCGCCTTAATTTCAGCTTCGCGTTGGCGCTTGTGCTGAGCCTTCAAAGATGTTAAAAGTTCCTCAATTCGTTCCATTTGTTTACGATAGCCGTTAAATAAATTCCCAAACTCATTGGTGTAGTCTGTAGGCAAGTCCGAAACAAGTCCCCGATCAGGAAGCTTATTCATAAAAGCAACCAAAAGTCGAATGGGATTGGTGAATTGTCTGGATAAAAAGAAAGTGAAAAAGGAAGCGATAAATATGGCGGATAAGCCAACAGTTAAGAGAATTAGCGCTAATCGAATACTGCCATGGACAATGCTCTTCCACGGTGTCACCTCAACTAATGTCCAGTTCGAGGGGGATTTACTCCAAACGAGTAAGGATTCAATTTGTTCTTTGGCTTTTAAATGAACACTTCCGGACTTCTCCTTAAGCAACCTAATCTTCTCCAGCTCACTCTCTTGTAAGTTGGGATCACCGATAGCAGCAATTGTTCTGCCGCCATCGTCAACTAACAGTCTGCTTCTTCCCTCCGTTTCACCTCGAATCAAATTCTGGATTTCGGATGATTTCACATTGAGTAAGAGCAAGCCATAATAGATACCTGAGTTATTATAAAGCTTTCTTGCAAAGCTAGTAACCGATAGGGAGCCTTTATTGGTTTGAATCGTACGTTCTTTTACCCAGGCAAAATCATTGTTTTGAATGTCCGAAAACCAATCCTCATACTTCACCCTCTCTAAGTCATAAACGCGAATTGGCCCCTGAGCATCTGTCACAAACGGGCGTTCGATATATAAATAAATGGATTGCACCATTGTCGTGCTGTAGGTAATGCTGGCAAGTAGATTAGCCAAATCTTCCTTACGCTTTTTTAGCTCAAATAAGTCAGTCTCCAGAGGATCATACCCGATAATATCGATATTTCTAGAGGCTGCATTAGACATCTGCTCAATAGAGTTTAACTGAGTGACCAAGCGCTTATTCAATTCATTTAACAGATCCTGCTGATAATTAGCGGTGTTGTCAGCTAACTCGCGTGAAGTTAGGCTGTAGCTGATCCAGGAGGAAATGAGCAGCAGCACGGCAATGAATGCGGCGAAGCTTCCAAAGAACAGGCGGCCGATTCGAACACGCTTGAATAGGTTAAACACAGCAGCTCCTCCTCATTTACTTCCATAAAAGTGGAAAAAAGGCTGCGGTAGCGCAACCTTTTTCTTATTATATTATTCTATCCTTTCACTGCACCTGAAGCAATGCCATCGACAAAATGGCGCTGCGCCATAAAAAAGAGAATCAGTGATGGAATAATAGAAACGAGCGACATGGCAAGTAATTGTCCCCACGGAAGCGCAGATTGGCTGTCGACGAACAGCTTCAAGGCAAGACCGACGGTGTATTTGCTCACCGAATTGATATACAGCAAGTGTCCGAAGAAATCGTCCCAATTCCAAAGGAAACAATAAATGGCGACCGTTACGAGTGCGGGCTTCGTTAAGGGCAGCACAATGCGTAGGTAAATACCGAACCAGCTGCAGCCGTCCATTTTGGCCGATTCATCCAGCTCCCGCGGAATCCCGCGAATAAACTGCACCAAAAGGAAGATGAAGAAAGGTCCTCCGATACCGCCTGCAAGGGCATGTGGAACATAGAAAGGCAGATACGTATTGACCCAACCCCAAGTATTAAACATGATGTACTGGGGAACAAGTGTCACTTGACTTGGCAGCATCAGGGTGACCATCAGAATGGAAAACCAGAAATTTTTCAGCGGAAAATCCAATCGAGCGAAACCAAAAGCCACCAAGCTGCAGGAAATGATAGACGTTACAAGAACTCCTGCAATCAGTTCAAAGGTATTCAGATAAAAATGAGTAAAGGTAAACTTAGGAATGGCGACCCACCCTTGGCTGAAGTTACTCCATAACCACTCCGTAGGAAAGAAACTGGGCGAGCTCATCTCCGCGTTCGATTTAAAGGCAGCTCCTACCCACCATAACATGGGATATATCATGACTAGACTAAACAGTGCTAATAAGAAATGCGTTCGAAAAGTCCGTGCGCCAATTAGCTGGTTTCTCATTTTCTTCTCCCTCCTTCTGTTTCATAGAATACCCAGTAACGGGATGAGGCGAAAATTAAAGCTGTTACGATCGCAATCACCACTAGGAGTATCCATGCCAGAGCGGAAGCATAACCCATCTCATATCTAGAAAAAGCGCGATCATATAGGTATAACGCGTACATATACGTGGAGTTAATAGGTCCGCCTTTCGTAATAATGAAGGCTTGGGTAAACATTTGAAAGGAACCGATTGTCTGCAGCACGAGATTAAACAACAGAACAGGCGACAGCATAGGTAATGTAATACTAAAAAACTGTCTGACTTTAGATGCCCCATCCACGGAAGAAGCCTCGTATAACTCGGCAGGTATTTGTTTTAATCCGGCTAGGAAAATAACCATCGAAGAACCAAACTGCCAAGCAACCAGAATAATTAAGGTGCCTAATGCCGTATTGGGATTGCTAATCCAACTAATTCCCTCAATACCGAAATAACTTAAAAATCGATTGATAAAACCGTTAATACCGAAAATATTTTGCCAAAGTATAGCTACAGCAATGCTGCTCCCTATTAATGAAGGCAAGTAGATGAACGTTCGATAAACAGAAATCCCTTTTATTTTCTTGTTAAGCACCATCGCAACCATTAAGGCGCTGAAGAGTTTGATTGGCACGGATAAAACGACGAAAAGAATCGTTATTTTCAATGATTGACGAAACATTTCATCGTCTGCAAAAATACGCTCATAGTTTCTTAGGCCAATCCACTCTGGCGCATCTAACAACGTATATTTCGTGAAAGAGTAATACATCGATTGAACCATCGGCCATAAGGTTAACAGCAGAAATCCAAGTAACCACGGGGAAATAAAAAGATACCCAGCTATGGGCGATTCCCAGCGTCCTTTCAGGGTGAATGCCGTTGTTATTTTGCGTGAAGAAAGCTTTTGGGGAGCCAATCTAGTTTCGGGCTTCATCGGGATAACCGCCTTTCATTTCAATAACACCTTTATATGTAGTATAAAAGGTATTGCCCACCCGAAAAATGAGAGTAATGAACACAATTCATTCACAATCGAACAAATTGTTCGGAGAATTAATAAACAAAAACCCAGTCAAAACACCAAAATAAAGTGTTAGACTGGGTTTTTATTTACTACTGGCTGCTCTGCCAAGCAGGGTTCACCTTTCGTTTGCGGACAGGCCGGGCCTGGTTCCTATTACGACTGTGGCGTCCAGTTCATCTAATCTGGCCACCTGCGGGATCAGCCCATTGCTAACGAAAATTTGGGCTGTCTGCGACGCCTGCCGCTGGCTAGTCTCGACCAGAAGATGGCCGCCCGGTGCCAGCCAGATTGGCGCTGCAGCCGCCACCCGGCGCTGGACGTTAAGCCCATCTGCGCCCCCGTCGAGCGCCACCAACGATTCGTGAATTCGGGCCTCTGGAGGCAGCAACCTGATCGCCTCGGTGGGGACGTAAGGTGCGTTGGCGACCAAGATGTCGACGCGGCCTTGCAGAAAGGCGGGCAGCGGCTCGTAGAGGTCACCTTCATATACGTGACCACTAGCGGGAGTGATGTTGCGGCGGGCACACCGTACTGCGGCTGGGGCGATGTCGGTGGCGTACAACTCGATCCGTTCTAAGACGGCAGCTAGTGCTGTGCCCACCGCTCCCGAGCCGCAGCACAGGTCGACCACTACGGCTCCTGACTGTGCGAGGGCTGCGGCTTGGCGAACGAGAAATTCTGTGCGGTGGCGAGGAACGAAGACTCCTGGATCCACGGCTATCTTGAGACCGCAAAATTCCGCCCATCCGATGACGTGTTCGAGAGGCAAACCGGCGATTCGACGATCCACCATGGTGATGAGATCATCCGACGTCTGGGCTGCTGAGGCGAGTAACCGGGCTTCCTCTTCGGCGAAAACACAACCAGCTGCTCGAAGCCTGCTGACATAGATTGTTTCATTTATAATTTATCTTCACTCTCTTTCGAATAAATCCATCATGGTTCCTTATAAACATGATAACAAAACATATAAGGACAATGCGGATAAAGAATCGCTATAGTCATTCTGTCCGATCGTCAGTCTTGCTCTGCATGATTATTCACCCGCAAGGTGATTTGTTCGTTATCTAAAAGAGTAAGATTAGGTTGACGTAACCCCCTAAACCGCCTATACTGACCATGATTCTCATTCTCACATTAAAATAGTTTGAGGTACCCCTTAACTAAAAGAAGGTCACAACAAATATGCTAACGAAGAAACAAGTTGTTCGTTTCATGGCGATTCTTTTGATCGTTTGTTCTATTTTTTTAACATGGCAATGGTTCGATTCGAAGGAGTGGCTTCGTGATGTGGGGCTGCTTTTCCATCAACCGCAATGGTTGGTTTTCATGTTCGTCATCTACCTGCTCTCCTTCCTCCTAAAGGCTGCAGCTTGGCGAATTTACGCAGGACCCGAAGTGCGATTCAGCATCTATTTTCATGCCATTAGCTATAGCTTGCTCGTCAATCATGTACTTCCGGTGAAAGCGGGAGATGGCGTTCGTGCTGGCTTATATATGAAGCAAGGGGGAAAATCGTGGGAGGAGGCGTTCCATTCCGTTGCGGTCATGCGATTGCTTGATATGTTAGTGCTTGCTGGCATTGGGGGAATCGGCATCGTAAGGTTAGGACTACCCTCTTCTTGGATATGGGTGACGGTGCTGGCTGGGGGAACGTTGATTCTCGCAACAGCGCATTACTTGCCTGTGATTCGCAAAATTCCGTTCATAGCGAAGCATTCGGCATATTTTCATCTAAAAATGCTTTCTGGCAAAGGGATTGTCATTATAGGCTTAATTGCTCTAAGCTGGATCTTAGAAGCTGGTGTTATCTTTGCTGTTGCACGCATGATCGGCTTGCAGCTTGGGACAATCTCGCTTGTTTGGGCGAATAGTATGACGATTGCTGGACAAATTTTTCATATTACCCCAGGTGGGATAGGTACCTATGAGAGTACAATGAGCGGGTCACTTGTCTTGCTAGGTGTTGATGGTAAGGATGCTTATAGAGCGGCACTTGTGTCGCATACCTTTAAATTTCTATTTGCTTATACGCTAGGGGTCTATTCACTTGTGCGAATGCCCTTACGTTGGCGCGAGATGAAAACCTGGATTGGGCGGCTTACGAGTCACAAAAAACCATCATTGAATGGCAACGCACGGAAGGATGATTAAAATGAAAAAAGCTTCATCGTTTGAAATAGTCGCAGCTCGCTGCTGGAATTTGCTAAATGAGGGAAAACCGTTTACCCCGATTTTCGTTGTGGGTGTCTTTCTGCTCTATCATATCGGCGTTTGGTCCGATCCTAGCTTTTGGAGTGCCGCTGGTTTGGGGCTGCTTGTGACCCTCCCTCTTTTTGTGCTGTATTATTGCTTTGATTTTCCGCTTTTTTTGCGAAATTATTTATGGATGCCGTTAATTGCTGCGCTGCTGATTTGGGAGCGGTCTGATTTCTCGCTGTATTTGCTAGCGCTTGGGTTGTTCTACTTTTTTACGGTGTATTTCTGGGGCACTTTTTACTATCATCTGAGAATTGGGACGACTTGGTGGAATTTCACACGGTTCTGGAAGCTTGTTCTGAAAAATAGTGACTCAACTAGCGGAAATGCGCAGGAGCAGATGCCTAAGTTTTTGCTGCTGCTTTTCGTATGGAATCATTATTACCGTCAATTTGAGACTGGCGTTTCCGCTGATGTGGGTACGGGGCTTCTATTTGCGGGCGGATTGCTGATATACAGCTTTATTCTCCACCGTTATTTGTTTGACTGGAAACCAGCCGAAATCCCTACGTACACACGCGATTCAAGCGGTGTACAAGCAGGTGGACAAGCGCTGAACAAGAAGGTCATTGTGATTGTCGTGGACGGGATGCGCAAAGAGCGCTTTGAAGAAGCCGACGCACCATTTATGAAGAAACTGCGAGCAGAAGGCACGGAATATGCCCAAATGGAAACCGTGTATCCTGCACGTACCGTGGTATGTTTCTCTTCGATGTTTACAGGTACTTACCCGCGCGAGCACGGTATTCGCTCCAATATGGTTTGGAGGCTGGGTATTCGGGTTGAAAGTATTTTTGATTCGCTGCGTAAGGTTGGGAAAAAAGGACGTCTGCTCGGCATAGCGCACTTAATCGACT
Source organism: Paenibacillus phytorum (assembly GCF_013141715.1). Classification (GTDB taxonomy): domain Bacteria; phylum Bacillota; class Bacilli; order Paenibacillales; family NBRC-103111; genus Paenibacillus_E; species Paenibacillus_E phytorum. Next base: position 28,652 of record NZ_WHOA01000091.1, on the reverse strand, counting down.
CCATGGGAGACGATGTTGAGAGTGTGACCGCTGTGATGCATAACGATGTTGCAGATCGTAATATTATCGAACGGGCGAAGAAGATCATGGCCGAACAAAACCCGGATTTACTCGTTGCCCAATTGATTGGTGTTGACCAAACGGGTCACAGCCGAGGCGTTTTATATGACGATTATACGCAAAAAATCGCAGAAGCCGATAAATTAATTGAAGAATTCGTCGGCTGGCTTGAAGAGCGTGGCATGATGGAGAATACGACACTTATCATATGTGCCGATCACGGGCAGGCTGATGGTATTGGCGGTCATGGCCATTTGGATGAGGGTGAGCGTTATGTGCCTTTCTTCCTGCATGGTGGGGCCATAGAGGCCGGCCGTCGCATTGATGAAAAGCATTCCCTTGTATCCATGGCTCCGACCCTAGCTTATCTACTGGGAGCTCCATTCCCGAGCCATAGTCGCGGACCCGTCCTAACGGAGGCAATCAAGCATCATGACTAAGAAGAAAATCATCGTTTTCATGCCTGCGCATAACGAAGAAGAGAATATCAGCGGGGTTATTGCTCGCGTGCCGAGAGCTTTCCACCCCCAGTTTGAGGTGGAGGTGCTCGTCATCGACGACGGCTCCAAAGACCGTACGGTCGTCGTAGCGAAGGCAGCGGGAGCCAACCATATCGTGTCGTTCCCGCATAATAAAGGGCTCGGCGCTGCCGTTCGTGAAGGGCTGAAGCAATGCTGCCTGCTAGGCGCCGACATTGGTATCATGATTGATGCGGATAATGAGTATCCGCCGGAACAGATTCCCGATGTCCTTGCACCCATCATCGCCGGGAGCGCGGATTACACCTTCGGCTCACGCTTCAAAGGGCAAATTCAAGGCATGAAGCTGCATCGCCGCTTAGGCAACTATACGTTCACACTGCTGCAGGCGATCCTGCTGCGCAGATGGATTTATGACGGCCAATCCGGGATGCGCGGGTTTTCCCGCGATGCGATGGAGAATGCCGTTATTGTCCACGATTATAACTATGCCCAGGTGCTCACGTTGAATCTGGTTCGCCAAGGGTATCGTTTGGAGGAGATTCCGATCACCTATCAAGTGCGTACGAAAGGGCAATCCTTCATCAAATTCAGACAATATGTAACCTCCGTTCTTCCAGCGATCTATAAAGAAATGAGACGCCCTGTCTCCAAACGCAATGTGAATCCACAGACGAATCGAGATGATGCGGGCGTATGAGACTCAACACAGTATGGTTGGCGCTGTTCGCAGCTGCTGTTATTGCTGGAGTGACGTGCCTAAGTATTGTTTACGCCAGCCCCTTTGCTCGAACGTGGGACGAGGTCGATTTCACATTGGCACTACATAGGTATGATTTGCTCGCCATGCAGCCTCATTTTCCGGGTTATCCGTATTATATTCTAGGCGGATGGTTTATTAACCAGTGGATGAATAATCCCGTTAAAGCTTTATCTGTCTTCAATACCCTAGCAGCCTTAAGCTCCGCGCTTCCGATGTTTTTACTGGCAAATCGTCTGACAGGAAGCGGCATGAAGAGTCTTTTACTGCCTGCGCTCGTGTTAAGCAGCCCCTACATTTGGCTCATGTCCTCACGTCCCATGTCGGAGTGTGCGGGTATGGCCTTATTGTGGTGGTTTCTTTGGAGTATCCGCTTTGCGATGGATCGTCCAGGTTCAATGCTTCGTCATGGTCTAGCACTGTTGATGTTCGGCTTCCTTATGGGTACACGCCTATCCTTCTTTCCATACGGTCTAGCGCTAGTGCCGCTCTGGTACGGAATTTGGCAGCACAGTGCGGGCGGTTGGCGGAGATGGCTGAGACTGGGGTGCTCGGCTTTGGCTGCGCTGTTGTTTCAACTGCTTTGGATAGCGGGGTTGGTTCTTTCCGAAGGAACCCTAACCGGCTTCTGGAAGCTTTCTGTAGCTTTCGTTGAAGGGCACTTCTCCGAATGGGGCGGCGGCATTATCTCTACCCCGATGCCGCTTGGAGAAAGAATCTACCAGCTCATTGGACACAATTTACTGGGATCAGCCCTGCTAGGCGGTTCCATTCTCATTGGCATTTGGCTTGTTATTATGGTTGCTGCAGCGGTTATCGGTCGGAGATTCGTTCCTACAAGTGTGCAGGGCAATGAGAATCGCCGTTATATCTTCTGGCTCGTTGGGTGTGCCGTTTTGTACACCCTTTGGGCACTTTTTGGTCAAAACATTGAGAAACCGCGTCATATCGTTCCTGTCGTTGCCCCGATGTTGCTTCTTATGTTTGTTTTTATCATTCGGACGGCAGAGGGATTAAGGACATCCACGCATGGGATACGTCTATTGAGAATAGCGCCAACGATCCTATACGCCCTTCTCATTAGCCTCATTTCCATTCAAGTCGTCTACGGGGCTCAACTTCAGAAACGGCAGGCCTTGGAAGAGCCGGCGGTTTATCAGCTTCATGACTATGTAAGCAGCTTGCAAGAGCCTCTCCTGCTGTTTACATGGGAAGAAACGAGAGTCCTGCAGTACTTGCAAGCCGACTACGATCATGAGCGCATCTATACGTATGGGTACTTTCAAGTATTGGCTGGGGCGAATCCCGAGCGGCGAGTGCTGCTAACCGATCATGTCGTTCAAGGCTTTGAGCAGCAAGGCAAATCGGTGAAGGAGCATGTTAAGCAGCTTGCTGAGTTTAAGTCGGACGCTTTATTTGACCCGGCGTATGGCCGCATTATTTTATATGAGTGGGTGCGCTAAGTCCGGATTCATCTTTTCAGCAAAGTAAAATAATGGTTGACACAAATATGGACAATGATTATCATTATCAATGACAACAAGGTTCCAAACATTCATAACAGGGGTGAAGACATGAAACGATGGCTACTGGCCGGTTTGACTTTTGTTCTAGCGGCATTGATCATCTTGCCGTCCTCCGCGTTGGCTTATTCGTATGGTGACGCCAATACAGAAGCTGTCGCTGAAACCTTTAAGCTGGTTCAAACCAGTATAGGCGATGGTGCGGACAATTGGGGCGCTGCGGAAGGTGCTTACAAGGAGATTAGAGCAGAACTCGTATCGCACTTCGGCGAAGGAATAGCTGCCACACTGGATGCTAATTTCCAGGCCAAAGATAGTAAAGCAGTCATTGCTAATTTCAAAGCTGTCCTTGTGATGAACTTGGATCGACGGTTTACCTATGCTGTTAAAGGCATTGATGATTATGCAGAGTCTAAACTCTTACTAGCCAAAGCTAAGGCGACCTTTGACACACTGGAGCCTTATGTGGGGGCGGGTTCGAGTGAAATTAATAAAGCTTTCGAAACTGCACTTGAAGCGCTAGGGAATCCTGGATTGTTCGGTGTAGGGAAGAAGGATGTTCAGCCAGATGTCTTCAAGGAAAAGGTCAATTTTATCTATGGTAAGGTGAAGCCTTTGTTCCCTTATAAGGCTTACGTCAAGCCAGCTGCTTCAAGTGAGCCTACCTCCGTTCCCAAACCGCAGGCAACAACTGCGCCCGTTAAGAATGAGACAGGGGCCAAGGCAGAACAACCAGTATCACCGGTTAAAGATGCTAAACCGACAGAAACAAAGTCACCCGATGCAGCTGCAGCGGTGGAGACGAAGTCGCCTGAGCCTACTGCGACGGCTAGTGCTAGCCCGGCGGCAACTACGGAAGCAGCTCAGCCTTCAGCTACTGTAGAAGCGCCAGCTAAAGCGTCGGAAGCAGCGGGTTCGGATACTAAGCAAGCTGACTCGGTGAAAGAAGCGTCCGCACATGCACCTATGGAGCGTTCCGATAAAACGAATCCGTTTGTCAGTGTAGCTGTTATCGGAGGGGTTATCGTTCTTTTGGGCGGAGGCGTATGGTTCGCTCGCAAAAGAAAATGGATTTAATTATATTTCTTAAACAAAACTTGAGATGAATAGAGGAGAAACTTTATTATGCGTAAATTTCTAGCTGTAGCTTTAAGTGTTTCATTAGCTTTATCTAGCGTTGTTACTGTTACATCCGTTGCTTTTGCAGAAAGTAAATACCAAATCACAGAAGATCAATCGATCACTGCCTCCATCAAGTCTTTCACGGATATCAAAGCTCTTTTCACGGATAAAACGGTACTTGCAGATGTTCAGAAATTTTACGTAGATAAATTCCAAACCGAAGTTAAACGCATTGATACAACCATTAAAGCAGACGATCCTAAGATCGATGCAAACATCACACTTGTCCTCGACAGTGCTATCAAAGGCGATTTGAAAGTCGACCAAGCGAAACAAGCGATTGATAAGGGTCTACAATGGTACTATTTCTTGGCTGTACGTGATTTGGTCAACAACCAAGTGCGTCCTGCTTTGACTAAAGGCGATGTTGCCGGAGCGAAAGCGGCTTTTGATAAAGTTGTACAAATTTATGAAGCTGTTCTTGAACCAAACGTTGTGAAACGCGACGCGAAATATAGCTTAAACATGGTTTCACTTTTGAAAACAACCATTGAACTTATGCAAAAAGATATTAAAGAGAATAACTTGAATGAATTCAATGTTCACCGTCAGTTCCTTGACAAAACGTTGATCAAAAACTACACACTCGCTACATTTACATATGCAGAAAGCATTGCTACTAAGGCTCCTGCTGATCAACCTGCAGCGATTACAGAAGCTTACTTCCTCTACATGCCGGTATATACCTACCTCAGAGGTGGTAGTATCGCAGATGCTAACTTCGTGAGAGATGCCTTCGCATCCGGCGATGCAAGCAAAATCAAAAAAGACGAAATCCAAGATGCGTTACACCGTACAATGATCGGTAAAGTATCTGAATATGTGAAGCAAGCGTTCACGAAGCTTGAAGCTGGGGACCTGCAAGGTGCACGCGGATATGCGGCAGAAGGCAACATGTTCCTTGCTAGCCAAGAAGTTTTCTTAGGTAAAGAGAAGTATGCAGCTGCTGTTGAAGTGGCAACGAAATTCTCAAACGCTGTAGACGCATCTGATCTGGCTGCTGCACAAGAGTATGGCTTCCAAGTTCTTAAGTTCCAAGTTGGTAAAGATGGTTCAAGTTTAAAAATTGGCAGTAAGGATTACCAAGTAGACGGAAAAGCTTTCACAGCTGAAAATGCGCCTTTCATTAACGCAGAAAGCGGACGTACGTTGGTGCCGGTTCGTGTTATTGCACAAGCGATTCAAGCTCAAGTTGAATGGGTAGATGCAACGAAAACTGTTGTCATCACAAAAGATGGTAAGAAAACAGAAATTACATTAGGGTCCGATAAAGTGGTACAAAATGGTGAAGTAAGTGATAAAGTGCAACTGGATCAACCGGTTATTATCGAAAACGGAAGCTCATTCATTCCATTACGTGCTGTAGCTGAGTTGTTCAGCAAACGTGTATTCTACCAAAATGGTGAAATTATCATTCTTCGTTAATCATTTCGTTCATAGCGAAGACACTTGTGCCTAGTAGGCGCAAGTGTCTTTCAGCATGCAGCAACAAGGAAGAGACAGGGGGCAGATTATGGATTTACAGGCATTTCTCATTACGTTTCGTGAGGCGCTTGAGGCCATTCTCATTGTTGGTGTCATCGTTACGTATTTAACTCGTATTGATGCCGTGCACTGGCATAAATGGGTATGGGTTGGTGTGTTTCTGGCTTTGATCGTGAGTTACGGCTTGGCTTTGGCTTTCCAGGTTTTATTGACTGGCTTCGCCAGTATGGGCAGCCAAAATTACTTAAAAATCGGTATCATGCTCGTCTCTACCGGGCTGCTGACACATATGATCATGTTCATGGGCAAACAGAACAGCGAGCTGCAAGGGAAGGTTCAGAGCAAGGTTGCTCATATTCTAACCATTGGCGGCGCCATTAATATGGTAGTCCACTCGTTCTTAGTCGTTGTGCGCGAAGGCGTGGAGACGGTTTTCTTTTTTGCGGCAATTACAGGTGGAAACATACAGAAAGCACTCGAAAGCTGGGGAGCACTGGGTGGACTCATTCTAGCTGTCGTAATTGGTCTTCTCTTTTTCAAAGGGACGAAAAAAATTCGGTTGGGCACGTTCTTTCGCATAACCAGTGTATTTCTGATGATGATTTCTGCGGGTTTGTTCGTGCAAGCTATCGGAATTATGCAGGATTTGGGTATTATTGGAAGTTTGTATCGGACGGCGGGACACCAAATCGGTGAAATATATAATATAACGGGATTTATGCCGGAGCATCCAATTGATGGTGTGCAATATCTCCGTGACATGGGTAAAGAGCCGCTTATTAACGGCCAAGTTGGCATTTTCTTCAAAGCGTTCCTAGGCTATACACAGAACCCTTCACTGGAAGAATTCGTAGGTTACTGGGGATACTACTTCTTGGTATTCATCTTGCTTGCCGTTCAGAAGAAGCGTCATGAACAGGAGCAGGTAGAAGAAGAGAAAGTGGCTGCGTGATAGCTGCAGTAGGAATTTAGAATGGCTAAGCATAAGGAGAGAGGGCAAATGATGAACATAGGAATTGTTGGATACGGTCATGTTGGGAAGGCAATACATGCTTTGTTTCCAAACGCTGCGGTTTATGATGCACCTATGCAGGTGGGCAGCCAAGCTGAGATAAACCAAAGTGATGTCGTCTTCGTCTGTGTTCCGACTCCCTCGCTCCCGAGCGGCAAATGTGATACTTCCATCGTGGAAGAAGTGATCATGTGGCTGACAACCAAAGTCATCGTGATCCGCTCGACAGTTCCTGTAGGATTCACTGATGCTATGAAGGAACGAACGGGGAAAAGAATCGTGTTCCAGCCGGAATACTATGGAGAAACTGTTGATCACCCCTTTTCGGATCTGCGTCATCGGACGTGGCTTACATTTGGAGGCGACTCTGAGGATGTTAGCCTTGTGATTCGTGCCTATCAGCAGGTCTACAACGCAGAAGTGAGAATCCGTCGGACGGATGCCCGCACAGCCGAAATGGCGAAGTATATGGAGAATTGCTTCCTTGCGCTTAAAGTGTCGTTTTGCAATGAGTTTTATGATATTGCCGGAGCCCACGGGATTGATTACAATGAGCTGCGGGAAGTTTGGCTCGAGGACCCGAGAATCGGCCGCAGCCATACCTTCGTGTATGAGGATAGTCGCGGGTACGGCGGGAAATGCTTGCCGAAGGATGTTCATGCGCTGATTAGCATGGCGGACGAGAAAGAAGTTAATGCCGATTTGATGAAGTCTGTTCAACGGAAAAATAGCGATCTTCGTGCTTTATTCGAGTGATCATATAGTAAAAGCCTCCATGTCCACGGATCGCTCGTGGGTTTGGAGGCTTTCTTTCTTATGCCGTCTTGAACAACTGTAATGGTGCTCGTGTTTCCGACATAGATGCAAAAAGTGCATCAAATCATCAGCTATTTTTGATTTTGAGCAGCGATGATGCATTTTGTGCATCAAATTTACGTTAACCGCCGCTTAGCGAAGGTTGGCTCGCTTGAGTAACCGCTGGATGGAGCGGTTCGCTTCGGGCAGGACGATATCCTTGTCGATCGTCCGCATGATGCGGTTTTCCATGACGATACGACCGTTAATGATCGTCGTTTCCACGTCTGCTCGCGTCGCTGAGTAAACGATGCGAGAGATCGGATCCACGTCGAAGGAAGGATACGTGTGGAAGTTGTTGAGATCGAGAATGGCGAGGTCGGCCTTCTTGCCGACCTCGAGGCTTCCGATCTCCTTCTCCATGCCGACCGCGCGGGCGCCTCCGATGGTCGCCATGCGGAAGACCGTCTGCGCATTCATGGCCGTCGGCCCGTGTATCGGCTTCTGGATAAGCGCAGCCAAACGCATCTCGTTAAACATATCGAGATTATTATTGCACGGCGCGCCATCAGCTCCTAGGCTGACGGAGATATCGAGCTTCAGCATGTCGGGTGTCTCGGCAATGCCTGAAGAAAGCTTCAGGTTAGAGCCGGGACAATGGCTCACATGCACGCCTCGATCATGGATGATGCGCTTCTCTTCCTCATCGAGCCAAATGCAGTGCGCCAGAATAAGGCGCTCATTCGCTAAACCGAGATGATCGAGGTAGACGACGTTGCGCATGCCAGTCTCTGCCTGCACAATCTCGATCTCGCCGAGATTCTCAGATGCGTGCGTGTGCACTTTCACTTGGTACTGCTCCGATAGGCTGCGGACCTCACGCAGCAGCTCTTCCGTACACGATATGACGAATCGTGGAGAGAACGCGTACTGAATGCGGCCATCATCGTGGCCGTTCCATTTCTCCAACAAATCGACACTTTGCTGGAGAGATTCGGAGGTCTTTTCCTGCAAAGCAAAAGGAACCTCGTCCCCTTTGTCCATCATTACCTTGCCGGATAAAGCGCGCATGCCGCTCTCCGCAATAGCTTGAAAAGCAAAGTCGGTGTGGTGCACCGTCTCCATATCGACGATCGTCGTTGTACCGCTTTGAATCAGTTCGCCGATGCCAAGCATGGCGGAATAATAGATCGATTCCTCGTCATGCGAGGCTTCAAGCGGCCATATCCGCTTTTTCAACCAATCCATTAGTTCCAGATCGTCTCCCTTGCCGCGGAATATGGTTTGGCATAAATGAATATGGGTTTGAATGAAGCCTGGAATGATCGTACGGTGCTTGGCGTCAATCACCTTATCCACCTGTGCGGGGTTCAATTCCGGTCCAATTGCTGTAATTCGGTCATTTTCAATGAAAATATCCCCTGTAATAATATCTCCATTGCGGTTCATCGTCACAATTTGGGCATCTTTAATTAGAATGGTTGTCATCGTTATAAACCTCCTACTCCTTGTATTGTATGAAGCAATGGACACAAAAAAACTAACCACAAAAAATATGCCAAACATGCGCACATTTTTCGTAGCTAGAAATTTACGGTTTCTAAGTAGAGACCCTTAATCCAATTATTAAGGTTATACGAAAGGGTGAGTATTCAGTTCCTGCTTGCTTTCCTCTAGCGTAAACCGATACAGGTTATTTTGTCAACAGTCTGTGTTACCTATTCTAACATCCCCTCCCTCTTTTATGAAAACGGAGTCAATCATTCTGGATGATTAATCGTGCCGCTTCCTACTGAGAATGGCGTCGTAACGCCTTCATACATAAGATGCATTGTCATTCCTGCTGCGGCATGTACGAGGTTATGGCAATGATCCATCCAAAGTCCAGGATTATTTGCAACGAAAGCCACTTCGTAAGTTTCTCCCGGCAGTACAGCCAGCGTATCGGACCACCAAGGGCTGCCCATGGAAGGCTTACCATTGCGAGATAGCACCAGCACATGATGACCGTGTAAGTGCATGGGATGTTCAACATTACCCCGGTTCACGATGGTCGTTTTGACGAGATCGCCTTCTTTCACCATTAACATTGGTGTATTCGGGAATACTTCGCCATTCAATGTATAAAGGAAATCCAGATTACGATTATAGAACCCGAGTTTATTATCCAAGATCATGGTAAAATCTCTGTCAAAACGGCTATTTGCATCAAATGGTGTCGCGGTTGGGTCCCCATATTGAAGAGGATCGAAAGCGACCGTTTGAGGAAGCTCAGGAATTTCTCCCTTCCCATCCGGTGACATCAATATACCGCTGCTGCGATTACCGCCAACATTCAGGTACATAGGACGCTCTGGCATGATGAACGTGATGTCATAACGACCACCTGTAGGCACAACCACATGCGTATTGGTCAACACACCGGGCTTATTCAGTTCCGTTCCATCAATGGCCGCCACCTCAAAATGAGTGCCGACAAGGGTATATTTTTGCTGCACCCAATCGTCCGTGTTAATAAGTCTCATTCGGACAGGCGTCCCTGGCTCGATCGTCATGCGTTCTAATTGATCTGATGCGCCTATCGCGAAAGTATTGCCTTTCCAGCGATGTGTCATAACCGTGATGTCCTTCACTTGCTGCAGGGTTTCCATCTTCGGCTCAACGATTAACGCTCCAAAAAGTCCCATGCTAACTGCTTCTTGTGAATCTTGATGGGAGTGATACCAGAAAGTGCCCACTTGCTCTGCGCGGAAGCGATACGTGTAAGTCTCGCCCGGCATAACCGCATTTTGCGTAGCCCCAGCAACGCCATCCTCGGCATTCGGCACATCCAAACCATGCCAATGCGCGGTAACACCTTGCTCGATATCCTCGTTGACCAAAGTGACCTCGACTAGCTCTCCCTCTTTCATACGCAGTTCCGGTCCAGGAATTTGCCCATTGAACGTCCAGGCATCCACGGTTTTGCCAGAGCTTAGTGTGACCGTCTTTTTCTGAGCAGTAAGCGTAAAACGGCGATCCGGCGCCCCTTCACGCGGACCTGTTAGGTCAGCAACAGACATCATTTTGGCAGAGGAGCTGTTCATTCCCTCTATCCCGTGATTATGCGGACTCATATTCGCCGTTACCGCCTGACCGCCATAATCGTGTGTCCCGCTCGCCATATCGATTTCCGCGGGCAATTGACTATTGTTAATCGCTAACATAAACAAATAATAGACAGATCCAGCCACAACAGCTATAACACCTACCATCGTTAAGGCGCGTTTCCAAAAGGTAGGAATGACGTAAACTTCCATTTTACTTACCTGCTTGAAGCGAATCTGATGTCTCCACCAAAGCCCAGCTGTTAAGAGTACAAAGGCAGCCAAAGGTATGGAAATGTCCAACCACTGAAATGGAACCGGAGGCACGAGTGAGAAGTATAAAGCGGTTAACGCGCCTAGTGCTGTCATTTGAAAAGGAATAATGAGACCGGGGCTAGCAGCTCTATGGTAAATAGTTGGCTCTATTGCGGCACCGGGCTCGGCTAAGTTTTGCTTCATTAAGGAACGCAGTTTGATCAGTTTGGGAACCGATACGACCCAGATGGTCAAAATAGGCAGAACTACAAGCGGCGCTTGAATAAACACACGGTCTTGCCAGAAGACTGGGTCCATGGATTGCTGCATCCAAATAATTGCTCCAATGATAGCGGCAGCTGGAATAACTGGGAACCATGACCAGAACAGCAGCTTGCTTGCTTTGCGGTGCATCCGTTCCAGATTCTGGTTATATAGTAATCGGGATGCTTTGACACTCCCTATCCAGGTGAAAATGACGAATAATAAAGAAACGAACAGTATGGTTTGAACACTTATGCTGTACACAATGAAAACCCTCCTAAGAATCGATAACTTCAGTATAGTTCCCCTGCTTCATATGGCACACGGTCCAGAGGCTAAGTGAATACCTAGACTTAAGTAGGGGTTGAAAATACATCCGCTGCCATTCGCCCAATTTATGAGGAAAGCGGTTACTTTGTAATAAATTAACTGGAAATAGTTTGCGTTTTCAAGATAGGTATGGTATGATAAATCCAATCGACAAAAAGAACCTGAATTCACATATTGTAAAGGGTTTTCATTTTTGTTAGTGAACCTTTTGCAATGTGTGAATTTTTTTCTCTTTGAAGAATAAAAACATGTTAATTTATTTTGGAGGTATTTCTCATGGCTACTGGTACAGTAAAATGGTTTAACGCAGAAAAAGGTTTCGGTTTCATCGAAGTTGAAGGCGGCAACGATGTATTCGTTCACTTCTCCGCAATCCAAGGCGACGGTTTCAAAACTTTGGACGAAGGCCAACACGTTGAGTTCAGCGTTGTTCAAGGCAACCGCGGACCACAAGCAGAAAACGTTGTAAAACTGTAATATAATTAAAAAGACTGCCTTTACTTGTGTAATGGCAGTCTTTTTCAATTTAGCTTATGAGGACGAAGAATGTTTTGCAAATAGCAAAACGCTAAGTCAATGCTACCAAGCTAGTTTTACTAACGTAAAACTCTAAGGAGGTTTATCCATGTATTCCAGAAAAAAGTCGCTTGAAGAGATGCCTCTAGAAAATGTGACGGTATGGTCTTGTGAAAAAGAAGGCTGTAAAGGCTGGATGCGAGATAATTTTGCATTCGATCACGTGCCGACTTGTCATTTATGTCAGTCCACAATGGTTCGAAGTGTCAAGTTACTTCCTTTAGTTAATAACACGAATACGGATCAGAAGGCGCTCAAAAAGGGCGTGCAAATTTAATATAACGAAACCCGGAGACGCGGATGTCTTCGGGTTTTTTGTGTCCCCACATAAGCATTAATAAGATTTCGGCATTCCGAAAGTAGCTTTCTATAACTCACTTGTAAAAGGGGGAGGAAAAATGTCAGTGAAATCAAGAAAACGTCGTCAATGGCCGCTATTGGCAGGCGCCTGTCTACTTGCCGCATGTGTTGTGATTGTGATTGGTAAATCGCCATTCGGCGCACTATTCTCTTGGAAAGACAACACGCCTACTGTTGTAGTAGCAACACCGATACCAACGCCACCACCTCGAGAGGCTGTGGAATTCCGTATGCTCGATTTTGATCGCGGCTGGGTGAAATATGCAGATGGAATCGCAAGAACAGAGGATGGTGGGGCGCAGTGGCAAGAAGCGCTCGGAAAAGACATCGCCGCCGAGGAAGCAGGAGGCGCTTTGCCAACAGGCGGGCCAATCATGGAGCTTCTTAGCCTAGAGGCAAGTTCAGGATCGGCCAGTCAGGACAGCCCAAAACCGCTTACGGTTACAGTGGGCAATGCCTCATTACAAGTGAAGCAATCGCAGTTCCTGACGCCTCGTATCGGATGGGTACTTCTCGCCAATACGAAGGATAGTAAGAATCCACTGCTCATCACGACAGATGGTGGACAGACCTGGGTGGATGGTATGACGGCAGAGGTTAAAGAGGCCATTCTGAAAGAGAAAAATCATCTGCAGCAATTGAAGATGGAATCGGCGCTCTACGGAACCAAGGAGGATGCCAAAGCGGTCATCGGTTCGAAATGGAAGCTCGTTCCGGATAGCGCAGCTCCAGGAGATGTGGTGTTGGTGCGTCATAACGAACCAGGAAGTATCACTTGGTTGAATAAAACGTATACCCTTCAGCCTTATGGAACGGGATACTTTACGTATTTGCCGATTACGATGAGTGCAAAGCCGGGAAAATATCCGATCGGTGATCAGACGCTAACCATTGAACCGAAGAAGTTCGAAACGCAGTATCTGAAGGTAACGGCTCAGATGGAAAGCATGAAGCAGGACACGGGTCGCATTGCAGCCGACCAGAAGAAGATTGATCTGGCTCGAAGTAAGTCCGAGCCGGAATTTCTGTTCAGCGGGCCATTCGTGCAGCCCGTCGAGGGGATTTTGACGACACCGTATGGGCACACCCGTTATGTGAACGGGAAATACGACAGCTCTCATATGGCCATTGATCTGGCCGCGAAGGAAGGCACCCCGATCAAAGCTACGAACGACGGGGTAGTCGCGCTGGCGGAAACCCTGTATTTGACTGGCAATGCCATCTATATCGACCATGGGATGGGGCTTTTCTCGCAGTACGCCCATCTTTCGGAGCTGCGCGTGAAAACGGGCGATCGGGTCAAGCAGGGCGATATCATTGGGCTCGTCGGCACGACTGGTTTCTCTACCGGGCCGCATTTGCACTTTACTTTTTGGGCGCACAATGTGCAGGTCAATCCGAACTTGTTTTTTAATACGACACCGTTTCGCTGGGTTCAGCCGAAGGGGTAAATAGAAATAGGACACCGACTCTCAACATGAATAGAGAGAGGGTGTCCTTTTTTTGTACTATGTGCGTGTAGAGATGCGTTTGTATGTATCGATATCACAGATGACGAACAGCTGAGCATCTACAGGAATGAGCTGATCCAGCTTGCGGTTGATATTCAATTGATCACCGTCGGAGATCAGTGTCGCACCTTCTTGGAGCAGCTGCTCGAATGCGTCACGGTAGGTGCTCCACGATTTTCTTTTGCCAAGAACATGAAGATTATCACCCGATTGTCTGGTCAAAAGCTGTGACACAATGCGGGAGGAGCCCGGTGAAAAGGCAGAGCGAACGGCAAGCTGTGAGATTGTCTCAGAGCCAATGATGAACTCGTTCACGTTGACGTGTAAGAAGTTTTGCATGTTTTCGCGGTTTTTGATTTCAACAACGGAGTGTACGTTGCGGTAATTCCTCTCAATGGTCGTGGCAACGAGTAGTGTTTTGCCGTCGACAAAGGAGGGGTCGCGAAGCATGGCCTGATCTTCCGTTGTTTCATTCGCAAAGATGAACACGGAACGTGCCTTATTCATATTGGCCTTTTCCAACGTTTCAACGAGGGTAGGATTGCCTTGGATATAATGAACCCGATTATGAACGAGTGGTGTTTTCTCCAGTGTATCTATGAGGACGATCTCTGTTTCTGAGTCCGTATTCAGAATTTCTTGAATCGCCAACTCGGCGTTTTTGCTCCAGTCTACGATCACAAAATGCTGTTCGCCTTGATATCTCAATTTGCCCTCTTCCTTTCGCTGTCTGTATACGAATAGTGAATCGATGACTTTACTGATAGTAACGGAGATCAGACCTATTCCGAAAATGTAGAGAAACATGCCAAGACATTTACCCGCAACGGTTTTGGGAGCGTAATCCCCATAGCCGGTTGTCGTAACGGTCGTCATGACCCACCATAAGCCATTGAAGAGGCTGCCAAAGGTTTCTTTTTCCAATAGGTAAGCGCTCACGGAAGATAGGACGATAAACACGATGGCTACGACGAAAATAAACTTGTTATTCATCCGCAGAAGTTTGAGAAAGAACTTACTGAAATAGAACATGTAGGGCCCTTTCTTGAGTCTAAATGGTAGAAATAATCGATTGAAATTGATTGTAACATACTTCCATTTATAGTGAGAAAGATAGCTATTTAGTACTGGTGCATGCTACAATAAAGAACAAATGTTCTAGGACGGAGAAAAATAGAGATGACCCCTAACGTCAACATTTCCGTGCGCTCCCTGGTGGAATATGTATATCGCAGCGGTAGTATTGAGTCAGGTTTTAGGACGAGCCGTGCGCTGACGGAAGGGACCAAGGCGCATCAAAAACTACAGAAGCAATACGGCGAGTCGGACCAGCATGAGGTTTATGTTAAGGCTGAGATCTCCTATGAGGATCTTTTATTTGTCATTGATGGGCGCTGTGACGGGCTTCTGATGGATGCGGATGGCGTGGTTACTGTGGACGAAATCAAATCAACCTCATCCGACATTGGGCAGATCGAGGAAGATACCTATCCTGTTCACTGGGCACAAGCGAAATGCTATGCCTATATGGTGTCCAAAGACCGAGGGCTAAGCCGTATGCGAATTCAACTCACCTATATGCAGGTTGATACGGAAGAGACTCGACGATTTGTTATTGAAATGTCATCGGACGAGCTTGAGCAGTTCATGCTTGACGTAGTGGAGCGGTATTATCCTTATGCACAGGCGAGAAATGAGCATGAACAGCGTAGGAATCAGAGCATCAAGGAGTTGTCTTTCCCGTTTCCGCATTATCGTGAAGGGCAGCGTAAGCTGGCCGGTGCGGTGTACAAAACGATAAACGAAGGGCGCAAGCTGTTCGCCAAGGCGCCTACAGGCATCGGTAAGACGATGTCGACCCTATTTCCATCGGTCAAAGCGATAGGTGAGGGACTCCTGCAGCGGATCTTCTATTTGACGGCGAGAACAACTACCCGTACCGCAGCGGAAGAAGCTTATTCGCTTCTGCAGGCTGGGGGACTTAGGCTGCAAGTCGTCACGATCACGGCGAAGGAGAAAGTGTGTTTTCAGGAGGAAGTGCGCTGCTCAAAAGAGCATTGTGAGTTCGCCGACGGCTATTATGACCGGATTAATGAAGCGGTACTCGATCTCTTAAAAAATGAGACCATTATGACGCGTTCTGTCATTGAGTCGTATGCGCGAAAGCATCGGGTGTGTCCTTTTGAGTTTTCACTCGATGTTGCCTATGCAGCTGATGCTGTCATTTGCGATTATAATTATATTTTCGACCCTCGTGTGAATTTGAAAAGGCTATTTGAGGAACAGAAGCGGCAAACCTCGCTGCTTGTAGATGAGGCTCATAATTTAGTGGACCGTGCGCGCGAGATGTATTCAAGCGTTTTAAATAAATCAGATTTCCTTGCGCTGCAGCGTGAGTTCAAGGGCGTTCGAGCCGAGCTGCATGATGCGGCCAAGGCCATTAATCAGTACTTTATTGCGATGCGTAAGCAGATCGGGGATCGCCAGATGCAGGTGGAGCCGGAGCTGCCGGAGCCATTGATCGGGCTGCTGGACGCGTTTATTGCAGCAGCGGAAAAAGAGCTGGCTGGGGCAGGCGCCGCACCGTCTACAACACCGCTGCTGCTTGAGGCTTACTTCGGCGCACAAAATTTTGTGCGCATTGCGAAGCTGTACGATGAACGGTATGTGACGTTCATGGCATGTGAACGGAACGAAGTCAGCGTAAAGCTGTTCTGCCTCGATCCCTCCCACTTGCTTCGGCAGATGGGCAAGGGGTATCGGTCGCATGTATTTTTCTCAGCGACCCTTTCGCCGCTGTCCTACTTCATGGACACGCTTGGGGCAGGGGAGGACGACTATTCCGTGACGGTGCCGTCCCCTTTTTCCAAAGAGCAGTTGGATGTCTTCGTTCAGTCTCTATCAACACGCTACCAGGACCGCGAACGCAGTCGCGAGCCGATTGCCCGCTCGCTGTATGAGCTGATGGCGAAGCGTTCGGGTAATTATTTGGTGTTTTTCCCTTCGTATGCCTATATGAGCAGCGTATATGAGGCTTTTACTGACCTCGTGGGTGAACAGGTCGAGGACACGCTTCCAGAAGAGGATCCGAGAACGAAGCTCCGAGTTCTCGTACAGCAGACGAAGATGTCGGAGGAGGAGCGGGAGCACTTTCTGGCGGAGTTTCAAGCGGGAACGGAGAAGACGCTTGTAGGCTTTGCTGTGATGGGCGGTATCTTCTCGGAGGGCATTGATTTGGTGGGAGACCGGCTAACAGGCGTGGCCGTCGTCGGAGTCGGCTTGCCGCAGCTTGGACCGGAACGGAATCTTATCAAGGCGTACATGGACAGTACCGGAAAAAACGGTTACGAGTATGCCTATGTGTTCCCAGGCATGAACAAAGTGCAGCAGGCCGGCGGGCGCTTGATCCGCTCCGAAACGGATCGCGGCGTTCTACTGTTAATCGACGACCGCTACTTACAGCCGCTGTATCAACGTTTACTGCCAGAAGAGTGGCGCGACTACACAGTGCTGCAGGCACAGCGTTAGTAGTATTTGTCATGCTTAGCTCTGCAGCTTTAAAGCGAGGCACCGAAAAAAGGCGAAGAACCCTAGAGGGATCTTCGCCTTTCGTTGCAACAGGAAGTAAATCTCTGCAATTGTGAGAATCAATGGGTTCCATTGGAGTATTTACAGTGTTTTTCTGATTCAGGCTTAAGAATAACGCGTTCTATTGGATAAACCCAATGGAAGTACGATTTCCACTGCTTGAATAGAAAATCTATTGGATATTTCCAATGAAATGAGATATTTAGCATGTAATAGCTCCCCAAACACATTAATCACAAATAAATAGTGGAATTTATAGGAAGTTATTGATAAAATGAAACTGCATTTCATTGCATGAAACTTCAAGTGAAACTTATGTGTTTGGAGGGGTTATGTATGAACTTTTCATTTTATGGGATTGACCATATTCAATTAGCGGCTCCTGAAGGCTGTGAAGATGAGGCGAGAAATTTTTTCGCAACATTACTAGGCTGGACAGAAATCCCGAAACCTGAAAACTTAAGAAAACGCGGCGGTGTTTGGTTTCAATGCGGTATTCACCAGGTTCACATCGGGGTTCAAAAGGATTTTGTTCCGGCTACAAAAGCTCATCCAGCATTTCAGGTAAGCCAATTAGACGAGTTGCAGTCATATTTGGCGAATCACAACATACAAACCATTCCAGATGATGCAAGAGACGACGAGGGAGTAAAACGATTCTATTTGAATGATCCATTCGGCAATCGCATTGAGTTTCTTGAATGGCTTTAAAAAGATAGGTGCCTTTATTGCAGTTCATATTCTTGTTTCCATTTTTGTATAGCTAAAATGAACTCATTACGATGGTTGCCTAGAAAATGGTCTAATGCCTTATAATTAGGGGCCTCAGCTGCTGCCATTATTTGAGAAATAGGGACCACACGCAGAATTTCTACGATATCGTTTGTTATCCTAAAAATAATTCGGATGTCAGCCTCTTGTAGGGTAATCTCTTTACAACCTGCGAATTTAGGATCGGAATAATGGCTAAGTTCTTCACCAACCTCATTCGCCCGGTAACTCAATTCATCGATTGCTTGATTGACTTCATTTAATACGGAAATATCCAACTGCCAATACTCCTGAGCTGCTCCTGCATCAAAACGAATAGCCTATCGCTCCTTCGTGTGGTTCTTTGCGGATTTCATTCCAATTCATAATAGAGGCTGGGTCTTGCGTGATTCGATCTATTCGTTCATTCAGAATTCGCTCTTCCTCTTGTTGTTCTAGCTGAGTCAGTCGTTCAAACATTTGCTCGAAGTAAGGGTACCCAACCAATACCGTATCGACGACACCATTCTCTGTTATGAATTGGGGTAGATCCTTCGCTTTCCTGCGCAGCTCACCAAATTTTTTGGAAGCCGTGGTGGAACTGACCAATTGATCGGCTGTAAAAGTAAGTTTTTTCATGGATATAGTATGATCCTCATCGCTTTAAGTATTCAGTAGCTAGTACGTGTTATTTACAAACCATAAGCAGGTTACCGTCCGGATCACGAAAAGCGAACCATTGCTCATTTTGGATCTCCGTAACAAGCTCCACTTCGTTATTTTTCATGAATTCATAAGAGGCTTGAATATCCTCAGTTTGAAACATAAAAGCAGGTGTTTGATAGGTCGGAGGGCCATCAGGCTCGTTGCCGCCCCACATGGGCATTTGATCAAGCACAAGGGATGTTCCATCCATGGGAAGAGCGTAGAGGTGTCCGAACAAGATATCCCCGTCAGGAGCTACACCAAGTAACTTACAGTACCAATCCCGTGCGTTCTCAATATTCCGAACGGGAATAAAGACGTTGCTAATTCGATTCTTAATCGGACTTGACATACGAACCTCGCTCATATCAACACAACCTCCATAAAAGGGATAATTTCCCTTTAAGTATTTCATATGGAATCCGGTCTGTAAATGATTTGCAGCTTTTTCCCCAGAAAGAAAAAAGAGTGAACTGACAATAATGTCAGCTCACTCCTATTTTCATAATGACATCCGATAAATGCTCAGAACATCTTCGCGAGTCAGCTTCTTAAAGTTGCCAAAATCTCCGTAAACCATGGCTTTATCGGCCATGAGCTCAAGTGTCGAGTCATCGATGTCGTAATCGGACAGTCGGCTTGGCGCGCCAATGGAGGCGAAGAATTCACGAAGAGCGGCGATGCCTTCCTCCGCAACTTGGCGATCCGATTTGTCTATCGCATCAATATCAAAGACGTTCTGTGCGAACTGTTTGAACCGCGCCACGTTTGCATCGAGTGTGTAGGTCATCCAGTTCGGGAAGAGGATTGCAAGGCCGCCTCCGTGCGGAATATCGTGAACGGCTGAAACAGCATGCTCGAGATTATGGGTCGCCCAATCGCCGCGAACGCCCATGCTTAGGACACCGTTAAGCGCCATTGTACCGCTATAAAGAATGGTTGCGCGCTCTTCCAGATCATCAAGATCTCGCAGCAAGCGCGGAGCCGTATCTATCACTGTGCGAAGGATTGTTTCACAAAAGCCATCCTGTAACGGTGTATTAGTCGTATGATGGAAGTACTGTTCAAACACGTGAGACATGATATCAACCATGCCATATACAGTATGATTTTCTGGCAAGGAAGTCGTGTGAGCAGGATCTAGAATCGAAAATTTAGGGAATGAGAACGGACTGCCCCAACCGAGCTTCTCTTTCGTCTCCCAGTTCGTAATGACAGAACCGGAGTTCATTTCTGAGCCCGTTGCTGCGATTGTGAGGACAGTTCCCAAGGGCAGTGCCCCCGTTGCAGAAGCCTTCCGTGTAACAATATCCCAGAAGTCACCCGCGTACTTCGCTCCTACAGCAATAGCTTTGGCGCAGTCGATAACGCTGCCACCGCCGACAGCGAGAACGAGGTCAATGTTCTGGTTGCGGCACATTTCTACACCCCGATGAACAGTTGTTAGTCTCGGGTTAGGCTCTACACCGCTCAGTTCGAAGACATTTACATCCAAGCCTTTCAGAATATGAACGACGTTCGTATAAATGCCATTCTGCTTAATGCTCCCGCCGCCATAGACGAGCAGCACGTTCTTGCCATATTTAGGTACCTCAGCTGTTAATTTCTCCAGTTGTCCCTGACCGAAATGCAGTGTGGTTGGATTGTGAAATGTAAAATTATTCATCGGATTACCTCCTCATTGAGTCTGTCTGTAGGTAGTATGTTCTTACCCTTTCATTGTATAGAAGAAACAGTGAAAAACAAAATTTGGCCTCTGCTAAGGAATGACGACAGCCCCTGCCCTGGTCTCCTGGCGGACGAAAGGCCGATCTCCCAGCCAGTAAATAGTTCCATCCTGCGTAACAAAATGATGAAAAAAGTAAGCTCTTCCTTCAATCGGGAAATGATAATAAGATGAAGTAGTAACAAGTTTCGATGAACCTGGTAAAGAAACATGGTTATCGGCAAATATGTTCGTATCATGAATAATGCCTTGCGAATCAATGTAGGCCCCACCTGTTAATTGCTGCGCCTGATGATCCGTTTTCTTTATCTCAACCGTAAATATATTAGACTCAGAACTTCCTTCTGTCTGTTTGAGGGTAAGCTCATGCACCTTGTTTTGTTCATCTAAGGCTAAGGCGACGAACCGGGAGCCTTCGTTAAACACATAGTCCATAGGAGAAAACTGACTGAACGACGTCCCCGCTTGAGCTGGGACCATATCAGAGCTGAACGCTCCTTTGACCATCTTAGGGGCGAAATAGAGTTCGCCTTGATCCGTCAAAGCAAATGCGGAAGGCGATCCGAACACGCGGGTTACGACGCCCTTCGGTCGTGGATTCAAGATGAAATCAGAAACCTTCAGCGGTCCTGAATTCCCTTCTATGCCTTGGACGTAAAGGGTTCGCCCATCCCGCAAAACCATGAGGAAACCATTCCAAGTGTGGCTAACATCAACAATAGGTTCGGGGGTTTGCAGCATGCTGCATGTTTTGCTACCGTATGGATCAAGAAGAAGCAAGTGACCGTTTGATGTTAGCAGCGTATGGCTGTTCAGAGCTTTGCTAACTTTTTGTCCTTGCAGTAGAGGCTTTGGCGTATCATCCGTCTTCCATAACCAGGCATCCCCGTCTTTAATAGCGATGTAGGAGTCGTAGGAAGGATATAGCGCATCAAGTCCAGGCCACTGTCCTATTGCAATTGGGATTGCGGTATAAACAGATGAACGTCCTAATTGGCCGTACATGTTGGAACCCAAGGATAGCAGCTGACGGTCGGTTGTTAAAGCTAGGACATGGTCGGAACCGACTACAAGTTTAGCCACGTTCGACAGACCATCTAGGCGAATCGCTTTCTCTGGCGTGACGGATTGATAATTGGGACCCAGCAGGCTTTGCAGATCACCCCATGCCAACACAGATCCATCTTTCTGAAGTGCGACGGTGTAATGCTGCGTCGCAGTAAGCTGGATCGTACTGTCAGGTGCCGTTGCGTCAACGAGTTGATTATCCTGATTGATCATGTACCATTTTTGTCGGTCAGACTGGATATACGCTTTGGTCGAGTAAGACATTGTCGTCTCGATCTTTGTGGACTTTTCTCCATTGGGAAGCATAATATTTTGGAACGAACTAGTCGAGTTTTGAAACGAGTTATCCTGTATATGGACGAGGGTTCCATCTTTGCGTAGGGCTAAGGCTATATAGGGGTTGGCATACATTGCAGTTAGTTCACCTTGCAGCTCCCACTTCTTTGTGAAAGGTTTTCCGTCGCTTCCATAAGTTTCGTACAGGCGAACAACGCCATTCGGATACCAACCGAGCACCGATGAATCAAAAGCTTGCGCGATGCCGATTGCGCCTTTCAACTCTTGAATACGCTTTGGCGTTTCGCCGATACCGAGATCCCACACCTCGCCTTGATCCGTTAAAGCGAAGCGGCCTTCCAGTTGTTTTATTGAACCTGGTGCTTCTGCAATCTTTTGTGGAAACCCAGACGGGTGTATGCCTGCCTCGAAGCTCAGGTTTCCCCATCGATACACACTGCCATCCTCCATAAGCGCGTAGGAGGTGCCGAATTCCATGCCATAACCTGCTTGATCAAGCAGATGACCGGCTGATACATGGCGGACGTTCGTGAAGGGCTTGGGAATTGGCATTTTTGCAGCTGTAAATCCCGAATTCTGGATCGTAGAAGGGTAGATGTCAAAGTCTGCTGGGCACGAAAGAATCTCAAAATCAGCTTTTTTCACAGGCGAGATTGATGGTATAACCAAGGGTTCTTGGGAAGCAGGCACTGTCACTAGGGGTTCGTTGACTACTCTCCTAATGGGATAATGCCAGATAAATAAAGTTACCAGGAGGAGAAGGATGACTATGGCGGCGATTTTTTTCGTATGCCGCTGAATAACGGATCGAAGTCGACTAAACATGAAACACAACCTTTCCAATAAATGGCTATTCATGTAATGTATTAGACGACGCTCAGCAAGAAAAGTTTTATATAAATTGAACGAGGCAGGACTTCCTATTATTTCCATAGAATTTCAAATGTGTACAATGCCATATCAAGGAAGTGATTGCACCGTGCATGTGACTAGAAGATCTGACCGCATTTTGGAAATTGCCTATTGTTGTGTACGGTGGTTTTTTGTACCAACGTCAACCATTCTATTCATGAAGTATTATCATCAAACGACATTAGATCTGATCATTTTTATGAGTCTATTTGTCTTTGCTGTTATTTATATGGGAATAACGGAATTTGCCATACATCGCAGTCCCATTGACTCTGCCTTCTATCGCTACACAACGAGGACGGGAGTGCTGTTAGATTACGTGGCCTTTGTAGCGATTATTTCGCTAACCGGAGGTACCCAGAGTCCCGTATATCCAATTGCTTATCTGGTTATTTTGCATGCGTCATTATACTGGAGTCTCGTTGGAGCCATGGTGGCAACCCTCATGGTGATTCTTGGTTATATCGGTGTTGTAATCACGGTCGATGGCGGTTTTATGATAGAAGATCTGCCGCGGCATTTTTTCAATTTTGCTTTTTTGATCATGATCGGTGTGATTGGCGGCATCATCGTGGCGCGGGAGCGAAAGCATTTTGTAGAGAAGGGCATTTTCGAGAATTTAGCTAAAAAAGACTACCTAACCGGGCTCTATAATCACCGCAGCTTCCAAGAGGAGATCAAGGAAGCGATTGCGAAGCAGCAGCATTTTACTCTCGTTATGGCAGATATTGATTATTTCAAACGCATTAATGATCAGTATGGTCACCAGGCAGGGGATGCGGTTCTACGGTCGATCGGAACATTGTTTGAATCGAGCATTCCTAGTGAGCATGGCAGTGCCTTCCGCTATGGGGGTGAGGAGTTTGTCATCATTTTGTACACGAAGGATCGGCATTTCGCTAGTGATCTGCTGAATCAATTCAGAGAAAGGCTGCACGCGCTTGAGTTCGGTACTGACGAGGACAAGTTCCATATTACCATGAGCTTTGGAGCGACGGTGCGTGACAAGGAGCAAAGGGCGACAGAGCTCGTAGCTGCAGCGGATGCGCTTTTGTATGAAGCGAAAGAGCAAGGAAGAGACCGCTTAGTGTGGGGATCGTATTCACTTCCCTAGGCAAGAGATGGTATGATCGGTCTGTATCCAACGATTACTAATTAGGAGGGAAGCAGCATGGCAACGTTAACTCCATACATTTACAGCAGTGATGCAAGAAAACAAGCTGACTTTTACGTGAAGGCACTGGGCGGGGAAATGATTAGCCTACGTACGTTCGCAGATATACCCGATGTGGATGAGTCGATCAAAAATCGCGTCATGCATCTAGAGCTGCAGGCCCTTGGCCTTCGCTTCTTCATGGCTGATTCAGGTAAGGATACGGTGGATAGAGGTCAAGGTCTGGATTTGACGCTGGAATTTAAGAGCGAAGAAGAAGCGCGCCGTATATTTGATGCACTATCCGAGGATGGCGTTGTGAAAATGCCTTTCGAACGCATGTTCTGGGGGACGATGTTCGGTCGTCTGGAAGATCCTTTCGGTGTGATCTGGCAGATAGCAACTGAATCGTAATTATCTTATGAAAACTATGCCAAGTAGGCAGGGATATACGGTTGGGCAGACGGCGAAAATATGCCAGACCTCGATCCAAACGCTCCATTTCTATGACAAAATCGGGCTTGTGAAGCCACACCGTGTGGATGGGCAGAATGGCTATCGATACTACTCCAGTCAAGATATTCTTGCGATTAAAATCGTTCAAGACCTGCAGAGTATGCAGTTCACGCTAGAGCAGATCGGTCAGATTCTCAAAAGCAAAAGCATGGACGGTATTCCGGAGCTAATGCGTGGAAAGAAGGCAGAAGCGGAAGAAACGATCCGCACGTTAGAGACGGTTGTCGGAACGATTGACCAAAGGCTGCGGCATCTGGACGCCCAGCGGCAGCTGCGCAAAGAATTCGAGCATTCGCAAGTCGTGGTAGAGCTGAAGACATATCCGGATCGCTTCGTCGCTTTCGAACGCAAACGTGACGAATGCGGGATGGAGGCTTCAGTTATACGCTTCATGGCGCTGATGGACCGGATCAAAGAGAACGGATTGACGATGGATGGACACATTTTGACCATCTACCATGAAGATCTACTGACGTTTGACAGAGGCGACTCCGATATTGAGATCTGTGTGCCGCTGCTGCCAAGTAAGCCCGAACCTGCCTTTACCCGGTGGCTGCCAGGCGGGGATTATATATCCGCGGTATACCCAGGTTTTCCTAATGAAGATACGTGCAAGTCGCTGTTCCAGCGTTTAAGGGATTGGATGAGCCTGAACGGCTATGAAGAAAACGGTCCTGTGCTGGAGCAGTATTTGATTGATTTTACCCATATGATAAATACGGATGACTTTATTGTTGATCTTCAAATTCCTGTGAAAAGCGTATTGACCCTATAGCTGCTATAGGGTTTATTGTTGTTTTCATAAGAAGCAGCCAGTCGGTCATTCTGGCGAAAAACATTTGGGAGGATGCAGCATGGAAGTAATATTGGGAGCGGGTCCGCTGGGCCGGGCCGTCATGAAGGAGCTTTTGAGGAGAGGGAAGAAAGTCAGAATGGTTAACTCCTCGGGCAAGGCAAATGTGCCTGATGGTGTTGAGGTGATGAAAGCAGATCTGATGAGTGAAAGCGGTGCTTTAACTGCGCTAAAAGGGGCAAAGAACGTTTTTCAATGCGCGCAGCCTCCTTATCATAAATGGGATGGGTTGTTTCAGAAACTGATGAGCCATATTACGAAAGCAGCTGCCCATCATAAGACGAATCTAATCATGGGGGATAACCTCTATATGTACGGCGAAGTCAAAGGGTCGATCCATGAAGGGCTGGCGTATGAGGCTTCCACGCGCAAAGGCAAGGTTAGGGCTGAAGTTGCTCGCGAGCTGATGGATTTACACCGAAAAGGGACCGTGAGAGTAACTATCGGTAGAGGGGCAGATTTCTTTGGACCTCAGGTAGAAAATTCATACGTTGGTTCGCGTTTTTTCACACCGGTGGCGACTGGGAAGTCGATTTCACTGCTTGGGAATCTTGATGCACTGCATACATTTACGTATATAGACGACTTCGGTCGAGCCCTCGTGACCCTAAGTGAGCATGAAGATGCCTTCGGTCAGGTATGGCACGTCCCAAATGCTGAGACCGTAAGCACTCGGCGATTCGCGGAATTAGCCTACGAGG
Organism: Paenibacillus phytorum; assembly: GCF_013141715.1. Classification (GTDB taxonomy): domain Bacteria; phylum Bacillota; class Bacilli; order Paenibacillales; family NBRC-103111; genus Paenibacillus_E; species Paenibacillus_E phytorum. The sequence continues at coordinate 2,705 of NZ_WHOA01000091.1, read as the reverse complement.
TTGCAGGGCACGCTCCTCGCATTGGCACGATGGGCCGTGGGATGCTCCGTCTGGGCGGTCTATTCATACCGGCGGCCAAGGAGGTTATCGAGATGCTGTATCAATTTGAGCAGCCTTTTATCGTGGATAGCAGGAAGTTTGTACAGCGTTTTGGCGAAGAAGCGGGACCTACGCCGCTGCGTACAGCGCTTACCGAGACAGTCGCGTATTATCGCGAGAGGGCAAAGAAATAGGAGGCTGCTTCTCCGCCTGAGGGCCGATGGGATCTTGTTTATATTCCGTTTAAAATAGAAGTGTATGATACCTAGGTAAGGAATCATACCAGAGAGACGGATGAACATCCAATCGGTAAAGGAGTAGGGATAGATGGCAGTTACAAGGAAAGAAGAGCCTAAGGTTAAGAGCAACTGGCGCGGATTCGCTCGTTTGCTCACACAGGCTAACCCGCCGAAGCTCGTATTAAGCATAGCATTAGGGTTAAGCATTATTTCAACATTGGTGGGATTGGTGATCCCGCTTTTTACGAAGAATGTCGTTGATAGCTTCTCTGTTAGTTCCCTGAATTGGGTGCAAATTAGCGGGATGGCGATCGCTTTTGTTGCATCGGCTGTAGCTTCCGGGATTTCGGTGTACTTACTTAACTTTGCGGGACAGCGTGTTGTGGCAGGCATTCGGGATCGTTTGTGGAAGAAGCTGCTCGTGCTGCCGGTTAAATATTATGATAATCACCAGACGGGAGATACCATCTCTCGGATGACGAACGATACGGCGGTTATTAAAGGACTCATTGCCGAGCATATGGCGGGTTTCGTCACGGGGATCATCTCGATCATTGGATCTATTGTGGTGCTTCTGTTTATGGATTGGAAAATGACGCTCATTATGTTCAGTGTATTCCCGATAGCCTTCGTCATTCTTTTTCCTCTGGGGCGGCAAATGTACAAAATATCCAAGGGCATGCAAGCCGAGACAGCTGGCTTCACCTCCGTCCTGAATCGAGTGCTATCGGAAATGCGCTTAGTGAAGGCGGCAAATGCCGAGCCTGTTGAGTATAAAGAAGGTGCTGCAGGGATTCAAAGGCTTTTCAAACTCGGGCTTAAAGAGGGCCGGATTCAAGCATTAATGTCGCCGCTTGTCACCTTTGTCATGCTAATGCTGTTTGTCGTACTTTTCGGGTATGGCGGCATGCAGGTTGCTTCTGGGGCTATTTCAGCTGGTCAGCTCGTTGCATTCATGCTGTATTTGTTCCAAATTGTTGCGCCGATTACGCAAATTACGCAGTTTTTCAATCAGGTACAGAAGGCGATGGGGGCGACCGATACGATTCTCAAGGTACTCGATTATGAAGAAGAGAATCCACATGCCGGAGTGCCCGTCACGAATGCTTCGCAGTCGATTCACTTCGATCAAGTATCTTTCAGCTATAAAGAAGGGGACTCTGTTCTGAAAAATGTCAGCTTCACTATGGAAGCGGGCAAGGTAACGGCGATTGTAGGACCGAGCGGCAGCGGCAAGACGACGATGTTCTCTCTTTTGGAAAGATTTTATACGCCGCAGAAAGGTTCAGTCACGTTGGGGACTGACCGAATTGATCAATTCTCGCTCATCTCTTGGAGGAGTCAGATTGGCTATGTTTCGCAGGAGAGTCCGCTGATTGCAGGCACGATTCGGGATAATATCTGTTACGGCCTGCAGCATGAAGTGACGATGGAGGAGCTGAAGCGGGCATCACAGATGGCGTATGCCGATGACTTTATCGAGGACTTGCCGCAGAAGTATGAGACCGAGGTCGGTGAACGCGGCATCAAGCTGTCGGGTGGACAGCGTCAGCGGATCGCCATTGCACGAGCCTTGCTGCGGGATCCGAAGATTCTGATGCTGGACGAAGCGACATCGAGTCTGGATAGTAAATCGGAGGTCGTTGTACAGCAAGCGCTGCAAAATCTCATGCAAGGACGCACCACGCTGGTGATTGCGCATCGCTTATCGACGGTCGTAGATGCCGACCAAATTATCTTTCTGGACAAAGGCGTCGTGACGGGCAGTGGTACACACCAACAATTGCTGGAGTCGCATGAGATGTACCGCGAGTTTGCTACGCAGCAGCTGCAGCTGCAAGAGCAGACGTCTTCAGATCACTCGCAGTTGGCATCCGTGACATCTACCGAGGTTCATTCCTAAAATAGGATGAGACAATAATGCGAAAAGCGTTTCAAGCCCTGAACTTCGGGGTTTGAAACGCTGTTTTAACCACATAAGAAAGATTTTCGGTTCCTGAAAACCGCTTTCTTATTGGTGATAAAACCTAATATAGGGATCTTTGGTTGTAGACCAAAGTCTCTCCTCGTTAAACGCGGTCGCTCGTCTTTGAAAGGCCTCAATAGAGGTTTTCTCAATAGAGTTTATATGTCTTGGGTTTGGGGTAGCGAAGCTTACCCCTTATTGGGACGCCGCTGAAACGGATGCATTCATCGCTAAAGTGCGGGGAGTGCGTGGAAAGACTTGTTAGAGAGAAAACACGCTTAAAATCGGAGGATACGTCCGGAACCTCCGTAATGTCTGCTCAGGCGATGAAATTCATCACTAAAGTGTGGGAATGGTGCTATAGCGAGGTGAGAGGTCAAAAATGCACTTTTCAGATACGCTAAGTAAAGTAGCATATTGAATACTGAGAAGGCATAAAGGGGCGTCTCGGAGGCTCGAAT
>NZ_WHOA01000090.1 GCF_013141715.1 Paenibacillus phytorum | reverse complement strand
TCCAAGTATGTGGATTTGACGGATATTGAAATTCCCTCTTCCATTCCAAAGAAACATTACGGCACTGTTCGCCTTATAGAACAAACGAGATTATTTGATTTACTTGATCAGTTGTCCTCCCCGATAACAAGTAAATGTCCAATAGCGATGGAACAATTGGATCAGGATTACGGTTTTATTTTGTATACGACACAGATATCGGGTCCAAGGGCAAAGAATAAACTCGTACTCCAACAAGTACGTGACAGGGCGCTCATTTTCCTTGATGGGATTTATCAGGGGGTAGTTGAAAGAAACACGCATGATCAGACAGTGGAAATAAAAGAGAATGATGTTCTGGTAGAAATACCTTCCGAAGGCGCGACATTAAGTATTTTAGTGGAAAATATGGGCCGGATTAATTACGGTTATAGTTTGAAAGATCCAAAAGGGATTACAGAAGGGGTTCGTTTTGAGCGAGGATTTTTGCATGATTGGAAGATTTACTCGCTTCCTCTAAACAATATATCGAAACTCGCATTCGGGGACATGCAAGAAAATGTCTCATTTACGCCTACTTTTTATAAAGGCAAGTTTCATGTTGACGAGGTTGGAGACACGTTCTTGAAGCTGGAAGGTTGGACGAAGGGTGTGGCTTACATCAACGGCTATAATCTCGGGCGGTATTGGGAAATTGGTCCGCAGAAAACGTTATATATCCCAGGGCCGCTTCTGCGTGAAGGGGAAAATGAGTTAATCGTGTTCGAACTGCATGGCACAAACGATCCGATTGTTATTCTTCAAGACTTTGCTGAGTTAGGGTAGTTTGTTCCGTTCATTCAATTTTGATTATGATGGTCATGCAGAGCTAGATGAGCAAGAGGCGGAAGCAATGACGTCGGTTGCGGCTGCGCATAAGGCTGTTATTTTTGCAGTATTTTACGGCGCCTGTACAATAAAACGGAAGGGGGTTAAAAAACCGCAAGAATATATAATTTCCTCTCAATATAGTTAATTGTCCAAAAATATCCTATCATTTACAATGAATTTATTCCTAATTAAATGAGGAAGAAGGTAGAGAATGCTGCTAGAGATGAGTGGGATGTCCAAGAATTTTTTCAACTTGAAAACGCTTAATCCATTGACCCATGATGCGGTAAAAGGAGGTTCAAATGCGATACGCAATCAGCAGTAATGTTTACACTCGTTTCTCATTACTTGAATCCATTGAAAGAATTCATCACTGCGGGTATTCAGCACTGGAAATTCTTGCTGACTTTCCTCATGTAAGTCCTCTCGATGTTACCTATCACGAAGCGAAACAAGTGTCACGTTTGTTGGAGCAAAGAGGAATGTCCGTCAGTAATATCAACGCCAATACTGCGGTTTGCGTATTTCCATTGGCTCAGAACAGCGGAGAGACAATTTTTGAGCCTTCGTTATGTAATCGCAAAGAAGAAGTGCGACTTCAAAGAATTCGGTATACCGAAAGGTGTATAGATCTGGCTGTGGAATGGGGGGCATCATGCGTCAGTATTACATCAGGAAAATGTCTTGCCGGAAATCATCCTGATCAGGCCTATGAATTCTTAGTGGATTCTATATCTCGCATTTTGCAATATGCGGAAAAAAGAAATATACGAATCGGCATGGAATATGAACCAGGATTGTTAATTGAAAATGCAAATGAGGCCCAGCGTGTTCTGGAGACATTCGATTGCAACTCGTTCGGGATTAATTTGGATATTGGCCATGCCGAAGTTCTCGGAGAGCCATTGGCAGAAACTATACAACGTTTTAACGAAAAAATTACGAATATTCACCTCGAAGATATCCGGGGCCACAAGCATTACCATCTCATTCCCGGCGAAGGCGATATTCATTTTGAGGCGGTTTTGGAAGCGCTTCAATCGATCGGGTATGATCGTTATATCACGTTCGAAATTTATCCGTACTCTGATGACCCCGATGGGGCGGCAAAACGTGCGCTTGCGCACATGATGAATTACAACTACACACACTAAGGAGTGGGATTAAGATATGCGTATTATAGATCCGCATGTACATATGTATTCAAGGACAGTTGATGATTATGAAAGAATGTCTTTAAGCGGCATTGAAATTGTCGTTGAACCTGCATTCTGGCTTGGAAGCGAACGGACATCCGTTCATACCTATTATGATTATTTTAGACATATTCTGGACTTTGAACCGACAAGAGCAAAAAAATATGACATTGAACATTATTCATGTATTGCCGCAAACCCCAAAGAAGCAAACAATCTGGAACTTGCTCTTCAAGTCGTTGAGGGAATGGAACCGTTTCTAGAGCACCCGAGATGCCTGGCGGTTGGCGAAATCGGTTTTGACAAAATTACGGATGCGGAAGAGCAAGTGATGCGCAAACAGCTTGAACTGGCCAAGAAAATGGACATGCTGGTCATGGTTCATATTCCGCACTTCAATAAACGGGAAGGTACGAAAAGAACGATTGCGATTCTGGAAGAGATCGGTATGCGCCCTGAGAAGGTGCTGCTGGATCACAACATTGAAGAAACTGTAGACCTCGCTTTGGAATACGGGGCATGGGCTGGAATGACCATATATCCGGGGAAGATTACACCGGAAAGAGCGATAGCCATTATGAAGCAACATGGAACGGATCGGGTTATGATTAACAGTGCATGCGACTGGGGACCGGCTGATCCAATCAGTGTTCCCCGAACATGCAAAAGAATGAAAGAAGCGGGATTCTCCCAGGAAGAGATTCAAAAGGTCGTATGGAACAATCCATATGAGTTCTATAAAATGTCGGGGAAATTACATGTTTAGTTACCAAAGGTAACAAGAAGGGGGAACAGAAATGAAGCTGGGTTTCAGTGCAAATGCGTATAAAAGATTCGACTTGCTGACAACGATAGACACCTTGCAAGAAATTGGGTTTGAAGGAGTAGAAATCTTGTGTGATATCCCGCATGCCTATCCGCCCGATTTAACCCGAGCCCAAAGACAAGAAATAAAAGAAAGAGCAGAGAATAAAGGAATACAGATATGCAACTTGAACGCTTTCATGTTATACGCTCTTGGGGATTGTTGGCGTCCTTCCTACATCGAACGGGAAGCAAGCGAGAGACGGAAAAGGATCAATCACACCTTAAGCTGTATTGATCTGGCTGCAGAGTGGGGAGTCCCTCATTTGTCCATTGAACCTGGAGGGCCGCTTGATGGCGCGAAGGAAGATTGGGCACTCGATGTCTTCGAGGAAGCGATTCACGAAATTGCCGAACACGCAGAAAAAAGAGATGTCATTGTGATGATTGAGCCAGAGCCGGAGTTATTAATCGAGACTTCCTCCCAATTTTTGAAGTTCATGGAACGTATATCGTCGCCCCAGATCGCTCTGAATTTTGATATAGGTCATTTCTACTGTGCGGGGGAAGATCCTGTGCAATTGGTCAGCCGATTGGCGCCATATACAAAACACTATCACCTTGAAGATATTTCGTCTTCAAGAATACACCACCATTTGGTTCCCGGGGAAGGGGTCATTGACTTTAGGGGGATCCTGTCTGAAATTGCAAAAACCAATTATGATGGTTTTATTACGATTGAACTTTACCCGTATGAAGAAGATCCGATACCCGCCACGATAAAAGCGTTTTCGTATATTTCTCCCATTATTAAAGAAGTGACGGGAGCAACAACCGCGACGAGAGGATCATAATGAAAGCCTATTTACAACTCCTTCGGGTTCCCAATTTAGTAACATCTGCCGGTGATGTTTTAGCCGGAGCGTTTATAGTCTCCAGCATGGGTTCGGGTCCCTACGCGACGTTGTGGCTTCTGCTTCTTTCTTCGATCATGCTTTATGCCGGAGGCGTTACTTTGAATGATGTGATGGACGCCTCCCTGGACCAAATCGAACGACCTGAACGTCCCATTCCATCTGGAAAAATTGGTAGAGAGCATGCATTCATGCTGTCATGCTTGCTAATGCTAGGCGGTATAATCTTGTCTCTTGCGTTCAGCCAATTTAGTTTTTATATTTCCTTGATCTTGGCTTTATGTATCGTGATCTACAATATCTGGGCCAAAAAGTACGGAATCCCGGGAGCGCTGGTGATGGCTCTTTGCCGGGCGCTGAACATATTGCTCGGATTTTCATTTGTACAGGAACATTTTTGGGATTTTGCGTTGCTTGCGTTGCTTCCTTTCCTTCATATCATTGGCGTAACGGCTCTGAGCAGAGGAGAGAATCACGGCTATACAGCCAAAACTATTTTGTTGATTTCGTTGATTCCACTAGGCATCGTGCTGTGGCTCATTGGTTTTGAACTGTTTAAAGGTTCATTTGCGTTCATGGAACTTTTTTTTATTGCACTGTACTGTTTTTTTCAGGGCTTTGCCTATTATCCTGCCATACGGGAACCAAAGCCAGCATTCATTAAACGAGGAGTAAAATATGGGATTTTGTCATTGCTGTTATTAAATGCAGCACTCGTTTCCATTTTTGACGGAAGTCTTCACGCACTCATCGTTGCCTTACTTATTGTCGTATCTTCATGGTTGTCACGATCCATATCCATGACCTAGTGGAACACGAAAGGAGAACATTATGCCTAAACAAGCCAAGCGTGTTGTTGTTCTCGATCTGGTCGGCTTAACGCCGGCTCATCTGGAGAACAGCCAATTAACTCCAAATTTGAATCGCATTGCTGCGAAAGGCAGCGTATCCAGAATAAAACCTGTTTTTCCTGCAGTGACAGGCGCGATGCAAGCTACGTTAACGACAGGTGTTGAACCAAACCGCCATGGGATTGTGGGGAACGGTAGGTTTGACCGTAAGCAAAGAGAAGTGTTGATGTGGGAACAGACGATTGCTCCGCTCGAGGGAGAGCGGATGTGGGAAACATTAAAACGACTTGATCCCGACTCGAAGAGCGCAGTTTTATTTATGCAGCATATCAAGTATGACAGTGCGGATTTCATAGTTACCCCGTCTCCCATGCATCTCGAACAGGGGATGGAGGAATGGTATTTTTCTAATCCTCGAGGATTATATGAACAAATCGCCGAGAAACAAGGTCCTTTCAAGCTCCATTCCTTTTGGGGGCCATTGGCGGGTGCAGCTTCCAGCGAGTGGATCTCGAAGGCTGCGCTCCACATCATTGAGCATCATCATCCAACCTTGACGTTCGTCTATTTGCCAAACCTGGATTATCAGGCTCAGCGGTTTGGCCCGGGCAGCGAGCAGCAACGAGATGCGATTATGGAGATTGACCAAATTGTTGGCCAGTTTGTGGATTCACTTGAACAAATGGGAGAATTGGAGGATACGGGTGTGGTCATACTTTCCGAATATGCGCTTCATCCTGTGGAATCTCCGGTTTACTTAAATCGTATTCTCCGGGAACATGGATGGTTGCAAGTCATTGAGCTTAACGGCAAAGAGTACCTTGATACTTTTCATAGTCAGGCTTTTGCCGTAGTCGATCATCAAGTTGCTCACATTTACATTAATAATCCGATGATTGTCAATGAAGTGAAGGAAGCTTTGAAAAAGATTAGCGGGGTTGATCAAGTTCTTGATGATTCCGGTAAAAAGGAATGGAGTCTGGACCATTCGAATGCAGGTGAACTTATAGCGATTGCTCATCGAGATGCATGGTTTGCCTATTATTGGTGGAATGACCCGGATGTGGCTCCTCCTTATGCAACAACCATTGATATACATCGGAAGCCCGGTTACGATCCGGTAGAGCTGTTCATGGATTTTAAGACGAGATCTATCCCTTTAACACCTGAACGTATCCGAGGCTCGCATGGCGTTCTTCCTGTAACCGAAGAAGATCTGGTAACTCTCATTGCTATAGGTCCGTCTCATGAAGTCGTCAATCAATCGGACATATGGCATGCAAAGGATATCCCTGCAATGATTTTCAATATGTTAGGGTATCATTCGTAGAAAGGGGAAGTGAAATGAACGATAAGGGAAGCTTACCTTTTCTGTTTGAAATTTCCTCGGTTCCCTGGGATTATGGCGACCTCTGTCTTCCGCACGAGAGGAAGGACGTCGTTTTTTCCAAAGCTGAGTGGCGTCGGAGCGAGCTTGAATCGTTTCGCAAACATGTGGAACGATTGCAGGAAATGAATTGCAAACACGTTATCATCCGTGAAGTAGGAGGATCCGTGCATTGGGATCCGACGCGCTCGAATAATGAAAAAGAGGTAGTTAGATTAACGGATGATCAATGGAACTTTTTCGCAGAAGGTTTGCATCTGGCGGGTGAAATTTGTCAGTCGTACAACATGCTGTTGGTTTATCAACATCACATCGGTACGGTTGTCGAAAAGGCCAAAGAAATCGGGAAATTAATGGAAGCTACTGATCCGCATCTCGTGCATTTAATGCTGGACACCGGACATGCGTATTATGGCGGTGGCGATCCGCTTGCACTGTTAAATCACTACTATGAACGTATTCGATTTATTCATCTCACGGATATTAGGCAGTCTGTCTTAAATCATGTAAGAGAAAAATCACTTGACTTCGTTGATTCCGTGAAACAAGGGGTATTTACGGTTCCTGGAGACGGTTGGATTCAATTCGAGCCTATTTTTAAAAAGTTGATCGATAACCAATTCGATGGACGGGTGATCGTCGGGTGGGATCGGGATTGGGCGGTTGTTGATCCATCCGCAGATCTCAGCAAATCAAAAAAATATGTCGACAAGATCCTTTCTGGCTATGAGGGTCGTTACCAACGAATGGAGGGGTAACCATTTTTCGAAGACAGATTCAATTTGGTGCTCATTGTTATGATTTCATTTCCGGAGTAGGCATACTTCATGAGGTTGAGGAATGGATGGATCCTTTGGAAACGGATAAGTACATGATAATTAGCGATAGCGGAATTCCGGAATACATAGTTTCTATAACGGTAGCTGCATTTGCAAAAGTGGGAACGACCAGTTTACTTGTATTTCCTCCGGGAGAGAAGCATAAAGACTTGTCTACCGTTCAAGATTTATGCAGGAAGGCGCTTGATCTTGGTGCGGATCGACGAACGGCGATTGTGGCTCTAGGAGGTGGGGTAACAGGAAATATTGCAGGAATGGTCGCCGGGATGTTGTTCCGTGGATTACCGTTCATTCATATACCAACAACGTTAATTGCCGCTTCCGATTCCGTATTATCATTAAAGCAAGGCGTGAATCTGGGTCAATCGAAAAATATTCTCGGTTTTTATTACTCGCCCAAAGTTGTCTGTGTGGAGCTGAGCTTTCTGCAAAGTTTGCCGGAAAGAGAAATCCGTTCCGGCCTTTGTGAATTTGTAAAAAATGTGTTGGCGATTCTTCCTCATGAAATGGAGAAGCATCGTAACTTGCTAAAAGCATCGTGCCAATATCGCATGGAAGAGCTTCAGCAGGTTATCGAGCTTTGTATTGAGGCTAAAATGACGGTTATGCGGGATGACCCCTATGAAAAAAATCACGCAGTTGTGTTAGAGTATGGCCATACGGTCGGGCATGCCATGGAATTGATCGGTAACGGGAAGTACACGCATGGGGAGTCTATTGCCTTCGGTATGCTGTGTGCTTCAACGATCTCCAGACGGTTGGGTCTCCTGACGAGTAATGAAGCGGATCTGCATCGCGAGCTTCTGGAGCTTATCGGTTTTAATGCAATACCTCCAATATCATGGATGACAGAAATCGAGAGATATTTGTTGCGTGATAACAAGAAGGGATACAGAAGACATGTTCCCGGCAAAACGGGTTTTGTTCTTCTGAATGGATTGGGCAGCCTTAATCAAGAAGCAGGCTCTTTCATAACCTATGTTGATGATGCCCTTGTACGTGAATCGATTCGTTATCATATGGAAACGTCTCCTCTTTTTCTTGTTTAGCACTTTCACTTTATGAGGTAGTCGTCCGTGAATGATGATAGAGCCTTCAACTCCTTTAATGGCGAAATTTGAAGGCTCTATTTTTTTCGGAAATTGAAGTTATCTATATTTTTTAGAGGGGAGCGATACAAGCAGCATTCTATCCATTTCATGCATCAAATATGCCTTCCAGTATTTCTAAATTGTGCATGAATACTAGATTCTTGCGTTCTTTGCAAAATCGTATTGTTTTCTGAAGTGAATGATTATTTAATAAACAGGTGTGCTCCGCAAAAATTATTGCATCTTTGTTTCAAACGTTACTTATTTTGCTTATCGGACTCACCGAAAATCATCTACGATCATCCACCATGCAAATTGTAAATGCTTACATCGAAGAAAACTATAATCATAAATTTCGAAGCCAACTAATTTCACTTATCGCCGCATAAGCTACAAACTTGGTCATATAAGTCAGCAGTATCGCTTGCAACGATCCCCCACACCTTCAAGGCTACGGAAGAGTTACCGTAACCTAATGTGTGCACATATAAAGCAAATAAGTGGCTTTCGGGACACATCCGTTCATTTCAAACCTGAATCTCACAACACTATGATATTTATGGCTGGTTCTGGATGGAAGCGGTGGATCAAACACGAAGGAAAGGAGCGATGTACTTTTTTATGAGTTTAATATGGAAAAATATTGATTTAGGTCCATGATTAGCCTGATTTAAACGAAGAGAAGTGTTCTAGCAATCAAAATTACCTTTGATGGGTGGCATGATGAAATGCGTATAAAAAGAGTTAAAGTATTGATCTTATTTCGCTTGATGTTATTGGCATCATTATTAATCAGTTTCATCCCTGTTCAGCAAGCAAGCGCACATGAGGGCGAGCAGCACAAGGTACTGGTGGTTACGATAACAACCGGTTATCATCATGCGTCCACTGATACGGCTAAAGTAGTTTTGCCTCAGATGGCGGCAAAATACGGTTTTACAGTCGATTTTACGGAAAATGCAGCAGACATCAATGCCGCCAAACTTGCTAACTATGATGTTGTCTTTTTTGCAAACACGACTGGTAATTTTAGCATTCAAAAACCGGGTAGTACTGACGGTGTTTGGGGTTTAACGGAACAGCAAAAGCAAGATTTGATGAATTTCATTAAATCAGGCAAAGGTTTTGTAGGCTCACACTCCGCAACCGATACCGGAGCTGATTGGTCGGAGTACGTCGACATGGTAGGGGCTTCCTTCAAAAACCATCCTTGGACGCAAAATGTAACCTTCAACGTCGAGGATCAAAACAATCCGGCTACATCCCATCTGGGTAATACATGGGAAGCGCTGGAAGAAGTCTACTACTTTAATGGAGATCCCCGTGCCAAAGGGAAGCATGTCCTCTTAAGCTTGGATATGACTAAGAACGGTGTTACAGGTGATCCGCTTGTTGAGGATCATCCGAATGCTTGGTGCAGTCCAGTCAGCCAAGGAAGAATGTTCTATACGGCCTTGGGTCATCATCCGGAAACTTGGTATAAAGAAGATTTCCAAAAACATCTTCTAGGTGGACTCGAGTATGCATGGGGTGAAGCAACCAATACGGATTGCGACAAACCTTCACCGAAAGTGGGCTTGCAAAAGCTTCCCCTTACCAAGTCCATTACAAGCCCTGTTGGTCTGGATGTCGCCAAAGATGGCACGGTCTTTGCGATCAGCTTGCTTGGCAAAGTCTATGAAGTTTCACAGGATGGAGATACAAAAGAAATATTAAATATCCCAACCACCCTTGCATCTGAACACGGATTAATGGGAATTGCCCTTGATCCTGAATTTGATGTAAATCACTACATGTACTTGTATTATACAGATCCTGTGAAAAAGAATAACAAACTGATTAACCATCTTTCACGGTTTACTTACGAAAACGGAGTGCTCAATCCAGCCACGGAGCAGATCTTATTGGAGCTTCCTTCGGATGACTTCGGTAACCATCAAGCCGGTTATGTCAAATTTGGCCCGGATGGGAAGATATATTTGACGTCTGGAGACAATCAAACTCCAGGAGGACCTTTAGGCGCCTTACAGACATCCCAGAACTATGATGATATGCGGGGGGCCATTCTCCGCATTAATAAGGACGGATCCGCTCCGACCGACAATCCATTCTATACGGACAACAATCTACGAGATGCGCGAGATTTCATTTATGCAAAAGGATTCCGTAACCCGTACCGTATTTCCTTCGAGACAAAGTCAAACGGCAACATGATCATTTATGAAGGGGATGTTGGCCCGGATTGGACTTATGACGGGGGAGCTGACGGAGACTACGATGAATTCAATGCCGTAACCGCTCCAGGCCAAAATTTCGGTTGGCCATACGGGGTTGGCGACAGAGCTTATAGCAAAGAAAAACACGGCGCAGAAAGATCAACCGACACCGCTTTATTTGCAGAAAAGTTTGCCACAACCAAAAAGGCTATTGCTTTCTATCCATATGCCGATAAAGCGCCTTGGGGAAGCGGAGGAAGAACGGCAGAGGCAGGTCCGGTGTATACCTATACGGGACCGAATGCGATTCCAGGCCTTCAAGGTAAGTTCTTGGCATACGATTTTTCCCGCAACTGGGTTAAAGCCGTTACAACAGATGATAACGGAGAAATCACAAAAATCGATGATTTCTTATCCGGATTGAAAGCCCCGATTGACATGAAGCTTGGACCGGACGGTGCGCTTTATATCGTCGAATTTGGAACCTCTTGGGGCCCTGATGAGAACGAATCCATTTCAAAAATTTTCTATGGAAGAATGGACAGAAAGCCGGTTGTCAAAGCCAAGGTAGACTCGACAAACGGAAGCACGCCGCTAACGGTCTATTTCGATACAACAGGAACCGCGGATCCGGATGGCGATGCCATTACTTATGCGTGGAATTTCGGAGACGGACAAACATCAACGGAAGCAAACCCTTCGCATATATATACGGCAAACGGGGTTTACAACGTCAAATTGACTGTAACGGACAGTACCAATAAATCTTCCGTTTGGAACACAAGCATTACGGCAGGCAATACCGTCCCTACATTGAAAATCACCTCGCCTGTGTCCGGACAATTCTTTACTAACGGGCAAGTTATCACTGCTTCTGCAGTTGCAAATGACGCGGAAGATGGCGAGATCGCGTGTGGAGATATCCGTTGGTCTTCGTTGTTGCTACATGACAGTCACTTCCATGCGGTGGAAACGAAAACTGGTTGTCAAGCTGTATTCAGCTTGCTGGACGATGCACACGGACCGGAAGCAAAAATTGCTTGGCAAATCGTCGCGGAAGTTACCGATCATGGGGCAGTCGGATCCGCGACGTTAAGCGCAACCGATTCCATTACCTTCAAGCAAAAGCGCATTCAAGCTGAAGATTTCGATACACAGAATGGAATCCAGACGGAGGATACAACCGATGTTTACGGCGGTAAAGACGTCGGCTATATCGATGCTAATGACTGGCTCCTATTCAAACACATTGACATGAAAAACATCGAGAAGATGTACTTCCGAATGGCATCCCAATCCGCCGCACTTAATATCGATGTGCGCTTGGACAGCCCGACTGGTGAGAAAGTGGCTAACGCTACGGGAACAACCACTGGTGGATGGCAAAATTGGACAACAGTTAGCGCCAAAGTAAACCGAACAACATCAACCCCAGCCGATAGTGCAGACTTTCATGATGTTTACATTGTTTTCCCGGCCGGTGGACAAAACATCAATTGGATCCAGTTTGCGTATCCTGGAGATGCGCCCCCTTCAGAAGCATGTAGCACAACCTGTGTCGAGTCCCCGGACTTTAGCAAAGCAATTAACAGATCCGGTTGGACTGCAACAGCCAGCGATTCGGGAGCACCGGCATCCAATGCGTTTGACGGCAATAACTCGACCCGTTGGACAACTGGCAAGGTTGCAGCGCCGGACATGTGGTACAATCTCGACATGGGGAAAGTGAATACAATCAATCGTATATATGCCAATCACGGAACGAACACCGATTTCTTCCGCGGATATGATTTGCTTGTTTCTACGGATGGACAAACGTGGACTAAAGTAGCAAGCAAAGATTCAAGTTGGAGTGGCGGAATTCAAATGGACGAGAGCTTTGCGCCCGTTGATGCGCGCTACGTTAAAATCGTGAATAAGGGAACAAGCTCTAATAAATATATTTCCATTCATGAATTGTATGCATTCGCTGTGGAGAGCGATACGGCGCTTAAGAGCATAACAGCTCCTGCACCGATTATAGCGACTATCGGATCGGCAAAAACAGCGGCAGCTCTTGGATTGCCAGGAAAAGTAGCACTGGTAACCGAAGCCGGAAGTTACAATGCTGATGTAACATGGGATTTAAACGGCATTAGCTACGATCCAACTGCAATGAAGGCCCAGACCTTCACGGCAACAGGAACCGTAACCCTGCCTAGTAAAGTCTTAAACCCGAACAATATGCCATTGACAACGAGTATTAACGTAACTGTTAATAAGATCCCTCAGTCTCAAATGACGGCAACGGCGACAAGCGAGGAAACGGGTAAAGATATTGCATCCATGGCGATTGACGGAAGCCCACAAACGATGTGGCATACAAAGTGGGATAAATCGGATGTTCTCCCACAATCGATTACCTTAAACCTTGGAAACACTTACAATATCAATAAAGTCGCGTATTTGCCAAGGCAATCAGGCTCTAACGGAAATATTACAGGCTACAATTTATATGTAAGTACGGATGGCGTGACCTTTGCAAAGGTTGCAAACGGAAATTGGGCAAACGATAACAATGAGAAAAACGCAACGTTTACTTCGGCAAATGCAAAGTATGTCAAGCTCGAAGCAACGGAGGGTGTCAACGGATGGGCATCGGCTGCGGAGATTAATGTATTTGCAGATTCAGTGAAAGTGCCGCAGCTTGTTGGAATAACTGCTCCTGCAGTAATTACGGGAGTGGCCAACGGAACAGCAAAGACGG
Source organism: Paenibacillus phytorum (assembly GCF_013141715.1). Lineage (GTDB taxonomy): Bacteria > Bacillota > Bacilli > Paenibacillales > NBRC-103111 > Paenibacillus_E > Paenibacillus_E phytorum. The sequence continues at coordinate 995 of NZ_WHOA01000090.1, read as the reverse complement.
CAGCAGCCCTTGGCTTGCCTTCCAGTGTAGAATTGGTTACCGATTCTGGAAAAGTGAATGCCGATGTGACATGGAATGTAGGCGCTTCAAGCTATGACCCAGCTCTAAAGACTGCACAAACCTTCGATGTCAATGGAACTGTAGCCTTGCCGGCAGGGGTGGCAAATCCGAACAACGTGGCATTGACAACGAGCGTCAGTGTAACTGTGCTGGCGGAGACAAAACCTCAGTCGCCCCAGTCTACATTGACAGGCGCCCAGCAGGTGACTACTGGCCAAACATTCGATATAACGATGGGGTTAAGCAACGTTACGCAAAGTGTATACCAGGTAATGTACGCTCAAGATTTGACGCTTCACTATGATCCAGCGAAATTGCAGTTCGAATCGGTTGCATCGCTGAAGGACGGATTCCAAGTTATCGATAAAAAGGAGTCTGTGCCAGGACAAATCCGGATTGTAGCTGCAAGCGTGAAAGCGGATCAAGGAGATCTTGGCGTACCTGCACAAGGCGATCTGCTCTCATTCAAATTTAAAGTTAAATCTTCAACTCAGGCGACCAATACGGCAGTTTCTGTAGACGCTGTCGTTATTGCCAACGGACAGGGGATTGAACTGCCGGTTAACGGAGCTTCTCACGAAATTCAAATCAGTATATCGGTAATACCGGTAGATAAGTCACTCTTGAATACGTTGATCACAAGCGCTCAGGCTAAGCACAATGCAGCAGTAGAAGGAAATGTGGACGGCTTGTATGTGGTTGGATCTAAAGCGCAATTGCAGTCGGCAATCGCTGCGGCCAGTGCGACAGCAAACAATCCGAATGCCACTCAGCAGCAGGTAGATAATGCGAAAGCAGCATTGGAAGCGGCAATTCAAGTGTTGGAATCCATGAGAATAACCGCAGATATTAATGGAAAAGGCGGTATCACGATCGGAGACTTGGCTATTGTTGCAGGGGCATACGGTAAACAACAAGATCAGGCTGGCTGGAAT
>NZ_WHOA01000089.1 GCF_013141715.1 Paenibacillus phytorum | reverse complement strand
AGGTCTGTTATGGCCCGGCTGTTGGCCTTTCATAAGTAAGACGAGATTGAACATGTCCCGGCCACCTTGCCTTTGCCTTTACCTAGCCCCACCATGGCAGGTTGTCCGCATATTAAAGGTAAATCCTCCCTCTAATTTTACAATAATATCATGAGAATTAAGTCTAACAGGAAAACCTCCAGTTAAATTCCGGAATATTTGGTCATTACCTCATATTCCGGCGAATTAACGGGAGGTTTTCCTTTAAGATAATCGAAAAGCAATTAAACGGAGAAATTAGCACCCTGTTTTCCAGTTAATCAAAGTAATCCAGCACGCCTTGCCCAAGTTCATACCCAACCACCCGTTCCCCGTTGCGGCGAAGTGAAGGTAGTAGCCAACCTGTTGTGCACAACTTTTTCAGCATCAGGACCGCCGTTTTATGATCGATATCAAAATGCTGCTCGACATCCTTCGGCCGAATCGGCCTAACCAGTTGGATGGCGAGTCGGAGTATTTCCTTCTCGGCAAACCTTGCACGTGAGACTGGCGCGAGTCCGGGCTGATACCTGCTTAACACCATACGGAGCAAAGTAATGCACAGTTCAGGCCTTTTCTCGACATCATCGTAAGCGAAAGAAATGACGTGAAAACCCATAGCATGGAGGAACGTTTCACGATTCAACTCATTACAGTATTTTTGCCTGTCCATATCCCGAACGTGTGTGGCAAAGCCTTTGACTTCAATGATTAGCTTGACAATCCCCGACAGCCAAGCGAAATCGGCAAAGTAAGATCTACCCCGCCAATCGTGTGCTTCATATTCCGGATGGAGGTCTTTGAAACTGCCTCGCAGTGGCCACCAGACGTTGTTAAGAAATAACAATTCACCATGCCCATGCCCCCTCTTTAATCGACTCAGGCGCTCCCCAGTCCTACTGTCAAGATGCAAATCGATAAACGCAGCATGCGCTTTTTCAAAAGTCATGTTCTCATCTCCTATAGAAAAATAGAAAAACGTCCCGTACCACTCGTCAGAATGGAACGGGACGTTCTTCGTCACTTGTTTTTGAGTATAAGGTAAATCTACAGACTTCACCAGTCCCATTCCTATTAAATCGTTCTAGTCCAATAACAAAGGTAGTCACAATCGTATCATTTGAAGTCACAGGATTGGTAGGTCGAACCTTGGATTGAAAATATAATGAGATTATCAACCAAGGAGGATCATCCGCTGCTATGACGACTAAACCACTTACCAATAAACGCACGTTTTGGAAACAGATGAACAGGTACAAGGCGCTCTGGCTGATGGCGCTGCCGGGCATCATCTATTTGCTGCTTAACAACTATTTACCGATGTTCGGCACCATCATTGCCTTCAAAAACATCAACTACGCCAAAGGCATTTGGAAAAGCGACTGGGTCGGCTTCAAAAACTTCGAATACTTGTTCAGCACCAGCGACGCGTTCATCATTACTCGCAATACGCTGCTCTATAATACGGTGTTCATTGTGATCACACTCATCTGTTCCGTCAGCTTGGCGATTATGCTCAATGAGGTCAGAAAACAGCTGGCTAAGAAATTTTATCAGAGTGCGCTGCTGCTTCCTTACTTTTTATCCGCTGTTATCGTTGCCTATCTGGTGTATAGCTTATTGAGTTCGGAATATGGTTTTTTGAACAAAATTGTCCTTCCGCTCTTCGGCCAAGATCCAGTGTCTTGGTATAACGAGCCCAAATACTGGCCTTACATTCTGGTCATTGTGAATACTTGGAAGGGCGTCGGATACTCCTGTGTCATCTACATCGCAGCGATTGTCGGCATCGACAATGAATATTACGAGGCTGCGAAAATTGACGGCGCGAGCAAATGGCAGCAAATTCGCCACATTACGGTTCCTTTGCTGATGCCGGTCATTACAACTATGGTACTGTTGTCCATCGGACGTATTTTTTACGCGGACTTCGGATTGTTCTATCAGGTACCGCTTGATTCCGGCATGCTGCTTCCGGTAACCAACGTCATCGACACTTATGTATATAGGGGTTTGCTGCAGCTTGGAGATCTTGGTATGTCTTCCGCAGCTGGCCTGTATCAATCGCTAGTTGGCTTCGTATTGGTGCTCGTGTCTAATGCTATCGTTCGTAAATTTAATCGCGATCAGGCGCTATTTTAGAGAAGGAGGAGTGTTCCTTGGCAAGTCAAAACAAAACCCACTGGTTATTACACCTAGTATTTTTACTCATCGCTTGTACAACGATTCTGCCGATCATTCTCGTCTTCATGGTGTCTGTCACAGATGAAACGACGATTACCCAAAATGGCTACTCATTTTTCCCTCAGAAAATAAGCTTTGAAGCTTACAAGTATCTGTTCCTGGACTCGATGACCATCATCAGGGCTTATGGGGTTACGATTCTTATCACTGTGGTGGGTACGATCGTCGGCCTCATGCTGACGGCCTTGCTGGCCTATCCGATATCCAGAAGGGATTTCCCTTATAAAAATATGCTGACCTTCTTCGTCTTCTTCACGATGTTGTTCAATGGGGGGTTAGTTCCTTGGTACTTGGTGTTTACAAAGCTGATCCCACTCAAGGACACGATCTGGAGTTTGATCATCCCGGGATTGCTTTTAAACGGATTCTTCGTTCTAATTATGCGCACCTTTTTCGCGACCTCGATTCCGATGGCAATCATCGAATCAGCTTATATGGATGGAGCAAGCGAATCCAGAATTTTCTTTAGAATTGTACTACCGCTTTCTACGCCTGTATTGGCGACCATTGGCTTATTTAACACGCTAGGTTATTGGAATGATTGGTTTAACAGCTTGGTTTTCCTTACGGATTCCAAGTATTACAGTCTGCAGTATTTGCTGAATAAAATATTGCTGAACATTCAATTTCTCTCACAGAATTCGCGTAACACGAACGCTTCACAAATTATGGCGACGCTGCCAACCGAAACGGTGCGCATGGCGATGGCGATTATCGGGATAGGTCCGATTGTACTTGCCTATCCGTTTTTTCAGAAGTATTTTGTCAAGGGTTTGACTGTTGGTGCTGTGAAAGGGTAATACCGAAAACAAATTCGGTTTATCATATACAAATTTATCATTAATGGAGGGGTTTCCGTGTTTCAACCAAAAAGAAAGTTGGTTTCAATCGCTTCTTCTGTGTTAGTTCTATCCTTAGCGCTAACTGCTTGTTCTAGCGGTGCTAAACCTGCAGCAGAAACAAGCACAAGTACACCTACAACGGGAGCGGCTCCAACAACAGAAGCTAAAGCAACATCTGCTGCCAATGATTTGAAACCCTACAAATTGGTCATGATTTTCCCTTCCGGCGTTGTAGCGAAAGATTTACCTGCGGTTCAAGACGAAATCAACAAGTATTTGACGGGAAAAATAAACGCAACGATTGAAATTCGTCCGATCGATTGGGGCGCATGGACGAATAAAACGAACCTGATGTTTGCTTCCGGCGAACAATTCGACCTGATGTTTACCGCTTCTTGGTATGGCTTAGGTCAGCAAGCGGCAAAAGGCCAAATCATTCCTCTGGACGATTTGATCAATAAACACGGTCAAGGAATCAAAAGCGTGCTAGATCCCGCTTACGTAGAAGGCGGTAAGCTGAACGGTAAATCCTACGGTGTCGTAGCGAACAAAGAGTTTGCGGCAACGAAAGGCGTTGTCATGCGCAAAGATCTTGTCGATAAGTACAAAATCGATCTGTCAGCGGTTAAAGAGATGAAGGATCTCGAGCCTATTTTCAAAACGATCAAAGATAATGAACCAGGCATCACGCCGCTCCAGGTCAAGAATGATCGTTCCCCTGCCAGCGCTATTCTTGGCTACGGACTATTCGACATGCTGGGCGACGGACCGGGCGTGCTGGATCGTGCAAGCAAAGAGCTGAAGGTCATCGACATGTTTGAGACTCCGCAATTTATGGACGCGGTTAAACTCATGAACAAGTGGTATAAAGCAGGCTACATTAATAAAGATGGAGCTACGAACAAAGAGAGTGAGTTCTTGGCCGTCAAAGCTGGCAAAGCCTTCGCTTACGGCGAATCCATGAAGCCAGGGTTCGAGATGCAGGAAACACGCAATACCGGCACGCCGATGGTTACGGTTGAACTAACGAAGCCTTATACGACTACGGGCGACACGACTAGCGCGATGTTTGCCATTCCGAATACGTCCAAGGATCCGGAAAGAGCCATGATGTTCTTGAATCTACTCTACACGGACAAACAATTGTTGAACTTGCTCGATTGGGGTATCGAAGGTAAGCACTATGCCAAAGCGGGCGATAACATTATCGATTATCCGCAAGGCGTAGATGCCGCTTCTGTTGGCTACAACCTTAACTTGCCATGGATGTTTGGTAACCAACTCAACTCCTATATTTGGAAAACCGAAGATCCGAAAATCTGGGATCGTTACAAAGAATTCAATACAGGCGCTCAAAAATCGATCGCACTTGGCTTTGTTTTTGACCCAGAGAAGGTGAAGAATGAAATTGCGGCTACGAACAACGTGGCTACACAGTTCACTGGAGGCTTGTATACAGGAACGATCGATCCTGAAAAGTTTGTTCCTGAGTTTGTCACCAAGTTAAAAGCGGCAGGTATGGATAAAATTATTGCCGAGAAGCAAAAACAATTAGACGAATGGGCGAAAACGAACAAAAAATAAATCCTGATATAAGGAGAGAGCTGCAATCCACGCTTTGGCGTAGGCTGCAGCTTTTTCATTCTCCGGGCAACATCGGTAAGATTACTTTTGGGGCTTAGATGAAAGTAAGTGTCATGTTAGGAAGCTTTTCGCATATATTGTGTTAGATTATTAACTTAAAAAAAAGAGTGAAAGCGATTTCGATTCGTCATTTTAAGTGACAAAATTCACAATGCTGACAAGCTCAGATCCGTTTGCTGTCGAATGAGCAAGCAAGTTTCCTAAGAAATAGGAGGGTGCAGAGATGCTGCATATTGTAGTTTGTATCAAGCAGGTACCTGACTCTAGAGAAATTCGCATTGACCCCAAAAATAATACGTTAATTCGCCAAGGTGTCCCAAGCATCGTGAACTTCTACGATATGCATGGGTTGGAAGAGGCGCTCCGTATTAAGGATGAACAGGGTGCGAGGATTACTGTTGTAACAATGGGACCTCCGCCTGCGGAGAAAGGTTTAAAGGAATGCATCTCCCTCGGGGCAGACGATGCTGTGTTGGTGACGGATCGTGGCTTCGCGGGAGCGGACACGCTGGCGACATCGTACGTTGTTGCCCGAACCATCCGTAAAATTGCTGAAACGTGGGGACCGGTGGATATCGTTTTTTGCGGCAAACAAACGCTGGACGGCGACACGGGGCAAGTTGGGCCTGGCGTCGCATGCCGATTGGATTTGGAACAGCTTACTTATGTCAACAAAGTCGCCAGTGTGGATGAAAAGCGGCGAAAAGTTCGTGTCCATCGGCTTTTGGAAGATGGCATTGAAGTCGTTGAGACAAGCATGCCGGTGCTGATCACGGCACTGAAGGAACTGAACAAGGTGAGACGAGCATCTCTGCCTGGTATGATTCGGGCTGCGCGTTATAAGCCGACTGTTTGGACGACAGCTGATTTTCCGGATCTTGAAAAAGCGAAAATCGGGCTAAAAGGCTCACCAACGATTGTAGCCAAAACATGGGTGCCCGAGATAAAAGCGGTTAAAACGCATATGATCACGTTTGATTCGCCAGAAGCAGCCGCTGCTCAGCTTGCTGAACAGCTCATGACGAAGGAGATGCAGACTTTGTTAGACTGGTCTTCGTGAAAGTAAAGCATGTGTACGACCTAAAAAACTCAGAATCACCGTTATGGGAATGGAGGAAGTCACAATGTCAAATGAACAAACACAGGACCAGCCTGAAGCGTCGATGCCCGACTGGTCGGCTTATCGGGGGGTATTGATCGTTGTAGAGCAGCGAGATGGAGCTGCGAAGAAGGTCTCCTGGCAGCTGCTAGGCGAAGGCAAGAAGCTGGCCGCGAAGCTTGACGCGCCGCTCATGGCGCTCGTCATCGGCGAGAATGTGGGCCACCTCGCCGATGAAGCCGTGCATTACGGCGCGGACAAGGTGTTCCTATGCGAAGCACCCGAGCTTCGCACCTACCGCACTCGGCCATACAGCCGAGTCTGTTTGAAGCTGATCGAGGAAGCGAAGCCCGAGATCGTGCTGTTCGGCGCGACAGCGACGGGCCGCGATTTGGCAGGCGCGATAGCGACGCACCTGCCGACGGGGCTGACGGCCGACACGACGCAGCTCGACGTGGAGCCGCCGCCGTCAAGGCTGCTGCTGGCCAGCCGGCCGGCTTTTTCCGAGAAGATGATGGCCACCATCCTCTGTAAGCAGTACCGGCCGCAGATGGCGACGGCGCGCGCCGGGGTGTTTCAGGCGCTGCCGAAGGACGCGACGCGCCAAGGCGAAATCATTCGCATCGAGGCGACGATGCGCGAGGAAGAGATTGCCGCGCAGGTGCTCGACTTCCTGCGCGAAACAGGCAAACTCAATCTCGAGGATGCCGAGATTATCGTGGCAGGGGGCCGCGGACTGGGCGGGCCCGATGCTTTCGGGCTGCTCGCCGAGTTAGCGGATGCGCTCGGCGGCGTCGTTGGCGCATCGCGTGCCGCGGTCGATGCGGGCTGGATCGGGCATGAGCACCAGGTTGGTCAAACCGGTGCCACTGTGAGGCCGAAGCTATACTTCGCTATCGGCATTTCCGGCGCGGTTCAGCATACCGTAGGTATGAGCCATGCTGACGTCGTCGTTGCGATTAACAAAGACGATAAAGCGCCAATCTTCCAATTCGCTCATTATGGCATTGTTGGCGATATGTTCAAAATTGTTCCTGCCATTACGAATGAGATTAGGCAGCGCCGAACGTTATTTGGCCAACAACTAGCTGGCGCCGCAACCTCCTTGCCACAGGACGATTCGAAGACAGGGGTTAACGCGGCCCTTGAGAGGAGTGAAGCCAAGTGAACGAGAAATTTGACGCGATTGTTGTTGGCGGTGGTCCGGCGGGCGCAGCAGCAGCTTTGACGATGGCACGTGCAGGATTATCTGTTGTTTTGTTGGAGAGGGGCGAGTTCCCTGGAGCCAAAAACATTTTCGGAGGCGTCCTATACCGTAAGCAAATCGAAGAGCTTGTTCCTGAATTTTGGAAAGAAAAAAACTTTCCCATGGAGCGTTACATTGTGGAGCAGCGCATCTGGATGATGGGCAAAGAATCTATGGTCACCTTCGGGCACCGCAATGAGGCTTACAAAGAGCCTTACAATTGCTTTACTGGACTGCGGGTTAAGTTCGATCAGTGGTTCGCGGACAAAGCCGTTGCAGCTGGGGCCATCCCAATTTACGAAACCGTTGCACTCGATGTGATTCGCGAAGGTAAAAGGATCGTCGGTGTTCGTACCGATCGAGATGACGGCGATTTGTACGCCGATGTTGTTGTCATTGCCGATGGCGTGAACTCCTTGCTCGGTAAGGCGATGGGCATTCACAAAGAATGGATGCCGGACGAAGTTTCGTTAGCTGTGAAAGAAGTAATTGCACTTCCTAGGGAGAAAATCGAAGACCGATTCGGACTCGAAGGTGACGAAGGCGTTACGATTGAGTTTATGGGCGAGACCTCGCTAGGTATGGCGGGCATGGGTTTTCTATACACGAATAAAGAAACCATTTCACTAGGCGTAGGCGTTATGGTTAATCATTTGCGGGACAAAAAGGTGAAGCCTTATGCGGTCCTCGATGCTGTTAAGCAGCACCCTATGATTCGGAAATTGATTCAAGGGGGAGAAACGAAGGAGTACTCCGGGCACTTGATTCCCGAGGGTGGCTTTCATTCCATCCCGCCGTTGTCGGGAGATGGCTGGTGCGTTTGTGGGGATGCCGCGCAGTTAATCAACTTTGTGCATCGTGAAGGTACTAACTTAGCGATGACCTCCGGTCGACTGGCCGGTGAGGCGATTGTGGAGGCCAAAGCACAAAGCGATTTTTCTGCTGCTTCACTCAAAGCCTACGACCAAAAGATTCGCGAATCCTTTGTCCATAAAGATTTACAGAAATACAAAGGCATGCATCAATTCCTCAAGGAGCAGGACCCTGAATTACTGTTCGACAAGCTGCCCAGAGCGCTGAATGAAGCGGCATACAACATGTTCCTCGTGGATGGGATTACCAAAGCGGATAAGCAAAAAATGGCCATGAAGCTCATCAAAAATGCCGCAGGCGGTACGGTAAACCTGATGAAGCTAGGCTACAAAGGATGGAGGGCGATGAACGGATGAGCCAAAGTGACATTTCAGATAAGCTATTTACCATTCGTTATAAATGCGATGATAAGTCGCACCTCGTAATCAAGGATACGCAGACCTGTTTAAATTGTGTAACGAAGGATTGCAATTATTTCTGTCCCTCGGACGTCTATGAATGGGAAAAGAAACTCAAAATTACAACCGTTGCGTTTGAAAATTGTATCGAATGCGGGACCTGCCGAATTGCGTGTCCATCCTACAACATTGATTGGGTCTACCCCAAAGGCGGCTATGGCATGACTTATAAATTTGGCTAAAAATGATGAATACGAAACGGAGCCAGGGCTATTTCGAGCCTTGGCTCCTATTTCTGTGCATCCAAAACTACATTCCTCCATATGTTTGTGCTAATCCTCCATAGTTTTGTTCGCGAAGGGATACGATAATAGGAGGTAGGAGGGATATCATGCGAATTACATTTGAACCAACACAAGGACTATTTCATTTACAAAACAAGCAAATGAGCTATGTTATTCAACTAATTAAATCCGCTTACCCAGCCCATGTTTACTGGGGACGCCCCATCCGATCAGGTCAATTGGCATCGATCCTACAATTTCAGGAGAGATGTTCGTTTTCACCAAATCCTGTTTCCGAAGATCGCAGCATTTCTTTCGATACATTGCCTCAGGAGTACCCGGCATACGGTACAAGTGATTATCGGGAGCCAGCTTATCAAGTTGCTCTTCCTGATGGATCTACAATTTCTGAGCTCATCTATGATAAGCATCGAATTTACCAAGGAAAACCGGTGCTCGAGGGACTTCCTGCGACCTATGTAGAGCAAGATGAAGAAGCGGAAACATTGGAACTTGAACTTGTTGATTCTGTCATTGGCCTTCGGATCATTCTTACTTATACAATATTTGAGCAGCATGCAGCGATGACTAGATCGGTACGTTTCGTAAATGAAGGATCCGGAGATCTAAAGCTGCTTCGAGCGCTTAGTATGAGCCTTGATTATCAGCACAGCGAGTTTGATCTTCTTCAGCTTTCAGGTAGTTGGGTTAGAGAACGACATATCGAGAGAAGACCCTTAGCGCCAGGAAAATTGACCGTAGAAAGTCGCCGCGGATCGAGTAGTCATCAGCACAATCCTTTTATTGCACTGCTTTCAAAGGACGCCAATGAAGATCATGGCGATGTGTATGGTTTTAGCCTTGTGTATAGTGGCAATTTCGCTGCCCAAGCAGAAGTTGAGCCGTATGGGTCAGCGCGTGTATCCATAGGTATTAATCCATTTGATTTTGGCTGGTTGCTTGAGCCGGGACAACATTTTCAAACGCCTGAAGCTGTAATGGTTTATTCAAACGCTGGCCTAGGGGACATGTCAAGAACCTATCACAAGCTTTACCGTACTCGGCTTTGCCGCGGTGAATTCCGTGACCGGACAAGACCTGTGCTCGTGAATAACTGGGAAGCAACCTATTTTCAATTTAATGCGGATAAAATAGAAAGCATCGCCAGCGCCGGCAAAGAGCTTGGCGTCGAGTTATTCGTTCTTGACGATGGCTGGTTCGGCAAAAGAGACAGCGATAACAGTTCCTTGGGAGACTGGGTCGTTGATAAAGCGAAACTGCCAGGTGGCCTGGAGGACCTCGTCCCCAGAGTCAATGGGATGGGACTAGAGTTTGGACTGTGGTTTGAACCAGAAATGGTTTCTCCAGACAGTGACTTATATCGCAAACACCCAGATTGGTGCCTACATGTACCGAATCGTAGACGTACGGAAGGTCGTCAGCAATTAATATTGGATTTTTCACGTGCAGATGTATGTGAAGCGATTACGAGAATGATCAGTGATATCCTAAGCAGCGCGCCGATCACGTACGTCAAATGGGACATGAACCGTAATATGACCGAAATTGGTTCCGCTGCACTGCCTCCGGAAAGACAACGAGAAACCGCTCATCGCTATATAATTGGTCTGTACCGTGTTCTTGAAACATTGACGACCAAGTTCCCGCATATCTTGTTCGAGAGCTGCTCCGGTGGTGGTGGCCGGTTTGACCCTGGTATGCTGTATTATATGCCGCAAACGTGGACAAGCGATAACACGGACGCTATCTCTCGTTTGAAAATTCAGTATGGGACGAGCATCGTTTATCCTGTGAGTTCAATGGGAGCGCACGTATCTGCTGTACCAAATCACCAAGTTCACCGTGAGACATCGTTGGAAATGCGCGGCGATGTTGCGATGTCCGGTAATTTTGGTTACGAACTCGACCTAACCAAGTTTACTGACGAGGAAAAAGAAATCGTCAAAAAGCAAATTGCGGATTATAAACATATTCGGCCGCTCGTCCAATTCGGCGACATGTACCGCTTACTCAGTCCATTCGAAGGTAACGAAACTGCTTGGATGATTGTTTCTGAAGACAAGACGCAAGCTTTGATCGCTTACTTCCGAGTGCTCGCCGAGCCAAATGCGCCTCTCAAAACGCTGCGGCTCAAAGGACTCAACCCATCCTTCGATTACCAAATCGCAGGCTTGCAAGGTGAGTACCCTGGCGACCATCTACTTTATGTCGGCCTTCCAGTCTCTGGTCTCCGTGGAGACTTCCAAAGTAAAATCTGGCTGCTCGAACACAAGCCATTATAGACTGTTCCAAAACACTGACTTCTTCACTGAGGTCAGCGTTTTTTTTGTTTCACGGAATATGGATAGATACATAGTTGATCTGAGTTGGAGTTAACTGTGAACCACTATCCCCTTGACTCAGTTAGGAGTGAATCCAAGGATGGCCCCCTGAGTATCCCCTAGAAGCGCCAAAGGAAAGCACTGACAGCATTATTTCTTGGACTTAATGCTTATAAGCAGAGTTGTAGATATCACAGAATGGCTTGGTTGAAAAAGTAGAAGAGGGTGGGAAACGACGGAAAACTAAATGAGGTATAAATCTAGCAAATTGTAGATACCACAGAAACTATGAATAGTAAAGGTGTCTAGTACAACTACGCTTATCATTTTGAACGATGAGATAACTTCATATTTGTTTAGGTTTACGATATGATAAGGATATAAATAGTTTCTATTTTTTTTATCACGAAGGGAGAATCATTCGATATGCTGCAGCGACCTAGTAGTGAAGAACACTCACCATATTTTACTGGTTATATTAGTCAAGTTCCGGAAGGCGACTATCTGTCCTTTTTACACAGCCAATTAGACGCTGTTGTCGCTTTGTTTTCGCCGATTAATGATAAGCAAGGGCTTTATCGATATGAGCCAGGGAAGTGGAGCTTGAAAGAAGTCTTGGGGCATATAACTGATACGGAGCGGATTATGAGTTATCGGATGCTGCGTATTGCTCGTGGAGATACAACGAATTTACCAGGATTTGATCAGGATTTATTTATCGACAATGCTTCTTTCGACGACTTGTCGATGGAGGATTTGTTAAACGACTTTCAAGCGGCACGTCAAGCCACGTTTTCTCTGCTGAAAACAATTTCAGAAGAAGCCTGGTCGCGTAAAGGGATTGCTAATAACAATGAAATCTCTGCACGCGCGCTTGCCTATGTGATAGCCGGTCATGCTCAGCATCATCTTGTCGTCATCCAACAAAAATATAATGACTAAAAAAACGAGAAGTCCTGAGGACTTCTCGTTTTTTTAGTAAAGGGATAATGCAAGGGAGTCGCGCTCATTAAAGGAATGGAGAATCGCTTCACAACCTACGATCTCAATACTAATGATAGAATCCAAGCATTTCTTAATGGTTGCTCTTCCTTTGGTCACTTTAGCTTCGAGTGCGGATTTCAATAAATTGAATTTCTTTTTATTTTTCTCATCTGAGTAGACTGGCACGGGTTTGTTGTGAATTGTAATAAACATTTTCATCATTTTTCACCATCCTAGGAATTGGATATAGGTCTAGCATATATGAATATTATTAAATTAACCTTAAAATAGTTTTACAATTTTGAAACAAAACCATATATTTCTATGTATTTTTACTTCTCATAAGCTTATACGGATGAGAGAGAGGAAATGTTTCACTCTTAGATAGCATTTCTTGAAATATTTGTGAATTCGATGCTTCGTTAATTTTGCTGAGCGTTTTGGCGAAAAAGCTTGGGGGATGTGCCAAATCTATGTTTAAATGCTCGGTGAAAGTAGGGATAACTGCCGAAACCGCAGCTTAAGGCGATTTGTTCCAGGGACATTGAACTATCATGCATGCGTTCCACAGCGCTGGATAGGCGCACTTCAAGGGCGTATTGGATCATGGTTTTGCCGAAGCATTCTTTGAACAAATGAACCGCGCGGGAAACGCTGAGTCCAACATGGTTGGCAACATCATCTACTTTAAAAGTTGCCGTAGCTTGTGCTTCAATGAACCTTTTCATACGTGTTCCGGTAAATGGACGTCCTTGTAAAGAGACGGTTTCCGTTGCTGCACGCTCTACATATAGGCAAAGGGCTTGCAGCAAAAAGCCGCTAAGCTCTTGGTTTTCTTCTTCCATTCTGCGTTTCTCAAGAATAAGCTGCCGCCATAGCGAAATTAAGCGAGCATCTAAGTCGATGCGCGTACAAGTCTGTTTGAGGCTGCGTTTCCACCAGGCATCGATCCATGCGCCTTTACAGAATACATAATAGTCGCCGCTCGCGATTTTACTGTTTGGTTGATCCAACTCATGTTCGATACGAAGCTCATAAGGGTCTCCCGGTTGAAAAAGAAGAAGATGGCCAGCTTCGATTCGCTGCATACGCCCATCTACTAAAACCTCGCATGTGCCTTCTGTCTGTAAGCGAAAAAGATAAAAGTTGAGTTGGAATTTGTTGCTCACATTAAACGGTTCCATATGAAAAGAATAGCCGCAGGTTAAGACCTCAGTTTCCATTGTATTCACCTTTCATAGCCAAATAAGAGATGTTTTGATTATATCGTGAATGGTCATATAAGGCTATGATCCATTATACTAATTCTATCGTGAATTATTTATAAAAATATGGATGATAAGAAAAGAGGAGAACAAATGGGACGTTTAGGAATTGGTCTGCAATTGTATACATTAAGAGATGATATGGAAAAAGATATGGAAGGCACACTTCGTCATGTAGCGAAGTTAGGATATGAAGGTGTAGAATTTGCGGGTTATTATGGTAAGCCTGCTGCTGAACTCAAACAGCTGCTGGATGAGCTAGGTTTGAAAGCATTCGGCAGTCACGTGAGTTTAGAGAGATTTCGTAAAGATCTGCAAGGGGAACTTGACTACCTGAAAACAATCGGTGCTAAGTATGCAATCTGCCCGTATGTTGGTGCTGAAGAACGCGATTCAGCAGAACAATGGAAAGCGCTGATTGCTGAATGCCAAGCGATTGCCGTAGAAACGAATAAACAAGGATTGCAATTCCTTTACCACAATCATGATTTCGAATTTCATCATAAAGTGGATAACGAGTTCGTCTTTGATGCCATGTTTGCCAAAACAGGTGAAGATGCAATTAACGTAGAGATGGACGTTTGTTGGGTTCAATTCGCTGGTCAAGACCCACTTGCCTACATAGCGAAATATGCGGGCCGACTACCGCTGCTTCATTTCAAAGATTTCACGAAAGATGCAGAAGGTAAATTAGTAACATTAGAGCTGGGCTTAGGCGATGTTCCTTTGGAAAAAGTGATCAAAGCGGCCGAGCAAGCAGGAGTTGAATGGCTTGTTGTTGAGCAGGATCACTGCCAGAAGCCACCACTTACAAGTGTTGAGAACAGCTTGAACTGGGTAAAAGAGCATTACACAAATGTTCATAACTAACAATTAAAAGGAGCATTAATAAACATGAGTAAAATTAAAGTAGCCGTAGTAGGTTGCGGTTCTATAGCTAAACATAGACATATCCCGGAATATTCTTGGAATTCGAATGTTGAACTCGTTGCTTTCGTCGATCCTGTTCTGGAGAGAGCGGAGCACTATGCAAAGCTGCACGGTGGCAAGGCATACAGCAGCTATACCGAAATGTTGAAGCAGGAGAAAGTGGATGCAGTTAGTGTATGTACACCGAACTTTCTTCATGCTGAAGTATCCATTGCCGCTGCAAATGCAGGCGCTCATGTCCTGGTGGAGAAGCCAATGGCTTCAACAGCAGAAGAAGCTGAGGCAATGATTGAAGCAGCAAAGAAAAATGGCGTGTTTTTAATGGTTGGTCACAACCAACGCCTGATGCCTCCACATGTCAAAGCCAAAGAAATTTTGAATTCCGGCAAATTGGGTAAAGTTCTGACATTCCGTACATCTTTCGGACATCCAGGTCCGGAAGGATGGAGCGTGGACGGACGAGAAAGCTGGTTCTTCCGCAAAGAAGAAGCAACAATGGGCGCGATGGGCGATCTTGGCGTACACAAGTCAGATTTAATTCGTTGGTTGCTTGCTGATGAGGTTGTACAAGTGGCTGCTTTCGTCGGTACCCTTCATAAAGAAGGTACAGATGTTGACGATAACTCGACTTGCTTGCTTCGCATGAAAAGCGGCGCGACTGGCTCACTAGTCGCTAGCTGGACTTATTATAAAGGTCAAGACAACTCAACCGTGTTATGGTGTGAGAATGGTGTTATCAAAATCGATACCGATCCGAACGACCAAGTCATCGTTGAGCTTCGTGATGGTACGGTTGAACGTTATAAACTCGGACAAATTGCAACGAACGAGAAACAAACGCATAGTGGTGTCATTGACGAGTTCATTACGAGCATTCTGGAAGGCCAAAAGCCGCGTATTTCCGGCGAAGAGGGGCTACGCTCCTTGCAAGTCATCCTTGCTGCTTTTGAATCCGAAGCAACAGGAAAAGTTATCTCCCTGTAATCTAGGTCATAAGAGAAAAGCTCATCCATTCGTGGATTGAGCTTTTCTTTTTCCTTAGAGATGTTAGTAAAGACCCCTTTTCTCAAATTAGAGAAAAGGGGTCTTGGCATCCAACCTAGCTTAACGCCCGCCTATTTCGATAGGCAATGTGTTTGATTTACCGACGATGGTTTCCTTTGAATCTTTCACATTCACTTGAATGTCCCAGATTCCAGCTTTGAGTAAATGGCCTTCGACCTTGGCAGTCAGTGTATGTTCATCTTGCCATGTACTTGGAAGGGCTTTGCCATTTAAAGTAACGTAGCCAAGGGCAGGGATATTGCTTCCTCTCACCGTTAGGGTTACACTTGAACGTCCAGATAGATCCTGCGTATCTGATTCGACTTTATCAAGGGTGATCGGTCCAAATCCGAGCATATACTTGGAATCTATAATGGGAATTTTATAATCCTTGTAAGCATGTCGATCACCGAAAATGATATCATACTGCAAAGTCTCGTAATCCTTAAGGTCCTGTTCGTTAATATGCATTGCCTCATAATGATCTTTCGGTGGGATGACAGGGATCTTTTTCGAAAGTTGACTTAAATAATCGGTATAATAGCTGCCTTGCTGTTTGGATAATTCAATAAGATAAGGGCCTAAGAATGAAGGACTAATATTTAATGTATCTTTGCGCCCTAGGTCAAAATTGTTCCAAACGACGAGCGGAACGCTGTACATCTTTTTCAGGAAATCGGGATCGTCTTTGCCGCTAATATACTTAGTGTCAATGTAAGTGGCATAATCATCACCTAGGGCTGGTAAGTGGTCTCCCCAGAAAGCGATAATCGTTGGTTCACCCTTTTTCTCGTAGTACTCAACTAATTCCTTCAACATTTTATCTGAGGCATTAATGCCTTGGGCAAGCGTTTCAAGCATACCTTGAGAAGAAGGAGACATATTGCCAGTAACATCGATTGTATTTTTTGGGAACTTACCTGGGAAAAAGTGAAAATGGTTTTCCATCGTGTTAGCAAATACGAAATCGGGTCCATCGCTTTGGTCAGTCGCATGAATAATATTGGCAGCAACTTCGCTGTCTGCGATATAAGGACCAGAATAGTTAGGCTTAAAGTATTCGATTGGAATATACTTGGAGAACCCAAAGTACTTATATATTTTATTACTGTTGAAATACCAGTTGTAGAAAGGACTTATCGCCGTTGATGTGTAGCCTTGTCTGGCGTAAATACTTGCCAAAGAATCTACTTCATTCGTAAGGAATTGATTGTAGGCGATAGAGCCTTGCGGTAGGAAACGCATGGAGTTACCTGTCAAAACCTCAAACTCGACATTGGCTGTACCCCCGCCATATTGCGGTGAAAGCATCGTACCGCTTGTCCCCGTCTGCTGCAGCTTATGGAAGAATGGAATCGGATCACGGCTGAACTCCACACCTTTGATAACGGTTGGATCCCAGAAAGCCTCACTTAACACGACAATAACGTTTGGTTTTACAGGATTGTTTGGGTCCCCAGCTTTAATCGGCTTAGGTGTATTACTAACAATAGCTTCAACAGCTTTATCATCGTAACCTTCACGTTTATCGGTAAACATCGACTTCGTATTCAGAAACGATGCTAATGCGTAGCCGTTCGTTTTGGTATTCTCAACTTGGTTCCATACGGATGCATGGATACCGCACCATTTCTGAATCGGAAGGGGGAGATCCGTGTAAACCGCAGACAACATAACAACCGCAATTACGGCAAGGATCCCACGTTCTTTTAGTGCAACCTTTTTCGAGAATAAGGTCGTGCGGTATAACAAGAAATAACTGGCCACCAGGAACAAAAGAATGATTATCAAAATTTTGAAGCTTAGAATATTCGAGATATATTTCACCATATCCGAGGCTTCGCCTGCCAAGACGATATCCCAGGGTGTCAAAGGGACACCTAATATTTTCAGCTTTACGCCACTTATGAGGGCCAAGGTAAGAAGTATACCTGAAATGACCCAATAGGCAATTCTAGTTCGGCCAATCATGGCGATGAATAACAATAACAAGCTGATGACGATCCATTCATTGAATAGCAGTTCAAGCAGATGCTTGTAACTCCAAGTAATCATTTCTATATAGTTCCCGCGGCTCAAAATTTCCATGATCAATACAGGAATTAAGGCAATTAATAATAGTGGCAATCGTTGCCTGGTCAGAAGCAATAAGCGGCTAATGTGCTGGTTCATATGTGTCTCCTATGACTTTCAAATTAAGAAATTGTAAATGGCAACAGCCATCATTATACCACGGCCGACGGTAATATTCGATGGTATTATATCTAACATTTTTTATAATAAAGTATCAAAAGAAAGGCTTAATAGGCAGGAAAAAGATGGTTTTGTCGAGAAATGTAAGTATAGAAGATAGAGAAATGGAGGGGATTTCATGGCGGAGGAACAAGTTCAATATGTGAAAAAAGCGACAATGCAAATGCAGCATCGAAGAATGACAAAAAGAGCTTTACTTCGACGCAGCGTGTTTTTATTTTTAGGTGCGGTGCTAATGTCAATTGGATTGGAAATTTTCTTAGTCCCTAACAGAATTATTGACGGGGGCATCACGGGGATATCCATCATTTTATCTTATCTAACCAATTTTCAAGTCGGGATATTTTTGACCTTATTAAATCTTCCATTCCTGTTTATCGGATATAAATTAATTGGAAAAACGTTTGCATTATCGACGCTTTTCGCAATTCTGGTCATGTCCACAGGAACGTATCTGCTACACCCCGTGAAAGAGCTAACCAATGATCCTTTGCTTGCAGCAGTATTCGGCGGCATTATTCTCGGTATTGGGGTAGGAATGGTGATTCGTTTCGGGGGTTCACTCGATGGTACAGAAATTGTTGCAATTCTCGTTTCCAAAAAGATACCGTTCTCTGTAGGCGAGATTGTGATGTTTTTCAACCTATTCATTCTAGGCAGCGCAGGGTTTGTATACAGTTGGGATCGTGCGATGTATTCCCTGATAGCTTATTTTATTGCTTATAAAATGATTGACGTGACCATTGAAGGGTTTGATGAGTCGAAGTCCGTATGGATCATTAGTGATAGCTTCAGACAAATCGGTGAAGCTATTTTGGACCGCTTAGGGCGCGGTGTCACTTATCTGGAAGGGGAAGGCGGCTTCACGGGAGATAACAAAAAGGTCATTTTCTGTGTAATTACGCGGCTGGAGGAAGCGAAGTTGAAATCCATCGTGGATGAGCTCGATCCTGCAGCGTTTCTCGCAGTTGGCAATATCCACGATGTCAAGGGAGGACGTTTCAAGAAGCGGGACATCCATTAGTCCCCTTTGCCGTCTCCGCCCGTTTTATTCCCTCGTTCAAACAAACCCAAGTCTCTGATTTTCTGTGCAGCATCTTTGCTGCTCGGACTACCTAGTTTCTTCAAGATATGCCCCACATGGATTTTGACGGTTCGTAAGGATATAAAAAACCGGTTTGCAATTTCCGTTTGCGTATGTCCTTGATCAATCATCTCTAGTACCTGAAGCTCTGTAGGCGTGATTAGATCGCTGACTTCTTTGACTTTGAATTGCTGCTCTAACCGTTTGAGCCTGCGGAATTCCTCTCTCATCTGTTCAGCTACTGCCGCGTTAATCGCAGATTGGCGTGCATGTACGGCTCGAATAATGGTGGGAAGCTCTTCGAATCGAGATTTGATCTGGTAGTCAATAGCGCCGGCTTGAAAGGAACGGAAGATGAAATCTTTTTCCTCCATCGAAGTAAGCATGATGACTTTAACTCCCCAAGATAAGAGTGCTTGTTCCGCAAGTCCAATGCCCGCGGGCTCATCTTGCAGCATGATATCCATAAGAACAACATCGGCTCCTGGTTCCGCATTAGCAAATAGTTCCTTGGCTTCTTCTGCTATTGATACCGTGGCCACGACTTTCAAATCTGGCTGACGATTCAAATAGGCTTTAAGGCCGCGAAGCCAATCAAGGTCATCCTCAACAATCAAAATCCGAATTGGTTCCAAGTAAAAATCCCCCTTATTTCTTTAGTCGGTTGCCGGGGAAGGTTAGAAACACACTCGTGCCTTTCCCTGGCGAACTGCTTAATTCCAAGGCCCCTCCATGTTTCTTCATAACACTGTAGCAGTAGGCGAGTCCGAGTCCAAAGTTGCTATGACTGCCGCTTTTGGTCGTATAAAACGGTTCTAATACTTGCTTTAGGACGGATTTCTCCATGCCTATTCCGCTATCTCTTATTTCCAAAATCATGTTCTTTTTAGCATGAAACGCTTTAATTGTAAGCTCGCCGCCTTTGGGCATAGCTTCTACCGCATTCATGAGTACATTGGTTAACGTTTCAGCAATTTGCATGGGATCTAATTGTAGAATTAAGTTCTCAGGTATGCTTTGGTTCACCTGAATTTTACTTAGGTAAGGTCCAAGAGGAAGAAGAACTTCATTGATAAGCTCCGACAAATTGGCTGAAGTTACACGAAGAGGGAGCTCCTGTGTTTGTTCGTGTACTCGGCTAATCATGTCACGGATATGCATGGAAGCCCCCATAACGACATCGATGTCCTGCTTAAGTTCTGATTGATTCGTTTCCTCGGCATGTTGCTTCATTTTCTCGAGGAACAAACGCATTTTCCCGACATCATTTTTAATCGAATGGTTTAAAATCGCGGTTCCCGATGTGATGGCGCGGAGCGTCGAGTCCAGCTTGCGACGTTCGATGAGCAGACGCATTCCGAGAAAGCCGTATTTGAAAAAAGTGAACACGAAAAAAGGCACAACGAAAGCAAGAATCCATACGTGATAGACCCACATACGGTAAAAACCGAAGCTTGGCATAACGTAATTAAGTATACCTACACAAAGGATAGGCGGAAGTAGGGCTAAGCAGGTAAACAAATGCGTTCGCTTCATAGCCGGAAGCCGTTCTGTTTTGATTACAATGAGTACAGCACCAATGAAAATATAAGGAACAGCCCAGGAGGCTACGATGGGAAAGGTAATGGGCATTTCCTCGGTATAACCGGGTGTGAACAGTATGCAGGCAATTGGAGGAATGAGTAGACCTATTGGTAACCACGTTTGAATAGCTGGCTTCTGCCAGGATGCGTTATATCTCAAAGAAAGCATGGCAAATGAATATGGCAAGCCATAGTAAGATATCAGTGAGCTAATGCCCATGACACGATAAAGTAGAGCACTAATGGATGGGTTGGGTACTGTTTGCTGGATATAGGGGATAAAGGTTTCAGACAAAACGGCAGCAAGGGCGCCGAAGCCACCGGTAAAAGCAATAGCGCTCATCCAGCGCATCGTACTGGATCGTGGATCAACCATGACAAGCCCCAACGCGATGATCCAGAGTGCAAATAGAACAAAAAGCATGTTTCCTCCGTCAAATGAATCAGATGTTTCTTCTATTGTGGCATGGAGCCAACATTTGCACAAGAGCATCCTTTCCTTCGTAAGTTGGCAGGAAATAGGCGATTTATTCTCGAATAAGTGGTTAAGAAGGGAGTGGAACCTTATCGAGGTAAAGAAGCGAAAGTCTTTATCCATTCTGACGATTGTGGGGAAAGTACTATTAACCCTCGTTTTTATTGTTGTGATTACCGTGCTGTTATCAGTTGCTGCTGCGGTTGTAGCGATTCTAAGGCATCCTGATCATGATATTAGTATGGCGGGAGTTGCTGGGGATCCATTCTTTATAAAGGCAGCCTTGTGGGCGCAAATTATCGGTTTTATTAGCGGGGTTGTTCTTTCGTATGCCATTTTCGAAAGACGTAAAGGCTGGACACTTGGACTTCAAGCTCACTTGCTTGGCAGAAGATTCGGTGAAGGCTTCGCTGCAGGCGCTTTACTTATTACGATCAGCAGTGCAGGGATATGGCTGCTGGGAGGGATTAAGATCGTGTCGTATCAATGGACTGGAACGCTCGGGCTCGAGCTGTCGTGGAGCTTTTTACTCTTCGTAGGGGTTGCTGTTAATGAAGAGTTATTCGCACGTGGCTATTTACAAGGACTGGTGAAGGAAAGGTTCGGCGCCATTTCTGGTATAACGGTTTCGACGGTTGTTTTTGCCTTTTTGCATACATTTAATCCAGGTATGTGGAGTTCGCCGCTTCCAATCATGAATTTACTACTTGCAGGCCTATTATTTGCCTTAAGTCGAGAGTACTCGGGCGGGTTGTGGATGCCGATAGGAATGCACTTATCTTGGAATTTTTTTCAGGGCTGTATCCTCGGATTTGAAGTATCTGGTACACCGATGCCGTCGCTCATTAAGACCGAGATACAGGGAGCTTCGCTTATTTCAGGAGCGGATTTTGGGGCTGAAGGCAGCTTGGTCACCACCTTAATCCTTATACTTGGAATTGTTTTGATATCTACATACTATCAAAAACGTGCTGGGAAAATGCAAATGAATTAAGCAATGCTTAAGAACACAAGAACGTTATGCTAATGCTTAAGAAGCAAAAATTGCTAATCCGGAATAATAAGGAGGATTCATTATGAGTCAGTACGAGATAATCAACAGCGAGTGGGACGGGGAGTCGACCCTGCGCCTAGTCGACCATGATGCCCAGGCCGAGGCCGAAATCATCCCGGCCGTCGGATTGCATCTGTTCCGCTTCGATGTGCGGAACCATGCCTACATCGCGAAGCCAGCCAGCTTGGCTGAGCTTCGCGTCAAGTCTTCGCGCTACGGCGTGCCCATTCTGTTCCCGCCGGGGCGCGTCAAGCTTGCGGCCTTCTCTTTCGAAGGCCACGAGTACAGGCTCCCCGTGAATCGGGAGCCGGACCACGCCCACGGCGAGCTGCGCGAGCGGCTGTGGAAGGTCGTAGCCAGCGGCGCGGATACCGCTGGCGGGGCCTATGTCTCCGCGGAGTTCGACTTCGCGGAGCATCCGGACATGCTGGCGTATCATCCACACGCCGCATGCTTTCGCTTCACGTACCGTCTGAAGGACGGTACGCTGTCGCTCAGCGGTGAAATCGCCAACCGCAGCGGCCAAACGATGCCGCTATCTCTTGGCTTTCACCCGTACTTCGCGTTCGCGAAAGGCGAAGCCAGCCGCGTGCGGGTCGTGATCCCCGCGGCGGCGGAGTGGCCGCTCAGCGCGGATGGCTACGCGGCGGCGGAGCCCGCGTCTTCGCCGCTCACTGCGGCGCTGCAACAAGGCACGCTCGTTACGGAGCTGCCGAATTACCCAGGCGGCTCGCAGATGCTCAGCATCGAGCCGGGCCCGCAAACTTGCGAGCTTCACTATGAAGCTCGGGGGACTAAGCTCGTGTACGATATGGGAGACAAGTTTCCCATTCATGTGTTATTCACAGCGCCGTGGGCGGAAGCTGTGTCGCTTGAACCTTATACAAGTATCATGAACGTGTTCAACGAGCCCTTTTCACCAGAAATTTCAGGTGCCCAAGGCTTAGCAGCGGGAGAGTCATTCAAATTCAATTGGACTATCCATATTGAACCATTGCAGTAACACTCAAAAAAGAGTCAAGGGAAGGTGCATCAGCCTTCATATTTGACTCTTTTACTTTTCCATTTCATGATGACTCACCAAGGCTCATAGCTCATACCAATAGATGAATAACCAGCGTAACTGTGCCGGTGCAGCTCCTGAATAAGACCTTCAATTTGCTTAGATTTGACAAGTGCACCTCCACGCGAGGTGTTGTAAGCGTTCAGTTCAACAGTGCCATCAAGTAAATGAAAGTGAGTTCCATCCTGGAGTGCAATGGCAGGCCCTGTCGTACCATAATAGGCATGATAATGGCCATATCGGATGCCGGATATGCCTGAGTATTGGTGTACGTGGTTGTCGTAAGCTGTACCGTTTACATTAAACGTATATAGTCGTAATAAATGATGATGGTTTAATTCTTCTGAAGTTATTATTTCAAAGAAATGAACATGAGCAGGCGGTATACGTGGGTGCATGAAAAACCCCCTCGGCTACAGGATATGCTTCATCCTATTCGAGGGGGGCTAGAGTCATGACTAGGGGAGCGGATAAAGGTTAGATTGGCCGATCTTCATCTTTTTATCATCATGAATACGCACTTCGACTTGATGAGATTTTCCGGCCTCTAAAGGTGGGTTATCCGACAGATCGACATAAAGCGTATCATCACCATCAAAATTGGATTTAAACGCTACTCCATCAATATAAACATTACAAGAAGAATAAAAGGGTTTACCAACAACCTGAAGTTTGTTTTCACTTCGATTCACTCTTGTTATAACGGGATCGCCGTACCCCAATGTATATCCAGGTTGTACAATCGAGTTTTTAATGCCCTTGGCTTCGTACCCATAACGGCCTCCGAATAAGTTGTCGTATTGAAGCTTCATGTAGCCAGAGAGATCGCTTTCTTTGATTTGATACTTGTCCCACATCTCATTTGGCGGAATGACAGGAATTTTTTGTGACAACGTGAAGAGATAGTCTGTGTAGTAACTACCTTGAACACCAGCCATTTGAAGAACCTTAGGTCCTAGAAAGGAAGGGCTCATTTTAAGATCCATTTTTTCTTGATCTGCAGGCAGGAAATTGTTCCAAATCAAGAAAGGTGTGTAATGTGTCTTTGTATACAAATCTGGATCATCAGGAAGGACATATTTAGCATCGCGGTAAACCTTATAGTTTTCCTCGAAAAAAGGTAAATGATCCCCGAAAAAGAGAATGATCGTTGGCTCAGATTTTTTTGAGTAATAGTCCACTAGAGACTGAAGCGCTTTGTCAGTACCCGAGATACCCTGTGCATATGTCTCTAAAATACCTTTGGATTCAGGTGTAATATCTCCTTTTACTTCAATCGTGTTTTTGATGAACTTCCCTGGTTTGAAGGGGTGATGATTCTCCATCGTGTTCGCGAAAATGAAATCAGGCCCCTGGCTTTTCTCCGTTTCCTCAATAATCTTCTTTACAACAGCTCGGTCCGCATAATTCGGGCCTTCAAAATCATTTGGGAAAAACTCACTAGCTATGAAACGTGAAAACCCAAAATGTTTATACACCTTTCTGCTATCGAAGAAATAGCTGAAGAACGGATTAATTGAGGTGGCGGTATAACCCTGCCTCGTTGTTATACTGGCTAAAGAGTCAACACCATGATTCATATACTCAATGTAAGGCAATATTTTATCCGGTGATTTCCCAAAGAATCGCATGGAATTACCCGATAAGACTTCAAATTCAACATTTGCGGTGCTGCCTCCGAATTGTGGAGATAACATCCAACCACTGGTATACGATTTCTGAAGTTGATGTAAATTCGGGATAGGATCTCGACTAAACGAGATATTTTTCATAATCGTTGGATCCCAGAAAGATTCTCCAAGCATCACAATGATGTTTGGTTTTTTATCACTTGCTGGTTTTTTCTCAGGAATCTGCTCCAGAATGGATGTGATTGCTTTTTTACTGTATCCCTCTGGTTTTGCGACCTTCAGAAAACCTAACATTTGTACAGAGGAATACAAGTATCCATTCTCGTCGTAGGTAATCGTTTGATCCCAAGGCACCGTATAAATGCCATATAAATTCATGAAACGAATAGGCTTGTCCGTATAAAGACTAGTCGCCATGATGATGGCAATAACGGCATAAATACTACGTTCAATCCAAGTGAATTGGATACGTCGATGCAGGAAAACCAAATGAAAAAATAATGCAATTATAACGAGGAAGATCACAACTGTACCCAGTATTCTAAAATTAAGATACCCTTGCAAAAATGCCTTGTACTCAACAATTTGATTATTAAATACAAGGTCCCATGGATAATAAGGCGCTCCAATGGCTTTTAATTTACTGCCGCTAATTGCACCTAGAGGAAGCAATATTACACAAAGCATCCAAAAGGATAACTGGCTTCGACCCGTTAATGCAATAAGGAACAAATACATCGTACCAACAACAAAGTAGGCAAGAAGCATCGAAAGTGGGTGAGACATGACCCATTTATGAAGTTCTTCATAGGAGCCTCTTTCTAAGTATTCAACCATGCCCATCAGTAGAAAAGGTAATACAATAATCAAAATGCGAGAGGGTACATGCTTAAGTGTTTGAAGTAAATTAGTCATTCGTTGAACTCCTGTTCTATATAAGCCATTTCCATTCGTCCATTATCTTATATTATCGAAAAAGATGAAAGATAGCCCTTGACAGTCCTAACTATAACATTTATTATTACAGTTAATTGTTATGAAAAATATTACAGTTAGTTGATTGTAATTGTTTTTTCCAGTCAATATAAGAAACTCTTATGATAAGATGGCTGGAGACATAGAAAATGGAGGTGGAAACCATGCAGCATGTTGCTACAGCAACAGACATGACACAAGAGAAGGTTATAGATGCCAAGAAGGCTGTGCCATGGATTATTTTTCTTATTTTTTTCGCGGTGTTGAATGAAACGGTTTTTAACGTTTCCACGCCAGCAATCGCCAAGCAATACGCGATTACCCCGACAGGTGTGAGTTGGGTACTCACAACGTTTATTATTTTCTTTGGGATAGGATCGGTTATTTATGGCCGCTTATCCGATATTTTCAGTTTGAAAAAACTAATTGTTGCAGGAATCGTCATCTATAGCATAGGTTCCGCTCTGGGCTTTCTTCTTCAAGCTTGGTATCCAGCCGTCATTTTTGCCCGCGCGGTTCAAGGTGCAGGTGCATCGGCTATTCCGGCATTAATCATGGTCGTGGTTGCTCGATACTTTTCTCCTTCGGATCGGGGCAAAATATTCGGAATTTTAACATCTACCGTATCATTTGCTATTGCAGTTGGCCCCGTTGTTGGCGGATTTGTCTCATCAACCTTGCATTGGACATATTTATTTATCATTCCACTATTTACACTGATTTCAATTCCTTTCTTCAGACAGATATTACCTGAGGAGAAGCGCAAAGAAGGCAGTGTCGACATTCTTGGTGCGGTCCTCGTTGCTTTTTCCGTGGCGGGTATCACGGTATATTTATCATTTCCCCATTGGTACTATTTGGCCGCGAGTGTGGTCTTATTCATTTGGTTCGTTGCTCATATTCGCCGAGCTAAAGAGCCTTTTATCGAGCCTGCCTTGTTCCGTAACAAGCTGCTGCGTGGCGGCTTGATCGTTGGTTTTCTCATTTTCTGTACAGTGATGGGTATTATGTTTGTTATTCCTTTGATGCTGGCGACAGTAAATGACTTGAGTACGAGTATGATCGGTCTCATTCTGTTCCCTGGTGCCATTTGCGCTGTTGTGTTCGGAACAATAGGCGGTAATTTAGCAGACAAGAAGGGAAATAACTTCGTTGTATACATTGGAATGGGGCTTTTGTTTGTAAGTCTCGCGGCTATTGCCCTCACGGTAGGTCATTCCCCTTGGCTCATTTCAGCAGCATTGCTTCCCACCTATGTTGGTTTTTCCTTTATTCAGACGGCTTTAGCTAACCGTGTTTCCTTGACGCTGGAAGTGCATGAGACGGGTGTAGGGATGGGATTGTTCAACCTCATTTCGTTTATCTCAGGTGCGGTAGGAACGGCACTTGTTGCCAAACTGTTAGATGGCGGCATGATGGAGTTTTACAAGAATCCGATTTTGAATACGATAAAAGCTGTGCCGTATAGCAATCTTCTTCTTATTTTTGCAGCTGTAGTGATTATTAGTGCATTATTTTACAAGCAAATATTTGGGAAAAAACTATACACAGCTTAATCCATTCGTGTTATAAAATAAAAAACCGACTACTTCTCAATAATGAGAGAGTCGGTTTTTGTTTGCTTTTAAGCCTCTTCTTCCGTTTGCTCCTCACTGATTTGCTGTAGGGCTTGCAGGAAGGTGGCTGAAGGTTGAGCGCCAGTAAGTGCATATTTACGATTGATTACGAAAAAGGGAACCCCCGAAACACCAGCTTGTCTGGCAAAATCAAGATCATCCTCGACCTGCTCTAACCCTTCCTTTGCACTTAAACGAGTGGAGGTTTGTTCCCGATTCATGCCGATTTTCTCAGCAAAATCAAGCAAAACATCCACATTCCCAATATCTTTTCCATCTTCAAAGTAAGCTTTAAACAAATCGTCAACAAGATCTTTTTTATGATCTTCCGGTGCGATAGCGATGAGCTGATGGGCCTTTAATGTATTTGGCATCTTCTCAACTTTGGAGAAATCGAAATGTAATCCTGATCCTTGACCAGCCTGCGTAACCTGCTGCAGCATGCCGCTCAGCTTCGCCTCGTCCGCTCGTACCTTTTGAAGCATAACATCACGGAAGGGTGATCCCTCAGTAGGTGTTGAAGGGTCGAGCTGGTAAGCACGATAGTGGACTTCAACAGGTTCCGATGTAAAATTGGCTAACGCATCAGTCAAATTCTTTTTGCCGATACGGCACCAAGGACAAACAATATCTTGAAATATTTCAATAATCATAGATTAGACTCCTTTAATAAAAAAATAGTAACTATATTTTTATTATAGCACACTAATTCATTTGCCTGAAACGTTCGGGTGTGAGTCCAACATGCTTGCGAAAACTCGCGACAAAGTGACTTGTATCTCGGAAACCTACCTGCTCAGCCACATCCTTGACGGTCTGCTGCTGCTGTTTCAATAGCATCTCCTTGGATTTGCGAAGACGTATCATAATTAAATAGGAATAAGGGGATAGCCCAAAGGCATGCTGAAACAGTGTATTCATGTGTCTAGGCATAATCTCTAGGATACCAGCCATTTCTTCAAGTCCGATATCAGGGTTATCGTAATGACTTTCAAGCCAAATTATTAAGGGCTGCAGCTGGACCATCTGATTGCGAATAGAGGCGCGGTTATTGATTTGTCCATGCTTTTTTAGCTGTATTAGAAAGTGATATAAATCCGCAGAGGCTTCGTACCCCGAATATTCGAGTGCTGCATCCATATTGGCTAAAATTCGTCCTATTTCCACTTGCAGCGGACCATCCTCATCCCAACGAAATATAGCAGACTCCATTAAATCAAATGAACGAAGAATGGCATCAGCACAAGTCCCTCCGAATGTGACATATTGCGTGCACCATTGTTCAGTTACAGCCCAATAAGAATGAGGGACATCCGGAAGCAGCAATACCCCAGAACCTTTTGTTAAACGGAATTTTTTTCCGTCCATAGTGAATTCCCCTTCACCTGAATAAGTTTGCAGCCAATGGAAACTAGGAAAACCCTCAGGTCTTAATAACTTTTCTTGATCCTCATGGTGACCAATGCTTTCAATAAATAATGGAAACGGTTGCGAAGTCGAAGGCATTAATTCATATCTTTTATGCATTTTTCACGATCCTGTTCCATTTTATTATATAAGGGTGTAAGCCGTACTAATCTGGCATGTTTTTAATGAATACGGTGGCTATTGTTACTGCGATCATTGTGCGGACGGCTTCCGAAATTGGCTCCAAGAGCGTTATACAACACTCGAGACATTGAATAAAGTGTGGAATACGGGTTTCTGGGGTCATACCTTCTATGATTGGGAAGAAATCGTTCCACCAAATGCTCTTTCCGAAGAATGGGGAGTAGATAATACTAACTTCCAAGGAATCTCGCTCGATTACCGCCGTTTTATGTCGAATAGTTTGCTTGACTGTTATAAACTAGAATATAACGCCATCAAAAAACATACACCTGACCTCCCCGTAACAACGAATTTAATGGGACTTTATAAAGAATTAGACTATTTCAAATGGGCTAAGCATTTAGATGTTGTCTCTTGGGATAATTACCCTTCTCTAAATACACCTATTAGTCTGACGGCCATGACACATGACCTTATGCGCGGCTTGAAGCAAGGACAGCCATTCATGCTTATGGAACAAACTCCTAGCCAACAGAACTGGCAGCCATATAATTCACTTAAACGTCCTGGTGTTATGAAGCTTTGGAGCTATCAGGCAGTGGCTCATGGTGGGGATACTGTGTTGTTTTTCCAGCTTCGACGATCAGTAGGTGCATGCGAAAAATATCACGGAGCTGTCATCGAGCACGTTGGACATGAACATACACGAGTGTTCCGCGAATGCGCGGAGCTAGGGTCTGAACTGCAAAAACTCTCCGACAGCCTACTGGATACTAGAATCAAAGCTCGGGTCGCTATCGTTTTCGATTGGGAGAATCGCTGGGCCATAGAACTGTCCAGTGGCCCAACCGTTGCCCTCAAATATGTAGATGAGGTCCACAAATATTATGACGCACTATTTAAGCAAAATATTCAAGCCGATCTAATAGGTACAGACACAGATCTATCAGACTATGATATCGTTATTGCGCCTGTGCTTTACATGGTGAAAAAAGGCTACGCGAAGAGGGTGGAGGACTTCGTCCGTTCAGGAGGAACCTTCCTGACGACATTCTTTAGCGGAATAGTAAATGAGAACGATATCGTCTCACTTGGCGGCTACCCTGGTGAATTGCGTGAGGTACTCGGAATATGGGCAGAAGAAATCGATGCGCTTTTCCCTGATCAAAGCAACCAAATCGTGCTAACAGAAACATGGGGAGCACTCAGCGGTGAGTACCAATGTGGACTTCTATGTGACTTAATCCATTCAGAAGGAGCCGAGATAAAAGCGGTCTATGGCAGCGATTTCTATCAAGGAATGCCAGCACTAACCGTAAATAAATTCGGGGCAGGTCAAGCTTGGTATGTAGCCACTAGTCCTGAGCCATCCTTTTTACAGGGCTTTTTAGCGAATTTGTGCAAAGAAAAAGGTATAACAGCACCAATTCCTCCTGTTCCTGGTGTTGAGATTTCACAAAGAACCAATGAGAATGAAACATATCTGTTTATCCTAAATCACAATGATCAACCCGTGAACGTAGTTTTAGGGTCCTTAAAGGGAACGGACTTAATAGTAGGTCAACCAGTAACCAATACCGTTACACTTTCAGCAAAAGGTGTTCTCATTCTATCAATAAGTTGATGATATTCTTCTATAAGTTTTCGGGAAATAACCTCAGTCTCAAGACAGAGGTTATTTTCATTTATGAAATTTTATATATAGCAGCAATGCAACATCGTCGATCTCGGCATAGACGCGACCAATTTTAGTAAAATCACCTTGAAAGGCAGGATAGCCAAATGGCAATAAATTATATATGTAGTTTTGGTACTTTCAGCTACTGTGAGGAAAAGTCAGCCCAGGCTACTCGTCAACAAAACGTAAATTCTGTGGTATCTACAATGAGTGAAAATGGCATATCCTTAAACGAAAAACCAATAGCTAATAACCAAAAGCTAACAACCAACAACCAACAACCAACAACCAACAGGCAACAAGTAACAACCAAAAGCCAAACCAACAGCCAACAGTCACTAACCAAGCACCAACCAAAAGTTAACTACCAACAACTAAAAGCCAAACTAAAAGCCAAACTAAAAGCCAAACCAACAGCCACCAACCACCAACCACCAACCAATACCAACAACCAACTACCGATAACCAACCAATAACCAACCAATAACCAACCAATAACCAACCAATAACCAACCAATAACCAACCAATAACCAACCAATAACCAACCAATACCAATCAATAACTAATAACCAATACCAATCAATAACTAATAACCAATACCAATCAATAACTAATAACCAATAACCATAACCAATAGCCAACAACCAACAATAACCAACTATAACTGATTATCAGATCTGATATCTGAGTACAATATCAAATTTAAAGTAATTCCTCCAATATGTATCCAACTACACCAACTACACCAACTTCAGCCGAATCATCCAACTCAACAGTCGGTTCAGCATTACTACCGTTACTACTAAAACAACCTGAATTAACAGAATACCAGTGTTATCAGAGCTAACGTGTTACCTCAGTTTCGACTGCTGCCAGAGTACTAGAGTTAGCAAAGTTATCAGAGCTAGTAGAATTATTAGAGTTATCGGGGCTATCAGCTTCCAGAATTACAGAGTTTTTTAAATGGTATTTTGTATATGTCTCAGAATTTCATTTCTACCAAGTTTGTATTGCTAGCTCAAATAGCCAGAAAGATATAACAGAATTCAACTCTTTAAAATGTGAGTTCTTTAATAAAAGAACTTCACAAGGGAACGTTTGTTTGGTATAATGAGAATAAGAACAAATGTTCTAAATTGGAGAAAGGGTGAGGATATGGAACTACAATTTACCGATGTGCAAACTCTTACGTTTCTAACAGAAGAGGAATGTGAGAATTTCTTAATGAAGTTGCGCTGGTCTAATGGGTTTTGTTGTCCTCGCTGTGATTATAATGAAGCTTTTAGAATCCGTACACGGAGATTATTAGAGTGCAAGGAATGCAGAACGCAGGTTTCTATAACTGCTGGGACGATTATGCATAAATCCAAGCTCTCACTACTCCATTGGTTCCGTGCCATTCAATTGCTATTGCAAGAAGGCAAAGAGTATACGGCGAGTTCTTTATCACATATCCTTGAAATTAATTATAGAAGCGCTCAATTGATGCTTCAGAAAATTCATTATGCAAATTTGGTTAAAGAAAATAGGCTTAATTTGTTTCAGAAAGTAAGAGAATCAGCCTCTGTTACTCCATCAGATAATGATCAGGAATTTAATGAAGAAACGCCTCAAACCGATTTAAACCAAAACTCCACTAACGAGTGGAATCTGCGCTCATACTTAGAATCCAAAATAAATAGACTCAATTCCAAATTGATGATACGGAGTAGTTTGCCTAAGAATCACCAAAGATATTTGAATAATAAGAATAGATCGGGGTTTACGTTTATTAGTTGGATCAAGACGTTTACATCGATCTATTTATATCCTACTTTTCTTAAGTGTTTTCAACTCTCAGCTTAGCACGAAGGCTTGAATTGACTCTGTCCTTTTTTTCAGGCATGATGGATGTGCATCATATTTTGAAAAACAATGGAGTAGGGAGAGAGACTCGGTTGAAAAAGACTTTACAAGTACCTATTCATTTCTATCGGAAGTTTATTTCTCCGTTGAAGCCGCCTACTTGCCGATTCTATCCCACTTGTTCGCAATATGCATTAGAAGCAATTGAAGTTCACGGTGCGTTGAAGGGATCATGGTTAACGGTGAAACGGATTTGTAAATGCCATCCTTTTCATCCGGGTGGTGTTGATCATGTGCCGGCACGAGCGGAAAATTTATCTCATAACGATCAGTCTGCTTGACAGGCAGCTCATTTTTTCGATATATTTGCCTTAAGTTGTATATATATGGTTTCGATGAACGGATAAGTACAAACGGATGCCTATAAACAGAGAGCCGGGTTAGGTGAAAGCCGGTATAGGAGTAGGTTTGGAATATGGTCCCGGAGAATAGGCCTTCGAGCTACCTAGTTTGCATTTGTGAAGCAAATGTCAAAATGGGAGTAAGCTAGCCTCGTGTCCCAGCGTTAATGGGCAAGTCGTAATCGACTTACTGAGCCCCGAGCTTGTGAAAGGCGGGGGAACCTGGGTGGTACCGCGTGAGTTCAACTCTCGTCCCAAGATGGATGAGGGTTTTTTGTGTTTTCTACTATTTGCTAGGAGGAACGAATGATGTCAACGCAATCGAAAACATTTTACATTACAACACCAATTTATTACCCGAGTGGTAAGCTGCATATTGGTCACGCTTATTCTACCGTAGCCGGTGACGCTATGGCTCGTTACAAGCGACTGCGCGGCTTTGATGTCAGGTATTTAACAGGAACGGATGAACATGGTCAGAAGATTGAGCGCAAGGCTCAGGAGAAAGGGACGACGCCTCAGCAATTTGTAGATCATATTGTTTCAGGAATCAAAGAGCTTTGGGCGAAGCTGGATATTTCATATGATGATTTTATTCGAACAACCGAAGATCGTCATAAAGATGCTGTTGGTAAGATTTTTCAACGATTACTGGATCAAGGGGATATCTATTTAGGCGAGTATGAGGGCTGGTACTGTATTCCGGATGAATCTTTTTTCCCGGAAAGCAAGCTCGTAGATGGGAAATGTCCAGATTGTGGGCGACCTGTAGAGAAAATGAAGGAGCAAACTTATTTCTTCCGGATGAGTAAGTACGCCGATCGCTTGGTGCAGTATTACGAAGATAATCCAGATTTCATCCACCCAGAATCTCGTAAAAATGAAATGCTGAATAACTTCATTAAACCAGGTCTTGAGGATTTGGCTGTATCCAGAACGACGTTTGACTGGGGAATCAAAGTTCCAGGGGATCCGAAACATGTCATTTATGTCTGGATCGATGCGCTTTCCAACTACATTACTGCACTTGGCTATGGTTCTGAAGATGAAAGTAACTTCAAGAAATATTGGCCTGCGGATGTTCATTTAATGAGTAAGGAGATTGTTCGATTCCACACGATTTATTGGCCGATTATGTTGATGGCTCTTGAATTACCTTTGCCGAAAAAGGTGTTTGCGCACGGCTGGCTGCTCATGAAGGACGGCAAAATGTCGAAGTCCAAAGGGAATGTTGTTGATCCGGTTACGTTAATCGACCGTTATGGATTAGATGCGCTGCGTTACTATCTCATGCGTGAAGTGCCTTTCGGGGCGGATGGAACATTTACGCCGGAAAGTTTTGTTGAGCGAGTCAATCATGACCTCGCCAATGATCTCGGGAATCTATTGAACCGTACGATCGTGATGATCGATAAGTACTTTGCCGGAAAGATTCCCGCATATGTTGCGGGGGCTACCGAATTTGACGAAAGTCTCTTGGAGACTGTTCGTTCTACGGTAGCGAAGTACGAGGAAGCAATGGAAAAGATGGAATTTTCCATTGCGCTTTCAGCTGTGTGGCAGCTTATCAGCCGCACGAATAAATATATCGACGAGACGCAGCCTTGGTCGATGGTGAAGGATGAAGCCAAGCGCGAGACACTTGGCTCCGTAATGTATGTGCTGGCAGAATCCCAGCGCATTTCATCCGTGTTGTTGCGTCCGTTTTTGACTAAGACGCCGCAACTGATTTGGCAGCAGCTGGGCTTAGCTGCCGAGGACCTGCCGCGTTTGACGGCGTGGGAGAGCGTGCAAACCTTCGGGCATCTCCCTGATGGCACAAAGGTGCAGAAGGGAGAGCCTATGTTCCCTCGACTGGACGTGGAGGCAGAAGTCGGCTACATCGTCGAGGCCATGGGAGGCGGCGCTGCATCTAGCGCCGACGAAGCGACAGCGGCTGCACCTGCAGTTGCTGCCAACACAGTGCCCGCGCCAGAGGCTAAGGAAGAAATCGCGATTGACGATTTCGCCAAGGTGGAGCTCCGCGTAGCTCAGGTGTTATCGGCGGAGCCTGTGAAAGGCGCCGATAAGCTTCTCAAGCTGCAGCTCGACCTCGGATACGAGCAGCGCCAGGTTGTATCAGGCATCGCGAAGTTTTACTCGCCCGAAGAGCTTACTGGACGCAAAGTGATTTGCGTCACGAATTTAAAGCCCGTCAAGCTGCGCGGCGAGCTGTCACAAGGTATGATTCTCGCTGCTTCACATGGCGACCAGCTTACTCTTGCTACAGTCCCTGATTCGATGCCTAATGGAGCAATTGTGAAATAATAGGAGCCAAAACGAACAAACACCTCATCCCTTATTTTTCCGGTATGGGGTGTTTGTGTTAGTATGGGTGTTTTTAATGTGACTGGGGCATGATAAAGGAAACTAACCACGGAGTGAGGCATATGAGTGTTCGGTTTCTTGTGAAATTAATGGGTGTTTCAGGAATGGTTATTCTTATATCGGCTTGTTCGATTTTCGGTGGCGACTCAAGTAAGAAGAAGGAGGATGCCAAAAAGGATCAATCGAAATCTAAAACACAGAGTACGAAGGGGAAAGAA
Organism: Paenibacillus phytorum; assembly: GCF_013141715.1. Classification (GTDB taxonomy): domain Bacteria; phylum Bacillota; class Bacilli; order Paenibacillales; family NBRC-103111; genus Paenibacillus_E; species Paenibacillus_E phytorum. The sequence goes on along the minus strand of NZ_WHOA01000089.1, from coordinate 207,446 downwards.
AGTGTTATTGATCAAGAGTTGAAAAAGCAATACCAGATTTACAATGAGATTCTTCAATACAAGATTGATCAGGATACCAAGCTTATTAAACAATCAGAAGAACGTTATAAGAAGTTAAAAGAGGAAAGTAATAAACCATCTGATTCTAAGAGAAGTGGGGATACAAGTAAAAAGGATTCAGGTGGGTCGAAGGAGGGAGATTCAGGTAGTTCGAACAAGACAGATGGTGGTGGAGGTCAAACGAAATAACAAAAGCAAACCAGTTACTTGCAACAGATAGGGCCATGCTGTGAATTTGACAGCTGGCTTTTTTGTTTTTTGCGCTTCGATGTATTGACTTCAATTAAGGGGACTCGTATAATCAATTCGTTAATAAAAATTATTACGATTTAGAAAATGGGTGGGTTGATTATGATGATAAGAAATAATAGAGTTCTTTACATAGTCTTGTTGGCTATTTTAACTATTTACATGGCTGGTTGTGGAAGTATTGCTAGTTCGAAAGCTAAGATGGTTCAAGGCAAAGTCAATGTAGTGACCAGTTTTTATCCCCTTTATGAATTTACTCGCAATATTGGCGGGGAGTATGTGAATGCGATCAATTTGGTTCCAGCTGGCGTAGAACCGCATGACTGGTCGCCAAAGAGCAGAGACATCAAAAATATGACACAAGCCCAAATTTTTGTGTATCAAGGAGCAGGGTTTGAAGGTTGGGTAGAGGACTTCCTCGGTAGTTTGTCAGCAGACTCGACTTTAAAGGTTGTTGAGGCCAGTAAAGGGGCAGATTTAATAAAAACGACGGAAAATAAAGAGGAATATGACCCTCATGCTTGGTTAAGTCCGTTAAACGCTATGAAAATGGCTAATAATATTAAAATAGCTCTGATTGAAGCGGATCCTGCTCACAAGGATGTTTTTGAGCAAAATTATACGAAATATGCAGCGAAATTGACCGATTTGGATGCGCGGTACAAAAAGGAAATTGGTGGTACTTCGAAGAAAGAAATTGCGGTTTCTCATCACGCTTTTGCTTATTTATGTAGGGATTATGGCTTAACACAAATGTCCATAATGGGATTATCACCGGATGCGGAGCCGACGGCTCAGGATTTGAAGAAAATGAATGAGTTTTTGAAAGAACATGGTTTGAAATATATTTTCTTTGAAGAACTGGTATCAGATAAATTAGCCAAAACGTTAGCTAAAGATGCTAAAGTGGACACAATGGTACTTAACCCGATTGAGGGATTAACGGATGAACAGATGAAGTCAGGCAAAGATTATATCTCGATCATGGACGAAAATTTGAAAAACTTAGTAATTGCCTTACAATAAGGTAAGAGTAATTCCATTCTTTAGTGAGTCAGGAGTAAGAAGATGGAGAATAACAGTAAAAACTTTTGCCATCGGAGCATAGTATCTATTGATGACCTTTCATTCTCTTATGATAATAAGAAAGTGATAGATAAACTTCATTTCGATGTTCTTGAACGTGATTTTGTGGGTGTCATTGGTTCCAATGGTGCTGGAAAAACTACACTGCTTAAAATGCTTGTCGGTCTGTTGAAACCAACAGTTGGGGAGATCAGGCTGTTTGATCGCCCGCTGAGCCAATTCAAAGATTGGGAACGTATCGGTTATGTACCTCAAAAAAATGCGTTCAATCCCTTATTCCCAGCTACAGTCAGGGAAATTGTTTTATCTGGCATGTACAGCAAGAAGCGGGTTTATCGTCGGTTGACCAAAGCTGACCTTCAAAAGGCCGAAGATGCGATGCTTGCAATGCGCATCGAGGATTTGGCTGACCGACGCATTGGTCAGCTATCGGGCGGGCAACAGCAGCGTGCTTTCCTTGCACGCGCGATCGTAAACAACCCTGAGCTGCTCATTCTCGATGAGCCGACGGTTGGCATCGATGCTGAAACGCAGGTCGGATTTTTTCGAATGATCCGACACATGCACCAGCATCATCATATGACCTTCATCATGGTATCCCATGATATGGACATGATGCAGTCATATCTAGGGACAGAGCCGCAGAAGGTAAGTGGCGGCATTAAGTTTTATGTAAAGCATACCCATGATCCGGAGGATTGCCGTGAGACGAATTTGACACACTCAATCGGCCAGATTCGTGAGATGATCGGAGTTCAATAAAGAGGAGAGACTTTGTTCTCCAAACAAAGATCCCTATATAGGAGCGGGCATTTTGGACATATTTACGGAATACTTTTTTCAACGTGCATTAATTGGTGGCATTCTGATTGGGCTTACAGCGCCTTTAATGGGCGTTTTTCTTGTCCTTCGACGGTTATCCATGATTGGGGATACTCTTGCGCATGTTTCAATTGCAGGTGTTGCTCTTGGATTTCTCATTAACGTGTATCCTTTGGGGGTTGGCCTCGTGTTCGCTTTGCTTGCATCGTTTGCCATTGAACGTTTGCGCAAAGCCTACAAGACTTACGCTGAGCTTTCCATAGCTATTATCATGTCAGGCGGGGTTGCACTGGCGACTCTACTTTTTACCATTGGTAAAGGCTTTAATATGAACGTAATGAGTTATTTGTTCGGTAGTATTTACACATTGGATTCAACCGATTTATGGGTTGTTTTTGGTGTTTGTGTACTCGTAGTAGGTGTAATCGCGGCCCATTTCAAAGAGTTCTTTCTTATGTTCTTTGATGAAGATGCTGCGAGTGTAAGTGGACTTCCGCTTAAATATTATAATATGATGATTACAATGCTAACGGCTCTTGTGATATCAGTCGCTATCAAAATTGTCGGAGCACTGCTAGTATCCTCGTTATTAACGATACCAGTAGCGTGCAGTTTATTGATCGCTCGGAGCTTTAAGCACTCCGTCTTTTTAGCGATACTTTTTTCTGAAATTGCAGTTGTCATTGGTCTTGTCGTTGCGGGTGTGTGGGATCTTGCTCCGGGTGGAACGGTTGTACTCACTCTCATAGCGATATTGATCGGGATCATTTTGAAAAGAGGATTGAGGATTTAATATGGATTCTGTTAATTTGTGGATTGCTTTATGGGCGGGAATTGCTTCCTTCATATCACCTTGTTGTTTGCCCTTATATCCTTCTTATCTCTCCTACATAACGGGAATTTCAGTTAGCGAATTGAAATCAGGGGAATCATCTTCGGCAGTTCGACGTCAAACGATGCTTCATACGTTAAGTTTTATCGTTGGGTTTTCGATCATTTTTTATGCGTTAGGCTTAACAGCGGGATTCTTAGGCAATTTTTTCATCGATTATCGTGATTTGCTTCGACAAATAGCAGCTTTATTAATTTTCATCATGGGATTGTTCTTGCTTGGCATTTTCCAGCCTCAATGGTTAATGAAGGAACGTAAATTCAATATCAAATTTCGTCCTGCCGGGTATATTGGTTCCGTTCTTGTTGGAATGGGGTTTGCAGCAGGGTGGTCCCCTTGTGTTGGACCGATTCTGTCAGCCATCCTTGCGTTGGCTACAACGGAACCTGGTACATGGTTTCAATTAACGACTGCCTATTCGCTAGGTTTTGCGATTCCATTTTTTGTACTATCTTTTTTTATCGGATCTACGAAATGGATACTACGCTATTCAAGCCTGATTATGAAAATAGGAGGGGGCTTGATGATCGTCATTGCGGTTCTGCTCTATACAGGCAAAATGACGCAAATCACGCTTTGGTTAAACTCTATAACCCCCGATTGGTTAAAGTTCTAGTTACGTGAAATATTCGATCTTCGCATCAGGGAATTTATCAAAGATTTGCTCTGTGATAAATTCCCTAAATGCGTTTGCTTGTTCATCTTTGTAGACATATTTCCCTTTCCCGTATTTGCCCCATTTGTACTTTCGTTTTTCTTCGTCCATTTCTAGTTTCGTTTTTGGGTATCTTTTTTCGATGATATTTTTTGCTGTTCTCGTGAAAACGATGCTGTATCATTTCAAAGGTTAAATCTTTCGTCGCATCAACAGGGAGTTCTTTATAAGACGTTCAAGCAAAGTACTATAACCTTCTTCCCATCCTTCATGCCAAATGATTGGCGCAATAATAAAGCCTAGCGGATAGCCTGCATGGGCTACTTTGCCTGCGGCTTCGATTCGTTCCTGGAACTTGGAAGTGCCAGGTTCGAAGTTTTTAATGACGTAGTCTACATTCACACTTAAAACACAGCAGTGCTTGGCTCGGGTCTGGAGAGCAATTCAGTAGACATGATAAGCTCCTTTCACTAATATCTGATCGTTTCTTTGTTGTACATTAGTGTGTCATCGTCATAACTTGATGAACCATGGGATATTTGACCGCATCTGGGTTGATGCATTATGATAGTTAAGCAGTAGGCAGGAAATAAAGGAAAAGCAGGGGGAAATAAAGCAATGGCAACGCCAAGCATGGAAGACTATTTGGAGAGAATATATAAGCTTATTGACGAGAAAGGTTACGCTCGTGTCTCCGACATTGCTGAAGGGCTTGAGGTGCACCCCTCTTCTGTAACTAAAATGATTCAAAAACTGGATAAAGATAATTACTTGATCTATGAAAAATATCGCGGACTCATGTTAACTCCCAAAGGGAAGAAAATGGGGAAGCGTTTAGTGGAGCGTCATCAACTTCTAGAAAATTTCTTAACGACTATTGGTGTCCAAGAGGACAATATATATAAGGATGTTGAAGGAATTGAGCATCATTTAAGCTGGGATTCCATTACTTGTATTGAAACGTTATTAGAATATTTTCGAAGAGAACCGAATCGGATGGATGATCTAATGAATGTTCGTAAAGATTTAGAAGCTGAAAGCTAGGCAGAGACCGCTATTTGCGGTGCTCTGTCTTTTTTTTGGGTATATAAACATCCTGCCTCCGCATACATAACAATGGAAGCCCTATAGTCGATCTACTAGGAGGGGTGTCGATTTGAAGATCAACGGAGTGTTTGAAGGCGGAGGCGTAAAGGGGATTGCACTGGCTGGTGGTGTAAGCGCGGCGATGAAGCAGGGGCATGTCTTCAATGAAGTCGCAGGTACAAGCTCAGGGGCTATCGTAGCGGCTCTTTTGGCTGCAGGTTATACAGGAGAAGACATGAAAGAAATGATCCTGAGAGCACCTTTCAGGTCGTTTATGCAGCGTTCACCTATTTTTAATACGAAAATTATTGGTCCGGCCGCGCGGCTGTTCATCAAAAAAGGCTTGTACTCCGGAGCAGCGTTAGAGGATTGGGTTGGTCAACAATTGGCAGCCAAAGGAATCCGTACATTTGGTGACTTGAGACACAATCAGCTGCGCGTTATTGCATCCGATATTACGCAAGGTAAGCTTTTGATTTTACCTGATGATATTGCACAATATGGGATCGATCCACGTAAATTCTCTATCGCCAAAGCCGTTCGGATGAGCACTAGCATTCCTTATTTCTTCGATCCTGTCATGATTCGGCGCAAAATAAAAAGCTCTGCAAAGGCAGCGCCTTTCGCAGAGCAATTTTATTATATTGTAGATGGCGGCTTGTTAAGCAACTATCCACTTTGGGTGTTCGACCAGGAAACGGATCGTGAGGATATCATTCCTGTTATTGGTTTCCAATTAGTCGGTAAAAGCGATATGCCCACTCGTAAAATTAAAGGACCGATAACCATGCTGGAAGCGTTATTTGGAACGATGCTGAGCGCTCATGATGAGCGTTACATCGAGCAAAAGAACCGGTTCCGTACAGTCAAAATACCTACGTTAGGTGTGGGAAATACGCAATTTAACTTATCAAAGGAACTCAGTATGTCGTTATACGATTCAGGCTTTAAAGCTTCCAATGACTACTTTAACAATTGGTCCGCTGAAACATATGAACAGAATTATGAGAAGTTAGTATTGCGGCGCCAATAACGCTAAGTGGTATTAATGATATTTGGGTAAATCATCCGAATCAGAATCTTTACTTCCGTTAATAACACGGAACTTGGCGTTTTTCCTTTTCCCTTTGGCTGGCCCCCGACCAATCGAAGGCTTTCTCCAACGAGAAGGTGGGAATTTGTATAGAAGAAAAATAATCCCTAACACGAGAATAGGAATGAATAAAGTTCGCAAACTTACCAGCAAACCAATCGCAATTAAAATCGCAATGGCGACCTCGATCGGGGAAAATTTTCTTCTCATGCCCGTCCCTCCAAAATTCGTTGTTCTGCTTCACGCATACGGTTGAAAGAAGCAATCGACACCTCAACTTGACTGTCTTCAGGCTCCTTGGTCGTAAGCAGTTGAAGCCATAGTCCAGGATAACCTAAGTAACGAAGCACAGGAACTTCACGAAGCGAATTAGTGAATCGTAACACCTCGTAAGAAACACCGATGACTACTGGCAGCAATATTAAACGCTGCACGATGCGTTCGACATATCCGTCATAGTGAAGGAATGAGTAAATGACGACCCCAATCAATACGGTGAAAACGATGAAGCTGCTGCCACAACGATAATGAAGCGTGTTGAATTTCTGTACGTTACTTACCGTAAGCTCTACGCCTGCCTCATAAGCACTAATGACCTTGTGCTCAGCGCCATGATATTGAAACAATCTGCGGATCATAGGTGTCAAAGATATGAAATAAATATATCCGACAAGTAAAATAATCTTAATAACACCTTCTATAAGATTATGAAGAAATTGATTGCTAAATACATTTTGAAACAAAAACTGTTCAATGACAGCTGGAACTAGCGTGAATACGAATTTCCCGAATAGAAATGAAATCACACCTACAACTGCTACGCCAAGAATCATCGAAATATTAGAAAAGAAGCCTGGTTTTTCTTCTTTCTTGGCACTGCTAGCATCCTCGCCTTCTTGTTCAGCGAAGGATTCAGCTGAGAAATTCAGATGCTGCGCGCCTTTAGCGCTTGATTCAATGATTCCCACAATACCGCGTATAAACGGAATTTTCTTGAGTGTTTGGACCCAAGGGATCACTTTCTTCGGTACTTCTAAGTAATCAAGGGAACCGTCTTTTTTGCGCACAGCGGTTACATGCACATTTTTTCCTGCGAACATGACGCCTTCAATGACGGCTTGTCCTCCGTATATACTGTTTTGTTCTGCCACAAGATCCACCTTCTTATCTTTCTCAAATTCAGTTATTTGTACTTTCTTATTGTAACGGATTCGTAGATTGAATGCTACCGATAGCGGTAGAACATACTATTCTTACCTAAGGAAAGACAAGCAACATGTGTAGAGAAAGGAAGACAATGGATGACAAGTGATAAAAAGGAAGGAAAAATCCTGACGAATCGTTGGGTATTTGCCCTTTACATCGGTTTTTTCGCAGGATTCATATGGGGAGCAATCAAAATTGTTGAGTATTATTTAAAGTTCACCAAGATTGTAATCGGTTTTCTTGTGGAGCCTTTTTTCAAACATGATTTTCTGCATACATGGCAGGGGACGCTCGTTGGTTGGGGCTTCTTCATCCTCTTTTCAATCATTGCTGCGTACATCTATATGGTCACGATGTGGAAACTTCAGGGGCCTTGGTGGGGGCTAGGGTATGGTGCTCTATGGTGGGCAGTCATATATTTACTCATGGGTCCCTTATTGGGGATGACCTATTGGATTCAGGATCTAGATTTAGATACTGTTCTTAGTGATTTTTGTTTATTCCTCTTATGGGGGATGTTTATTGGTTATTCGATTTCTATTGAATACACGGATGCAAGAACAAGACAAACTATACACAAGACATGAAAGTTATGGTAAAATATCAAGGTTAAATAGGCTTGTAGAGCCCATTTTTCAACGAAAAATGCTTGGGAGTGATTTCCTTTTGAAAAAGGTTCTAGTCATTAATGGTCCGAACTTAAATATGCTCGGCGTACGTGAACCTGGCGTGTACGGAACGGTTTCGCTTTCAACGATTATTCAAGGTTTGAATGAATTAGCTGAGACGCTGTCGATTGAGCTTGAGAGCTTTCAATCGAATCATGAAGGCGATATTATTGATAAAATTCATGAAGCGTTCGGCACAAAAGATGGTATTGTGATCAACCCAGGAGCATTCACGCATTATAGTTATGCCATTCGCGATGCACTTTCCACGGTACAGTTGCCAACTGTAGAAGTTCACATTTCGAATATTCATAAGCGTGAGGAGTTTCGTCATCATTCAGTTACTGCGCCTGTCGTTATCGGTCAAATCTGTGGATTCGGTGCACAAAGCTATGAACTTGGTTTAAGAGCATTACTACCCCATATGCTAGGATAAACGACTCTGTCGTCCCTAAGGGACGTAAGAAAGATTGGTGATCTCAATGCAGGAGAAACGTATTGAACGTCTTCGCAAGGTTATGCAACAGCAAGATTTACCGGCAATACTTATCACGAACGCATACAACCGTACATATGTATCTGGATTCACTGGGTCTTCTGGCTATGTCCTTATAACGTTAGATCGTGCTTTGCTGTTAACTGATTTTCGTTATATGACGCAAGCTCCTCAGCAAGCTAAGCTATTTGAAGTTGTTGAGCATAAAGCTAAAGCAATCGAAACAGTGAAAGAACTTTTGAAGCAGCAAGGGATCACGAAGCTTGGCTTCGAGCAAGTGGATGTATCCTACGGCGATTTCCTAAGCTACCAAGAAGGATTAGCTGGTATCGAATTGGTGCCTACATCGCGCGTTGTTGAGTTGATTCGAATGGTTAAAGATGAGGCGGAATTACAGATTATGCAAGAGGCCGCCGATCTAGCTGATCAAACTTTCTCACACATTCTGTCTTTCATCAAGCCAGGTGTGCAGGAGAAGGACATCGCTCTTGAGATTGAGATGTTTATCCGCAAAAATGGGGGGACTTCTACATCGTTTGAAACGATTGTAGCCTCTGGAGAACGATCTGCGCTTCCTCATGGCAAAGCAAGTGATCGCGTGCTCCAAATAAACGAATTTGTCAAATTGGATTTTGGAGCGTATTATAAAGGGTATTGCTCAGATATCACAAGAACGGTTATGCTAGGTAAGCCGACAGACAAACATAAAGAAATTTATGACATTGTACTGGAAGCCCAATTAAACTGTTTAGCCAATCTCAAACCAGGTATCACTGGCCGAGAGGGCGATGCTTTTGCACGTGATGTTATCGTAAAGCATGGCTATGGCGATTACTTCGGTCACGGTACCGGACATGGTTTAGGCATGGAGGTACATGAAAATCCACGCTTGTCGAAAACCGAGGATATGATTTTAACACCTGGTATGGTGGTTACGGTTGAACCTGGTATTTATCTCCCCAACTTTGGCGGAGTTCGAATTGAGGATGACGCAGTAATTACTGACACCGGCATTAAAATACTTACACATTCTACCAAAGATTTTCTTATTATTGACTAGCGGAGGGATTCACAAGTGATATCAGTTAATGATTTCAAAACAGGTCTTACGATTGTAGTTGAGCACGATATTTTTACAGTTCTAGATTTCCAACACGTTAAACCAGGTAAAGGTGCGGCATTCGTACGTTCCAAACTAAAAAACCTGCGTAACGGTAATACCGTTGAACGTACATTCCGTGCTGGCGAGAACGTTGGACGAGCGCACATCGAAAACCGTGAAATGCAATACTTGTACGCAGCTGGCGACGAGTACACATTCATGGATACAGAGACGTATGATCAGATTTCCCTTTCCCAGGAACAATTGAAATGGGAATTGAACTTTCTGAAAGAAAACATGAACATCAAAATCATGAGCTATCAAGGTGAAATTCTTGGGATTAACCTTCCGAAGAGCGTTGACTTGAAAGTTATCGAAACCGATGCAAGCGTTAAAGGAAACACAGCTCAAGGTGCTTTGAAAAATGCGAAAGTGGAAACAGGTCTTAATGTGATGGTGCCACTTTTCATCAACGAAGGCGATATTCTTTCCGTTGATACAGATGATGGAAAATACCTTTCACGCGCGAGCAACTAATGATTAAAGCCTTTCAGACTCTTTGGAGTCCAAAAGGCTTTTTTTCATTTCACGTGGATTTCTTACCACAGCAAGGTGTTTATATGCTATAATATTGAATTGTTATGCACTAGTATGCGTTGGGAGTGGGTCAGCTTTGTCTCTTATAGTGATGAAATTTGGCGGGAGCTCTGTCGGTGATGCAGAGCGAATGAAGCGTGTTGCAAAGAGAATCGTAGAGCGAAAACAAGCAGGACATAGCTGCGTTGTTGTCGTTTCCGCGATGGGAGATACAACGGATGATTTGATCGACCTGTCTAAGCAAATTTACGATGGAGCCCCTCCGGCTCGTGAAATGGATATGCTGTTAACGACAGGAGAGCAGGTATCGGTAGCTCTCTTATCGATGGCAATACATAATTTGGGTGAGCAGGCGGTTTCTTATACCGGTTGGCAAAGTGGTATTTATACGGAACCGGTTCATAGTAAGGCCAGAATTACGGATATTCAGCCACATCGTGTGCTGAAAGCTCTCGAACAAGGCAATGTCGTCATTGTAGCTGGCTTCCAAGGGATGACCGAATCAGGTGAGATTACCACACTAGGTCGCGGTGGGTCGGATACAACGGCAGTTGCGCTTGCTGCTGCTATTAAAGCAGATCTATGTGAGATTTATACCGATGTAGATGGTATCTACTCCACAGATCCACGCATCGTGAAGGTAGCGAGAAAGCTTAATGAAATTTCTTATGATGAGATGCTGGAGCTTGCTAATTTAGGGGCTGCTGTTCTGCATCCAAGAGCTGTAGAATATGCCAAAAATTATAACGTTACCTTAGTGGTGCGTTCCAGCTTTACTTACAATGAAGGTACCAATGTGAAGGAGGAAGCAGTGATGGAGCAAGGAATCGTCGTTCGAGGCATCGCTTACGATAAGAATGTGGCAAGAATTAGTATTCTGGGTGTACCTGAGAAACCGGGACAATTGGCGAAAGTATTTATTGCGCTTGCCGAAGAGCAAATTGATGTCGACATCATTGTACAAAGCGGTGTGATCAGCGGTTCGGCTGATTTCTCTTTCACAACGACCCTAGCTGATCGTGAAAAAGCATTGACCGTCATTGAAAAAATTCGCGGTGACATCGGATACCGTGAAGTCACTTCTGAAGTGAACCTTGTGAAGGTGTCCATTGTTGGCGCTGGTATGGTAAGTACACCAGGTGTTGCTGCAACAATGTTCAAAGTGATTTCAGATCTTGGCATCTCTATTTCGTTAGTTAGTACGTCCGAGATTAAAATGTCATGTGTCGTTGACAACACGAACCTAACCGAAGTTATCCGTGCTCTGCACACAGCGTATGGCTTGGACACTACGGAGCATGCGTTTGTTGGTGGGCCAGAAGATCGCAGATAGTCGGATTTTCAATGCATTTTATCCGAAATAAAATAAGCTAGCTTTAATAAAAAAGCCGTTATTCCGGCTGCCATTAAAGGGCCAACCGGAATGCCGCGCATAAAAATAATGCCAAATATAGAACCAATCACAAGACCCACAATTAATTGTGGGTCTATTTTTAGCAGTTCCAACCCTTTTCCATTCATATAAGTAGCAATAGCTCCGCCAAGTAGTGCGATGATACCCGGCCAAGTGGTGAATACCGATAGGATATCCTTCATAGAAATGCGCTCGCTGGCAAAGGGGACCAGGACACCAATCGTCAAGAACAGCAACCCGAGTTCTAATCCTCTGCGCTCCATCGTAGGGAAATAACGATCTAAACCAATAAGTTTAATCGCAAGTAAAATGCAAGCCGCGGTCGTAATGATTGGTGATCGTCCAATGAGTCCAATAATAATGAGAATAACTAAGAGCAAATCGCCATTCATAATCAAAACCCCTCGTCCTCATAACTTCAATCTTAGTTTATGAGAAGGGCTTGTATTTAGAACGAAGGCGTGTCTGTCAATGATGCATCAGTACCATCTGATCTCGTTCCAATATGGGAACTTGATCTGTGGTATTCGCTTTGGCGCACAAAACCAAATCAGCCTGGAAACCAGACTTATTCATTTTCTTTCCATTACTGGAGGCTAATATTGTCTCGAACAACGTATCTTTTGATTGCAAATAACATCCCCGCATCGCCATGCCGAAGTCATTGAATGCCATATTTTTGTCACCGAGCAGAATCGATAGTTCCTCAAGAATAAGACCTGCGCAAAGCCCATCTTCCAATGAGAAAACATCTTGGGTTCCTGCACACAAAATAACGGTGTCCCGTTTGAAATCGACCGCGGCCCTCGCACAGGCTTTGCTATTTAATAGGGCTCCCGCTAACACGTGATCGGCTTTCATCGCTTTCTGTATGCCTCTTGTTCCATTCGTGGTTGTGAGAATAATTCGCTTGCCTTGGACGGCTGCTTCCGTGTATTCCAGTGGCGAATTACCGAAATCGAAACCAGGAATCTTTTTGCAAAAACGCTCGCCTCCAAGCAAGTCACCCTCACGAAATAACTCTTTGGCTTTCAGAACTGTTTCCACAGGAACAATGGCTTTGCAACCGTTCATCAGTGCGGTGATGATCGTGCTAGTTGCACGTAAAACATCAACCACAATGACGGTCTTATGAAGAAATTCGTCACTTCTAGCTTCGCCGATGTTGGCGACAACCTCGATATGCATCTTTTAATCCTTTCTGGTACCCAAAGACAACGTATCGGAACGGAGTCCTCTCCGTAACGCTTCCAACGCCATCAACTCATCCGGTGAAATATTACCCAAGTGGATGTCTGGGCCTAGCATGCTTATTAAATGCACCTGCTGACTTTTGAGCGGTGCTTCCCATAAGAGCTGCTGCCCAGGAATTGCGGAAAGTACTCTTTGCAGTTCGTCGTCCTTACATTTTCCGTTATTATCAAAAATCCCAACGCCCATGCCCGATTCTCGAGCTTCTATGGTAACCAATTTTGCCCCGAGTTCCGTGTCGATTAAGACTGTCTCAATTAATTCCTCCAATTCAATGGAGGATCCCCAGCCTTTCTTACCATATTCGGTAATGACCTCGAAACCCTCTTCCAATCCTCTGGCAATAAGCTCATTCCTGAGTCTGCGCTCCATCTCAATCGTCCCGTCGGAAATTTCAACGCCGTTAAAACCAAGTGCAATAAGCATGTCAAAAAAAGAGCTTACTGCATTCTGTCTGATGGCGACCTCCAGAAAGGTACCACCCGGGTAAATGCAGATGCCGTTTTCTTTTGCTGAGTTAATCTTACTTTTAAGTACGTTTAGCGGATAAAGCGGCGAGGTACCGAAGCCAATTTTGATCATATCCAGATGGCTGCTAGACGTGCTGAGCAGATCTTGAAAAGCGTTCAAGCCTAATCCTTTATCCATCACCATCGTTTTCCCCAGCGTTCTTGGTTTAGCCTGCCTTTGTCCTGTGGGGTCGGCTAGAACGGGGTTCCATTTCAAATGAGAGGTCACTTCCATCTGTTATTCTCCTCACTGTCCTTTGAAGGTTCAATTCTGTGTTCAGCATATGCATCTTCACAAATGGTGGTGCCCAGCATGCCTAAAATCAGACGAGCTTGCATAAGGTAGGGTAAAAAGCTTTGACCCTATCCTTTGCGTTCTGTCGAATAAACGGTCGCTCCGCGAATTTATAAAAACCTCCAGGACTCCATTGTAAAGCTGTTCCTTTTATTGAATTGAGTTGGTAGGAACAGCTTTACAAAAGTCGCTCTTCCGGCCTTTTATTAATCCGCTCCGCTAAATATTCGACGACACATAAAGCTCAAACATTTTTACGAGGAGGAGTAGAAAGAAATGAACAAAATTGTCCTAACGATGGCATCGCTGAGGATGATGTCAGGGAGCATTGAGATTATCGCAGCCATTGTGATGCTGAGGCTGGCGACGGTGGAGAAAGCGCTGCTGGTGAACTCAGGGTTGGCTCTAGTAGGTCCTCTAGTACTTCTAGCAACAACGACGATTGGATTAGTAGGAATAGCAGAGAAACTATCATATGGCAAAATGCTCTGGGTGATTGCGGGAGTAAGTTGTCTCTTTATTGGTATTTTAAAAAAGTAATCGGTCATATTTCTTTCTATTAAGCATAGAAATGAGTATAGAAGACTGGACAACTTGGAGGGATGTCTCCCTATGCTCGATTCGATTGTGCACTTACTGCCTCAAACTTTCCGGTTTCTATTAGCAGGACTGCCGCCGGACGTACAAACTAGTGTTGAAGAAATAAGGGTGAGAGAGTCACGGCCCCTTGAGATTAGTTGGGGTGATCGTTATACCTTTGTGGGTGAACGGGGGGAGATGGTGACTCAGGAAACGAAGGCATACAAGCCAACACGGCAGGATTGTCTTACGCTGCTAGAGATGCTCACGAATCATTCCTTGTATACCTTCGAAGAAGAGCTGCGTAGAGGCTATATCACGATTGCTGGAGGTCATCGAGTAGGACTAGCAGGGCGAACCGTTTTGGATCAAGGACATGTCAAGCAAATACGTGATGTGAGTTCTTTCAACATAAGGATTGCCCGCGAGATCAAAGGTGTCGGCCAAGAGGTGTTACCACAGCTATTCGATCCTTTGCTGAGAAGCATCCATCATACGCTCATCATTTCACCTCCGCAGCACGGGAAAACAACGCTCATACGCGATCTAGCTAGATTGATTAGCCGGGGAGAATGGGGGGGGGATAACGTATCGACGGCTGGTAAGAAAGTGGGAGTCGTGGATGAACGATCAGAACTGGCTGCTTGTGTCAAAGGGGTGCCTAGATTCGATCTGGGGCCACGAACTGACGTAATGGATGGTTGCCCTAAGGCGGAAGGCATGATGATGATGATTCGGTCGTTATCACCGGATGTCCTGATTGTGGATGAGATTGGGCGTCCAGAAGATGCAATCGCCATCCATGAGGCTGTTCACACCGGGATTCGTGTCGTAGCCACTGCGCATGGTGCTGATTATGAGGATGTACGCAGGAGGCCGGTTCTGAAGCAGCTGTTGGATGAGGGTATATTCACAAGGTATGTCATCCTGCATAGAAGAAAAGGTGCTCTGGCAACGCACCGCGTCTTGGATTGTCAGGGCAAGCCCTTGGAACTCTATCCTGTGCGTAAAGGATGATGTTAGATGATGAAATTTGTCGGAGGGGTTCTTATTATCGGTGCTGCTACATTATTTGGTTTCCTAAAGGCTGCTCACTATATAAGGCGTCCCAAGCAAATCCGTGGCCTTATCAGTGCGTTAGGGAGAATGGAGACGGAAATCATGTACGCACTCACACCGCTGCCTGAAGCATTCGCCTCACTCAGCAAGCAGGTCGCAGAACCGCTTTCTTCCTTATTTCGAATAACTTCAGAGCGTTTATTGAAGAGTGACGGAAAATCTACCCGTGAGATTTGGCAATGGAGTGTCAATGATGTTTGGACAAGAACTTCGATGAAGCAAGCGGAACAAGAAGTGGTGCTGCAGCTCGGAGCCGTTCTCGGACTCACAGATCGAAGTGATCAAATCAAACATTTACGGCTTGCTATTAGCCAACTTCAAACGGAAGAAACCGAGTCTAGGGAAGAGCAGAGGCGCTACGAGAAAATGTGGAAAAGCCTCGGTGTCTTAATCGGAGCATTGATCGTGATATTGATGTATTAAGGGTAGCAAGGGATACTTGGCCGTACAAGTGAGTTCCTTGTCAACAGAGTGAGGTGCCTGGAATGAACGTAGATGTGAATGCCATTTTCCAGATCGCCGGCATCGGCATCATCATCGCGATGATCCATTCGGTGCTCAAGCAGATGGGCAAAGAGGATATGGCACACTGGGTCACGGTCATTGGCTTCGTGGTCGTGCTCTTTATGGTCGTCAGTATGCTCGATCATTTATTTAAAGAAATCAAAACGATCTTCCTATTCCAATGAGGTGGGCCTGATGGAAATCATCCAGATCGTAGGTTTAGGACTCATCGTTACGATATTAACGCTCATCATCAAAGAGCAGAAGCCAATGTTCGCCTTCTTGCTGGCAGCATTTACGGGCATCATGATTTTCTTGTTCCTGATTGGTAAAATTTCCTCTGTCATCCAGGTGCTCGAGGATTTAGCTCAAAAGTCAAGCATCAATATGGTTTTTCTCAAAACGATTCTGAAAATCATTGGTGTTGCTTACATCGCTGAATTCGGTGCTCAAATCGTGCGAGATGCCGGTCAAGAATCCATTGCCTCCAAGATCGAGCTTTCCGGGAAAGTGCTCATTATGGTAATGGCTATTCCGATCATAACCGTCATCATAGAGACCGTTGTTAAACTGCTCCCTGCTTAGGATGATCCATGAGGAGTGACCTATATGAATCTAATTTATTCGTACCAGAAGCTGAACAACCGCTGGATCATTTTATTCATAATGACAATGGGCTTATGGCTTGGATTGACGGGAAATATGGCCGCTGAATCGCCTACGGATATCATTATCAAGGAGCAGGCCAACCATCTGAACACGGAACCTGTTGAGCAATATTGGGATAAGCTCATGAAGGATTACGGCGGTTACTTCCCTGAAAGTAAGACGCCAACCTTCATGGAATTGCTGCTTGGGACCAAAGGCATTAGCATGAAGAGCATTTTCAAAGGGTTGCTAAGCTATGTGTTCCACGAAATCATCATTAATGGAAAGCTGCTTGCTTCTATCGTTATTCTGACGATCTTCAGTATGATTCTCGAAACGCTGCAAAGCTCCTTTGAAAGGAACACGGTCAGCAAGCTAGGTTATTCAATTACCTATATGGTTCTGATCATTATAGCTATCAACAGCTTCAGCGTAGCTATCGGTTACGCCAAAACGGCTATTTCTTCCATGATTCAATTCATGATTGCCATTGTTCCTTTGCTCTTAACTCTTTTGGCATCCATGGGAAATGTCACTTCTGTGGCGATTTTACATCCTCTGATTGTGTTTATGATCCATTCAGTTGGTACTGCGATATATGTGTTTATATTCCCTTTGTTGTTCTTTTCAGCTGTCCTGCACATCGTAAGCTCCCTAAGTGAGAAATACAAAGTCACCCAGCTAGCGAACCTGCTTCGCACAATAAGTTTAAGTATGCTGGGAGTATTCGTCACTGTTTTCCTCGGCGTTATATCGATTCAAGGGACTGCGGGAGCGGTTAGAGATGGTGTTGCGATTCGAACGGCAAAGTACATTACCGGAAACTTTGTCCCCGTTGTGGGCCGCTTATTCTCGGATGCAACTGAGACAGTGATTGGGGCATCGCTGCTTGTGAAAAATGCAATTGGACTCGTTGGGGTTGTCATTCTAATCTTGTTGTGTGCGTTTCCGGCTATCAAAATTTTAACGTTAGCTTTCATCTATAACTTATCCGCAGCGATCATGCAGCCCTTAGGAGATAGTCCGATTATCGCTTGCTTACAAACGATAGGTAAGAGCTTAATTTATGTGTTTGCGGCACTGGCAGCCGTCAGCCTAATGTTCTTTTTAGCTCTAACGATCATGATTACGATCAGTAATGTCTCCGTGATGATGCGGTGAAAGGAGGCAGCTATGGATTGGTTAGCGGGATGGTTAAAAAGCGTCATTATGGTCATTATGTTGGCAACATTTGTTGATCTACTACTTCCCAGTAATACCATGCAGCGATATGTCAAAACGGTTATGAGTTTATTCATATTACTTACACTGTTGTCTCCGGTACTTCAATTGTTTCAGAAGGATTGGGACATCGATCAATTGATCGGTCAAGCGGAGCAGCGGCAAAACGAGAAAACAATGCTTGCGAGCAGCGGCGGTGGAAGTCCATATATGAAATCGCTCGATGTGATTACGAAGGATGCCCAAAAACTTCAAGAAGCAGGACAAAAACAATCACAGCAAATGATTCAGACACAGCTGGCTGAGCTGATGAAAGAGGATTTACAGAAGCAAACAGAGCTGATCATCCAAGACGTTCAGGTGCTGGCGCAAATCGACAATAACGGGAAACCTGCTATAACGAAAGTCAGGGTAACCCTTGATGATATAGAATCGACGAAACAGGTAAAATCAACGTCAGCCTCCAAAAGCATAGCTGTCATGGAGCCGGTCAAGCCAATGGATCCGATACGGATCGAACTAACCACGAAGCTGCAGGGAAGTAACCCAAGTGACAAAGAAGCAGCTGCTCTGCCTAAGTTATCGTCACGAATGGAGCAAGAGGTTGACCATCTCAAGCAAAAAATCGTGCGTGATTGGATCGTGGAGCCTGCACAGATTGATATCCAATTGAAACAATGGAATGGAAGGATTGCGAGGTGAATCGATGGGAACATTGCTGCAATGGATGGAGCACAAATTCGGCGGAGGTCCGGGAGGACCTAAACGCAAGAACACTCTCTTGTGGGTCGTTATGATTGGACTCTTGGGAGCTGCGCTGATGATTATGAATGCATTTATGACTGTAAAAGATGTTGATCCCATCAATGCGGGCAGAGCCTCTCCGCAACCCAGCAAAGAAACATTTCTCAACAGTGCATCCAAAGAAAATTCTACCTTTCACGATTATGAAGCGGCCTATCAAACACAGTTGAAGGAGATTTTGCAGAAAATTGTTGGCGTAGGCGATGTTGAAGTGCTCGTTACAATTGAGTCGACGGAAGAAATGACAGTCGACAAAAATTACAATGACAATCAGCAAATGACGACAGAACGCGACAATGGTGGGGCGACACGAAATATATCCCAGGTAACGCGGAGTGGTGAAGTGGTTGTCTATCAAGTTTCCGGCGACCAGAAGCCGCTTGTGCTCAAATACATTAAACCGAAAATCAGAGGCGTTATCGTTGTCGCTAAAGGCGCCGAGAATCTCACAGTGAAAAAAATGATTACAGAAGCTGTAGAGCGAGGACTTGATGTGCAAGCGAGTAGGATCTCTATTTTACCCCGCAAAACAGGGGGATGAATGTATTATAGTAAATCAAAATTGAGGAGGAATTTCAATGAATGCGAAAAGACAAACAATTTGGCTCGTATCTATGCTTAGTTTAATGGTGGTGCTTTCCGCCTATTATCTGTTCACAGAAGATGTCAATAAGCTTGATTTAGCCACAACGGAAACGATCAATAAAACACAAGAAGTGAAGATTGATATGAGTCAGGTTGACCCTGCGAATGCTGCGAAAACAGATGTGAAAGCGACAACTGGTGGAGATGTAAAAGTCGACACAAAAGCTGTTACACCGCAAAATTCAACAAAAACAGACGCGAAAACCGATGTTAAAACCGATGCTAAAACAACAACGACGCAAGATACTTCCAAAGCGACTAAACCAAATACAGCCAAAACGGATGATCAAGTTCTGAAGATCGTTGAAGAGCAAGCGAGAACAACATCAGCTAGCGATTATTTCACGAATGAGCAAATGAAACAAAGAGATTACTTCAGCAAAACATCCTCTGATTTAATGGAAATCATTATCGATTCTAAGAAGACACCTGAAACTGTAGCCAAAGCGACAAATGACTTAGCAAAACTGACAGATATTCAAGAAAAAGTAGAAAATTTACAAGATGTGCTTATGAAAGACTTCCCGCAAGCCATCATTAATCAAGATGGAAACAAGTGGAAAGTGACAGTTCAAAGCGATAAATTGGAGAAAAGCCAAGGTGTAACAATCGTTGATATGGTGATGAAAGAGCTTGGTACAGGTCCGGAAAATATTAAGATTCAATATGTTCGTCCTTAGTAAAAAGAGGTGAGATTAGCCTGCCTAGGATGGCAATGGAAAGGGTCCGGACAAACTGGACTCTTTCCATTTCTTGCGTTTATGGGTATAATACATACGTTGCGGCTATGAAACCGCATTTTTTACTGGTTCACCAACCTTGAAGGAGTGACATGAATGTTCAAATTGAGTGAAATCAAAGAGTTGATCAAACTCGTCGATCAATCCTCTTTACAAGAGCTTGAAATCGAAAATGAAGGTGCACGCCTTTCTATTCGCAAGCCGAATAAAACGGAGTCTGTCTATGTAACGGCCCCCGTTCAACACACGTATGCTCCGATCGGTCAAGCAAACATTGCTAACACAGCACCTGCTGCCGCTCTCGAAGCTTCTATCCCTGCGACTAATGGACATGCTAAGCAAGAGGACTCATCTTTACATAAGATAGTTTCACCGATGGTAGGAACCTTCTATCAATCTGCTTCTCCTGGCTCTGCTCCTTTCGTAAGTGTTGGCTCCAAAGTAGGTGACAAAAACGTTGTCTGTATTGTGGAAGCTATGAAATTGATGAATGAAATCGAAGCTGAAATTAAAGGTGAAATCGTTGAAGTGCTCGTAGATAACGGTCAGCTTGTTGAGTACGGACAACCTTTATTTTTAGTTAGACCAGAGTAAGCGATTAGTAAGCTTCTGCTTATGATGCAGTTTTGCTTGAGCAAAACTCAGTACACGCTTATGATGCAAGTTTTCCTAACGGAAAACTCTTAGGAGGAAAAATAATGAAATTTCATAAAATCCTAATAGCGAACCGCGGAGAAATTGCTGTTCGTATTATCCGAGCTTGTCGTGAGCTTGGCATTTATACAGTGGCTGTTTATTCGGAAGCTGATCGTGATGCGCTACATGTGCGTCTAGCCGACGAAGCCTATTGTATCGGGCCGACTGCCTCCAAGGACAGCTATTTAAACTTCACAAACTTGATGAGTGTTGCTACGCTAACAGAATGTGATGCGATCCATCCAGGATACGGCTTCTTAGCTGAAAATGCGGACTTCGCAGAAATTTGCGAGAGCTGTAATATTACATTTATCGGTCCATCCCCAGATGCGATAAGCCGAATGGGTGATAAAGCGGTTGCCAAGCAAACGATGAAAGAAGCGAGAGTACCGATCATTCCAGGTTCAGACGGCTTGGTTGAGAACATTGACGACGCGATCGTCATTGCTAGAGATATCGGTTACCCGATCATCATTAAAGCGACAGCAGGCGGCGGCGGTAAAGGTATACGTATTGCCGAGAACGAGGAAACACTTGTACAGCAGATTACGGCAGCGCAGCAAGAAGCACAAAATGCTTTTGGCAACGCAGGTATATATTTGGAGAAATACTTGACAGGCATGAAGCATGTTGAGATTCAAATTATAGCGGATAAACACGGTAATGTTGTTCACTTAGGTGAGCGTGATTGTTCCGTACAGCGTCGTAGACAGAAGCTTGTTGAAGAAGCTCCTTGTCCAATTCTAACAGCTGAAACACGCACAGCGATGGGGCAAGCGGCCGTTCGTGCAGCGAAAGCCGTTAATTATTCCGGTGCAGGAACACTTGAGTTCCTACTCGGTCCTGATGGTAACTTTTACTTCATGGAAATGAACACGAGAATCCAGGTTGAGCATCCCGTAACCGAAATGATTACAGGAATTGATATCATCCAAGAGATGATTCGTGTAGCGGAAGGCAATCCATTATCTTTTGCACAAGAGGACGTCCGCATCAATGGATGGGCTATCGAGTGTCGTGTGAATGCTGAGGATCCGAATCGGAACTTCATGCCTTCAGCGGGTCAAGTGAAGTTCTACTTGCCACCAGGTGGTTTTGGCGTTCGTGTTGATAGCGCGGTCTATCCGGGCTACACAATCCCGCCTCACTATGATTCCATGATCGCTAAGCTTATTGTTTGGGGAAATACGCGAGAAGAAGCGATTGCCCGCATGAAAAGAGCGCTCACCGAGTTTGCGGTGGATGGTGTGAACACGACGATTCCATTCCATTTGAAGCTGCTTGAGCACAAGAAATTTATCAAGGGTGACCATGATATTAAGTTCTTGGAAGAACACGATGTCAATGATCCAGAATCTTAGACAAACATTTGTCATATTTTTGGCGAAATGGTATAGTAATAAATTAAGATGGCTTATCCAAACCATGGATCAAGCAAGGGAAAGCATGTGAAACAAGCTTGTTTCACAAACACAGTTATGCTTACGACGCCAGTTTTGCTGGCGCAAAACTCAAGAAAATGCTTACGAAGAAAGTTTGTTTCACAAACTCTAGGGAGGTGCCACAATGAGCACAATCGCTCCGGATTACGTCAAAACAGACATGGGCAGCATCCAAATTGCCCCCGAGGTTATCGAAATCATTGCCGGTTTGGCAACGGTGGAAGTGCAAGGAGTAGCGGGGATGAGTGGCGGATTAGCTGGCGGCATTGCTGAATTGCTTGGACGTAAGAATTTGTCCAAAGGCGTAAAGGTAGAAGTCGGACAACGTGAAGCAGCCATTGACGTCTCCATCATTATTGAATATGGCAATCGAATTCCTGAGGTTGCAAGCGACATTCAACAAAATGTGAAGCAGGCAATTGAATCGATGACAGGCTTAAACGTTGTTGAAGTCAACGTTCATATTCATGATGTTCATTTTAAACTGGCAGATAAACCGGTTGAAGAAGAAACAGCAGCTGCCCATCGGGTGAAATAGGCGGAACTGCTGAATCCATATGGATCAATTGAAACCCCCTACAGGTTGCAGGGGGTTTCCTCTAACTATAGGAAGGGGACAAGCTTACGTGGGTAAAATTGTGGACAGGCTCTTGCTACTTCTCTATAGCCTAATTATTCTAATTGCTTCTATCGTTGTTTTGTTCACAGCTTCGAGCTGGATCCCGTTAGAACAAGCAGGTCAAGTGTTAAGTAATTTTTATTTCGAAAAAAGCTTTGCGTACCCAGCGATTATCATCAGCTTAATCATGCTGTTGATCTCAGTTCGTTTCCTCATTTTAACGCTGCGTCGCGGTCGTTCTCAAGCACCATCCATCGACCAACGAACGGATTTCGGAGATATTCGCATCTCGATTGAAACGGTTGAGAATTTATCTTTGAAAGCCGCTGGTCGTACCAAAGGTGCCAAAGATTTACGTGCCCGTGTAAGGGTGAATCAATCAGGTCTAGAAATTACGATCAGAACCATTGTGGATGGGGAAAGTTCGATTCCTGAACTTACTGAAGAGATGCAAAGTACTGTGAAAAGTTACATCGAAGATATTACTGGCATTCCTGTAGCTTCCGTAACCGTATTCGTAGCGAACATCGTGCAATCAGCCCCAACTTTTAAAAGCCGAGTCGAATAGAGGTGAACCCACTCATGTGGAATGAGCTGTGGGAGTCCCATAGGGGCAAAGTGATCGGAGTGGCAGCAGGCGTTTTCTTCGGCTTCATTTATTTATTTTTTGGTTTTTGGGATATGTTGATCTTTGGATTCATTGTTCTGCTCGGCTTTTATGTAGGGAACAAACTGGATCGGAAAGAAAGTTTCGTCATTCTTGAAGACATTTGGCGCTATCTCACGCAAAAATGGAGAATGTTTCGCTAAAATCCCTGGTTCTACCATGGATTTTTTTGTTTGGATTCATTCCAATATGACGTATACTAGTAAAAAGAGTTTTTTAGTTGATAAGAAAGTATAAATTTTATACTGTAGCTTCGCATCAACCTTGACAAACGCGCTCGTCCCTGAAGGACGACGGAGTCGTTTATCCTTGGAACGAATTACATCCATGAATGCTTAAGAAGTCAGTTTTCTGGCGAAAACTTTTAGGAGGACCACAATGAAACGCAGAGTTGCACGAGAAATTGCCGTACAAAGCCTTTACCAAATCCAGATGAATGAGGCTACACCTCAGGAAGCTGTCCAAATTGCGATTCATGAAGCAGAGCATGATAATGAAACAGAGTTGAATTTTTCCGGAGATAAAATTGACCCTCTATACATTATTGAACTCGTTGAGGGTACATACAGTAACAAAGTTAGAATTGATGAACTGCTTGAAGAGTACTTAAAGGGATGGGCGATGGACAGGCTCTCACGGATTGATCGTGAAGTGTTGCGTTTGGCTGTTTATGAAATGCTGTACAGAGATGATGTTCCACCTAAAGTTGTCGTCAATGAGGCGATTGATTTGGCCAAGCATTATGGCACGGAGGAGTCAGGCAAGTTCGTTAATGGTGTACTTGGTAAAATGATTAAAGAAGTTGAAGATTTAAAGGGCAAAGTAACACCGTCCTAATTAACATCGATAATTCAACCATTTATATATAGCCATAGCAAACACGAAGCTAATGCTTACGAATCAAGTTTTCTAAGAAAACTCTAAGCTGCTGCTTACGAAGAACGTT
This sequence comes from Paenibacillus phytorum, assembly GCF_013141715.1. Classification (GTDB taxonomy): domain Bacteria; phylum Bacillota; class Bacilli; order Paenibacillales; family NBRC-103111; genus Paenibacillus_E; species Paenibacillus_E phytorum. The sequence continues at coordinate 183,335 of NZ_WHOA01000089.1, read as the reverse complement.
TTTCACAAAACTCTTAGGGGGAAATAACATGTCTGCACAAGTTATTAATGGGAAAGAACTCGTGAGTTCCATCCGTGAGGAGATCAGGTCGGATGCGGCCGCGCTTACTGCGCAAGGCAACCAGCCTGGTCTTGTCGTTGTTATTGTGGGAGAAGATGCGGCTTCACAGGTATATGTAAGAAACAAAGCGAAAGCTTGCGATGATGTAGGGATTTATTCCGAAGTACATCGTTTGCCGGAAAATACAACGCAACAAGAGTTAATTGCACTTATTCATAAATTTAATAGCGATAGCCGAATTAACGGCATTCTAGTTCAATCACCACTGCCTAAGCATATCAATGAAGAGGCAGTTGTTGATGAAATTGATCCGCTTAAGGACGTAGATTGTTTCCACCCCGTTAATGTCGGTAACTTGATGATTGGCAAAGATGGTATGAAGCCATGTACACCGCATGGTGTTATCGAAATTTTAAAACGCACAGGAGTCGAAATAGCTGGTAAGCACGCTGTTGTTGTAGGAAGAAGCAACATCGTAGGCAAACCAATGGCTATGCTGCTTCTGCGCGAGCATGCGACGGTATCTGTTGTTCACTCTCGTACTCCGAATATGGAGGAAATCACGAAACAAGCGGATATTCTCGTTGTTGCTGTTGGTAAAGCGCATTTGATTAAAGCTCATCACGTGAAGCCAGGTGCTGTCGTTATCGATGTTGGGATGAATCGCCCTGCTGACGGTAAACTGACAGGGGATGTTGATTTCGAAGCGGTTAAAGAGATTGCGAGTGCAATCACACCCGTACCAGGTTGCGTAGGTCCAATGACCATTACCATGCTTCTTCGCAACACGGTTGATGCAGCGGGCCTTGCAGCTAAAGCGAATGTGAGCGTTTAATAAGGAGTATGGCGAAAAACGAGACAAAGATCTTATCTGTCAAGGATTTGAACCGGTATATTAAACTCATGCTAGAGGGCGATTCCCGTCTGCAGGATGTTTGGGTTCGTGGGGAAATCTCTAATTTCACTCACCATTCCAGCGGTCATATGTATTTTACGATGAAAGATGCAGATGGCAGGCTAAAAAGCATCATGTTTGCTTCTCATAACCAGAAGCTCGGTTTTATACCGAAAGAGGGAACGAAAGTGATCGCTCGCGGTAATATTTCCGTATATGAAAGAGACGGAGCGTATCAGTTCTATGTGACGGCGATGCAGCCAGATGGCATCGGCAGTTTGTATATGGCCTTCGAGCAGCTCAAGAAGAAGCTCGAAGGGGAAGGACTGTTCGCGGCGGAGCGCAAGAAACCGATTCCTCGGTTTCCACGCGCGATCGGCGTGATTACGTCTCCGACAGGAGCCGCTGTGCGTGATGTCATCATCACGCTGCAGCGCCGCTACCCGTCGGTCCAGATTCTTCTGTACCCGGTACTGGTACAGGGAGCGCAAGCAGGCCCTTCGATCGTCAAGGCGATCGAAGTAATGAACCGGCTCGGAGAAGCCGACGTGCTCATCGTGGGCCGCGGCGGCGGCTCCCTCGAGGAGCTCTGGGCATTTAACGAGGAAGCCGTTGCGCGGGCTATCGCAGCCTCCGCGATTCCCGTCATCTCGGCCGTCGGCCACGAGACGGACTTCACGATCGCGGACTTCGTCGCCGATCTAAGAGCGCCGACGCCTACGGCGGCAGCTGAGCTCGCGGTGCCGAACCACCTCGAGCTGAAGCAGCAGCTGTCGCAGCAAGCGCAGCGGCTGCACTATGGGCTGCTCCAGCAGCTGCGCCGCAAGCAGGAACGGCTGGAGCGCGCGAAGCGCTCCCCGTTCCTGACGAACCCCCGCAGGCAGCTGCTGATGCAGCCTGCAGAGCGACTAGACCGGCTTGCGGAGCAGCTCGGTTACCGCATGCGCCAGTGTCTAACGCTGCTGGCGGAACGGCGATTGAAGCTGGAGCGCCGCTTATCCAGCTTCAATCCCAAAGAGCAGGCCGTGTCCGCAAGGCGGCGCTTGGATACTTCCAAGCGACAGATGCTCACGGCCATGCAGACCCTCCTGCGTACGAAGAAGCAGGAGTGGCAATCTGGCGTCCGTCATTTGGACGCCCTCAGCCCGCTGAAGGTCATGCAGCGGGGCTACAGCTTGGCGTACGACGAACAAGAGCAGGAGCTCATTCGTTCAGTCTCCCAAGTAAAGGTTGGAGATTTCGTTAAGATTCGTCTCAAGGACGGAAGGTTGAATTGTCAGGTATCGGGGATGGAGGAGAACAAAGATGTCAACGAGTGAAACTGAAGTTAGCTTTGAACTGGCCATTGAACAGTTGGAGCGCATAGTTGCCCAATTGGAAAGCGGCGATGTGCCTTTGGAGAAAGCCATTGAGCTGTATCAGGAAGGCGTTCGGCTCTCCCATCTGTGCGGTGTGAAGCTTGAACAAGTGGAGAAGAAAATTGAGATGCTGGTTGAAGGTGAATCGGGCACTGTGAGCAGGAAGCCTTTCCAACCTGTCTTAGAAGATAAGGGGAATTAGGTTGAATAAGACGTCTACCATTCATGAATATATAGCTTCCCATGCAGACATGGTTGAAGCGGCTTTAATCCAAGCGCTGCCTGCAGCCTGGGATGTTCCTGGATCTCTGCGTGAGTCCATGAACTACTCCCTAATGGCTGGAGGCAAGCGCTTGCGCCCCATTCTGGTGCTAGCAGCAGCTGAAGTACTAGGGGGTTCCCTAGAAGCAGCGATGCCTGTTGCTTTAGCCATTGAGATGGTTCATACATACTCTCTGGTTCATGACGATTTGCCAGCTATGGATAATGATGATTATCGCCGAGGCAAGCTGACGAATCATAAGGTATACGGTGAGGCCATGGCCATTCTAGCTGGCGATGCATTGCTGACTCAAGCATTCTTCAGCATTACGCAGGCTCATAAAGGCCACGGCATTCCAGCAGAACGTGTGCTCTCCATCACAGAAGAACTTGCCATTTATGCAGGCGCGAGAGGGATGGTTGGCGGTCAAGCTGCTGATATGCTCGGGGAGCAAGGCATTACCAAGCTTGAAGAATTAGCTTTCATACATACGCATAAGACGAGTGATCTCATTGTTTTCTCGTTACGTGCTGGCGGTCATATTGCGGGCGCAACGAGTGCGCAACTTCGTGCACTTAGCGAATTCGGGAATGCGATTGGTCTTGCTTTTCAAATTCAGGATGATATTTTGGATATTATCGGTGATGAGAAGAAGTTAGGTAAACCTGTGAAGAGCGATGAGAAACAGCAGAAGGTAACTTATCCCTTTTTTATTGGGATCGAAGCTTCGGAGCAGAAGGTCAAGGATTTAACGATTCAAGCCAAAGAAGCACTGCTTCGTGCACAGATTGCGCACCCTGAGAGGCTTCTCCAACTGGCGGATTACTTAATGCAGAGGGATCATTAATCCTTTATTGCGTGAATTATTCTCCTTACGTTTTTGTCGTTTTACACGAAATACCCAATTTATGATATAATGGTGAAATCGATCTCAGTATTTTCACATTGAAAGTGAGGAAACAAGCGTGCTGCTCGAACAAATCAATCGGCCTGAGGACTTAAAGCGTTTATCCTTGACGGAGCTTGAGACATTGGCTGGTGAAATCCGTCAATTTCTGATTGAGAAGCTGTCTGTTACAGGTGGACACTTGTCCTCCAATTTAGGTGTGGTTGAGCTCACCATTGCTTTACATACCTTGTTCCACAGCCCGTATGATAAATTTATTTTTGATGTGGGTCATCAAGCTTACGTACACAAAATTTTAACCGGTCGCAAAGATAAATTCGATACCCTACGCAAGTACAAGGGACTTTGTGGATTCGTGAAACGTTCTGAAAGTGAACATGACGTCTGGGAAGCCGGGCATAGCAGTACTTCGCTGTCAGCCGCAATGGGAATGGCGATGGCTCGTGATCTAAAAGGTGAACATAATAAAGTTGTTGCCGTTATTGGTGATGGGGCGATTACCGGTGGTATGGCGTTAGAAGCAATGAACCACATTGGTCATGAGAAGAAAAATATTATGGTCATTCTGAATGACAATGAAATGTCGATTGCGCCCAATGTCGGGGCTATTCATAATTATTTGAGCAAAATTCGTTCGGATCGTCATTATTTGAAGGCCAAAGAAGAAGTTGAACATTTACTTAAGAAAATTCCTGCCATCGGCGGCACCTTGGCCAAAACCGCGGAAAAGCTGAAGGACAGTCTGAAATATTTTGTGTTAAATGGCGTTTGGTTTGAGGAATTAGGGTTCACGTACATTGGGCCTGTAGACGGACATAATTTACCGGTATTGCTCGATACGCTTAAACAGGCCGAGAAAGTCAACGGTCCTGTGCTTGTTCATGTCGTAACGACCAAAGGTAAAGGGTATACGCCAGCCGAACAGGACTCGCACAGTTGGCATGGTCCAGGACCTTACAAGATCGAATCAGGTCAGGTGCTTAAGTCTGTAGGTCCTCCCATGTATACAGAAATTTTTGGGAATACGTTAATTGAGCTTGCTGAGAAGGATTCCAGAATTGTTGCTGTTACACCAGCTATGCCTGGAGGCTCTGGGTTACTGAAGTTCGCGAAGCAGTTCCCCAATCGGATGATTGACGTCGGGATTGCGGAGCAGCATGCGGCAACACTATGTGCAGGTCTTGCGAGTGAAGGCCTGAAACCCGTATTTGCTGTATATTCCACTTTTCTTCAGAGAGCTTACGACCAAGTTGTCCACGACATTTGCCGTCCGAAGCTGAATGTTACATTTGCAATTGACCGTGCTGGGTTTGTAGGTCCAGATGGCGAGACGCATCATGGTGCATACGACATTTCATTTCTACGGGCGCTGCCGAACATGGTGCTTATGATGCCGAAGGACGAACGCGAGTTAAGAGATATGATGCAAACTGCTCTTGAGTACAATGATGGACCTATCGCATACCGTTATCCAAGAAACAGCGGAACAGGATCGAGTATCGTTGAAGCGCCAAAAGCGATTCCAATCGGTACATGGGAGACATTGCGTGACGGGGATTATGCTGCGGTACTTGCTGTTGGACCGATGGTGCAGATTGCGGAAGAGGCAGCCGAACAATTGGCAAAGGAAGGCATCAATCTTCGCGTTGTCAATGCACGATTCATTAAGCCGCTTGATGAAGCTTACTTACTTCAGTTAGCGAGCGATTCTATTCCAATTATCACGATGGAAGAAGGTTCAATCCAAGGCGGACTTGGCAGCAGCGTAATTGAATTCTATGCAGCCAAAGGGGTCGTTGGATTAAACGTTCAAATAATGGGTATCCCGGATTACTTTGTAGAGCATGGAAGCGTGAAAGAACAACGTGAAGAAGTTGGACTTACCACACAAAACTTAATTGCTGAAGTGAAGAAGCTAGTGCCACGTAAACGACAACGAGCTTAGGCTATGGATGATAAGAATAGGAGTAACACAAACACAATGTCATCGGATAAAGAACGATTAGATCTATTGCTTCTTGAGCAAGGATATTTCGAAAGCAGAGAAAAGGCAAAGGCCGCCATTATGGCAGGCCTTGTTTTTGCTGACGAAGAACCTGTAGATAAAGCAGGGATGAAGATCAGCCGGAAGGCTGTATTGAAAGTGAAAGGTGCACTTCACCCTTATGTAAGTAGAGGCGGTCTTAAGCTAGAGAAGGCATTGAAACAATTTGATATCGATTTAAATGGCGCAGTTATGCTTGATATCGGAGCCTCGACAGGCGGATTTACAGACTGTGCTCTGCAAAATGGTGCTTCCTCTGTGTACGCCGTCGATGTTGGCTATAATCAATTGGACTGGTCGCTTCGTAATGATGAACGTGTTCATGTTATGGAGAGAACGAATTTTCGCTATACGAAAATGGAGGATTTGAACGGACCACGACCTACATTTGCAAGCATTGATGTTTCTTTCATTTCGCTGCGTATTATTTTACCGCCACTGAAAGAGATCTTGTTAGATCAGGGGCGAGTGGTTGCCCTCATTAAACCTCAGTTCGAGGCAGGTAGAGAGAAAGTTGGCAAATCCGGTGTTGTTCGCGACCCTGATGTACATGTGGATGTGCTGACCACTGTGTTAACTTTTGCAGAAGAGTTAGGCTTTCGCTTGAAAGGACTGACATACTCACCAATCACAGGAGGGGAAGGGAATATTGAATTCCTTGCCTATTGGTCAAGTGATACAGCTGAGGATACCTCTCTTGCTGACACTTCTTCTCTGAAAGATTTGATTGCAGGGACGGTCAAAGAAGCACAGAAATTGCATGGCAAATAAACTCATCTTTGAGAACGCCTTTTTGCGGCCCAGAGATGGGTTTTTTCAGTAGCTAGGAAGTATCAGTTTTATAATGCTTTTGCTTTGTATATACCTTGACAAACGCACTCGTCCCTAAAGGACGATGGAGTCGTTTAACCTTGCTTCATAAAAAAGGATTTTACGGGTAAATCCGCGAATACTATGGCGAGGTGAAGGACATGGAACAAGGCGATGTTAAAGTCATTTTGTTAATCCTGATCATAGTTGTAGGCATTATCTTTTGGCGATTCCAAAGGTGGCTAGACGGCCCGAATAAGAAGCGAAGAAGGATTCCTAGACACTCAGAAATACCACAGGATGAAGTCGTGGAGCTGCTTGAAGGAGCTGGCTTCGATGTGCTTGCCGGTAAAACCAAAATTCCCATCACCATGATGATCAATGAAAGAGAACAGCTGGAAAGCCGGTTATTCATCGACTTTTTTGCCCAGAAAGATGAACGAATTTACCTCGTGAAAGTAGCGAAGGAACGTAAACCGCTAGAAATGACAGGAAGCGCAGTTCGCGATATGCTGCTACCCTATAGTCTGATATATCCAGAAGCTGATGGCGTGCTTTATGTGGATATGGCTCTAAACAAAATAAAAAAAATCACATTTCATATAGAGGTGTAACGATGAAAGGTCAAAGGCATGTAAAAATCAGAGAGATTATTACGAACCACGAGATTGAGACGCAGGATGAATTGGTGGAGACTCTTCGGGCTGCTGGCTTTCATGTCACACAGGCGACAGTCTCACGCGATATCAAAGAGCTTCATCTGATTAAGGTTCCCTTAGATGATGGCAGATATAAGTATTCCATGCCAGCCGATCAGCGATTTAATCCGATGCAAAGACTGCGTAGAGCTTTGAGTGATCATTTTGTTAGCATTGACCATACCGACAATCTTGTCGTGATGAAATGTTTGCCAGGTACAGCCAACACGATTTGCGCACTTATTGATAATCTAGAGTGGAACGATGTTATGGGGACGATTTGCGGAGATGATACCATTCTTGTGATTTGCCGCGGCAAAGAGAACAGCCTTACTTTTGTGAATGATGTCATGTCATTACTATCTTAATTTCAGGAGGAGCACATGCTTACAGAACTTTCGATTCGGAATTTGGCTGTTATTGAACATGTACATATTCGTTTCAAAGCTGGTTTTCATGTCCTAACAGGAGAAACAGGTGCAGGCAAATCGATCATTATCGATGCTTTAACACTCATTGTTGGCGGTAGAGGATCTTCGGAGTTGGTACGTTATGGTGCTGACAAAGCAGAGATAGAAGCTATGTTTGAATTGCCATCCACGCATCCGGTTTGGCATACGCTTACAGAACTCGGTATAAGTGCAGATGCCAGTGAGCATTTGCTTATTCGTAGAGAAATCACCGCAACGGGTAAAAGCTCCAGCCGAATTAATGGTCAACTTGTCAACTTGACAATGCTTCGCAAAACGGGAGAGTGGCTGGTTAATATTCATGGTCAGCATGAACATCAATCCCTGCTGAATGTAGATGAACATATTCATTCTCTTGATTTATTCGGTGATTCTGAAGTTGAGGCTGCGAAAAAAAACTATCAAGCTAGCTATGATCAATATATGAAGCTGCAAAAAGAGCTGCGAGAACTTCAAGAAACAAGTAAACAGGCGCTTCAAATGCTAGATTTATATCGTTTTCAAATCGATGAAATTTCGGCTGCAAAGCTTAAAATGGGGGAAGATGAGACCTTAATCGAAGAGAAGCGAAAACTGGCTAACGCGGAAAAATTATTTCAAAGCTCTTCCGAGGCTTATGATTTCCTCTATGCGACGAACCGTGGCTTAGATGCAGCCGGAAAGGCAGTTTCCAGACTGCAGGATATCGTTCAACTTGATCCAACGAAGCTAAGTCCTCTTCTCGAGCAGGCGCAATCCGCTTATTATCAGATGGAAGATGCTGCTTATCAGCTGCGTGATTATCGAGATGGTATCGAGTTTAATCCTTCGCGTTTAGATTTTATTGAACAAAGATTAGATATGATCACGTCTCTTCGACGAAAATATGGAGAGAATATTAAAGAAATACTCGGTTATTTGGATAAAATTAAAAGTGAAGTTGATACCATTGAAAATAAAGATGAGCATATTCGCAAATTAGAGGACAAGCTTGCGGCTGAAGAAAAGCAATTGGGCGTGGCGGCTTTGGATCTTTCCAATTTGCGCAAAGGAATTGCTGAACAGCTTGCGGGTCAAATTGAACATGAACTTCGTGATCTGCAGATGGAACGCACGCAGTTCCGTGTACAAGTGGAACAAACACTTGACGAACGAGGTATTCTTGTTGAAGCAAACAAAGTACGGTACTCACGGCAAGGAATCGATCAAATTGAGTTTCTCATGGCACCCAATCCTGGAGAGCCTTTACGCGGCCTTAGTAGAATTGCTTCTGGCGGGGAGCTCTCACGTATTATGCTCGCGATGAAAACCATATTTGCACGTATTGATCAAATTCCTGTACTTGTTTTCGACGAAGTAGATACAGGTGTAAGTGGCCGCGCGGCGCAAGCTATTGCAGAAAAAATGTCCGCTTTGTCGACAAACTGCCAAGTTTTCTCGATTACACATTTACCTCAAGTGGCTAGTTTCGCTGATGTTCATTTCTATATTCGGAAAGAAGTGGATCAAGAACGAACGTTTACACGTGTTCAAGATATGCCTGATTCTGGACGAATTGAGGAATTAGCGAGAATGCTTGGCGGTGTAGAAGTGACGGAAACCACCCTGCATCATGCAGGGGAAATGCTTGCCATGGCAAGAAATAAGAAAGCAAGGGTATGAAAGTATAGATAGTCAGCATTTTCAGTTATAAAACGGGGAGAGTGGGGTTAACTTAAAGGTACGCATTTGACGACGACAATCGTCAGGGCTCAAGGAAGTGTGAAGGAGCGTGAAGATATTGCAATCCAGCAAAAGAAAAAGATTGTTCGGACTCCTGCTCGTCTTCTTCGTTTGTATGGTAAGTTTGTCTCCGCCTTTTCAAAGCTTTGCCTCCTTCCCTCAGGAACTTCGCTTATTCAGCGGTCAGGGGAAGCAGCTCCAATTAACAATGCCGGTCAACGCCCAAGTCACGGTAAAAGATACGGATATTGTAAAGGTAAACGGCAATGCCAAGCACTCATTTCAAGTTAATTTGAAAGAACCCATCTCTTTGCAATCCGATCACTCTGGGCAAACAGAAATGAAGCTCAAGCTGTTCGGTGCAATCCCCATCAAGACCGTTAAGGTCAATGTAGTGCCGGATTTGAAAGTCATCCCAGGTGGTCAAACGATCGGTGTGAAAATTAAGTCTGCCGGTATTTTGGTCGTAGGTCATCATTTAGTAACTGTTGCCCAAGACCAAAAAGTTTCACCTGGTGAAGAAGCGAAAATTCAAGTAGGTGATTTAATTACTAAGATCAATGGCAAAGATTCCAAGGATGTTAGTAAGGTTGCTGATCTTGTAGCCAAATCCGGTGAAAGCAAAACACCGCTGGAGCTCAAAATCCTTCGTAACAATGAAGAGATTGTTGTGAAGCTGCAGCCAGTCTATGACGTTGTAGATAAGTCCTACCGCTTAGGGCTGTACATTCGTGATTCAGCTGCGGGTGTGGGTACTCTAACCTTCTACGCACCAGATCAAGGCGTGTACGGGGCACTTGGACATGTTATCACGGATATGGATACCCAAACGCCAATCATCGTTGGTGACGGCGATATTGTGTACTCGAATGTAACCTCTATTTCTAAGAGCCACAATGGAGATCCCGGTGAGAAACATGCTACCTTGTACAAAGATAGTAAAGTCATTGGTAATATCGAAAGAAACACGGCATTCGGTATTTTTGGGAAAATGTATGCTGCTCCTGACCACAGTTTGGATAAAGAAGCTATACCTGTTGCTTTCGCTGAAGAAGTGAAAGAAGGACCTGCTCAAATTTATACGGTCGTGGAAGGACAGAAGGTCGAGAAATTTGACATTCAAGTTGTCCACGTGTCCAAACAAGACATTCCAGGAACAAAAGGTATGGTGATTAAAATCACTGATCCGCGGTTGTTAGATAAAACAGGCGGTATTGTTCAAGGAATGAGCGGCAGCCCTATTATCCAGAATGGCAAGTTAATCGGAGCCGTTACACACGTATTTGTGAATGATCCTACAAGTGGTTACGGTTGTTTCATAGAATGGATGCTTCAGGACTCAGGTATTATCCTTAGACCTTCTTCAGGAGCCTCTTACAAAGAATCAAAGGCGAGCTAGAAGCCTTTGATTCTTTATTTTATTTTAACCTCATTCTACAAGGGGAAACACGGCTTTATGTGAATTTGTCGAAAAATGTTGGAAACAGAAGATAAATATATTATTATATAAGAAAGTGAAATAAAAGAAAAGAAAAATAATATTCGACAGAAGGAATTTAAGTTGAGGTGTCGAATACCTTTACTTAAGAGAGAAACACCAACTTGTATGAGTAGCTAAAGGAGGATTTTAAGTTGCAAAAAATTCAAGTGTTACTAGCAGATGACAATCGTGAGTTTACCCATTTATTATCAGAGTTCATTGGTGAGCAAGAGGATATGGAAATTGTAGGAGTGGCGTACAACGGTAACGAAGTTCTTCGTTTTCTTGAACAACAACGTGATTTGCCGGATGTACTCATTTTAGATATTATTATGCCTCACTTGGATGGTCTGGGTGTACTCGAGAAAATGCGTGAGATGAATCTTCCCACACAACCGAAAATCATCATGCTAACCGCTTTTGGGCAAGAAAATATCACTCAAAAAGCTGTGCAACTTGGAGCCTCTTACTACATTCTCAAGCCTTTTGACATGGATACGCTAACAAACCGTATTCGCCAGCTTGTTGGTAACAATCAAGCATCCGCAACGACTTCAACATCACGTGCAAATATTGTGCATATGCCTAAAGGTAAAAACTTAGATGCTAATATCACCAGCATCATACATGAAATCGGCGTTCCTGCACATATTAAAGGATATCAATATCTTCGCGAAGCGATTACGATGGTTTACAACAATATCGAAATCCTTGGTGCGATCACCAAAACTTTGTACCCAGCTATTGCTGAGAAGTACAAGACTACACCTAGTCGCGTTGAGCACGCCATCCGTCATGCGATTGAAGTCGCTTGGACGCGCGGCAACATTGATTCCATTTCGTTTATCTTCGGATACACGATTAACATCTCGAAGTCCAAGCCGACAAATTCGGAGTTCATCGCGATGGTTGCTGATAAGCTTCGCATCGAGCATAAGGTTTCTTGAGAGGGTTAGAATCTTTGTAGTGTCTCGGAGGTCATCAGAATGAAATATGAGCTCGGTCGCTGCCTACTTAGTGAGCGATTACTTGAATCCAACATGACTGCCTCTGAACTCGCTCGAACTTTGCTTTACAAGCCAGAGCGAATTACCGACTTTGTTGAAAACAAAAGAATCATGCCGCTTAAGTCTGCTATATCTATCGCTGACACCTTGGGGTGTGATGTGAATGATTTGTATGAATTGGTCACGATCGAGTCCAACGTTTTGAATTGATGGCTGCAATACTATATATTAAAAGAGGGCGCTCTTATCCAGAGCGTTCTTTTTTATGTTTATTAAAAACTTAAAATGAACAATTCTTTGATATAATTGACCACAAAAAGACTACCTATGCTGATAGGTAGCCCTTCTATATTTGTTTTCTAAATTACCAAACAAAAGCGCTAGTGATGATAACCAGTAAAATGAACAGTACCAAGATTGCTGTTGAAGAAGTGTAACCTACGCCAGTTCCACAACTCATCCGAATCAACCTCCAACTGAAAGTGGTTTGTGTTTCGAGATAGCTTATGACTATTTTGGAGGAATGTTTGGGCGAATCGACTGATTGTGCTATTGTCCCTATTCTTGAAAAAAATCCAGACTTTCTAGACGATTAAGGAGCATTGCCCATGAGGGTTAATCAAATCTTGGAACCATACGATGCGGTTTTACGTTAATACATCTAGTCGTAAAAGACTATCCCATTAAGTTTAAACATGGAGGCAGAGAAGTTGTTACTTATATTGACGAGTATAGTAGTTGGAATTGTGTGCGTTATTGTTCTTTTTATGAATGTTTATCCTGTTTTTGGACGGAGACCATCGAAGGAGAAGACTCTGGCATTCTCTCGATCCTCTCAGTATTTGAATGGGAAGTTCGAAAACCCTGTTCCTACCATGATGAATATGGGCTTCATGAATACCGTGGGGATCTTGCTTGATTTTGCGAAAAGCAGTCCTAATCGACGTCCAAAGAAACAATTTGCGATGGGAAGCCCCAATTTGATCAAGGATCTGGAAACGAAAGTGACTTGGTTTGGTCATTCGGCTTCCTTACTTACGATCGATGGAAAAGCCCTATTATTAGATCCCATGCTCGGCAAAGCTCCTTCGCCATTTCCATGGTTCGGGAAGGGAAGATATAGCGGGGGCTTGCCTTTTGAAATTACGCAGCTGCCAGTGATTGATGCCGTTATTCTGTCACACGACCATTATGATCATTTGGATTATGGAACAATCATGAAAATAAAACATAAAGTGAACAAGTTTTTTGTCCCGCTTGGGGTTAGCGGTCATCTGATCAGATGGGGTGTGCAGCCTGAGAAGATCGAAGAGTATGACTGGTGGGATGAGTTTACGTTTGAAGGTTTAACGTTGGCCTGTACGCCAGCTACACACTTTTCGGGGAGAAGCATGACGGATCGCGGCGCAACCTTATGGTGCTCGTGGGTGATCAAAGGAAAGCAGTCCAGCATCTTCTTCAGTGGTGATAGTGGGTATTCCTCTCATTTCAAAGAAATTGGGCTTAAATATGGTCCGTTCGATCTTACTCTGATGGAGTGCGGTCAATACGATGATCGCTGGTCTGATATTCATATGATGCCGGAAGAAACGGTTCAAGCCCATATGGATGTGAATGGGAAGCTGATGATACCGATACATTGGGGAGCATTCACGCTAGCCTTACATGACTGGACAGATCCTGTAGAGCGTGCTACAAGGGCAGCTCATGCTAACAAAGTGTCAATTGTCACACCGAAAATAGGGCAAACTGTTATTGTGAATGCTGCGGATCACCCAATAGAAACTTGGTGGAAGTAGAGGGATCCATGCCAACGATACGACAGGAGTTACTTATTCATGCACCTATCGAGGTTTGTTTTGATTTGGCAAGGAGTATAGATATCCATGCGGAATCAACCTCCCAAACGAAGGAAAGAGCGATAGCAGGCAGGACACAAGGTTTGATTGAGCGTGGAGAAAGAGTGACTTGGGAAGCTTACCATTTTGGTATTAAGCAGCAATTGACTGCCCAGATTACGGAGATGGATAAGCCGCATTACTTTGTAGATGAAATGGTAAGAGGGGCGTTCAAGCGATTTCATCATACACATGAATTTGTAACTGTAGAACAAGGCACCTTGATGGTGGATACGTTTGATTACACCTCACCTTTAGGAGGATTGGGGAAGCTTGTCGATCACTTGTTTTTAGCCAAATATATGACTCGATTTCTTGAAAAGCGCAATGACTACTTGAAGAAGATTGCTGAAGAGACAGCGAACTCTGTAAGGTCTGCAAGGTAAGAACTGGATACTAAGGCGGCCACATGGTATTATGGATAAGGCTGGTAGATCGAAGCGATCAGGAGAGAAGAAGAATCTATGGTTGAACAAAAAAGTGAACGGAAATTTCATTTTCTGGGTGTACTGCTCGGTGTAGCGGTTGATAACTTGGGGACTTTGATATCGACTGCTTTAATTGGTGGTATATATTTTGCTAATCGCCCGGTGGATGAGCAGGATGTAAGTGTTATATATACAAATGTAGGCCTATTACTTTTGCTTTTGGTAGTTGGTTTGTTCTGGTCGTTTCTTGGCGGATACATCGCCGCTAAGGTTGCGAAGCGTGCCGAATATTTCAATGCGGCCATTATTGGTGTCATCGGCGCTGCAATCGGATTTGATTCCATGTTAACCAATCATAGTATTCCGTTATGGTATGAGTTGATTGGCTTTGTCGTCATCGTACCGGTATCACTATTAGGCGGATTCGTGGCCTTGAAGAGGAAAAAAGCCCCATTAAAATGAATGTTGGATCGTAAAAAAGAGACTCGGTGATGTCGATCACCGGGTCTCTTGGCGTTATTAGCTTATTTAACTAGTTGTAGTAAGCATGTGGGCGAGCATGGTTGCCTTCACTTTGTCGATCGTTTCTTGTAAATTCATATTCTCAAAAACATGCTCACAATCCTTCCGGTAGGAGACTTCCTCTATGTAGTGATTCATGTAGTGGTCAATGACGTCAGTAGGTGTATTTCGAGCAAGCATGCGTTCCATGATCGTTTGTTTGTTGACATAGATGAACAAGCGGATGGCTCTTTCTCCAAATGTATACTTGAAACGATTAGCTGCATAACGATTCACAATGACATAGATAAGTCCGTCTTTGCGAAGCGCTTCATCGATGTCCGCTTTCTTAATCCCATAGAAATTCCCGTCAATTTCAACAGTTTGAAAAAATTCACCTGCAATGTCACTATCGATGAATACTTTGCGTGAGATGAAATTATAATCCTTCCCGTTGATTTCTTTGGGTCTAGGTATTCGAGTTGTGTAGGAGACGACAGATGAGAAACCAAGCTCTTTGGCAATGTGATGGGCAATTGTTTTACGACCAGAACCGCTAGTGCCAGTAAAGACAAACACCAATCCATTCGTTTCATGACTGCTCATATCAATTCCTCCTTCATATAATGAAAGCGATATCTTGATAGATTCATTATAGTACGAAAATTCTGAAAATTAAAGAAATACTTTCTCGTTTTGATAGGAATCAAAGAGTTGAAATACGCTATAATAGATAGCATCACTTCGTTTAAATGGAAAGGAAACTAACTATGCCTAAATATGCGAATTTGAGTGCGGAAGCAACGGAATTTTTACGTCAAAAAACGGGAAGCAGTCACTTAGAGTGCTACACTTATATTGACCCGGAGCGTGGGGAGGATAGTTTTTTTATCGTTAAAACGATCAACAAGGTCATTCAAGTTTCATTTGCCGAAGTGACCTATAATCCAAGCAGTTACCAGAGTTTGATGGAAGGACTCTACCAGGCCATCTATGAATAAATACGTGACAACCCTATCGATAGATGGTAGGATGATCGTAATTGCATATCATAGGAATTAGGTGCCATAGATCCATTCGGGTGTATGGTTAAAAGGGAAGACCGGTGAAATACCGGCACGGACCCGCCACTGTAAAAATCGCCGTTTATTACGGTAACTCCATGCAACATACCACTGGGTAACAACCTGGGAAGGTGCAAGGGGATGATTAAGTCAGGAGACCTGCCTAATTCAACAACACAATAACCCTACGAGGAATTAGGGAGTGTTAGAGAGCGGTTACTTCTGGTTTTATTAACTGTAGTAATTTACCAAGCATTTCTAACATGACTTATGTTAGGGATGCTTTTTTTGTTTGTGTAATTATGGGGAAGGGTGATACAAATTGTCAGGAAAACTGCTCATTATCGGCTTTGGGCCGGGGAGTTTTGAACATATTACGAAGCGTGCACGGGAAGCGATTCAAGAGAGTGAAGTTATCATCGGATATAACACCTATGTTGATCTTATTGCAGGTCTGTTAACCGAACAGCAAGTAGTTCGAACAGGCATGACGGAAGAAGTGAGTCGTGCGCAAGAGGCTGTGCGGCAAGCGAAGCAGGGTAAGAAAGTTGCCGTTATTTCCAGTGGAGACGCCGGCGTATATGGGATGGCAGGTCTTGTCTATGAGGTGTTGATGGAACAAGGCTGGACCCGCGAGGATGGCGTCCAAGTAGAAGTGATTCCTGGCATTTCAGCTGTTCATTCGGCTGGATCTCTGCTAGGTGCTCCAATTATGCATGATTCTTGCACCATCAGCTTAAGTGATCATCTTACACCATGGGAGCTGATTGCGAAGCGGGTTGAGGCAGCGGGAATGGCTAATTTCGTTATTGCCCTCTATAACCCGCGAAGCGGTAGACGGACCAGACAAATTGTTGAGACTCAGCGCATCCTCCTTAAGTATCGTTCTCCTTTAACACCTGTTGGGATTGTCAAAAGCGCGTATCGAGATCGTCAACATGTTGTTGTGACGACGCTTGCTGATATGCTGAATCATGATATTGGCATGTTAACGACCATTATTATTGGTAATTCCGCAACCAAGCTGTATGACGGTCTCATCATTACACCACGCGGTTATCAGCGGAAATACACATTAGGGGCTGAAACACAGCCGCTCAAACCACATCAAAGGTTGAAATCCGAGGCTGAGCCCTGGGCTTTGGAACAATTGGATGAACAGGATTGGGATGACTCCATGGAGGAGTTCGATGAAGAAGATAAACTCTTGGATGGTGAGGTTACAGAAATGAAAGAACCTTCCCAGCTGAAGTCATCGCCGAATTTGTCGCCTAGTAACTCCTTGCAACTTGCAATGGAAGCTTTGCAGCTAGTATCAGTATCCAAAGGGAATGAAGTGGTGCCATTTGAATTTGATGAGAAGCTGACTGCGACCCAATCTATCTTTGAGTTTGCGGTAAGCCCAGGTATCGCTAATAAAAAGTTAACAGCAGCCCAACTGTGTGCATTAGGCGAGATTGTTGGAGATCGTGGAGATATTGAATACTCACCGCATCATCAACTGATTGTTCGTGTGCAAACCAAAAACCCTAAGCAGATTACATCCGAACTAAGTGCACTTGGTTTATTGTTATCACCGATTGGCGATGTTGCCCAAATCAAAGCATGCGACTTTTGCAATTTAGAAAAAGGTGAATCTA
Organism: Paenibacillus phytorum; assembly: GCF_013141715.1. Classification (GTDB taxonomy): domain Bacteria; phylum Bacillota; class Bacilli; order Paenibacillales; family NBRC-103111; genus Paenibacillus_E; species Paenibacillus_E phytorum. The sequence continues at coordinate 166,112 of NZ_WHOA01000089.1, read as the reverse complement.
TTCCTTATGCGGAAGCCATCCATCATCGAATTGGCAATCTAGAAGTACCTAAAGAGTTGAAAATTGGGTTCAACGGGTGTGGAATGGCTTGTTATGGGGCTGTTCAGCAAGATATCGGCATTGTCTACCGCAAAGAGAAATTCGATCTTTTTCTTGGCGGAAAAACAGTAGGACGAAATGCACATGCGGCTCAGCCTGTTGCAGAAGGAATTGACCCTGCAGAGCTTGTAGAATTAGTCGGCAGAATCGTGGAACGTTACCAAAAAGAAGGACATCCGAACGAACGGTTTCATAAATTTTTCAAGCGTGTCAAAGAAATTGAAGGCTACCGCCATCAAGAAATGGTAGGTTTCGTTATCGAAAATGCCATTTGCGGCGATTAGAATTAGGGGGAAATAAAGGATGAATGCTGCTTTATTTGTGGGTCATGGGAGTCGGGAAGAAGGCGGGAATGAGGAAGTACGCCTTTTTGTTTCAGAAATTGCGAGTAAGATGAAAGAGCAAATTGTGGAGACCTGTTTCCTGGAATTTGTTCAACCAACGATCATGCAAGGAATTGATCGCTGTGTAGAACTAGGGGCTACTCATATTGTGGTCATTCCAATTATCTTATTTGCGGCCGGGCATGCGAAAATTCATATCCCATCCGCTATTGATGATGCGAAATTAAAATATCCTTTGCTGAAATTTACATACGGTAGACCTATTGGGGTACACGAACAAATTCTCGATATTTTATCCTCCAGGGTAGAAGATCTCGGAGTTCAAGTGAAAGAGGACTTAGGTGAAACAGCTTTACTTATTGTTGGGCGTGGAAGCAGTGATGCAGATGCGAATAGCGATCTATTTAAAATCTCTCGCTTATTCTGGGAGAAGCTTCAGGTGAAATGGGTGGAAACAGCCTTTATTGGAGTTACAGCACCTCTGATGGATGCTGGGATTGAGCGCTGTTTGCTGCTCGGCGCGAAGAAGGTAATCATCTTGCCCTATTTCCTGTTCACAGGCGTTTTGATTGGGCGCATGGAACAAATGGTTCAAGGGTATCGGGAGACATATCCAGATAAACAATTCCAGATGGCTCCTTATTTCGGCTTCCATCCGCTGCTTCAAGAGATTCTGATTGGACGCGCGCAGGAAGCGCTTCAAGATGAAGTGAAGATGAACTGCGACATGTGCCAATATCGTCTAGAGGCGATGAAGCATATCGATCATCATCACCATCATGATCATGACGATCATCACCATCACGACCACGATCATGACCATCATGAACATGAGCATAAACACGACCACGATCACGATCATCACGCCCATGATCATGACCATGCTCATTCAAGAGGTGACAAACGATGATTCTCGTTCTTGCAGGTACGAGTGACGCCAGGGAGTTGGCGTTAGGAATTCGCGCAGCAGGTTATGTTGTGCTCACAACGGTTGTGACCGAAAGCGCAGCGAAGAGCATGGAAGCGGAAGGACTTGCGGTACTCACAGGTCGCTTAACAGCGGAAGATATGAATCAGCTAATTCAAGATAAAGGCTTACGCGTGGTCGTTGATGCGACCCATCCTTTTGCTGAGGAAGCGTCGAAGAATGCGATGGCGGCTGCTAAATTGGCGGCTGTTCCTTATGTGCGTTTCGAACGTCAGAGCTTGTCCATCGAACAAAGTGCACTTGTTACGACAGTTGATGATTATAAACAAGCTGCAGAATTAGCAGCTGAGAAGCGTGGCAGCATTATGCTGACAACCGGCAGCAAAACGTTGAAGATTTTTGCTGATCGTCTGATTGGGCTTCCCGATACGAGGCTCATTGCGCGGATGCTTCCGCGCCAAGATAATATGGAGAAATGCGAAGAACTGGGCATTGAGCAGAAAAATATTGTGGCTATGCAGGGCCCTTTTTCCAAAGAGTTAAATAAAGCTCTTTATGACCATTACAAAGTTAATTTGATGATAACGAAAGAAAGCGGGAAAGTCGGAGCCGTGGATGAGAAGCTTGAAGCAGCACTGGAAATGGGTATTCCGAGTATTGTGATAGGTAGACCGGAACTTGAATATGGGACGCTCTATTCTGACTTTCAAGGCGTTATACAATTTATAAACGATAGCATTCACATTCATAAGGAGGACTAAATAGATGGATTTTCATACGGATTTTAAGCCATTAACGGTACAACCACAAGAAATTGAAGAGAAAAGCTTTGAGATGATTACAGAAGAATTAGGCGAGCATACGTTTACTCCGGAGCAATACCCAGTTGTACAGCGTGTAATTCATGCATCAGCGGATTTTGAATTAGGACGAAGTCTTGTCTTTCATCCGAGAGCCATCGAAGCGGGGATTGCTGCCATTCGAGCTGGCAAAATCGTTGTGGCCGACGTTCAGATGGTACAAGTCGGGATTAGTAAGCCGCGTATTGAGCAATTCGGTGGCGATGTGAGAGTGTATATCTCGGATAAGGATGTCATGGAGGAAGCCAAGCGTCTGAACACGACACGAGCGATTATTTCCATCCGCAAAGCGATTAAGGAAGCGGATGGAGCTATCTATGCCATTGGGAATGCACCGACAGCCCTGCTGGAGCTGATTCGACTCGTCAAAGAAGGAATCGCGAAGCCAGGGCTCATCGTCGGTGTGCCGGTTGGATTCGTTTCCGCAGCGGAATCGAAGGATGAACTGGCCAAGCTGGACATCCCGTTCATCACGAACATTGGCCGCAAGGGCGGCAGTCCTGTTGCCGTTGCAGCCGTCAACGCGCTGTCGATTATGGCGGCGCGTAAGGAGTAGCGCCTATGGAGGAAGTACCGGGCAAGCCACTGCGCCACGGCTACACCACCGGCTCCTGCGCAACCGCAGGAGCCAAAGCAGCACTAGTGGCGCTCATCGAGCAAGCGCCACAAACGCACGTGCACATCCGTATCCCCATCGGGGAGACGGTTGAATTTGCCCTGCACAGCTGCACGTTCACGGAGCTGTGGGGCGAAGCCGCCCTCATCAAGGACGGCGGCGATGATCCCGATGCGACGCACGGTGCGGAGATCATCGTGCGCGTAAGCTTCCGTGCCGAGCCTGGCGCCGGCATCGATGGAGGCATTGGCGTCGGGCGCGTGACGAAGCCCGGCCTGCCAGTCGAGATCGGTCAAGCAGCGATTAACCCGGTCCCGCGGAAGATGATCCGCGAAACCGTGCAGGAAGTGCTTGACCATTACGAGATCGTGCACGGTGTAGACGTGCTCGTATCAGTGCCCGCCGGCGAAGAAATCGCCAAGAAGACGCTGAATGGGCGTCTTGGCATCCTCGGCGGCATCTCGATTCTCGGCACCCGTGGCACGGTGGTGCCATTCTCGAGTGCGGCCTACAAGGCCAGTGTCGCACAAGCGATTCGCGTTGCCGTGAAATGCGGCTGCAAGCATCTCGTGCTCTCGACTGGCGGCCGGACGGAAATATTCGGGATTAATATGTATCCCGAGCTTCCGGAGGAAGCTTTTATCGAGATGGGCGATTTCGTCGGGTTTTCTTTAATACAAGCCCAAAGACAAGGCATCCGTAAGGTGACGTTGGTCGGCATGATGGGCAAGTTCTCTAAGGTGGCACAAGGTGTGATGATGGTGCATTCGAAGAGTGCTCCAGTTGATTTTGGGTTTCTAGCACAGGTCGCGATCGAATCGGAAGCGTCCGATGCACTTGTTGAAGAAATTAGAGGTGCCAACACTGCCTCGCAGGTTGGAGATTTAATGGCTTCTACGGGGAATTTGCGTTATTTTGAGCGATTATGCGAGCGCTGCAACCTAGCTGGACTAGAAGAAGTTGCGAGAGACGGGTTTGATTTCATAGAAACAGCGATCATTTCAATGAAAGCTGAACTCTTAGGGAAATCGGCGATGGTGAAGCGGAGCGAGAATGGAGAGATGGCTTACGAATGAGTAGAAATGTGAAAGTGATTGGTGTTGGCGATAACGGACAAGGGAGCCTGCTCCCTTTATATATCAAATGGATTAATGAAAGTGAAGTACTTGTAGGCGGAGAGCGGAATCTTGCCTTTTTTCCTGAATATAAAGGCGAGAAAATCGTCATAAAAGGCAGCTTGCCAGAGCTCATGAGTAAACTTCAAAAAGAAGAACGTTCCATTGTCATCTTGGCTTCGGGCGACCCGCTCTTTTATGGGATTGGCGGTTATGTAGAGAAGAAGCTGGAAGGTGTGCAAATTTACCCGGCTGTTAGCTCGATTCAACTGGCATTTGCCCGGATGGGGGAAAGCTGGCACGATGCTTATATCACAAGCGTTCATGGACGGAGCATCAAAGGCTTGGCGCAGCGAATAGATGGGAAAGACAAAGTGGCCCTGCTCACGGATGAAACGAATTCACCGAGTGCGATTGCGGCTTATTTGCTTTCTTTTGGCATGACCGAATATCGTGCCTTTGTGGCAGAGAATTTGGAAGGAGCCGAAGAACGCTGTGGTTGGTACGATTTGGACCAGTTGGCCACGGAAACATTTTCACCACTCAATGTGGTTATTTTGAAAAAACAAGTCCCAGGTCCAGTTTGGCCGCTTGGCATTGAAGATGATCAGTTCGCCCAACGCAAACCGGATAAAGGGCTAATAACGAAAAAAGAAATTCGTGTATTAAGCATCAGTCAATTAGCTCTACAAGTGGATAGTGTCGTATGGGATATTGGAACTTGTACAGGCTCCATAGCCATTGAGGCGGCACGTATAGCTCGTGAAGGCGCCGTATTTGCCATCGAGAAAAACGAAGACGATCTCCAAAATTGCCTGGAAAACAGCGCCAAGTTTCGTGTTGATCTTACAGCTGTGCACGGCAGAGCACCAAAGGGTCTCGATACTTTCGCAGATCCGGATGCCATCTTTATTGGCGGAAGCGGTGGAGAGATGCAAGAGCTGCTAGAAATATGTGCAGCGAGACTGAAGCCGAACGGCAGGATTGTGTTGAATGCAGCGACGATAGAGACGTTATATGAGGCCGATAAGACGTTTACGAAGGTCGGGTTCACAACGCAGATATCGCTTGTACAAGTATCGCGCAGCAAGCCTATCCTTCATATGAAACGATTCGACGCACTGAATCCGATCTACATCATCACAGCACAGCGCAAGCAGACAGATATTGAGGGAGGTACAGGCGATGAGTAATCTTGGCACGCTATATGGTTTGGGTGTTGGCCCAGGCGATCCGGAATTAATTACGGTCAAGGCTTTTCGATTGTTAAAAGAATGTCCGGTCATCGCTTACCCAAGAAAGAAGCGTGGAGCTAAGAGCTATGCGCTAGCGATTACGGAGCTGTACGTGAATACGGAGCAAAAAGAAATGATGGGGCTCACTTTTCCAATGACAAGGGATAAAGAAGCGCTTGAAATACAGTGGACGAAGACGGTTGAAAGTGTTTGGGCACATTTGGTTCAAGGGAAAGATGTTGCCTTCGTGACGGAGGGCGACCCGATGATTTATAGCACCTACATTCACTTGATGCGTCTTATGAACGAAAGCCATCCTGAAGTAAAGGCTGTCTCCATTCCAGGGATTTCCTCGATTAACGCGTCTGCTTCCCGTCTGGGCATCCCTTTAGCGGATGGTGATGAGCAAATTGCCATCGTCCCGGCTGTGGACGACTACGACAAGATGCGCAAGGCCATTGAAGAACATGATTGTGTCGTGTTCATCAAGGTTGCTAAAGTGATAGATTTGATGCTATCCGTACTTCGTGATCTCGGACTCGTAAATAAAGCATCTGTTTTAACCAAAGTCACTTCCTCGGAGGAAGAAATTTGGCGTAATGTGGAAGAGTTGCAAGGACGAGAATTAGAATATCTAACCCTAATGGTGGTGAGAAAATAGATGAAACTCTATATTATTGGCGCGGGACCGGGAGATCCGGATTTGATCACTGTGAAAGGCTTAAAGCTTCTTCAACAAGCAGATGTTGTGATGTATACGGATTCGCTTGTGAATGAAGAATTGATCGCTAAAGCGAAGCCTGAAGCAGAAGTACTGAAAAGCTCGGGCATGGAGCTGGTGGAAATGGTTGGCATCATTGTCGACCGCCTTAAACAGGGGAAGATGGTCGTGCGCGTGCACACCGGAGATCCGGCTATGTTCGGTGCAACGATGGAACAAATTGCTCTGCTGCGTAAAGAAAACATTGGCTATGAAATTATTCCAGGCGTAAGCTCTGTTTTCGCTTCAGCCGCGGCTGTTGGCGCAGAGCTCACGATTCCAGATCTTACCCAAACGGTTATTCTAACTCGAGCGGAAGGCCGTACGCCAGTGCCGGAGCTTGAGAAATTGTGCGACCTTGCTGCACATCATTGTACAATCGCTTTGTTCCTGAGTGCTACTTTAATCAAGAAAGTAGTTAGCGAGTTTATTGAGGCAGGGTGGAGCGAGGAGACACCTGTTGCGGTCGTTCAGCGTGCTACGTGGCCGGATCAGCTAATTGTTCGTACAACGGTAGGAAAGCTGGAAGAGGATATGCGGAGCCGTGGTATCCGTTCGCATGCGATGATTTTGGCAGGCTGGGCGTTGGATCCGGAAATTCACGGCAAAGAGGAGTATCGCTCCAAATTATACGATAAATCATTTACACACCGTTTCCGCAGAGGTGTTAAGCCATGACGATTAGTCTTGAAGAGGGAGTCATTCCTGTTATACGACAACAAAATGACTATGCGATCGTAGCTATTACGAAGCATGGTGTCGAGATTGCACGTAAGCTGAATGAGCAAATGAGCGGCACGGATGTCTATTACATGAGCAAATTCGTCAAAGGTGATGAAGAGCAGCGCTCGATACAAATGTTTGAGGGCAGTGTTCGTTTATTATTTCCTGCACTATTTCCCGCATACCAAGGACTTATTATCATCATTTCCCTAGGAGCCGTTGTTCGTATGATTGCTCCATTACTGAAAGATAAGAAGAAAGATCCTGGTGTTGTTGTTATTGATGATAATGGGGAGCATGTCATCAGCGTGCTTTCTGGGCATTTGGGTGGCGCAAATGAGCTAACTCATGAGGTTGCAGCTGCTATTCATGCAAGGGCTGTGATTACTACGGCATCGGATGTTCAGAAAACGATTCCTGTTGATCTCTTCGGCCGTCGTTTCGGCTGGGTTTGGGAATCGGCAGATAAACTGACCCCGGTCAGCGCTGCTGTCGTTAATGAAGAGCGAATTGCTGTTATTCAGGAATCGGGTGAACCGAATTGGTGGACGCATGAGCGACCTATACCCGCCAATATTAGGCGGTTTACATCGATTTCGGAAGGTCGAGCAAGCGAGCCGAATGCCGTCCTGCTCATCACGCATCGACTTCTGGGGCTAGAGGAGGAAAGCATTCTAACTAACGGTGTGCTGTACAGGCCGAAAGTTATTATTCTAGGAATAGGCTGTAACCGCGGTACTTCAGCTGATGAAATTGAACAAGTCATACAATTAACACTTGAAGAGCTATCATTTTCCATACGAAGCGTGAAAGCAGTCTGTACGATCGATTTGAAGAAGGACGAATTAGGCTTGCTCGAGGTTACTCGTAATCATGGCTGGGAGTTCATCACCTATACACCTGAAGAGTTGAACACCGTGACCGTGGAGGCACCTTCCGAGACTGTGTATCAGTTTACTGGAGCGTATGCGGTAAGTGAGCCGGCTGTTAAGCTTTACACGGGCCAAGATAAACTAGCATTAGTTAAGAAGAAATCAGGAAATGTCACAATTTCTGTGGGATTACTCGACTTTACTGGTTCTGCTCCATTTGAACGAGGTGGCTTGTGATGGATCGGCGGATTGTCATTGCAGGCACAGGCAGTGGTGTAGGGAAGACCACCTTGACCATCGGTATTATGGCTGCTTTACAGAAACGAAGAATTACGGTTCAGGGATTTAAGTGTGGTCCCGATTATATTGATCCAACCTATCATTCGGCAGTGACAGGAAGGCCTTCACGCAACTTGGATTCATGGATGACTGGGCGTGAAGCGGTGAAGGAAATATTTGAGCGAGGAAGTCAAGCTTCAGATATCTCAATTATCGAAGGTGTTATGGGGATGTTTGATGGCAAAAACCCAATGACTGACGAAGGCAGTACCGCGGATATAGGACGCATTCTAGGTGCTCCGATCGTGTTAATTGTCAACATTGCCAGTATGGCAAGAAGCGCCGCTGCGATCGTGAAAGGCTTTCAGCAGTTTGGTCAAGGCGATAATATTGTAGGTGTCATTGCCAATCGAGCAGGCAGCGAAGGGCATTATAAGATGGTTAAGCAAGCTATCGAACAGGAATGCGGTGTTCCTGTCCTTGGGTTTCTGCCTCGCGACGTGAACATTGAACTTCCTGAAAGGCACTTAGGTCTGGTTCCATCGATTGAGCGAGGCGAGCTCCAACCTTTTTTTGAGCTTTTGGCTGACAAAGTGACGGCACATATAGATTTGGACCTTTTGTTGGATTTAGCCGCAGCTGAGCCGATAGATTGTAAATCCGTTTTGTTTACAAGCAATGATCAACTTAAGGAACCTAAACGGGTTAAAATCGCGATCGCCAAAGATGCCGCATTCCACTTTTATTATCCGGAAAATCTGGAACTGTTAGAGGCGGGAGGCGCGGAATGTGTTTTCTTTTCACCGCTTGCAGGTGAAGAGGTTCCTCCTGATGCGGATGGACTTTACATTGGTGGAGGGTTTCCCGAGGAATTCGCAGAGCGATTAGCTGCCGAAGAAGGGGTTAAGGCGTCTGTCCGCAGCCGAATTGAGGAAGGAATTCCGACACTCGCTGAATGCGGTGGATTTATGTTCCTCACGGAACAAATTGTAGATACGACAGGAAATGAATTTCCAATGGTTGGCATGATCCCCGGAAAAGTCAACATGCAGACGAAGTTAGCAGCTTTAGGTTACCGCGAGGCTGCTGGTGTAGAGGGAAACTTTTTGCTGCCCTTAGGTGAAGAGGCTCGCGGCCATGAATTTCATTATTCAACTTTTCAAGCTAAAGAGGGTGCGGATGTGAAAGCTGCCTTTCAATCGAAGGGCAGGCTTGGAACCAAAGCAGATGGGTATCTCACCGGGAATCTTGTTGCCGGCTATACACATTTGCATTTCGCATCTAATCCGAACATGGTGAAGGAATGGATTCATGCGTGTAAGCAGTATCAGCAAAATCGTAAATAACAATGAAACCCCTTAGCTAGTTAGCTAGGGGGTTTCGTCATGCCATTATTTTATGAATGTAAGAGCTTGATCCGCAATTGAATATTTGTAACGGTCAAGACAGTTGCAAAGGTAATCTTTGCGACAGATCGGGCAAGGTTCTTTCATCAATCTATTCAAATCAGTCACTTTGCCGATACCGGTTTCGGAATCTCTTTCGAAGAAAAGACGGCATTTATTGCGGTCTTTCAGTGAGACAACGACTTCGAAAAGACCATTTTTTTTGTTATCACTAACTATTGTTGCATCTACTACCTGCGGATCGTATGCCATGGTAATTCCTCCTAAGAGTTTTGCTTTAGCAAAACTTTCTACGTAAGCTTAAGCATAAACTAGCATTTTCGTATAGGGATCTTTGACCTGCGATCAAAGTCTCACCTCGTTGTTTAGCTTGTGCGCATTAGTATATTATATAAATAAAAAAGATTTAATTCAATAGGAGGGCCAACACTCGTGATTATGGACTATTGTGAGCAGGAAATGACTGAAGGCAAGGTACAGCTGCACATCGGCCTTCAATTTGAAGATGAGCCAGATTCCTTATATGTAGCGGAGTTAGAGCTAGGAGATAACGGAGTTGTAAGGGAGTGGAAGCTGTTCTTTAACGGGTTTGACTGTAACTATACCTTTCGTCCTGCGGAAAGAGAAGCGTTAGTCCGTTATGCAGCCGAACAAGGAATCACGATCCATGAGCTTAATGAAGCATGAAAAAAGGAATCGTCACCATGCGAATGGTTCAAATTCCTTGATTTGTGTTTATCATTTTGTTTAGTTAGTAATTGTTTCAATGTAGGCGTCGTTTTGGTTACTGGGTTGACTCCATGCCAATGCAGCCGATGGATAGCAGGATCGAGCTTGCCTTCGCGCAAACTTCGTTGTCGATTTTTTTGTGCTTGAGTTCGTGACATTAGGATTCCTCTTTTCCTTTTATAAATTTGATTGTCATTCAAGTTAATTTTAAAGAATCATTTGGCCAAGAGCAATGGAAAGTTTTCTTATAACTTATAAATTCAACTCATTTTAGAAAAGGGTGATAGCTTTGCGTATTCAAATTCAACTAGCCGTATCAGGCGAATTGGTTAAGCAGGATGTACTTGAAATTGCGGAATATAAACTTGGTGAAATGACGGATGAAGAAATCGAGAGTGCGATTGAAATAAAAATCCGCACATGGGTAGATCGCATGGTGCAAGTTGAATGGGAAGTTCTTGAATAACGAAGCATGGAACTTTGATTGAAAAGAGCTCCGAAGTGGGTGAATCCCCTTCGGAGCTCTTTGTGTGCAATTTTATGTATGTTTAGTGAATGATGTTGCCCACTCCTGTTTTTTGCAAGGCGTGCTCCCAGCTAGGGTAGTAATACAGGGCGTTTTTCATAAGGTCAGGATGCAGCTTCTTCACATTTTTTTTGGCTAGCGACTCCCCGGTGTTGTGAAGCTGTACAATGTGGCCTAACACTTCGTCTGCGCTCATGTTTAGCTCCATGGATGTTTGATCTCCTTTCGATAAGAATATAACCCAATACTTGCCATTGGATGGGTAAAATATACATAGAATATAGTGGCAAAGGGCAAAATAAGTGGGCCAAGAGACGAAAGGAAAGTCGGTGTCTATCATGAATTGGCCCTCGTTGTCATTGTTTTCTTCGAAGCCGCTGCCGCTCTGCAAAGGGAAGATTAGCGTAGGGGCGATTACGAAAGTATTGCTGCGTGATTTGCCGCAAGGCCGAATCGTTGTTCTTCAGCACCGTGACTTGGATGAAGTCATTGCACAGGAACTCATCGATCGTAAAGTCAAAGCGATCATTAATTGCCACCAAACGATGAGTGGCACATATCCGACCCAAGGACCCCTGTTGCTGCTGCAGCAGCATATACCGATTTGGGAAGTGGAGTCGTCAGCGTTCGAAGTTTTTGAATCGAATAAGGAGATTGCGATTTATGAGGATAGGATCATCGTCGAAGATCAGCATATCTCCTGTACCGCATTTACACGTGAGAATTGGATGAGCTTGCAGCAGCTTGCGAATGATCAATCGTCAAGGCTGTTAGAGCAATTTATTGATAATACGTTAACCTATGCAATTCGGGAGAAGCGAGCTCTTATGGAGCCACTGCCCTCATTACCCCTAAGGGTGAATTGCGAGGGTAAGCATGTGTTGGTTGTTTCCAGAAGGAAGGGGTATAAGAAGGATTTGCTAGCTGCAAAAGCTTTTATCTCAATGGTCAATCCGATTCTGATTGGGGTGGATGGGGGAGCCGACGCACTGCTGGAGTGCGGTTATCAGCCGCATCTTATCGTAGGCGATATGGACAGTGTGACGGATCGAGCACTTTCGTGCGGTGCGGAGCTAATTGTCCATGCTTACCCGAATGGAACGGCACCGGGAATGGCTAGATTGACTGCATTAGGGTTATTCGCGCACGTACTGCCTTGCTTCGGAACTAGTGAGGATGCGGCGCTCTTACTTGCCTTTGAGCAGCGGGGGGAGTGGCTAGTTACGGTTGGTGCACATACCCACATGATTGATTTTCTGGAAAAAGGAAGGGAAGGCATGGGAAGCACACTTCTTGTTCGGATGAAGGTAGGGGCACGTTTGGTCGATATCAAAAGTGTAGGCGCCTTGTATAAGCAGCCCTATCTATGGACGAAAGAGGCAGGTACCACTTTGTTTCTTTCACTTTTCTTTATTGCTTTAGGGCTTTTTCAGCTTCACTGGATTTTGAAACGAGTTACTCACGTTGTTTGGAAGCTTGGAGGTGAAGGATGAAACCATATCTATCCATCATTATTCCAGCTTGGAATGAAGCAAGCACGATTCCGTGTACACTTCAACATCTGTTGAATCAGTCGGACTTCATTAGAGGGGCGGGGATGAGCTTCGAAATTATTGTGGTCGACGATGGCAGCGTCGATAATACCTACGAGGCTGCTTGGCCTTGGGTGGATAAGCTGATCAAGCATGACCGCCGCCGCGGCAAAGGAGCGGCGATGCAATCAGGTGTCGCCAAGGCACGCGGCGACCTGCTGCTCTTCCTTGACGCCGACCTGCAGGATACGGCCGGAGAGGCGCTCGTCCTCATCGAGCCGCTGCTGCGGCGCGAAGCGGATATGGCGATAGCGAAGCTGCCGCCGTCCACCGCCAAAGCAGGCTTCGGCTTGGTCAAGGGTATGGCCCGCCGCGGTATTCACCGGCTCAGCGGCTATAAGACCGAAGCTCCCTTGTCGGGACAGCGCGCGGTGCGTGCTGATCGGCTGCGGGAGCTTGGGGGGTTCGCGCACGGCTTCGGCGTAGAAGTCGCGCTAACGATCGATGCGGTGCGGCATGGCCTGCGCATCGTGGAGCTGGATGTGCCCATCACGCACCGTGAAACGGGGCGGGATTGGCACGGGTGCGTGCACCGCGGCAAGCAGTTCGCCGAGGTTGGTTTGACGCTGCTGACTCGCTGGAAAGGGAGGAAGCGGGTATGGTTATCATCGGATCGATCCTCGATCTGATTGTGCTTGGAGCGGCAGGGTGGTGGATGCTGCCGCATGTAAGGCGCTTTCTGGAGGCCCATGGGCAGGTGGGGCCGAACTATCTTGGTCACCCCATCCCTCGCGGGATGGGGGGCGTACTTTGGTTGCTCTTATGGCTTCAGGAGCTGGTTCTTCAAGGTGCTGTAAGGTTAGAATCTTCAGGCTTGATGGGCGAAAGTTCATTCCTGAAAGAGATTAGTTCCCTTGAAGTGAATAATCGAGTATTCACTTTTACTGCTACATTCATTTTTTTATTAGGTTGGACAGATGATTTAATAGGCAGTAAAGCCGTAAAAGGTCTAAAGGGACACTTCCAATATTGGATGGAGTCAAAGACTTTATCGATGGGAGCCGTTAAGGCGTTAGGCACAGTAACAATTGCCGCATGGCTTGTTGTAGCGGTTGGAAACGATCAAACCCCCATCTGGCAGATGGGGGTTGAGCTAATACTGCTGATACTCATGACGAATACCTTGAATTTGCTTGACGTTCGTCCAGGGCGTTCATTAAAAGCATTTTTGGGTAGTTCTTGTGTGGTATTGTTCGTGGGCTTGTATTTTTTGGACTTGGAAACGAGTGTGTTTTTTCCAATGATCCCGGTATGCATGGGTGGATTGATTCTTTATAGCCTTGATATTCGAGGCCTAGTGATGCTTGGTGATGCCGGATCGAATCTACTTGGTTTTACATTAGGTTATGGAATCATCATGATCTTGCCTTGGGAAGCACAATGTGTGATTGTAGCTGTAATCGGCTTCCTTCATAAACAAGCGGAGGTGAGTTCCATTACGCAAATGATTGAACAGAACCGATTCCTTCATTGGTTAGATCGTTTAGGCCGGACTTGAAAGTTCGGTCTATTTGCGGCGGTTTGGTTTAAATCTGGGTGCTACATAATTTCGTTTACGATCACGGAAAAACGTCCATCCCCCAATAAAAGCAACACCTAGAAGAAACAAAATAAGCCCAAGGATAAATTTTCCCCACAGGATATGACCGTCCGTATCGAATTGAGCGAAAAAGGCGTCCTTCATGGCAAGGAATCCATAGGTCGCTGTCAAACCGGGAATAACGAGAAGAAGAATAGCAATAAATCGATAAAATGGTGCTCTCATAGCTGCTCCTTACTTTGCATGATACATGTTTTTCTATCATCATACTCTGAATCTGTTAGTGTGTCTAATTCACAAATAAGACTATGATTTGGTAACCAAAAAAGGGTAATATAATAGAGAGAAGTGTATACATATGAGGTAGTAATCGTTTAATAGGGAGGAAATACATAATGAGTGAACATAGATATGATGTCGTAGTTCTTGGTGGTGGTATTGGAGGTTATACCGCGGCTATACGGGCTGCACAATTAGGGAAAACGGTGGCTGTCGTGGAAAGGGACAAGCTTGGAGGCACTTGTTTACATCAAGGCTGTATTCCAAGTAAATCTCTCCTTCGAAGTGCTGAAGTCTACGCAACAATGAAGAAAAGTGAGGATTATGGCATTTCTGCTGAGTCCATTGAAGTGAAGTTTGATAGTGTGCTTAACCGTAAACAACGTATTGTTGATCAACTGCATCAAGGACTGCAATTCCTGATGAAGAAAAATAAAATCACGGTCCATTACGGCAATGGCCGCATAATTGGACCTTCTATCTTTTCTCCACGCAGCGGTGCTGTTTCTGTAGAGAAGGAAGACGGGGATATCGAAACGCTTTTATCGAGTAATTTGATCATTGCTACAGGCTCCAGACCGCGTAGTTTACCAGGATTAGAGATCGATGGTACCCATATTTTAACGAGTGAAGACGCTTTGCGTATGGAGAACCTTCCAAAGTCAATCATTATTGTCGGTGGTGGTGTGATCGGTGTAGAATGGGCTTCGATGTTGAGCGATTTCGGCGTAGCGGTTACCATAGTTGAGCTGGATAAACGATTAGTGAGCTTAGAAGATGCGGATATTTCCAAAGAGCTGGAGCGTTTGTTTAAGAAACGCGGCATTAACTTGGTTACTGGTGCAAAAGTGCTTCCTGATTCCGTGAAGGTGACGGAAGGCAGTGTTACATTACAAGCGGACAAGCAAGGAGAGATCGTTGAATTAACGGCAGATAAGGTGCTTGTATCTGTTGGGCGCGTAGCCAATATTGAGGGAATCGGGCTTGAAAATACAGATATTAAAATAGATAAAGGCGTCATTCGTGTGAATCGATTCATGCAAACGACAGAATCACACATCTATGCGGTTGGCGACGTTATTGGGGGACTCATGCTGGCGCATATGGCCGGTCATGAAGGGATTTTGGCAGCGGAGCACCTGGCCGGTCAAACTCCGCATGAGCTGCAAGCGCATCTCGTTTCAAGATGTACGTATACAAGACCAGAGATCGCTAGTGTTGGTTGGACCGAACAACAGGCTGTCGATCAAGGACACAAGGTGAAAATTGGCAAATTCAGCTTTAAAGGGATTGGAAAAGCACTTGTATATGGAGATACAGATGGCTTCGTAAAGGTGATAGCAGATAGCGAAACGAATGACATTCTGGGTGTACACATGATTGGACCGCATGTGACGAACAGCATATCCGAAGCAGCGCTTGCCCAGGTGCTGAATGCGACGCCTTGGGAAGTGGGCCAAACCATCCATCCACATCCAACTTTGTCGGAAGCATTAGGAGAAGCGATGCTGGCCGTCGATGGGATTGCAATTAGCGGATAAAAATTGTAATCATAAACATTTGCGTTTATAATAAGCATATAGAGTCAAGTACTAGGACCAGGTAATAAATTTATGTGGTACCTAAAATTTCTAAAGGAGGCAACCTCCATGTCTATTGGTCAACTATATAAACATAGAAGTTTAGGTTTGTCTGACGACGAAGCCGTTCGTATGTATACAGTCATGAGTCTTGCTGCTAAATATGATGAGCGAGCTTTCATGCTTCAACGCGCAGGTAAAATACCTTTTCACGTATCTGGAATGGGACAATATGCCGGTCAGGTAGGGATGGCTTTTGCGATGAAAGCGCAAAAAGATTATTTCTTGCCCTATTATCGTGACTATGCGTTTGTACTTTCTGTAGGCATGACGGTGAGGGATTTAATGCTTGCGGTTTTTTGCAAAGCAGAAGACGTCAACAGTGGTGGAAGGCAAATGGCTGGTCACTTTGGCGATAAGAAAAATCATATAGTTACAGGGTCGTCCCCTGTTACGACCCAAGTGCCGCATGCTGCTGGTATCGCACTTGCAGCCAAAATGAAAAAGCAAGACTTCGTCACATTTGTTTCCTTCGGCGAAGGCTCAAGCAATCAAGGGGATTTCCACGAAGGCTGTAATTTCGCGGGTGTACATAAACTGCCTGTTATTTTCGTTTGTGAAAATAATCAATACGCGATTTCCGTTCCTCTTCATAAACAAGTGGCAGGGAAAATCGCTGATCGTGCGCTGGGGTATGGGTTCCCAGGTATTCAAGTAGATGGCAGTGATGTATTAGAAATGTATCGGGTGACGAAGGAAGCAAGAGAAAGAGCAGCTCGTGGCGAAGGTCCAACGCTCATCGAAATGATTTCCTATCGACTCATGCCTCATTCAACGTCGGATGATGACATGCTGTACCGGACGAAAGAAGAAGTAGAACAGAACCGTCAAAAAGATGGCATCCTTAAGTTCAAAGAATATTTAATGGAATGCGGACTATGGAGTGAAGATCAAGATCGTGACCTTCAGGAACGGCAAAAGCAAGAGATTAATGAAGCTACAAAGTATGCGGATCTCGCGCCTTATCCGAAACCGGAAGATACGCTCCTTCATGTTTACGCGGAAGGAGATGACCAATAAATTATGGCTGTAATTACATATTTGGAAGCAATCCGCTCTGCCATGCAGGAGGAAATGCAGCAGGATGATAACGTCTTCGTACTCGGTGAAGATGTTGGTAAAGGTGGTGTCTTGAACACGACCAAAGGGCTGCGTGATTTGTTTGGTGAAGAGCGTGTACTTGACACGCCGCTAGCAGAGTCTGCCATCGTAGGTGTGGCTATTGGTGCGGCGATGTATGGGATGAAACCGATCGCCGAAATTCAGTTTGCTGATTTCATCTTCCCAGCAACGAATCAAATTCTTAGTGAAGCAGCTAAGATTCGTTATCGTTCTAATAATGACTGGACATGCCCAATTGTCATTCGTGCTCCATACGGTGCGACCGGAGCAGGTGCCTTATACCATTCCCAATGTCCGGAATCTGTTTTCTTTGGCACACCGGGTGTTAAGATCGTAGCGCCTTCGAATCCATATGATGCTAAGGGTCTGCTGAAGGCAGCAATCCGAGATGCTGATCCTGTGTTATTCTTCGAGCACAAGAAGTGCTATCTGGCACTATCTGCGGACGTACCAGATGACGATTATATCGTGCCGATCGGCAAGGCCGACATCAAACGTCAGGGCACAGACATTACAGTTATCGCCTACGGCATGGTTGTAAATTATGCCTTACAAGCAGCTGAAGAGCTTGCGAAGGAAGGTATTTCCGCACACGTACTTGACCTGCGCTCCCTACAGCCACTTGACAAAGAGGCTATTTTGGAGGCTGCTAGGAAAACAGGCAAAGTGCTCATCGCCCATGAAGACAACAAAACTGGTGGCGTTGGCGCAGAAGTGTCGGCGATTATCGCCGAAGAAATGCTGTTCGAACTAGATGCGCCTATCGCAAGACTTTGTGGCCCAGACGTTCCGGCAGTGGGCAGCAATCCACCCATGGAGAAATTTTTCCTTCTCAATGCAGATAAGCTGAAGGATGCCATGCACCAGCTTGCTATGTTCTAATTTACATATCTAAATTCCTTATATTGATCATTTCCTGAACTTAGGAGGTACACCCATGAACCAAACCAACAGCCGACTAACCGAGGTAACGGTCCCGCATCTAGCGGAGAGCCTCGTTTCGGCTACAATAGGCAAATGGCTCAAGAAGCCTGGCGATTATATTGAACAATACGATGTGCTTTGTGAGCTTTTCACAGAGAAAGTGAATACGGAAATGCCTTCACCAATTGAAGGTACACTTGTAAAAATTATTGTCGGCGATGGCGAGACAGCTGCTGTTGGCGAAGCCATTTGTTTGATTGAAGAGCCGGGTGCAGCTTTAGCGAACGGAGCATCAACCGCAGGAGCTGCAGCTGCTAGTCATGCTGGAACCGCGCTGGCGGAAGACTCAGACCAAAGCATGCGTGGTCGTTATTCTCCAGCTGTGCAAAGGCTTGCGCAAGACAATCGTGTAGATTTGTCTCGCGTTGCGGGGACGGGTCTTGGCGGAAGAATTACGCGTAAGGACGTTGAGCAATTCATCGCCTCCGGTGGAGCGAATGCAGCTCCTGCCGCAGTGCAAACAAATCAACCGGCAGCTGCAGTTGCTCCTCAAACCGCTGCACAAGCAGATTCGCAGCAGGCTCACCAGCCTGTTCGCAGCTCTGGCATCCATCTGTCAGCTAATCCACAAACGCCGCTGATTGAAGCGGAAGGACATTCATTAGACGCTCGCAATGAGCATTTCATTGACGTAACGCCAATGCGCAATGCCATTGCTTCAAAAATGCGCCAGAGTGTAACAGAAATTCCGCATGCTTGGACAATGATTGAGGTCGATGTAACGAATCTTGTTGTTCTGCGGAATAAAGTGAAAGACGAGTTTATGCGCCGAGAAGGCATTAACTTAACGTATTTGGCATTCATGCTGAAGGCGGTTGTCAATGCCATTAAGGATTACCCGATCATCAACTCCGTATGGGCCGTCGATAAAATTATCGTGAAACGCGATATTAACATTTCGTTGTCCGTAGGAACGGAAGATTCGGTCTTAACTCCGGTTATCAAAAAAGCGGATCAAAAAAATATCGCAGGACTAGCTAGAGAAATTGATGAATTGACGAAGAAGACACGCGCGGGGAAATTATCGCTGAATGATATGGTTGGCGGGACATTTACTGTAAATAATACAGGCTCCTTCGGTTCGATTCTGTCTTACCCGATCATCAACTACCCACAAGCAGCTATTGTGACCTTCGAATCGATTGTGAAGAAGCCTGTCGTTATTCAAGATATGATTGCGGTTCGTTCGATGGTTAACCTTTGTTTGTCCCTGGATCACCGTATTCTTGATGGTGTCATCTGTGGCAGGTTCTTACAGAGAGTGAAAGAAAATTTAGAAAGCTATAACGCAGATACAAAGATTTATTAAACTATGAATCAAAAAATAATCCCGCAGTAAACAATATGCTTGATAGCACCATCGTGATCAGCATTAGGTAAATCACGATTTTAAACCAACGCTTATTCTGTAACAAAAGATTCACTCCTTTTTCGTGAAAAAGCTTGTACGGTTTTATTGTAACTCATAGAGTGTATCGGAGGAAAGTACATGATTCAGCAAAATCGTTTGGTGGAAGAGTTCATCTCCCTTGTGCAAGTAGACAGCGAGACCCGATTTGAGCAAGAGATTTGTGTCGTTCTTAAAGAAAAGTTCAGTCGTTTAGGGTTGCATGTTGTGGAAGATAATTCGATGGCGAAAAGCGGCCACGGATCAGGGAATTTGATCTGTACACTTGAAGCAACCGACAGCAACGCAGCAATTCCGACTATTTTCTTCACTTCTCATATGGATACGGTAGCTCCTGGGAAAGGTATCAAACCGCAAATTGGCGATGATGGCTATATCCGCAGCGATGGAACTACGATTCTTGGCAGCGATGATAAAGCGGGTATCGCGGCGATGATCGAAGGCATTCAAGTGTTAAAAGAGCAAAACATCCCACATGGCCGCGTTCAATTCGTTATTACGGCAGGGGAAGAGAGCGGTCTGAAAGGCGCCCGCGCGATGGATCGCAGCGTTATGGAAGCTGAGTTCGGCTTTGCACTTGATTCTAACGGCGCCATTGGCGATATTGCAACAGCAGCGCCTGGGCGTGCAGAAATAGAAATTATATTCCACGGAAAATCGGCTCATGCCGGTGTTAATCCTGAAGATGGCATCAGTGCCATCCAAGTAGCGAGTAAAGCGGTTTCGCGTATGTCGCTCGGTCGAATTGACAGCGAAACGACTGCGAATATTGGCAGTTTCTCAGGCGTAGGTCCTTTGAATGTTGTGTGCGATAAAGTGAAAATGGAAGCGGAAGCACGCAGTATCGTTCAGCATAAGCTGGAAGCGCAAATCGCAGCGATGAAAGAGGCTTGTGAATCAGCTGCAGCTGATGCTGGCACCACATGCGAGTTTAACGCGGATATTGTGTATGCCTCCTATATGCATGATGACACTGCTCCGATTGTACAATTGACCGCTAGAGCACTCTCAACAATGGGATTGACAGCTCGAACATTCCACTCCGGTGGCGGCAGTGATGCGAATATCTTCAACGGAATGGGCATACCAACGGTTAATCTCGCTGTTGGTTATCATGAAATCCATACAACAAAAGAACATATTGCCATTAGTGATTTAGTCAAAACGGCTGAATTACTCGTTGCTCTCGTGAAGGAAGCTGCGAAAGTTTAATTCACCATTTTCTAGAAAACCGATTAGTCTGTGCCAATTTTCATGGCAGGGCTGGTCGGTTTTTTTATTCACTCACCCGATATAGTGGGGTAAAACGAAAACAATCCACATATGCTTCGAGTAAGACACGTCCAGGAAGGGGAAACTGGCTTGATGATGCGGGATGAGGGTACGGTTGCGGATATTGTTTCGGTCAGAGAGGGACTACAGATTGTTACGGTATGGATGCGGAGCGGTGCGCTTGAGCGCGCTGTACACTACACCGATACTATGCCTTTGTTAAGTCCAGGGGACGTGGTTAATTTAAATGTAACAGCCATGAAGTTGAGGTTAGGTTCAGGGGGGTTTCATATCGTAATATCAATTCGTAACCGAAAATCGGATCACCATGTAGCATCTAAACCTTCAAATGGACACATCATGAAGCTCAAATATACCCCGATGCAGCGAAGTGTGTTCGCTATTGAAGAGCCTGCCAGCTCGTTTCATTCTGTGTTTCAAGGTGACATGAATCTAGAGGGGATGCCCGTCTTACTGGGAGAATTGCACAGTATGCTGCCTGTCGTGATGTGCTGGCTCAGATATCGACATCAACAAAGAAAATCATCTGATCGTGCTTTGGAGGTGGCCTATATCATGACAGATGGGGGGGCTCTTCCACTTGCATGGAGTGAGCATGTGGCCATACTTGAGAATATGGAATGGCTTAAAACCACCATTACTTATGGTCAAGCTTACGGAGGTAAGGTGGAGGCGGTTAACAAATATAGCGCATTAGTTGCAGCGAAGCATATAGTCAAGGCAGATATCAGTGTTGTAACCATGGGGCCAGGCATCGTGGGAACGAATACCCGATACGGTTTTTCAGGTCTTGAGGTTGGTGAGCTCGTAAATGCTGTATACGCTCTTGGTGGGATTCCAGTGGTCATTCCGAGAATTTCTTTTGCTGATCCAAGGATTCGGCATCAGGGCATTAGTCATCATACGCTTACTGCGCTGCAGCTGGCAGCGAGATGTCCGGCTGTAGTGCCTCTCCCACTTTTGGAAGCGAAAGAAAGTGCTGTTGTACAGAAACAAGCGCAGAATCTGCAGCTGCACCGAATTGTAGGCATGCCGAGCCCATCGATTGCAGAAATCACTGAAGCTTTTTCCATGTATCCACAGCCCATTACCTCGATGGGAAGGGAATTATCGCAGGACCCGGCTTATTTCCAAGCGATTTGTGCGGCTGCGGATTGTGCAAACCAGTTACATAATCCATTAGGGTAATGGTATTTCCACCTTGCTGCAGCATGAGCTGCAATTGACGCTTGATTTCCCAGGCTTTCCCTACAAGTCGAATTTGACGGTCATTTACATAGCTCTTCATATCCATTTTCCTCTTTTCAGGTGAAATTTTGATATAATGAACGATATGCGTGAATGGGACAAGTTAGACCAACTTTAACAAGGATGAGGTGTTCGTATGACATTACACAAAAAATTCGAAGAAATAACCATTAAGACCGAACCTATTTTCAAAGGTAAAATCATTTCGCTGCAGGTGGATCATGTGAGGCTGCCAAATGGGGAAACCGCAACACGTGAAATCGTGAAGCACCCTGGCGCTGTGGCTGTTATTCCTCTGCTAGGGGATAAAATGATCGTTGTGGAACAATATCGAAAACCGCTCGAGAAAAGCCAAGTCGAGATCCCAGCTGGCAAACTGGATGCAGGAGAAGAGCCGCTTAAGGCAGCCTTGCGCGAATTAGAGGAAGAAACGGGTTTTCGGACTGAAAATATCAAGTTAGTCAGCTCCTTCTATACCTCACCAGGTTTCGCGGATGAAATCATTCATCTCTATATCGCAGAAAATTTGGTGAAGGGCGAAGCGAATCCGGATGAGGATGAATTCCTGGAATGCGAAGCGATTACTTTGGAACAAGCTCAGCAGTACATACGTGAAGGTCGAATTAGCGATGCGAAGACGATTATGGCTGTTTACGCCTGGCAGCTGTACCTTTTAACAGGTCAAATCTAAATGAAATCTTATTATGTTGATCTCCATATTCACATAGGTCGATCGGAGAAGGGACAAGCGGTGAAGATCAGCGCTGCGAATGACCTGACATTCTTCAATATTGCGCAGGAAGCTGCCGTCAGAAAAGGAATGGAGATCATCGGTATTATCGATTGTCACTCGCCTTCTGTACAGGATGACATCATGGCGTACTTGGATCGGGGTGAGATGGTGGAGTTGGAGGGCGGCGGCATCCGCTATCAGGACACGACGATTATGCTGGGCAGTGAAATAGAGGTGCGCGATCCTGGCATGGGCCCGGCCCATTTGCTTGCCTATATGCCTAATCTTACGGTGATGCAGGGGTTCACTCAATGGATGAAGGGTCACATGAAAAATGTGGAGCTAAGCTCTCAGCGCATTTATGTACCTGCTCGCGTACTTCAAGATGAGGTGCTCGGCAGGGGTGGCATCCTTATTCCCGCGCATATTTTCACTCCGCACAAAAGTGTGTACGGAAGTGCGTCTACTAAGATGGAGCACCTTCTTGATCTTAAAGGCATCTCTGCTGTTGAGCTTGGACTAAGTGCTGATTCCGATATGGCTGGTTTAATTTCGGAGCTTGATCCATTCACATTCGTCACGAACTCAGATGCGCACTCTCTTGGTAAAATTGGACGTGAGTATAACGAGATGAGGCTGGCTGCCCCTACATATGAGGAGCTCGTTAAAGCGCTGCATCGTCAAGAGGAACGCGGTATAATTGCCAACTACGGCCTTAATCCTCGTCTTGGGAAATACCACCGAACTTATTGCAGCTTATGCGAATCCGTTCTGGATGAAAGTGAAACGACCGCCGAGCGCTGTGCCGACTGTGGCAGCAATAAAATCGTCAGAGGAGTCATGGATCGGATTCTGAACTTAGCGGACCGTGAAATGGCTTACCTCCCTCCTTATCGACCTCCGTATCATTTTCAAGTTCCACTAGAATTTATCCCAGGTCTAGGGCCTAAAAAGCTTGATCAATTGCTTCGCCGCTTCGGAACGGAAATGAATGTCCTGCATCGCACCACACCAGATGTGCTTGCAAGTGAAATTGGTGAAGAAATTGCTTCTTATATTGTAAAGGCGCGAGAAGGCACCTTACAGCTTGAGGTTGGAGGCGGGGGTAGGTACGGCAAAGTTAAAAATCGTTCATAGTTTCCAGCACTCGCTCATAAGCTTGTCTTTGTAGAGGTTGACACAAGGAAGGAGCTGCGAGATGAATAGGAACCTAACGATGAAACAATATATGAAGGATAATTTGCCGCTATTTATATTCGTCTCCGTACTTTTCATCATAGGGGTCGTGTTCGGCGCCGTGATGGTGAATGCACTTTCTTTGGAACAAAAACAAGAAATGACTCGTCATTTGGGTAGTTTCTTTCATGAAATTAATGAAGGCGCTGAGTTTGACAGCCAGCAATCGTTCGTTCAAGCTTTCGGCATGCATATGAAGTGGATTTTGTTGATATGGCTCTTTGGTTTGTCTATTGTCGGGCTGCCATTGATTCTCGTTTTGGACTTTCTCAAAGGTGTGTTAATTGGGTTTACGGTTGGGTATCTTGTCGGCCAAATGTCTTGGAAGGGCATGTTATTTGCACTTGTTTCCGTTGCGCCTCAGAATCTGATTGTAATTCCGGCTATCCTATTCTGTAGTGTAGCTGCTATGGCGTTCTCGATCTATATGATCAAAAATCGCTTTATGAGCCGTAATGGAAACATATACCAGCCCTTTATGCGTTATACAACGCTTACTCTCCTGATGGGGGTTTTCCTACTTGGAGCAGCGCTTTGGGAAGGATATATGTCGCAATTGATGATGAGATGGGTAACGCCTATGCTTGTTGGCCTGTATGGATAACAGATCCGCTTATGTTTCTGTTTGACTTTGTCAGTCAGCTCCCCCTATAATAAAAAGAGTGGCTAAAACTGGGCTTGGATGCCCACCTTTCTGAGGGGGAGGCATATGGAAGCAAGGATCGAGAAGATTAAGCAGCAATTGCAATCCCAAGGGTACAAACTAACCCCTCAACGGGAAGCGACAGTACGCGTACTTTTAGAGAATGAACAAGATCATTTAAGTGCTGAAGATGTGTTTATGCTTGTGAAGGACAAGGCTCCAGAGATCGGACTGGCGACAGTTTACCGAACTTTAGAGCTGCTGAGTGAGCTGCATGTCTTGGAGAAAATGAATTTTGGCGACGGTGTCGCTCGTTACGACTTACGTGACGACAGTACACGTCATCATCACCATCACTTAATCTGCGTGCAATGCGGGTCCGTGGATGAAATTATGGAAGATTGGCTCGGACCTTTGGAAGAACGGTTAGAGCAAGATTTTCATTTTCAAGTGCTAGATCATCGACTTGATTTTCAAGGTATATGCTATCGCTGTAACGATCGAGGAAAACCGGACTCATTGGACAAATCTAAAATAACAGTTTCTGAATAGAAGCTGTTTATACAATGAAAATGCCTGTATGATCACCTTGTGCATACAGGCGTTTTTGTGTTCTTTTCATATACTAAGAATAAGAAAGTCGGATATTTACTCACATAATTAGCTCAGAAGCATGGCACATTATGTTTAGTGATAATAAGGAAGAAGGTAGCAAATATGACTCAACAACCAATTGTAGTCGGGGTTCCTAAAGAAATCAAAAACAATGAAAACAGAGTGGCTTTAACGCCTGGAGGAGCGGGTATGCTCTTGGTGGCAGGACATCAAGTGCTTGTTGAGTCTGGAGCTGGTGTTGGCAGCGGCTTCGGGGATGAGGACTATGCTCGAGAAGGCGCCGTTATTGTCGCGGATGCAGCTGAGGTGTGGGCGCTCAGTGATATGATCATGAAAGTCAAGGAACCATTACCTGCGGAGTATGGTTATTTCCGGGAGGGGCAGATGCTGTTCACTTATTTACATTTGGCTGCAGCAGGAGATTTGGCTGAACATTTGGTTAGTAAGAAAGTGACAGGGATTGCCTACGAAACGATTCAGCTTCCGAATGGCTCACTTCCGCTTTTGACACCGATGAGTGAAGTCGCGGGCCGGATGTCGGTACAAATCGGCGCTCACTTTTTGGAAAAGTTCTATGGGGGACGGGGGATTTTATTGGGTGGCGTACCCGGTGTGCCGCCAGCCGATGTCATTATTTTGGGCGGAGGCATCGTTGGAACGAATGCGGCCAAAATGGCGCTAGGTCTCGGAGCTAATGTTGTCATTATTGAACGGAGTGCCGATCGGATGAGAGCTCTGGACGACATATTCGGGGGAAGACTGCGAACATTGATGTCTAATCCTCATAATATTGCGAGTGCTGTACAGAAAGCGGATTTATTAATTGGCGCTGTTCTTATCCCTGGAGCTAGAGCTCCAAGATTAGTAACGGAAGCTATGGTTCAAAGCATGAAGCCAGGCGCTGTGATTGTGGATGTTGCCGTGGACCAAGGTGGATCGATTGAAACGATTGACCGTGTGACAACGCACAGCAATCCCACCTACGAGAAACATGGTGTACTTCATTATGCTGTTGCCAATATGCCTGGTGCCGTTCCGAGAACATCAACACTGGGGTTAACCAATGTGACGATACCTTATGCAATGGAGCTTGCCAATAAAGGTTTTACAGAGGCCGTAGCTGCTAATTACGCACTACAATTAGGCGTGAATACGTACAAGGGGAGCGTAACGCATCCAGCAGTTGCTGAAGCTCTGGGTATGCCGTATGTGAAGTTGTCCGATCTGTCATAATCAGAGACCAAGACTCATATCCTGATCATAAAAAGGGGATAGAAATGAGGACTGGCTATGATATTTTCATATCGAAAACTCGTTGTTCGCTTGCGCTTTATTTTACTATTTATGACTTTGACTGTGATTCTATATCAAGTTATGCTTGTACTAACGGGTTGGATTGAACCTGTGAACAAGTACAGAACACCAACGGGAAAGTCCGTTAAGGTGTTTGGCCAACACGAGCATGCTACGGTTTCGGATACAGGTAAAATGAGTGACCGTTTACGTTTATTTTATTGGTATGGGGAATAAAGAAAGCGTAAAAAAGAGGATTTCTCACTGGAATCGTTGAATGCTATTCGGTATGAAGATATGGCATGATACGAAGGAGTATATCGGCATGATGACGAATGACCTGCAATCCTTCATCCGATTTTTATCAGTTGAACGGGGACTATCGCGGAATACGCTGGAATCCTATGAGAGAGACTTACAGCAATTTGTTGAATATCTACAGCAGCAAGGCATCACAGCTTGGAGAGATTCAGGCAAAACTCACATTACAGGATACTTATCACAGTTGAAAATGCTCGGACGAGCATCAGCAACCTTGTCTCGCAATATGGTTTCCATTCGAGCGCTTTATCAATTTTTAGTGAGAGAACGCGTAATGGATTCAGATCCAAGTATTTATGTGGATGCCCCCAAGTTGGAAAAAAAGCTTCCTAAAGTGCTGTCGATTGGAGAGGTAGAGAAGCTCCTCGAAGCACCACAGCCTGAGCTTGTAAGCGGCGCGCGTGATAAGGCTATGCTGGAATTGCTCTATGCGACAGGGATTCGAGTATCAGAGCTCATATCTCTGAATGTAACGGACATCAATTTGCAGATGGGTTTCATCCGTTGTATGGGGAAAGCGGATAAAGAACGTAATATTCCTATAGGTTCAATCGCCATTCGGTGTTTAACGACTTATATACATAATTATCGGATGAAGTTGTTAAAAAAAACGGCGGATGAAGAAGCCTTATTTATCGGTCATTTGGGAACCAGGATGACAAGGCAAGGGTTTTGGAAGATTTTGAAAAAATATGCAAATGAGATGAATATCGCGAATGAGATCACACCTCATGCCTTGAGGCATTCCTTCGCTGCCCATTTAATTGAAAATGGTGCGGATTTGAGATCTGTTCAAGAAATGCTAGGACATTCCGATATTTCCTCGACACAAATGTATGTTCAAGTCACCAAGCTCAAAATGAAAGACGTTTATAACCTTGCACACCCAAGAGCGAAATTATAACCTCACAGCGGCATTTCCCCTAGGGGGAAGCTGCTGTTTTGCATTCATAGAGTGGAAGTGAGATAATCGTGGGTGGATGACATTTGGAATTGATTTGGAGGGACAAGAGTGCGCTTTGAACGTATATGTTTAATTGTATTGGATAGCGTAGGCATCGGCGAATTACCGGATGCCAAGCAGTTTGGCGACAGTGGCGCTCACACACTAGGACATATTGCAGAGAAAGTAAACGGATTTGCACTCCCTAATTTACAACGAATGGGACTAGGGAGCATAGCTGATATTAAAGGGTTTCCTGCAACAGATTCGCCAGAAGGCTATTATGGAAAAATGGCTGAGGTGTCTGTTGGGAAAGACACAATGACTGGACACTGGGAATTGATGGGGCTTCGAATCACTACACCATTTAATGTATTCCCCGATGGATTTCCCGAAAAATTGATTTCTCAATTTGAGCAGGAGACTGGACGTAAGGTCATTGGAAATAAGCCTGCCTCAGGCACTGAAATTTTAGATGAGCTCGGAGAAGAGCAGATGAAAACAGGGGCTTGGATCGTTTATACATCTGCCGATAGTGTATTTCAATTAGCTGCGCATGAAGATATCATTCCGCTAGAAGAGCTGTATCGGGCATGCAAGATTGCCAGAAGGTTGACCATGCAGGATGAGTTTGCTGTTGGCAGAGTAATTGCAAGACCGTACCTCGGGGAGCCGGGTGCTTTCAAACGTACTCCGAATCGCCATGATTATGCCGTGAAGCCGCCAGCGCCTACGGTCATGAATCATTTGAAGGATGCTGGATTAGATGTGATTGCGATTGGGAAAATCAATGATATTTTTGATGGTGAAGGTGTTACAAAAGCCACATCAACAAAAAGTAATTTAGATGGTATTCAGAAGACAATAGAGGTACTTGGCTCCTCGTTCAAAGGACTGGCTTTTACGAATCTTGTGGATTTTGACTCGCTATTTGGGCATCGCCGTGATCCTGAGGGCTATGGAAGATCTCTGGAGGAATTTGATGCTTATGTGCCTCAGCTCAAAGCAGGTTTAGGACCGAAGGACCTATTAATCCTTACTGCGGACCATGGCAATGATCCTGTGCATCCGGGTACTGACCATACGCGCGAATACGTTCCTATTTTACTATACAGCCCAAGCTTCCAGTCACCTGCTTCACTTGGTGTCCGCGGAACCTTCTCTGATCTGGGAGCAACCATCGCAGATAATTTCGGCGTGAGTGCAACCGATCAAGGCGAGAGCTTCTTACATCTTTTAAAATAAATAATCACGAAATACTCAGTTTATGTGAACTGAAATCGCTTAGGAGGAATATATCCATGTCCGATACGTCCATG
Source organism: Paenibacillus phytorum (assembly GCF_013141715.1). Classification (GTDB taxonomy): domain Bacteria; phylum Bacillota; class Bacilli; order Paenibacillales; family NBRC-103111; genus Paenibacillus_E; species Paenibacillus_E phytorum. The sequence continues at coordinate 137,411 of NZ_WHOA01000089.1, read as the reverse complement.
ATTCAAAAGATTCAAGAAGCAGCTGCCTTTATTAGCAAGGAAACGAATATTAAACCCCAAATTGGACTGATTCTAGGTTCAGGACTTGGCGTTCTTGCTGATCTTATTGAGCAGCCAATCGTTGTAGACTACTCGAGAATCCCTCATTTCCCGGTGTCTACTGTGGAAGGGCATGCCGGAGAATTGGTCGTTGGTACTATTCAAGGCAAGCAAGTACTGGTAATGAAAGGTCGCTTTCATGCTTATGAGGGCTATGGCGCGGAAACGGTTTCTTTTCCAGTAAGAGTTATGAAAGAACTAGGTGTAGAAACGTTGATCGTAACGAATGCAGCTGGTGGAATTAATGAATCCTATCAGGTTGGCGATCTAATGGTCATAAGTGATCATCTGAATTTGACATACCGCAATCCGCTTATCGGACCGAATGACTCTGCTTTAGGTGTTCGTTTTCCGGATATGTCTGAAGCTTACAGCAAACGTCTGCGTAAATTAGCGCACGAAGTGGCGGCTTCACAGAACTTCCACTTACAAGAAGGCGTCTATGTTGGACTCCTCGGTCCTAACTATGAAACTCCTGCAGAGATTCGCATGTTCCGCACACTTGGTGGCGATTCCGTTGGTATGTCGACGGTACCCGAAGTGATCGTAGCACGTCATGCAGGAATCGAAGTGCTTGGTTTCTCCTGTATTTCGAATATGGCATCAGGTATTTTGGACCAGCCTCTCTCCCATGCAGAAGTCATGGAAACGACGGAGAAAGTAAAGCCTAAGTTTTTAAAATTAGTACTAGGCATTATTGAAGCACTTTAACTAGAAGAGGAGAACAAAATGGAACTGACTTACATAGAGAAAATCAAAGAAGCAGCGAGCTTTATTGAGCAGCGTTTAGGCAGTGTTAAGCCTGTTATTGGATTAGTTTTGGGATCAGGCTTGGGAGATATGGCTAATCAGGTTGAGCTGCCCATAGCCATCGATTACAGCGAGGTTCCTCACTTTCCCGTTTCAACCGTTGAAGGTCATGAAGGTCGTTTTGTTGTAGGTACACTAGAAGGTAAGCAAGTCATCGTTATGCAGGGACGTTTTCATTATTATGAAGGCTACGATTTGAAAAAGGTAGTATTTCCTGTTTACGTCATGAAAGCTATTGGCGTTCAGACAGTTGTGATGACGAACGCGGCAGGCGGCATGAATCGAGATTTCAAAGCTGGAGATCTTATGGTCATTAGCGACCATTTGAATATGACCGGCGATAACCCGCTTATCGGGCCTAACCATTCGGATCTCGGTGTTCGTTTCCCAGACATGTCGGAAGCGTACAACCGCGAATACCGCAAGCTGGCTCATGAGTTGGCACAAACGGTCGTAGGAGAAGATGGCGTGCCGCTGAAGCTGCAGGAGGGGGTCTATGCAGGGATTACAGGACCAACCTACTGTACGCCAGCTGAACTTACGATGTTAGCTCGAATTGGTGGCGACGCGATTGGTATGTCCACAGTGGGTGAAGTTATTGCGGCACGGCATGCAGGTCTTAAGGTACTAGGGATTTCGTGCATTACCGATATGGCGATAGGCGAAGAACTGGAACCATTGACGCATGAGCAGGTTGTGGCTGTAGCCAATCGGACGAAACCGAAGTTCATCGCTCTTGTTAAGGCCTTTGTTCGCGAGGTTCGTTTGGGATAAATTGGCTGTATTTTTTATGAACTTTTAATGAAAATAAGCTTCTAGAGACCTATGAATTCGGCGGAAGTCATGCTAATATATAGTTAATTAGAACTATATTTGAGGGTTTCGTAGATACGGATACCCATTCCATAACAAGGATGTGATGGAGCATGTCTGTCCAACAATTAATGGTCGCTAACTGTCCTAGATGCGGGAAAGTGTTCCAGAAAAATTTGCGAAACCAATGTTCAGATTGCAGCCGAAGCATGGATTCCATGCTCATGAGCAGTCTTGAATTTCTACGTAAAAATCATCGCTCAACAAATATGCAATTCAGCGAAGCTACAGGTGTTTCACAAGAGCAGATGCATACTTGGATCAAAGAGGGAAAGCTGCTGCTTTCGGATTATCCGAATTTGAACTATCCCTGTGCTTCATGCTCGAAACCAATTCGTGGGCAAAAGCTGTGCTCGGATTGCACGTACCGAATTAATCGGGATATTAGAGAACTGAAAGAGAAAGACCGATCTTTTCAACCGCTCCTCAGAGAAAAACAAACAGTATCAACTGGCGGTTTCCAAATACGTGAAAGACTTAGTGGTGTGTAATTTATAGCAAAATGGGCAATAGTAATGGTGATATCCCCCGATAAGGGGGATGTTTTTACGAAAGGCTCAGTCACAATTTTGTCACAAAATATTCAAGGATTTGCCACTGACCATGTATGGGATTGTCTGAAGATGTTAGGTAGAATAGATGAAGTGAACACATTATGAGGGGGATATGCATGCAAAAGTGGATTTTCTTTGTGTTATTTATACTTGCGGGCGCATTGGGGCTGGGAGTCCTCTTTCAAGATATTTCTAACCGCCAAGTGGCAAAGGAAGCAGAGGCTGCCGCTGGCAAAGGTCAACAGCTTAAAATTGCAGCTTCTAACTGGCAGTTCGATTCTGCAGATTATACGGTTAAAAGCGGTGAGCCTACGAAAGTTTCCTTGTCTTTAAAAGAAGGTGTACATGCGATTGAAATCGTAGGACTGGATATCAAGTTGGATAAAGAGAATCCTTCCAAGCAAATAACTTTTGATAAACCAGGCACTTATGAAATTCAGTGTGTCCTTCCTTGTGGTGAAGGTCATGCCAAAATGAAATCCAAATTAGTTGTTTCTTAACCAATAATGGTAGTATCAAAGGGGGCTCTAGCAGCTCCCTTTTTTCGATTTTGAAGAGTATGCATACGATGCAAGTTTTCTAACGAAAACGCTTAGGTAATCTTAAGGAGGAATGCACATGAGAATGGTTGATTTAATCCATAAGAAACGTTCTGGTGAAGTGCTTAGCGAGCAAGAAATTACGTATATCATTAGCGGATATACACGTGGAGACATTCCGGATTATCAAATGTCAGCATTATTGATGGCTATTTTCTTCAATGGGATGACAAGTGAAGAGATCTCTGCACTCACGTTAGCCATGGCAGGCTCAGGAGAAATGATCGATTTATCGGAGATTGCTGGGATTAAAGTGGATAAACACTCAACGGGTGGGGTTGGGGACAAAATAAGCCTAATCGTTGGACCTATTGTTGCTTCGCTTGGAATTCCTGTTGCCAAAATGTCTGGCAGAGGATTAGGACATACGGGTGGTACGGTAGATAAGCTGGAGTCGATTCCAGGCTTTCAGATTGAATTGTCTAAAGAAGATTTTATTCATGCGGTAAATACAAATAAAATTGCCATCGTTGGCCAGAGTGGTAACTTAGCTCCTGCTGACAAGAAGATGTATGCACTTCGTGACGTAACAGCAACGGTAGATTCAATTCCCTTAATCGCAAGCTCAATTATGAGCAAGAAGATTGCTTCCGGAGCTGATGCCATCGTGTTGGACGTGAAAATCGGTTCAGGCGCTTTCATGAAAACAGTGGACGATGCAAGAGCCTTGGCTCGTACGATGGTCGATATCGGAACGCAATTGAAGCGGAACACGATCGCCATGATTACGGATATGGAGCAGCCGCTCGGACGTGAAATCGGGAATGCAAATGAGATTCGTGAATCTATTGAAGTGCTCCGCGGTACCGGGGATAAGGAGTTAACTGAGGTAGCGATCTCGGTTGCAGCCTACATGTCGCTGCTGGGTAAAGTGTTTGAGAGCTTCGAGGAGGCTCAGGTGGCTGTCCGCGATATTGTCTTGAACGGTAAGGCCTTAGAGACATTCAAACGCTTCATAGCAAGCCAGGGTGGCGATCCGAACGTGGTAGACCAACCAGAGCTCCTTCCGACGGCAGCTTATCATTTCGAAGTGCTCGCTGAGAAAGATGGCTTTATCAATCAGATCAATGCGGAACAAATCGGTATTGCTGCGATGCTGCTTGGTGCTGGTCGCGCCAAGAAGGAAGATCAGATTGATTATGCAGTTGGTCTTACTTTGAATAAGAAAATCGGTGACGAGGTACAGGTTGGCGAATCCATCTGTACAATTCATGCGAATCAACAGGATGTGAAGGCAGTTGAGACCATGATTCAAGGTGCCTATCGCATCGAGAATAGCAAGCCTGCTCCCGTTCAATTAATTTATGATGTCATCGTTTAATGCCAAATGATTGCCTAAGCACTTTCCACATGGGAAGTGCCTTTTTTATTTTCTTCCTGTTGGAATATTTTGTGCGGAAATCGTCAAGACTGATTAGCAGTCATTCAAGCTGCAAGTGTCAGGCTTTCACTTCATACATCACAGGAGGGGTACAATTGCTATGCGAAAAAAAGGGCTAATAAGTTTAATCTGTTTACAGCTATGTTTGATGCTGCTCATACCGGCCGCGTATGCGGAAGAAAAGAAGGCGCCTTCGGTCGATTTGACACCGAATGCACTGTCCGCAGTGTTAATGGATGCAGACACGGGCACGGTCATTGCCGAAAAGAATAAGGATGCCAAGCTTCCTCCGGCCAGTATTACGAAAATAATGACGATGCTGCTCATTATGGAAGCTGTCGACAAAGGCAACATTAAAATGGATGAGAAGGTCAAGGTTAGTGAATATGCGGCTTCCATGGGTGGATCGCAAATTTTCCTTGAGCCTGGCGAAGAGATGACGGTTGAGGAAATGCTGAAGGGGATTGCCATGGCTTCCGGCAACGATGCATCTGTGGCGATGGCCGAGAAAATCGCTGGCTCGGAAGAGAATTTTGTGCAAATGATGAACGAACGCGCACAGCAGTTAGGCATGAATAACACCCATTTTTCAAACTGCAACGGACTGCCTGTAGCCAATCATTATACAACAGCGAATGATATTGCCGTCATGTCGAGAGAGCTGCTCAAGCATGAAGGGATTACTAAATTTACAGGAGCCTATCAAGACTATCTACGAAAAGAAACGGCATCTCCATTCTGGCTCGTGAATACGAACAAGTTGGTGCGCTTCTACAGCGGTGCAGATGGTTTGAAAACAGGATACACAAGCGAAGCGAAATTCTGCTTATCTGCAACGGCCAAACGGGAAAATTTACGCGTCGTTGCCGTGGTGCTTGGCGAACCGAATACAAAAACACGAAATGCTGAAGTAACGAAGCTGTTTGATTACGCTTTTGCGCAATTTACGAACTATCCTTTGTTTAAGTCAGGCGACAGTCTTGGAAATTTTACGATTAATAAAGGCCAGGTTTCGACAGTGCCGTTAGTTGCGAAGCAAAATTATAGTATTTTAATGAAAAAGGGCACCGTGACTGGGGAGATTCGACATGAACTGAAACTCGATCCAAACATTAAAGCACCGATTTCAATGGGGCAACCTATCGGAAGAATTGTTGTTTACAATGGCGATAGTTTGCTTGCTGAATACCCGCTTGAGTCTCCTGTTGCCGTAGATAAAGCGTCCTGGTGGAAGCTATTTAAGCGAACCACATCGAATCTATTCCATACGGATTAATGGTGAGAATTCGCGAATAAGCGCAGTTTTCTTCTAGTTTTAGCAGTTTTCTTCTAGTTTTGTCGGGGTGCAGGAGATTCCATCTCAGCTGTAGAAACTTAAGTTTCATGACGGGATCTTTGAGTAAGCTCAAAGTCTCTCAGCTGAGAGGAGTGAACATGTTGAGCCTGCAAATTGAATTCGAGCAAGGCCGAAGAGCGCTGATTGTTAGATTGAAAGGCGAGTTGGATCATCACACAGCCGATGTTGTGAAGGCGAGGATGGAGGAAGCGATTGCCAAAGAGCATACGCGCCATTTAATCCTTAGTTTGAAGGATCTCTCCTTCATGGACAGCTCAGGTCTTGGCGTCATTCTCGGCCGCTATAAGCAGATTACGAGTAAAGGCGGCAAAATGGTCGTTTGTGACGTTGCTCCTGCTGTCTACCGCTTGTTCGAGCTTTCTGGAATGTTCAAGATTGTATCTATACAGGACAACGAACGCAATGCAATGTCCAGTTTGGAGGTTGCATTATGAGTGAACATAACTTTATGACACTTGAGTTTGCCAGTCGCTCGGAGAATGAAGCTTTTGCTCGTGTAGCCGTTGCTGCTTTCGTCTCTCAATTGGATCCTACGCTGAATGAATTGACCGATATCAAGACGGTTGTTTCTGAAGCGGTAACGAATTCGATTATTCATGGTTATAACAATAGAACGGATGGCGTTATCACCATTTCGACGCAAATTGATGACGACGTGGTTCGGATTACGATCGAAGACAAGGGTTCAGGTATTGCTGATTTAGAACAGGCGAAACAGCCACTATATACATCCAAACCAGAGTTGGAACGCTCTGGCATGGGTTTCACGATTATGGAAAATTTCATGGACGAAGTAGAAGTTGTGACGGCCGTCGGAATCGGAACCAAAATAAACATGTTGAAGCGAATTGAATCTAAAAAAGCTTTATACAATTAGGGGTTTGATCTATGGATGTCGATCTGAAACATGCTTCTCATAGTTATTTAGACGATTCGGAAGTCAAACGGTTAATCGCCCTCAGCCAATCCGGAGATGGACTCGCTAGAGAAACACTTGTCAGCTGCAATATCCGATTGGTTTGGTCTGTGGTTCAACGTTTCTTGAACCGGGGATACGAAGCCGAAGACTTGTTCCAGATCGGTTGTATCGGACTGCTGAAGTCCGTAGACAAATTCGATCTATCTTATGATGTGAAGTTTTCAACCTATGCGGTACCGATGATTATCGGTGAAATTCAACGTTTCCTTCGCGATGACGGAACACTCAAAGTAAGCCGTTCCCTCAAAGAATTGGCGAATAAGATTCGCAAGACGAAGGATGAACTGTCGAAGCGGCTTGGCCGATTGCCTACGATCAAAGAGGTCGCAGAGGAGCTTATGATAACGGCGGAGGAAGTTGTTTTCGCGCAAGAGGCGAATAAACCTCTCTCTTCCATCCATGAGACCGTCTTTGAGAACGATGGTGACCCTATTACGCTAATGGATCAAATCTCGGATGAGTCTGGCGAGAAGTGGTTCGAGAAGCTTGCTCTTAATGAAGCCATTGGAACGCTTTCGGAGCGAGAACGACTCATTGTTTATCTCCGCTATTTCCGGGATCAAACGCAATCCGAGGTCGCAAGTAGGTTAGGTATTTCCCAAGTACAGGTGTCACGATTGGAAAAGAAAATTTTGCAATCGATTAAAGATCAGATTGCTCAATAACAGGTTTTGAGTTAGATAACCGTTTCTCTTAGGAGGAACGGTTATTTGTCTATGTAGAGACATAGGCATAAAAAAGAGCCGCTGATTACCAGGATTCTTCACTGGGTAGTTTGCGGCTTTTTGTAATCACGAACATGTTTATCGGGCAGAGTACCTGTCGACTGAATAAAATCTCACGCAGTAAATTCCGCATAAGCCCACGACCGTATAAACGATGCGGCTTATACCTGAAGATGCACGATGAGAATCTCCTCCTAATAAAGCAGAAACTAAATCCCATTGGAAAAGCCCAACCAAGAGCCAATTCAGCGCACCAATAATGACTAGTGTTAACGCGAATTTTGCCATGTTATCACCTTCTTTATATGGAATAAGTTATCGTTATTCAATCTTACTATGCCTTAACGAAGATCACTTTATTCCTGGAGAATTTACCATCTTATCAGGTGTTTATGGGAAGGAAAGATTTTGCATACTACTCCTATACATGGATGATTCACCGTAAAGCACTGAGGGGAGTGAAACCATGGTTGAGGAAGGAAAACCATATCTATACATTCGGCTTCGTCGAAAAGTTAGCGTTCGTAAAGGGAATGTTGTGTGTTTACGTCATATCGCTCAGATTTTCGTGGAGCCTGAATATGAGCAAGTGCTGAACGAGTTGATCATTCATCATCCTCAACAAGAGGATGGCAATCGTGTTCTCATTGACATGATGATGATCGTTCGTAAAGTGAAAGATCTTTATCCACAGCTGCAAATTGAGCATTTCGGAGAACCTCATGTGCTTCTCGAGATTATTTCCGATCCTAGAAAGCCAAGTCCAATACTTATCGGTTTGGTTTGGTTGCTCTTGTTCATCGGTTCGGGACTGGCCATCATGAATTTTCATGCGGATGTTTCCATGATGGAAGTTCACCAACGTATTTATGAATTGATGACAGGGAAAAAGGTGGAGCATCCGCTCATTTTGCAAATTCCTTATTCCCTAGGGATTGGTGTTGGAATGGTCATTTTTTTCAACCATCTGTTCAAGAAGAAATTCAATGAAGAACCAAGCCCGCTGGAAGTGGAAATGTTCATGTACCAGGAAAATATAAACCATTATGTGATAACAGAAGAATATATCAAAATTCATAAGGAAGGAGACCGGGCGTGATTACCCTATTTGGGGAAGCCCTCTTGGCGGCGTTTATCGGGTTAGCTGGTGGAATCGCTGTTGGTAGCGGCATGGTCGCTTTTCTCGTGGTTCTGGATATTATTCCAAGACTTGCCCAGATCACACGTTCGTTTTCAAAAATACATGCTTATGAAGCGGCTGTTGTGTTGGGTTCACTCTTATTTACATGGGTTGATTTCAGCGATGTTAAATTGGACCTCTTTCCGATGGGAACAGCAGTGGTAGGTATATTTGCCGGTTGTTTTGTTGGCATGCTAGCGGCTGCGCTAACGGAAATCATTAACGTGCTGCCCATCCTCGCGAAGCGTGTTGGAATGGGATCCTATATGATTTTGCTTCTAATGGCGATGATTTTCGGTAAAGTATTTGGATCCTTGTTTGAATGGTTGTTTTATTAACGTGTGTTGAAGGAGGCGCGCAAGTGAAGTTTATTGTGAAAAAGGGAAGCGGGAGCGATCAGAATGACTCGAACGAATCAAATGACTCGAACGAACCAAACGAACCAAACGAATCAAACGAATCGAACAAATCACAGGAACAGAATGAGAAACTGGCCATAGATGAGGAAGGGAATCTATCTGCTTACAATCCAATAACAGACATGACGCCTGAGGAAAAGGCACTCAAAATTCAGGAAGATATTCCAAGGAGCATTCGAGAAGTTCGAAGGGTGCTGGAGGAACGAGTAGGACTCGATCGAAGCTTCGATCTCATCCTCAGAGAAATGGTATTCGGATCCAAGCGCGTAGGCATCTTCTATTGCAATGGATTTGCCAAAGATACGGTGTTAACCGATATTATTACACGTCTCACTTATGCGGACGAAGAATCCGTCTCACATCATACATTGGAAGCATTCATTGAGAAATTAATTCCGCACATTCAAGTGAAGACCTACAAGAAAATGTCTGAAATCGTAGGGCAAGTATTGATGGGCGGAACGGCGTTTTTCATTGAAGGTGAGACGGCAGGGATTACGATCGATGCCAAAAGTTTTCCCATTCGTTCGATCGCTGAACCTGACTTGGAGCGGGTAGTTCGAGGTTCACGAGATGGCTTCGTGGAAACTCTTTTATTGAATGTGACATTAGTCAGACGAAGAATTCGCGATGAAAGATTTAAGCTGGAAATCATGCAAATCGGTAAACGAACCAAGACAGATGTCTGTGTGGCTTATATCAACGATATAGCTGATGCGGACTTAGTCCAAGCCGTGAAAGATAAAATAAAGAATGTTGAAATCGACGGCCTTCCTCTCGCTGAAAAACAGCTGGAAGAAGTGATTGTGAATAAGGGTTGGAACCCGTACCCGATGGTTCGGTATTCGGAACGGCCGGATGTTGTCTCCGCTCATTTACTTGAAGGACATGTATGTGTTTTTGTAGACACATCACCGAGCGTTATGATTCTGCCGACAACGTTTTTCCATCATGTGCAGCATGCTGAGGAATATCGACAAACGCCATTCATCGGTACTTATTTAAGGTGGGTGCGCTTTGCTGGCATTATGGCTTCGATTTTCCTGCTCCCGCTTTGGTTTATGATGGTTATGGATCCTTCTTTAAAACCGGCGGGGCTAGAATTCCTCGGTCCGCAAAAGGAAGGAACACTGCCGCTATTGGTTCAGTTCTTGTTAGCGGATATAGGGATTGATCTCATGCGAATGGCAGCCGTTCATACACCTACACCTCTTGCTACCGCAATGGGTTTGGTGGCGGCCATTCTTGTTGGAGATATCGCCGTAAAAACAGGACTCTTTATCAATGAGGTTATCCTGTATTTGGCACTCGCCTCTATAGGGATGTTCGCGACACCGAGCTATGAATTGGGTCTAGCTAATCGAATAGTAAGACTGGCTCTCTTAATCATCGTAGCGATCTTCCATGTCCCCGGATTTGTAGTGGGCTCAACGGTATGGTTGATTCTGCTGGCCACAAGGAAATCCTTTAATGCACCCTATATGTGGCCCTTTATTCCATTTAACGCCAAAAGCTTCTTTGCCATCCTGGTTCGTCGTCCAGTATTAGCTGGCAAAACGCGGCTTAGTATTACAAAGCCGATCGACGGCACGCGTCAACCAAAATCCAAATAACAGAAAAAAGGGCAGGGAATCCTCCTGTCCTTTTTTGATTTTATGTCGTAGCGTGTATTGTCAAAAGCGCATGGCATATGGTACTTTTAATAGTAATGTACATTAACCTCTTTGGCGGCATATAGCAAGAAGATGGTTCAGGGAGAGGGGAAAATAAAGTTATGTATTTACATGGTACTAGTAAAATAAACGACCAAGGCCACCTCGAAATCGGCGGTGTCGATGCAACAAAATTGGTTGCAGAATACGGCACTCCTTTATATGTATTTGACGAAGCGCTAGTACGTGGACGCTGCCGTGAATTCGTAGAAGCTTTCAAGGCATCCGGTCTGAAATTCCAAGTGGCTTATGCAAGTAAAGCATTCTGCGTAATGGCCATGTGCCGAATTGTAGATGAAGAGGGAATGTCACTTGATGTTGTTTCCGATGGTGAGCTTTATACGGCGCTGCAAGCAGGCTTCCCAGCGGACCGAATTCATTTCCATGGCAACAATAAAACAATCTCTGAATTGGAAATGGCGATCGATGCCAAAATCGGCTGTTTCGTCGTAGATAACTTTATCGAACTTCAAATGTTGAATGCGATTGCCGGAGAGAAGCGCCAAAAGGTGAAGATTTTATTGCGTATTACACCGGGCGTTGAGGCACATACGCATGAATATATTTCTACAGGCCAGACGGATTCCAAATTCGGTTTCGACATGGGCAATGGATCGGCATTCCGTGCTGTTCAAGAAGCTTCGCAATTAAGCAACGTGGAGCTTTTGGGTGTTCATTCCCATATTGGTTCCCAAATTTTTGAAGTAGAAGGCTTCCGCATGGCAGCTGAGAAAGTGGCTGGCTTTGCCGTTCAAGTTCGTAAAGAAATAGGCGTTACGTTCAAGGTCATTAACCTTGGCGGCGGTTTCGGAATTCGTTACGTGAGCGAAGATAGCCCACTTCCGGTTGCCGTTTACGTTAAAGCTATTACAGATGCGATTAAAGACAATTTCGGCAGCAATGATTTTCCAATGCCTGAAATCTGGGTTGAACCAGGCCGCAGCATCGTTGGTGACGCGGGAACTACGCTGTACACAGTAGGTACAACAAAGGATATTCCAGGGGTGCGTAAATACGTAGCCGTAGATGGCGGCATGACTGACAACCCACGTCCTGCTTTGTATGAGGCTGTGTATGAGGCGATGTTGGCTAACCGCGCTACAGAACAACAGACAGAGGTTGTATCTATTGCTGGGAAATGCTGTGAGAGCGGCGATATGCTGATTTGGGATCTGAACCTGCCAAAAGTAAGTTCAGGAGACGTTCTCGCTGTATCTTGTACAGGTGCCTACAATTATGCAATGGCAAGCAATTATAACCGTATCCGTCGTCCTGGCGTTGTCTTCGTGAAAGATGGTCAAAGTGATCTCGTCGTGAAACGCGAAACGTTCGATAACATCGTTGGTAATGACATCATTCCTGCAAGAATGAAACAGATGAGTGAGACCGTTTAAATTGGTTTAAATAAAAAAGAAGGAAACCTCAGCTTTCACGGGGTTTCCTTTTTGCGTATTTTTATCGAAATGGAATGTCAGTTCGAGCCTCGAGGCTTTTTGTCTGGAAAATAAGTGGTGACATAGTCGCGGAACAATTGAGCCGCTTTCGATAGGTACCGATGCTGCAGCCAAGCAAGCTGAAAAGTACGTTCACAAATAGGCTCATGTATACGAAGCAAATGGGGTGAGTTTTCTTTCCCCTTTGAAGAGGAGGTCACCAAAGAAACTCCCATTCCCGCATGCACAAGACTGCTAATCGCGGAATAGTCATTCACATCACAGATGATTTTAGGTGAAAATCCAGCTTGATGGCACAACGAATCTGTTTTCTGCCGAAAGCGATGTCCTTCCTTTAAGACGATGAATGCATCATTAGCTGCTTCTTGTAAGTGAATACTTTCACGCCCAATAAGTCGGTGGCCTGGTGGAACAGCTAACCACAATTGTTCCGTCAAGAAAGGAATACTTGTAATCCCCTTGCTTTCGGAGTCGGAAGGTAAGCAGAACGTGATGGCGAGATCGACTTCACCGTTTAGCAGCAGATGCATCTTGGACTCTTCAGAGGCAGCTTGAGTAAGTTTAAAATTGATGGACGGGTGTGAAGAAGCAAAGGAGCCGAAGAGATCCGAAAACCGGCTTATCGTCGTCGTCGCGATGTAAACCTGCCCATGCTCAAGTCCAGCCATATCGGCAACTTCGCGCTTACCTTCCTCCAGCTCACGAAGAGACGAATTTACTTTAACTAAAAAGGCTTTGCCATATTGGTTAAGCTTGATTTGTCGACCTTGCCGATCAAACAAAGGCACCCCAACATCGGCCTCCAAGCGAGCTATGGTTTTACTAAGCGCTGGCTGAGCAATTTGGAGGATCTCCGCTGCTTTCGTCATATGCTCTAACTTTGCAACCGTTTGAAAATAATGAAGCTGAAGCATCTCCATCACATATCGCCCTCCTAATCCATATACTTAAAGATATGAATAGATAACTAAAGATATATTATTTTTTATATAATTTTCATTTTACAATGAGGAGAAGAAGGAAGTAAATAAGAGCGTGCATGACCAGAGAGGGGATAAATAAGGATGAAAACGTCAAAGATGCAAGCCATACGCGTACATCAATACGGAGGAGTCGAAGAATTGCAATTGGAGTCAATCGAATGCCCAAGACCGAGTGACAACGAGGTACTGATTAGAGTGTGTGCAGCAGGCGTATTACCCATTGATTGGAAGCAGCGGCAGGGGATTTTCAAACATCTGCGACCCATGCAGTTCCCCTATATACCGGGGTCGGCGATAGCCGGAATTATTGAGGGTGTAGGCAAACATGTTACGAAGTTTCAAATAGGGCAAGAAGTGTTTGGGCGCAGCTCGGCCGGTGCGTATGCAGAATACATCACGACGGACATCGAACGGTTAGCTATCAAACCGCCAGAGCTTAGCTTCGCAGAAGCAGCTTCCATATCTGGAGGGGCAACGACGGCTTGGCAAGCTTTATTTGTCAATGGTAATATCCAGAAGGGTCAACGAGTGTTGATTCATGGTGCTGCAGGGGGCGTTGGTTCATTCGCTGTACAATTGGCTGTATGGCAAGGGGCTCAAGTTATAGGGACTTGCAGCGCAGCGAATGTGGAAATGGTTAAGGCATTAGGAGCTTCAGAAGTTATTGACTATACGTCGTGTAAGTTCGAAGACATTGTGCAGGAAGTGGATATGGTATTGGATACGGTTGGCGGTGACGCGCTAGAACGTTCTTATGCCGTTGTAAAAAGAGGCGGCGTACTTTTGTCCTTCGCAGGACAAATATCACCCGAAAAGGCTCGTGAGCTAGGTATTCGAGCTGAATTTTCTAATACCTTGCTATCTGCAGAAGCGATGCAGGAAATCGCACAGGTTATGGCCGATGGCCATGTGAAAGCAATCATTAGCCATTCTTATCCACTTCACGCAGCGCGGGATGCGCATATTCAGAGTCAAACAGGACATGGTCGGGGGAGAATTGTGTTAGAAATATAGCTCAGTTTGTGAAATGGAAGTTTTCATAGTAGAATAAGATATTATTTCCTAAAGGAGTGGACCACAAATGGCCAAACAAGCAAAAATTAAACTAGCAGGTGGCGGCGAAGTTGTTATCGATCTTTTCGAAAACGATGCACCGAATACCGTTGCTAACTTTGAAAAATTAGCAAACTCCGGTTTCTACAACGGACTTGTTTTTCATCGTGTTATTCCAGGATTCGTAGCACAAGGTGGTTGTCCTACAGGAACAGGAACTGGTGGCCCTGGTTACCAAATCAACTGTGAAATCAACCCAAACAAACATGAGCGCGGCTCCTTAGCAATGGCTCATGCAGGCAGAAATACAGGTGGAAGCCAGTTCTATATTGCTTACCAACCGCAACCGCATTTGGATGGTGGGCACACTGTATTCGGTAAAGTATCCAAAGGTATGGAATTAGTCGACGCTTTCAAAGGCAAAGATTTGATGGAGAAAGTTGAAGTTGTAGAAGTATAATTTGGCATAATCGAAAAGAAACCTGTTGATTAATTTCAATAGGTTTCTTTTTCAATCTAATTCCGAGTGAATTCATAGAAAAAGTAAGAAATTAATGTGAAAAGGAAAAAAGCACTTGCTTTTTGTAAGTGTGAGTGATAAATTTTTCATTACCAAAGTAATTTTTAGCTAGTTCTTAGTTGTAAGTTACTTTTATATGTATGCAAAACCTTCGGGGCGTGGTGAAATTCCACACCGGCGGTGATTCGATAGCATGTACCCGTTACATGATGTCGATAAGTCCGTGACCCGTTTTGAAGCTAGCGGTACCTGACACACAGCTTCGCTACGGCTGATCCGGTGCAATTCCGGAACCGACAGTATAGTCTGGATGGGAGAAGGAAAACGCGAACATCTGATTTCGCTATGCATGCTTGTACATTTTTTCACGTAAACAAAAATTCGGCAGGTCTGTTTTTTGAAGCAGATACGTCGTTGTTGTTTGATTTGATCAAAAATGCGGCAAGTATGAATGGATGAAGCTTCTTCGTGTTATCTAGACAATCTCTGGCCCCTATCCGATACACGGAGGGGCCTTTTTGCATTCAAATTTTGGAATGGACCTGAAAGGCGGTGAACTTCGTGCATGTACTGAATGACGAAGCCTACATGAGGCTTGCTCTGCAAATGGCAGAAAGTGCTCTTGGTCAGACGGGAATTAATCCTGTAGTAGGGTGTGTTCTTGTTAAAAATGGACGCATCGTTGGCATGGGAGCGCACCTAAAGCGCGGACATGGCCATGCCGAGGTTCTCGCCTTGCAAATGGCAGGCGAGGAAGCTAAGGGCAGCACAGCTTATGTGACATTAGAGCCGTGCAGTCACTTTGGCAAGACGCCACCGTGCAGCGACCGACTCATTGAGGCCGGCGTGTCACGGGTTGTCGTCGCTGGAACTGATCCGAACCCGCAGGTTGCTGGGACAGGCATCGCAAAGCTGCGTGAGCATGGTCTCGACGTGACGGTTGGGCTGCTTGCAGAGGAGGCCGCGGCAATGAACGAGGCCTTCAACAAATACATCGTCACCCGCATGCCTTATGTGACGATGAAGACAGCGAGCACGCTTGACGGCCGCATTGCCTCGAAGACCGGCGACAGCAAGTGGATCACGTCGCCAGCGTCGCGTGCCTTTGTTCATACCCTGCGCCATCGGCACCAGGGTATCATGGTCGGCGTCAGCACGGTCATCGCCGACGACCCGCTGCTGAGCGCGCGCGGTGACGTACCGGCTGTGCAGCCGGTACGGATCGTCGCGGACTCGCTCTTGCGAGTCCCGCTGGGCGCCCGGGTGCTCACGGAGCAGGATCGTCAGCCGACGATCCTGCTCGCGAGCGCACAGGCGCCCCATTCACGGCGTGCCGCGCTGGAAGCGCGCGGCATCACGGTCCTCACCTGCGGGGACGGCCCGCAGGTGGACCTGACGCTCGCCATGCGGCAGCTCGGCGAGCGCGAGATCGGCTCCATCCTCCTAGAGGGTGGAGGGAAGCTCAACGGCGCTATGCTGGAGCAGCGCCTGATCGATAAGCTGGTGCTGATGTTTGCGCCGAAAATTATCGGCGGAGGCTCTGCAGCACCTGTAAACATCAACTTCGATGGCTTCGCGAAGATGGATGATGCGATTACGCTCGACCGACTCAAGGTCGAGCAGTTCGGACCGGATATTTGCATAACCGGCTACCCGAATTATAAGAGCTAACGAATGGAGGACTTGCATGTTTACCGGAATTATCGAAGAAATCGGCCACATGCGCCGCATTCATAGTCAAGGGCAAGCGATGGTATTGACCATCGCTGCCAAGAAAGTGCTTGAAGATGTCCACCTCGGTGACAGTATTTCTGTAAATGGCGTCTGTTTAACGGTCATAGCCTTTGATAACGACTCATTTTCCGTGGATGTTATGCCAGAAACATACCGTAAGACGAATCTTCGCAAACTACAAACAGGCACACGCGTGAATTTGGAGCGAGCGATGGCAGCGAATGGCCGGTTCGGCGGGCACATTGTTCAAGGGCATGTGGATGCAACCGCAACGATCCTTTCACGAATACCCGAAGAGAATGCCGTCGTTTACCGGTTCGAACCGGAGAACAAGCACATTTTCCGATATATCATTTCCGGGGGTTCCATCACAATTGACGGCATAAGCCTTACTGTTGTTGATGTCAATGATCATGAAGTGGCGGTTTCCATCATCCCGCATACCCTTGCTCAGACGGTTCTGCATGATAAAAAGGCCGGAGATACGGTCAACATAGAATGTGACGTACTAGGCAAATATATGGAGCGCCTGCTAAAGTTCGGTCCATCTGAATCTTCGGATGGAAACGGGAAAAAGAAAAGTACGCTAACTGCGAGCTTCCTTGCCGATAACGGTTTTATGTAGGAGCTTGAAGAATCTTTGCTAAAGCAAAACTCAAGTTTACGCTTACGAAGAAAGCTTTGCTAATGCAAAGCTCAGGCTTATGCTTACGAAGTCAGTTTTGCTAAAGCAAAGCTCTAAGGAGAGGTGAATATGACACAAATAATCTTCAATACCATAGAAGAAGCGCTGAATGATCTTAAACTAGGTAAAGTCATTATTGTTGTAGATGATGAGGATCGTGAAAACGAAGGCGACTTTATCGCACTTGCTGATAAAACTACGCCAGAGGTCATTAATTTCATGATCAGAGAGGGACGCGGACTCGTTTGTGCACCTATAACGGAAGAACGTGCACAAGAACTTGAGCTGCCTCCCATGGTCGCTCGGAATACGGATTATCACGGAACAGCGTTTACCGTTTCAGTTGACCATATGGATACAAGCACAGGGATATCTGCGCATGAGCGTTCAAGAACGATTATGGGCTTGATTGATCCCGCAACAAAACCGCAGGATTTCCGCAGACCTGGCCATATTTTTCCTCTGATTGCAAAGAAGGGCGGTGTCCTTCGCAGAGCGGGACATACGGAAGCGACGATAGATCTAGCAATCTTGTGTGGCTCTTACCCAGCAGGAGTCATTTGTGAAGTCATCAAGGAAGACGGGACGATGGCACGTGTACCGGACTTGATGGAAATTGCAGCGAAACACGACTTGCGCATTATCACGATTCAGGACTTAATACATTACCGGAATCAGCAGGAGAAATTAGTTGAACGTGAGGTTGAAATTAAACTTCCTACCGACTTCGGCGTTTTCAAGGCTATTGCTTATACGAACCTGCTTGATAACAAAGAACACGTAGCCCTTGTCAAAGGGACAATTGACCCTTCTAAACCAACGTTGGTACGCGTGCACTCCGAGTGCTTGACTGGGGATGTTTTCCATTCTCATCGCTGCGACTGCGGTCCACAACTGGATGCCGCATTAAAACAGATTGATGAAGAGGGCAATGGTGTATTATTATATATGCGACAGGAAGGTCGCGGAATCGGTTTAATCAATAAATTGAAGGCCTATGCCTTGCAAGAGCAGGGATTAGATACCGTAGAAGCGAATATTAAGCTAGGCTTTGCTCCTGATCTTCGGGATTATGGGATTGGGGCGCAAATTTTGAAAGATCTTGGCATCACGCAGCTTCGTCTTTTAACGAATAATCCACGCAAAATTAAAGGTCTTGAAGGATACGGCCTTGAAGTGGTTGAGCGGGTACCCATTCAAATGGACAGTAAAGCTGATAACCTTAATTATTTACAAACGAAGAAAAACAAGCTTGGCCATATGCTGAGTTTTCAAGACTCGGGCAGCGGTATTTAAATCTAATTAAATCAAATAACTTGTTCAAATAGGAAAGGGAGAATCTCACCATGGCTAACATTTTTGAAGGACATTTAATTTCGCAAAACTTGAAATATGGTATCGTTGTAGGTCGTTTCAATGAATTTATTACATCCAAATTGTTGGGTGGCGCACAGGACGCTCTGAAACGTCATGGCGTAAATGAAGATGAAGTTGATATCGCTTGGGTACCAGGAGCATTTGAACTTCCGCTAATCGCTCAAAAAATGGCTGAAAGCGGAAAGTACGATGCTGTTATCACACTAGGTGCGGTAATTCGAGGATCAACTCCGCATTTTGATTATGTGTGCAGCGAAGTAGCGAAAGGCGTTTCTGCTATAAACCTGAAAACAGGCGTTCCTACGATTTTTGGTGTTTTAACAACAGATTCCATTGAGCAAGCGGTAGAACGTGCGGGTACCAAAGCTGGAAATAAAGGCTGGGAAGCTGCTGTAACAGCGATTGAAATGGCGAATTTGACGAAGCAATTCACTTCGTAATGCTTTCTTATTATCATCTGGAAACACTGCTGCCCAGGTTGTTCGCTTTTCTGATCGCAATGACGCTGCACGACGCAGCTCATGCGGGGGTAGCTTGGCTGCTCGGAGATCGGACAGCTCGAGAAAGCAAACGGTTATCGCTAAACCCCTTGGCACATTTAGATGCCTTGGGGCTAGCTATGATCATTTTCGGGCCCTATGGTTGGTCGAAGAAATTACCGGTAGATGAATTACGATTTAAGAAAAGACCGAGGCTATCCCACACACTTGTTTATTTAGCGGGTCCTTTTACGAATTTGCTGCTCGTTTTGTTCTTCTGGTGGCTTTATTTCTTTCTTCCGGCTTTGGTAGGTGGAGGGACTGAGTCCATTACCGTAGAACAGTGGCGAGTCTATTTGCAGTACTGCGTCATCGTCAATTTAATGATTTGTCTTATACATATGCTGCCCCTTTATCCGCTCGACGGATGGCATATTTTGAAAGGACTTTTTCCTTACAAAAAGCAGGGATGGTTTACACGAAATCAACGTTATGCACTTATTCTAGTTATTGTTTTACTGATTACACCGGTTGGTCAATGGGCGCTCGGACATATTTATCCGTTTGCCGCGCAGTTTGTGATGAATCTATTTTCACTATGACAAGGGGGAGAACAAAATGAAAGTAACCTATAAGCTAGAAGCATTTGAAGGCCCCCTTGATCTATTGCTTCATCTTATCGATAAAAATGAACTTGACATTTATAATATTCCGATCAAAGAAATCACAGACCAGTACTTGGGTTATGTGCAAGCTATGCATGAATTGGAGCTGGATATTACGAGTGAATTTCTTGTGATGGCAGCAACACTTCTCTCTATCAAGAGCAAAATGCTATTGCCTAAGCCGCCTGTTATTGAATTTGATGAATATTTTGATGATATGGACGACTCTCTAGATCCTCGCGCTGAGCTTGTTGCGAAGCTGATTGAATACCGGAAGTACAAATCGATTGCCGATATGCTTAGGGATAAAGAAGTAGAACGTAGTCTGGTTTATACACGTGAACCTGAGGATTTAACGTCTTACCTGCCTGATATTCACGAGAATCCTGTTGAGGGGCTTGATGTCGCAGACCTCTTATTTGCCTTTCAGCGAACGTTAAGAAAGCTGGCTAACCGCAATGTGGTTACAAGAATACGTAGAGATGAAATTTCCGTTAAAGAACGCATCCGTGAGGTAATTGACTTACTTAAGTTCAAAGGCGGCAAGCTGCTTTTCTCAAAGCTATTCGACTACGAAATGACACGTGAAGAAATAGTTGTGACTTTCTTAGCGATTCTCGAATTAATGAAAATGAAAAAAGTGGTTTGTTATCAGTACAAGCTATTTGAAGACATCGTCATCCAAGCCAAAGAGGAGGATTCTGACATTGACACTCAATTTTCAACAGATGAAATCAATTATTGAAGGACTGCTCTTTGCCTCTGGCGACGAAGGATTGGATGCCAAGCAATTAGCTGAAGTCATGGAGCTTGATCTTTATTTGGTTCGTGATCTACTCAAAGATATGAGAACGGAGTTCAAACGAAAGGGTCGTGGCGTTCAGATTGTGGAAGTAGCTGGAGCATATCAATTAACAACCTTAGCTGAGCATGCGCCCTATTTTGAACGTCTTGCTTATTCGCCATCGCGATCGTCCCTATCGCAAGCCGCGTTAGAGACGTTGTCCATTGTTGCGTATAAACAACCAATTACAAGAGTCGAAATTGAGGAGATCCGCGGCGTAAAATGCGATCGAGCCTTAGCGACCTTAACCGGCAAAGACTTGATAACAGAAGTCGGACGCGCCGATGCGGTAGGTAGACCGATATTGTACGGAACCTCCAAGCAATTTCTAGAATATTTCGGGCTTAGCTCGATTACGGAGCTCCCAGATTCGGCAAGCTTCCAAGGGAATTTCGATCTGGAAGAAGAGACACGTCTATTATTTGACCGATTAGGCGGAGATCAGAAGCAGATTACACTTGAAGATGTAAGTGATGAAACTGAATGAGTACCCGCACATGCATTTCATTTCCTTTTTAAGGTCATACTAACTCCACCTACGAGAAGACTTTTTCTTGCAGGTGGATTTTTTGTTAGGCGGAGAGACTTTGAGCTACGCTCAAAGATCCCTATATTAGGAGGGATTCTAAGTTGTTGTGGCTGGGGATTGTATGTCTTTTTATCATTTTTGTGATCATTGTTTTCCTATTCAGTTTCATTCGTGGCGAATTCAACTTCTCCAGAGTGAAGGACAATGATACGCTATCAGTGGAAATGCGGGCGTTATTCGGGCTTATACGCTATCGTTACGTTATTCCAATCATACAATTCAAAGGCTTTACGAAGGGGATTTTGATTAAATCGGAAATTGTAACCAAAGCCAGTTCCAAACTTAAAGATGAAACCAAGGATCATATCACGAAAGAAAAAATACTCTACGTTTACAATCAAGCAAAGGAAGCACTTGTACATACATTAAACCTTTATGATTGGACGAAGCAGACATTAGCGAAAGTAGAGTGTACCGATTTGAAATGGATAACTCGCGTAGGCGTAGGTGATGCTCCTGAAACAGCGATTACAACAGGGGCAATATGGGGAATCAAATCTTCGCTGCTTGGCTTTTCCATTCGCTATGTGAACTTAACGGGGAAACCGCACATCGATGTTATTCCGCAATATAATGAAAAGCAATTTTCAACCGAATTTCGTTTTGCAGGACGTATCCGTATTTGGTTTGTAGTAGTTGCAGGAGTGCGTTTGATTAGCAGAGCGGCCAAAGTAAAAGGTGGTATTCGTACATGGATTCAAATCGTTTTGAAGACACTGAAGATAAGGTCGCGAGTTAAAACGGCTTCTTGAACTGTACATAACGATATTCCACTAAGGGCATTCTACAAATGAACCATTATTGCTTTTTGACGCTTGTGCTTTTGATGCCAGTTTATCTGGCTAAAAACTCTAAGGAGGAATACGATCATGTCCGAACACCCGATTCAAGGCCTCATGAAAGTCGCCATGGAAAATATTAAAGAAATGGTCGACGTTAACACGATTGTCGGTGATCCTGTTGAAACGCCGGACGGTAGTGTTATTATGCCGATATCCAAAGTTGGTTTCGGTTTTGCCGCAGGAGGCAGCGAATTCGTGACAGATTCCGAAATTGAAATCGAAGGCGGTTCTGCAGGTAGAAGCGATGCGCTGAATGCAAAGGTTGTTCTTCCTTTCGGTGGCGGTAGCGGCGGAGGGGTATCCATTACACCTATTGCTTTCCTCGTCGTAGGGAAAAATGGTGTGAAGGTTGTTCCACTGGACAACCAAACACATATTCTTGAACGCCTCATTGACTCCGCACCGCAAGTGGTTGACAGAATTCAAAGCATGATCAAAGGCTTAGGAGCCAAGACACCTGCCAGCACTGTAGGCACGAACGGAACAAATGTAACCAATATCGAGAATCAAAATTTCATTGTTTAGCTGATTGGCCTTCGTTAGAGCTGTCCTTTGTGGACAGCTTTTTTTATGTCTTATCCTCTTACAGTAGATAGCGGAGATAGATATAAACATGGGCTATTGCCAGAGACACAAGGGTTATAGGAGCCCCCACCTTCAGAAATTCCATATAACTGAAGCCTTTGCCCTCTTTGGCGGCGAGTCCGGCAACGATAACATTGGCGGAAGCGCCAATAATTGTGCCATTTCCTCCTAAACAAGCCCCTAGAGCAAGCGACCACCAAAGGATATTGATAGGCTCTGAATCAACGGCAAGTCCAAGCCCCACGGCCATGTCTTTAATTAAGGGGATCATCGTAGCAACGAATGGAATGTTGTCAATGGTCGCTGATGCAAGACCAGAACCCCAGAGAATCAATAATGAAGCGGTGGTGATGTCTCCTTCCGTTACATCTAGAGCTTTCATGGCTAGAGATTTAATTAATCCAACCTCTTGTAAACCTCCGACTAAGCTAAAAAGGCCAGCAAAGAAGAATATCGTTACCCACTCAATAGAATCAAAGGCTTTTTCGACATCGTGTTCCTTGAGACCGAAAAGCATGAGTAAAATTGCGCCAGTTATCGCGATAACTGCGGCATCAACATGAATAATGGCATGAAGCATAAATCCGATTATAGTCAGTGATAAAATTAGTAAAGATTTTTTCATTAGCAGCTTATCCTTGATATAATCGCGTTCATTCAGCTCTAAGAGTTTAGTTTGCAGAGCAGGATTAGGTCGCAGCTGCTTTCTATACATCATATACAACATGAAAAGAGCTACACCGAATATAAGGATCGTAATAGGTGCTAAATTGAGCAGAAAGGCATTAAAGGTTAAATGCGGGTTGGCAGATCCAATCATGATGTTGGGAGGATCTCCAATGAGTGTAGCTGTACCTCCTATATTGGAAGCAATGATTTCGGACATCAAGAAAGGGACGGGATTAATTTCCAGGATCCGAGTAATTGCAATGGTGACCGGGACGACCAATAAAACGGTTGTTACGTTATCCAAGAGGGCTGAGCCAATAGCAGTTAAAACGGACAGTACGAGTAATATTCGCATGGGATCCCCCTTCACAGCTTTCGCGGCACGGATGGCGACGAACTGAAATACACCCGTTTGATTCGTAATTCCTACGAGAATCATCATGCCAATAAGAAGAGTGATGGTCTCCCATTCAATATACTGTTGAAACACTTTGTGAACATCTAGAATACCGGCAAAAACCATGATCACAGCACCGAGTAAGGCGATGACCGCTCGATTAACTTTCTCAGAAATAATAAGCGCATAAGTCACTACAAAAATAAGTAAGGCAACCCAAGTTAGCATGTTTTCCTCCTCGCAGTAAGCTTTTGCTTGACTGACTTTGTAAGTAATAATTATTATGTCCAAATTCAAGGAGAACCCCAAAAAACGCAAAAAGAAGCCTGCAGTGGCAGGCTCCTCCGGTGATCTCCGTATTAAATTAGTTCTCATTATACCGACTGATTTCTGTTTTGTAAATAAGAAGACTTGGACATATCCCCATTCCATAAGCATATACTTGTACAAAGTTTTGTCAAATCAAAAAGGTACAAGTTCTTTTGTGTAGGGGGAAAACGATGAAGATAAGAGTCAGGTCTATCCTATTATGGAGTGCGATCATTAGTTTACTGTGGGCACCATTTGGACAAGTGGAGGCAGCACCGCCTGGTATCCATACGAATGCTGTGGGTGCTTCCCTTATTGATGTGGAGTCAGGCCGTATCCTCTATAGTGAAAAAGGGGACACGCCTATGCGAATAGCCAGCTTGACCAAAATTATGACCGCTATCATCGCGATAGAAGAAGGTAAATTGACGGATAAAGTCAAGGTTAGTAAAAATGCGTTTGGCAAAGAGGGTTCTTCCATTTATCTAAAGCTAGGGGAAGAAATGCGTCTTCACGACATGCTGTATGGTCTGATGATGCGCTCCGGAAATGATGCAGCAACCGCTATCGCTGAGCATATAGGAGGAAGTGTGGAAGGCTTCGTCTATTTGATGAATGAGAAGGCGAAGATGCTCGGTATGGATCATTCGCATTTCACGAATCCCTCGGGCCTCGATGATGGAGAAGGTCATCGCTCCAGTCCGAACGATATGGCTAAGCTGACGGCTTATGCCCTAAAAAATTCCGTATTTCAAGACATTGTTTCCACGAAAATCAAGAAAGTACCGAACCCGAATGAAGCTTGGGATTATTCATGGCTTAACAAGAATAAGATGTTGTCTCTCTTTGAAGGTGCCGACGGTGTGAAAACGGGTTATACGAAGCTTGCCAAGCGCTGTTTGGTCTCATCGGCCACCAGAGACGGCCAGCATCTCGCCGTTGTTACGCTCAATGATCCGGATGATTGGGGGGATCATGCTCGGTTACTTCAATATGGTTTTAAATATTATCCGTTACAAACGATTGCCAAGAAGGGTGATTTCGTGGAGGGCACTCCGTGGGTCGTGGGGAGGACATTCTCCTATCCATTAGCTGAAGGTGAAGCTGCTCAACTGACTCGGAAAGTAACACTAGTCGATCCTGCATCTATGGAATACCGGTTAGCTGAACGAGGGATGCTGCAATTTTCACTCAACCAGAAGTCCATTCAAACAGTACCCATCTATGATGCTACAAGTCCGTTAATGCAAACCACCAGTCAATCCACATTCTCCTTTAAAGAAGGCAATGCGTATCAAGAAACATGGCTTTCACACTACGGATACATATGCAGATTGTTAGTACAGAGCCTGTTTACAGTCTCGGAATCACAATGGGCGGATTAAACTCAGCTTATGCTTACGATGCCAGTTTTGCTGAAGCAAAACTCAAGGTTATGCTTACGATGCTAGTTTTGCTAAAGCAAAACTCTTAGGAGGCCATTCGATATGGTGAATTGGATTTGGCTATTTTTTATTGTCGTTGGGTTTGGCGTGGCTGCATTTAATGGGAATATAGAAACTGTCACACAAGCAGCTTTCGATGGTGCTAAGAGCGGAGTAACGGTCTGCTTTGGATTAATTAGTGTGCTGGTCTTTTGGATGGGAATGATGCGGATAGCCGAGGATGCTGGTCTTCTTAGCAAACTTGCGAGATTATTGCAGCCGGCGGTTCGATTTTTATTTCCTAGTGTTCCTAAGAATCACCCAGCCATCGGCTACATCATGTCCAACATGAGTGCCAATATCCTTGGTCTTGGGAACGCGGCTACACCTATGGGAATTAAGGCGATGCAGGAACTGCAAAAGTTGAATCCCGATAAAGATACGGCTAGCACGGCTATGTGTACACTTTTAGCGCTTAACACCTCAAGCATTACACTTATTCCTACGACGTTAATCGCCATACGGATGAATTACAATTCTTTAAATCCTGCGGAAATCGTCGGCACAACGCTCATTGCCACTATCATTTCGACGGCCGCGGCTATTTTTGTGGATCGATGGTATCGAAGGTCACGCTCCCCCATCCCTCCTTTGAAAGGATGATTTCGAATGTATGCCTTCGTTTCGCTCATCTCTGCATGGGCTATCCCTATCATGATCGTCTTCATTCCTTTATTCGCGGCCTACCGAAAGGTACCTGTTTACGAATCGTTTGTTGACGGAGCAAAAGAGGGCTTTGATACAGCTATCAAAATCATCCCCCATCTAGTCGGGATGATGGTAGCCATATCTGTCTTCCGTGCCTCCGGTGCGATGGATTTATTAATCGGCTGGATGCGACCATTCTTTGAAAGCATCGGCGTTCCAACTGAAGTGCTGCCATTGGCCATTCTGCGTCCGATTACTGGAGCGGGTTCGCTTGCTTTTACAACGGATCTTATCGAGCAGTTTGGTCCAGATTCCATGATTGGCCGCATCGCTTCGACGGTTCAAGGGAGTACGGATACGACTTTATATGTGATTACGGTATATTTTGGTGCTATCGGCATTCGGAAAGCTGGGTATGCGCTAAAAGTAGGACTTATTTCTGACTTTGTCGGCTTTGTAGCTTCTATCATCATCTGCTTTTTGGTATTCACATAGAATGATTATTTTATCGAGCTTTGCAACCCGTGACAATCACAATATGTCTTCGCTCTTGAGATTTACATGGAACTCCGTTATCATTAGCTTGAGGTGAAAGCGGATCATGGAAAGACTGCAAAAAGTATTAGCCGAAGCGGGGATCGCATCCCGTCGGAAATGTGAGGAAATTATCACAGCGGGGCGTGTTCAAGTGAATGGTGAAGTCGTCACCACGCTTGGCGTGAAAGTAAACACGGAAGAAGATGAAATTAGAGTTGATGGACGTGCTATTGGTCAACAAAAGAAGATCTATGTGATTTTGAATAAGCCCAAAGGTGTTATTACAAGTGCTACGGACCCAGAGGGACGTAAAGTAGTAACTGACTTCTTACCTGGGATTAGAGAACGCGTTTATCCGGTCGGACGACTGGATTATGATACGGAAGGGTTACTCCTTCTGACGAATGATGGTGAATTTGCTCATTTACTTACGCATCCTAAACATCACGTACCTAAAACCTATCAAGCCACTGTAAAAGGGGTACCGCACGGAACGTTATTAGACAAGCTAAAAATGGGTATACAGTTAGAGGATGGCATGACAGCTCCAGCTGAGGTTGAATATGCGGATGTGAATATGGAAAAGAATGAGTCCATCATTCAAATTACGATCTATGAGGGCAGGAATCGACAAGTCAGACGTATGTTCGAGGCAATCTCCTTTCCTGTGATCAAATTAAAACGAATTAAATTCGGTCCAATCTTTTTAACTGGCCTGCCAAGAGCCAAGTATCGTCACTTGACGCCAAAAGAGGTTGAGGAGCTTAGGAACGAAGCTCTCAAGACACATAACGTTCAAAAAGGCCAATAAGAATTGGCCTTCTTTTCGTTATAATATAAGGTATAAACCTATGTGAAAAAACTAACATTGTCAAAAAAAGCGAAGGTGATTATACGTGGGTCCAAATAAGAAATGGGTACAGATTGGGATTTTTGCGGTCGTGCTTATTATTGGCGTGTTTACCATTATTACGAATTTGTCAGCTTCTGACAGCAAGAAGTATCCCCAAACAGGCGACAAAGCGACGAATTTCTCCTTGGTCGGATTGGATGGTAAAACGCATGAATTATCGGATTATAAAGGAAAACCGGTTTTGATTAATTTCTGGGGAACTTTTTGTCCGCCGTGCAAAGAAGAAATGCCTGCTCTCCAAAAGCAATATGATAAATGGAGCAAAGAAGGCGTGGTTTTCTTAGAGGTCAACGTTGATAAGAATAAAGTAACAGTTCAAAGCTTCATGGATCAGTATAAGTTGAATATGCCAGTGCTCCTGGATGCCAAAGAAGTCGTACGTAAGCAGTATGGCGTCATGGATTATCCGACAACCTTCTTTATTGGAGCAGACGGCAAAGTGAGCGTCAAAAAAATCGGCCAGATGACTGAAACTTTTATCGATGAATCGATCGCGAAGTTAGTTAACAAATCTTAAAATGAACGAATGCTTAAAGTTTTCAGGAGGTCATCATGTTCTACAACACCAAATGCGATTGCGGGCATCAGAATCCCACAGGTACTACGCTTTGTGAATCTTGTGGTAATCCGCTGATTGACACGGAGGGCAGAGATATACTGGAAATGCGATACGACGGTATGGCCCGTCGCTCTCAGAAATCCAACCCTTCTTTGCTGGATAAAGTCTGGAATTTCTTTTCCTCGGTTAAAATAGCGGTATGGATCATTATTTGGACGGTCGTTGCCTCTGCCGTAGGTACTATTTTTCCTCAAGAAAATACGTTCTTAGATATGGATCCTGCCGAGTATTATTCTCAAAACTATGGTACACTGGGGACCATTTATCACTTTCTGGGCTTCTCCCACACGTTTAGTTCATGGTGGTTCATCACGCTGCTATTCATGATAGGAACATCTCTAGTTATTTGTAGTTTGGATCGGGTATTGCCACTATATCGCGCGCTATCTAAGCAGCA
Organism: Paenibacillus phytorum; assembly: GCF_013141715.1. Taxonomy (GTDB): domain Bacteria; phylum Bacillota; class Bacilli; order Paenibacillales; family NBRC-103111; genus Paenibacillus_E; species Paenibacillus_E phytorum. Next base: position 108,940 of record NZ_WHOA01000089.1, on the reverse strand, counting down.
AATTCGCAAGCACTTGAATTTTCTCACGAGGCAGAAAGTGACGCTCGTTGCCGAACTGCCGACGGGTACGGATGAGGAAGCATGGACATATAAGCTTGGTGCGCTTTTGCGTAAAAAAAATTACCGCGTACATACAGATGGAACCGCGCTTCTAGCTGAGAAATACCGTTTTAGCCGCTGGGGCCCCTATATCAATCATATTGGTCTCATTATTTTTCTGATCGGTGTGTTAATGAGAAGCATTCCAGGCTGGCATATGGATGAGTACATGGGTATTCTGGAAGGGGAAACCAAGCAAATCCCTCACACTTCCTATTTCATCAAAAATGAAAAGTTCACGTTGGAGCTGTACGACGAGAAAGATTTGCCAGAAAGTATTAAGGCTAAGGGACAAATTGTCCCGAAAACCTATGAAACTCAGGCAGTTTTGTATCATTGTTCTGCGAATTGTGATGATTCATCCAAAGAACCGGTACTTACCGAAGTGCACAAACAGAACATTATCGTGAATCATCCACTTGATTACAAAGGCCTTCAAGCTTATCAATTCGATTATAAATCTACACCAATGCTCATCTCCGTGAAGCCTACACTTAGCAATCCTGCAACAGGTGAGTCATATGGAAGCTTTGATTTGCCGATGAATAATCCTAAGGATGAATATCAAGTAGGTCCTTACAAGCTGACACTGAAAGGGTATTTCCCCGAGTTTGGTCTTGAAAAGGGACAGCCCATCAGCAAGTCGAATGAGCCCAAAGCACCTGCATTTATATTTAGCATCACAGGTCCCGATCTAGCAGCAAACGGTGTACCTTACCTGTACTTCCCAAGACAAATAGATAAAGAAACGTTCTCACAAGATACAATTAACGGCCCAATAAGCCAAAAGCTGAAGCTTTCTGTCGGCTCCATGGAAGGTGTTCAATTTGCCAATTATACAACCTATCTGAATATTCGCGTAGACAAGGCTATGCCGTATATTTGGGTAGGATCTGCGATATTCATGATTGGTGTGATTATGGGCTTCTATTGGCAGCATCGCCGCATCTGGATTCGAATTGATAGCGGGAAGCTAACTTTAGGCGGTCATACGAATAAGAACTGGTTTGGACTTCGGAATGAAGTAGCAGCAGCACTCAAGAAGAACAATATGGAAGTTTCACCGAAATCATTAGATATTGGAGGGGACCAGGGGTGAATGTTAACTCACTGAGCAGCACCTTTTTACTTATAGCTTTTTTCGTTTACCTCGCTGCATTTTTATTGTTTGTCCTCTCTATAACCGGTAGGAAATGGAGTAACCGGGACCCAGAACAACATACGAAGCGATGGGGCTTTGTTGCTTTCATTGCTTCATTAGTTGGATTCGCGTGTCACGTGACTTTCTTTTTTACCAGATGGGCGGAAGGTAATCATATCCCGACATCGAATATGTACGAATTCATGACCTTTCTTGGTATGATGATCATGTTTGCCTTCTTGATCGTGTATCTCATTTATCGCACACCTGTCCTTGGTGTATTCGCATTACCCATAGGCTTTATCATCATTGCTTATGCTTCTGTTTTCCCGAGTGAAGTACAACCCTTAATTCCGGCGTTGCAAAGTTACTGGCTCAAAATCCATGTAACAACCGCAGCTACAGGAGAAGCTTTCTTCGGAGTTGGCTTTGCCGGCGGACTGATGTATCTGCTTCGAGCAGTCGATTACAAAGGCACATCCAAAGTGGATAAGCGTGAACAAAGAGGCGTGGAACTTACGATCTTTTTCATTCTGATGTTAATCGCCTTCATTGCTTCCATCTTTACATTTAATGGTTCTGGCTATAAAGCCGTTTTCTCCAAAGAAGTCATCACGATCAATGCACAAAGCCAACAAGAAACGAGCATTCATAACGAAACTTATGTATTGCCTCCAATTGTTAAGCCTTATGATACGAAGCTTGTAGAAATGAAGCCATTCTTGGGTATGACAGAGCCTTTATTCACTGCTCCTTCTTGGATGGAGGGTGCAAGTGCAGGGCGTAAGTTGAATACGGTCATTTGGTCGATACTTGGAGGTCTTCTGCTCTATGGACTCGCACGTGTTGTTGCACGAAAGCCATTAGGAGCAGCGATTGGACCCATCGTCAAAGGGATGGACCCGGAAGACCTGGATGAAATCAGCTATCGTGCTATTGCGATCGGCTATCCGATTTTCACATTAGGCGCATTGATATTTGCGATGATCTGGGCTCAAGAAGCATGGGGCCGTTTCTGGGGTTGGGATCCCAAAGAAGTTTGGGCCTTAATTACTTGGTTGTTCTATGCGGTGTTTTTACATCTTCGTCTCTCGAAGGGCTGGCAAGGTAAGAAATCAGCTTGGTTGACTGTTATTGGATTTATTGTTGTTATGTTTACGTTAGTTGGTGTGAACCTTGTCATAGCAGGTCTTCACTCCTATGCAGGTGTATAAATCATTCGAACTTAATTAGATAAGGATGTGAAGCTCCATGGAAATGAAAGCTAGCATACTCGTTGTTGATGATGAGGAACGTATTCGTCGACTACTTAGAATGTATTTGGAAAAAGAGGGCTATATCATTGAAGAAGCAGAAGACGGTGAGACAGCGCTGCGAATGGCCACAGAAATGGACTATGACTTAGTGCTGCTCGATGTGATGTTGCCAGGTATTGATGGGATTGAAGTTTGTGCACGGCTTCGTCAAGTGAAGTCAACGCCTGTCATTATGCTGACAGCCAAAGGAGAAGAGACGAACCGAGTTAGTGGATTTGAAGTAGGAGCTGATGACTATGTCGTCAAACCGTTCTCTCCCCGTGAAGTCATCTACCGGGTTAAAGCGATTCTGCGTCGTTCCTCAGCGACTGCATACTTGTCTAAGGATGCGAGTTCGAGTAACAATATTGTATTTCCTAACCTAATCATCGAACATGATGCTCATCGGGTAACAGCTGGTGGACAGGAAGTAGCTTTGACTCCGAAAGAATATGAGCTTCTGCACTATTTGGCTGTATCTCCGGATAAAGTGTTCTCTCGTGAAGAACTACTTAAGGACGTTTGGAATTATGAATTTTTTGGAGATCTACGTACCGTAGATACCCATGTAAAAAGACTCCGTGAAAAATTAAACAAAGTATCCCCTGATGCAGCGGCAATGATCACGACTGTATGGGGAGTAGGCTATAAGCTAGAGGTGCCTAAATAACGTGTTTATTTTCAGAAGTATCGTAGGTAAGCTCTGGTTAACAATTATTGGCCTAGTAGGGGTTGTACTGCTCATACTGGGTCTTTTTCTTGTGAATTATATGGAAAATTATTTTTCTCAAGCGAATGATCAAAAGGAAAACATGGTGAAGCTGGCGCTCAACTTTTCCGATGAAGCATCGCATCACATGTACAATGAACAGTTTTATCAATTGAGTAATGAAGTGTTAAGCTTTCAGGATGCAAAGATGCTGGTTATTTCTACTGACTTGAAAGAAATGCTCATTCCGTCTACAAAGGCTAGTCAATTAGTCGATTTCCATGCAACTGACTTCTTTACGGAGGCTGAGCTTCGTCAAGTTTTTACAGGCCAGATGCAAAAGAAACAGATCAATAAGTCTGGCATAAGTCGCTTTAAGGTTGGCGATGAGTACCTTGTTGTTGCTGTGCCTTTAAAAAATCTTCAAGGTAATATCGTTGGCGCAACGATCATCTACCAATCATTGCAATCCCTCGAAGCGACACAGTCTTACATGTTGAGATTGTTTGTCTATGTATCTATTGTCGGCTTTCTAATGACAACTTTCTTCGCATTTTTCTTGTTCTCTCGCATTACACGGCCGCTACAGCAGTTGAAGAAAGCAGCAGATTTCATAACAATGGGGGAGTATGGAACCCGTGTTCCGATTCAATCCAAGGATGAAATTGGCGAACTGGCCAAAACGTTCAACCACATGGGGGAGAAGATGCAGGAGAGCATTCGTGCTCTTAGTCAAGAGAAAGAGCAGCTGTCCAGTATATTGCGAAGTATGACCGATGCCGTGATCACGCTCGACGCGAACGGATCTGTTATGCTGACCAACCCGCAGGGTGAGCGAATTGTACAAGAGTGGAGCACGATTGAGTGGTCAGAGGATGATGAGGAGACGAGACGATTCCGCAAGCCGGATACGGCGCTCGGAGATTGGGGATTAATGAGCTACAGCAATCCCTACTCGAGTCCGATCCCTGTACCGCTGATACCGCTATTTGAAGCTGTCGTGGACGAATCGTCGGAAGCCGCTACGAAACTTCACGTGCAAAACGGCGTGTGGTCCGTCGCGATGACACCGTTATACACGAGCGATCAAGTGCGCGGCGCTGTGGCCGTCCTCCGTGATATCACAGAGGAGGAGCGCCTCGATAAGCTGCGCAAGGATTTCGTGGCGAACGTGTCGCACGAGCTGCGCACGCCGATCTCGATGCTGCAGGGCTACAGCGAAGCCCTGCTGGATGACATCCCCTCCACGCCGGAAGAGCGCTTGGAGCTGGTGCAGGTCATCCACGACGAGTCGCTCCGCATGGGGCGCCTCGTCCGAGACCTGCTCGATCTGGCGCGGATGGAAGCCGGTCATCTCGAGCTGATCTTCGGGGAGGTTGAATTCGACTCCCTGGTGAGACGCATGCATCGCAAATTCGCGGTGATGGCCAAAGAGCGCGGCATCACGCTAACTGCTGCGCTGCCTGAGGAGCCCCTCATCCTTGGACGGGGGGATGAGGACCGGCTTGAGCAGGTGTTAACGAACCTGCTCGACAATGCTTTTCGGCATACGGCCTCTGGGGCACGTATTGCCATTAAGGCTGAGACCGCCGTCTACAAGGATCAGCCGGCGATCCGCATTGAGGTCTCCGACGAGGGGCAGGGGATTCCTGCCGACGACCTGCCGTTCATATTTGAACGCTTCTACAAGGCGGATAAGGCCCGAACGCGCGGTTCTTCGGGTGGTACAGGGCTTGGACTTGCCATCGTGAAAAATATCGTAGATGCGCATCACGGCAGTGTAACTGTACAAAGTGCTTTAGGACTGGGAACAACCTTTACTTTACTTTTACCGTGTGAGCTTAAATAAGCTATAAATAACGAAATTCGACATAAGAAGAGGCGTTTGCTGAGAAAACTCACAGCAAACGCCTTTGAATTTGTAGAATATTCAGACAAAATCTTGTTGTTCGTGAAACACTTTGTTACCAAATCGTTATTAGGTTATACCGTAAGCGCACGAACATTCACGATTTCGGCTTGTGTTGTAAGGTCAGCCAATACTTCAGCAGGAGCGGATTTATCAATGGTTAGGACCATGATCGCCGAGCCTCCAATGACTTTACGGCCTACTTGCATCGTTGCAATATTCACATTATTGCTTCCTAGAAGCGTACCAACGCGGCCGATAATACCTGGTTTGTCGTTATGAGAAATCAACAACAGGTTACCTTCAGCAGCGAAATCAACTGGATATTGATCGATACGAACGATACGTTCTCCGTAACCAGCCAGTAAAGTGCCAGCAAGTGTTTTCTCTTCTTGCTTCGTTTTTACGGTAACGGTAACTAGATTTGTAAAGCTGCTGGATGTGTTTGACGTTTGAACAACGATATTCACATCACGTGATTTAGCCAAATGCATGGCATTCACGATATTAATGGATTCTAGTTGGTTCTCGAACACACCTTTTACAATGTAACGTGTTAATGGACTTGTATCTACATCAATCAAATCACCTGCATAGTTTACAACGATTTCATAAACAGCGCCTTGTGCGATTTGACCAAGAATGGAGCCGATTTTTTCACCGAGTCCAAAGTACGGTTGAAGTTTGTTCAATACATTGGCTGGTACAGGCGGCAAGTTAACTGCATTTTTGAACGGTTCATTACGCAGGATGTGAAGAACTTCTTCAGAAACGTCAATCGCTACGTTTTCTTGAGCTTCAATAGTAGATGCACCAAGATGAGGGGTCACAATGACTTTAGGGTTATTCAAGAAAGGATGATCCTTTTGAGGAGGCTCTACTTCGAACACGTCGAAAGCCGCTCCAGCTACAATTCCTTGTTCAATCGCTTCAACCATTGCCATTTCATCAATAATACCGCCGCGTGCACAGTTGATAAGGCGCATACCTTTTTTCATAATATCGAATTGTGGTTTGGAGATCAGGTGGCGCGTTTCTGGTGTAAGTGGTGTATGAACCGTGATAAAATCTGCTTTTGCAACAATTTCATTGACAGTACCAAGCTTAACGCCAATTTTCTCAGCGCGTTCTTCCGTCAAGAAAGGGTCATACCCGATAACTTCCATGCCGAACACCTTAGCCCGTTTGGCCACTTCGCTGCCGATACGTCCCATACCGAGAATACCGAGCGTTTTGTTTCGAAGCTCAACACCGATAAATTTCCGATCCCATTCGCCGCCAACTGTTTTCTTGTATGCTTGCGGGATCATACGTGCTGTTGACATCATCATGGCAAATGTAAGCTCACAAGTAGCAATCGTATTTCCGTCCGGTGCGTTGATGACGATAATTCCGCGTTTAGTTGCTGCTTCCAAATCAATATTGTCAACACCGACACCTGCGCGGCCAATAACTTTTAACTTCGTGCCCGCATTCATAATTTTCTCAGTTACTTTGGTTTGGCTGCGAACTAGAAGCGCGTCATAGTCGCCAATGATGGCAATGAGCTCATCTTCGGATAAACCAGATTGCTTAACCACTTCAACATCGGCTGCATCGTAAAGCATTTGAATTCCCATGTCACTAATTGGATCGGATACTAGAACTTTGTACATAATTCGAACCCTCCTTAGAATATGAACATAAAAAAAACTCCCAACCCTCAGGTACAGACACGTATGTCTGTAGCCAAAGGGACGAGAGATTGCTTTCGTGGTACCACCCTAGTTCGCTGCCCATTCGCACGGGAAGCCTCAATTGGTCTTGCGACCTGGAACTGTAACGTGTTCCTATCCCGATTGCATCTACTTCATTCAATGCAATAACTCTGGAGTGCTCCGCAAAATGTTCGCTACCGATTCGCACCTACCATCGGTTCTCTGAAAGCTACTTTACTTGCTTGGCTCCGTCAACGCTGTACTGTGATATAGAATTTTCATTAGATTACCATGCGTTTGAAATCGTGTCAATACATGTCGAATCAATTTCACATGAAAGTCATAATTGATATTTGAACGACTGATTTTCCAAAGCTTTTCGTTTATTTTAAAGCAAGGACGCTTAGAAAGCAATGCTATTTCACTTGTATTTTAGCCTGATTTTCGCTAATGTACTCGTTAAATAGATATTGCTCTTGCAGCAAGTAAGGAAGGAAGTGCCGACATCGACATAACGAGTATTCATCCCAATAAATTCCTAGAAGCATTGGATCAACTGGAATTGAAAGATAGCATCATAATCGACGTAAGGGAACTTCATGAGTGGGAGTATTATCATCTGGAAGAAGCACAGCTTATACCGATGCAGCAAATCCCTCATCGGTTAGGTGAGCTGCCAGAGGATCGGGATATTTATCTCGTATGTGCACATGGTGTGCGCAGCTATCGCGTTGCTGAGTATTTGCTAGAGAACGGATTTGACCGAGTCATTAATGTAGATGGAGGGATGGCAGCGGTCGCCATGCTTCGCGGTTTCCAATATGATTAAATGAAAAGGCCGAGCGCATCTGCGCTCGGCTTTTTCATTTAATTCACATCTGAGAAAAATGGAAGCTGTGGAAGCAGTTCGTTGGCATACCACTTTGATTTCCCTTTGACAAAGTCTCCTGGACGAACGGCATTTGTACTTAGCAGCAGATCCATCGTTTGATTAACATCATTCACGTTCATTTTCTTAGCTTGACCTGAGGCAATGAATTCATCAATACGTATCGTCAAATCCTGTGGGTAAAAAGGAGCAAATGCTTTATTTTTAAGTAATTTTGCTGTTATGTAATGATTTTTGACGTTAATGTTCATCGCACGCCATTGATCCAAATTGGCATTATTGTTTGGATCAAAATTTTCAATATCGTTATCGATCGTTCCGTTCCAAGCAACGATGGAATCAAAATAATTTTTCTGAGCTGTCAACGCTTGTGTTTTCGCTTCTAGGAAGTAAGCATCCTTTTGAATGACATCGAGCAGTTGTGGGCTAGTAAGACCGTTGGCCTTGCTCTGATAACTTTTTAACGTGTCAGCAAAAAGCTTCAGGCTTTTGAGATAACCCTGGTGAGACTGCACAAGCAGCGGTGATGAAGCCGGCATGCTCTTTTTTTGCAATTCACTATATTTCTCATCAGCGAGCTTGTACAACTCTTTTAGAACGGCAGAGGCATCTACTGTAGAGTTGCCTAGTTCGATTTGACTCATCAACTCAAACCATTTATTCTGAAATTCCCTAAAGGGCAAAAAGATGGTATGGTAATAAGATACGAGTACTTGTTGGTCGTAGGCTCCAATTTCCTGAATGACAGCCTTGTCAGCGTGTAAGATTTTATCGTATTTTTGATCTGATTTCTCCTGGCCGACTCTTAAACCGTAGAAAAAGGCGCCAAGTATACAAACAAGCATAAAGATAAACATGAGGGCGAATAAATAATCAGTGCGGGTTAGACGTTTATCCATAATTAAAGCTCCTTATTCTCTCTTTTTCTTTTAACTTAGTATAGGGGAAATAGCTATAAAAGGGAATATGTGAGGAAATGAGGCTGCTTCCTTGAAAAAATTCGATTTTAAGAACATTCGCTTCGGGAAAGTTGATGTCAATGAATTAAATGACCGGACATTATTGCTTAATCTTTACATAACTCAACTTCTTACCCTTATTATCGGTATTATCATCTTGTTTTTTCAGAGTAATCATAAGATTCTTTCCATGTTCACCATTCATGGGGGCTGGAAGATTCTCATATGGGGAAGTTTGTTTGCTCTACTTGTCCTTGGGATCGACGTTTTAATTTCTAGGTGGGTACCCAAAGAAGTGTCTGACGACGGTGGAATTAATCAAATGTTATTCGGGAATCGACCTGTATGGCATATCGCTTTGATTTCACTCATAGTTGCGATTTGTGAAGAAGTGCTGTTTCGAGGGGCGATTCAGCATGCATGGGGCCCTTATTGGACTAGTATCTTGTTTGCAGCAATCCATATCCGGTATTTGCAGCATTGGTTAATGACAGGAATGGTTTTCAGTATAAGCTATGGCCTGGGATGGATTTACATTCAAACCGGGAGTCTATGGACTCCGATAATCGCTCATTTTATCATTGATTTTGTAATGGGCTGCATACTTCGATACAGCAAGGAGGAAGAACAGGGCACATGAGTGTAGGGGAAAGATCACCTTTACGGTCTGATCGGAGGCCAATAGAGGTAAAGGAGGACGATACATATTTACCGCCGCGTAATGCTGTGCATCCCTCTGAGCGAGGAAAGTGGACGCGTATATTCTATCTAACTTTACTGTGGTTATTCATTATTCTTGTGGTTAGTTTAACGGTTTGGGGCATTAAATATTACTCGTAGACGACTTAATATACCAATCAACCTAAGTTGTGTAAAAGAAGTGGAGAAGCTATGATAGATTCATAGTTTCTTTCATTTTTTACCACATAAGAAAGTATAATTTTTTAGTTCCCGAAAACTGCTTTCTTATTGGCGATAAAACCTACATCTAAACGCGGTCGCTCATCTTTGAATGGCCGAGGGTAGAGGTTTTCTCATCACAGTTTCTTTTTAACAGGAGGATGCAGCGATATGGAAGTGAACCACGCATCAAGATGGATGTTTAAAGTGAAATTAATTGCTATTATATTTGTATTATTTTCAAGTATCTTTTGGTCAGCGAAACCGTCATATGCTTTGTCTTATGGAACCTTATCTTATCCGCAAGGCGATGTTGGGCTGTTGCGTCCAGACATTGGAGTGACTCTTGAGCTTAGTGAAGGAAAAACGCCGGAAAGCTATCATTTTTATTTAAACGATAAGGAATTAAATGTTAGCTACGATCCCGTTTCCGTTAAATTTGTATATCGTCCTACGGCTGATTTACTGCCTGGGGACTATAATGCTCGTTTAGTGCTGTCTTTTAATGGCTATCAACCTATTACAATTAGTTGGAAATTTACTATTATTAAAGGTGCGGTTTCGTTAACGTCTGAAACGAGCAAAGAGCAGGAGGATGGACTTCGGGCGATCAATGATTATCGGGCTAAATTGGGACTGTCGAAGGTCAAATTCAGTAATGCTTTGAATACAGCGGCCCAGAAGCATGCGCAGTATTTATCCCAAAATAAAATAGATCCTATTCGGACGTCTGTTTCTTTGCATGATGAGGACCCAGCGCTGCCTGGTTACATCGGTAAGTCATTAAGAGAGCGGGTACAATTTATCGGTTACTCGCGTTCAAGCAGTGAGGATGTAGCTTATAATCGGGTTACCCTTGTTGAGGCAGTAGATAGTCTGTTTGATGCTCCTTACCATCGTTCACCATTCATGGTGCCAGGACTCGTGGAAATCGGTGTATTTAGAGATGGTGATTATCATGTTATTGAATTTGGTTTCTCAGACGGGATTGCACCAGAACTAGTCGTTTCTCCAGGAAGCAATGATGTGTACGTACCAACCGTTTTTGATGGTCATGAGACCCCGGATCCGATTCGCCTTCATTCAGAGGCTGAATATCCGGTTGGTTATCCGATCATGGCTTCCTTAAACGGGCCCGGAGTTAAAAAGGTGAGTTTGGTTGAGGCGGAGTTAAAAGATGAGAGCGGTAATTCAGTGACACTACTGAAGAATGAGCCGGGTAAAGATGATCATCTGGATAACGAAGTGATCATTATGCCTTCGAAACCATTGGAATTGGATACAACCTATAAAGCCAAAATCAAATTGACAGCTATCATGGAAGATGGAAGTACAAGACCTTATTCGAAAGAATGGACATTCCGCACGGAACCTCGGGTTGGTGTTGGTGTACTTAAACTTCATAAGGATGCTGTTGCTTACACACTGCAAATGGCTAATTTCGGACTAAACCGCACTCACATGGTTTCATTCGGATTAAATGACGACAAGTATCTACTTGATTTAATCCCGTATCCAATGAAGCAAAAGCCATATATTCAAGAGGGGACTTCGTATCTTTACATTAGAGACCTGGCCGCGGCATTAGGTGCAACTGTTGAATGGGACGATAACCAGAAAGCTGCTGTTTACAAAAAGAAAGACAAGACGATTATCTTTTATACGAACCGAAATGCGTATAGTTTGAATGGTGTAGAGCATACGACAGAATCTGCTGCAAAGCTCATCCATGAAACAACAATGATTCCGGTCCGGCTGCTTTCTGAAACTCTTGGAGCGAAAGTGACCTATGAGGAAAGTACAAGAACAGTGAATATTAGTTATTAATAAACAAGAGCCCTGCAGCACCGACACCTAACGTGTAGGAAATGCAAGGCTCTTTTTTTTATTTCATTTCTAGCTCAATGGCATTCGGATCTACGAAAGAATATCCTTGTTCCTCAAGTTTGGTAAGCAATGTGTCTAAGGCTTTCACTGTCCAAGGCAGCTCGTGCATCAAAATATTGCTACCGCCATGCAATTGTTTCATCACATTCTCGATCACTTTACCGGAATCGTTATTTTTATTAGTCATATCCCAGTCTAACGAGCCGTTGGACCATGTCATATAAAGCATCTTATTGTCTTTCACTTTAGCTTTCAAATAATCATTACCCGAACCAAAAGGAGGTCGGAAAAATACAGGCGATTCGCCTGTTAATTCTTTTACTATTTTTTGGACATCATCAACTTGTTGGTCAATCTTTTCATTCGTCATGCTTTTCAAGTTTTCGTGGTCCCAGGCATGGTTACCAATAGGATTACCGCTGTTATGAATGAGTTTGACAAGTTCGGGCTTTTGTTTGATTCGATAACCATTCAAGAAGAAGATTGCCTTGGCATTATGTTTTTTTAGAATGTCGATTAACGCCTGATTCATGGCTTGTTCCTTAGGACCGTCATCAAAAGTTAAAAGGACGATCTTTTTGTTTCCATTGGGATCATTTGGTACAATATCATAGTTTTTGTTCATATGATATTCTTTTTTGACGACCTCTGGAGCTGGCGTTGTTGCTGCTGGGACGGGAGTTGAAACGGGTGTTGCCATAGGTACAGGACTCGGTGTAATTGTGGCGACAGCTACTGGTGTAGAGTTCGTTGTTGCGATAGGACTTACTTTTGTTTGGTTCGCACTGCAGGCAGCTAATAAGATCATAACACTCATCATTAGTACACTGGCTTTTTTGTTCATTATCCTTCGTTCTCCTCAGGTCTTTATACTTGTAGGTCATTTCCTATAGTACCACATTTCGCAGATAACATATCTCCTTTGTTTTCCTCTCGTCTTAACGTATGCCCTCTTAGAAACTCGCATAACCTATGAAGGATTCATACTACTTGACATGGAGGGAGACCCAATGAAGATAGGTACATTTATGCTCGGCGGTATTGCCGGTGCGGCGGCGGTTATATATCTCAATCGTAAAAGTAAATCAATGTTGTTCTCAGCATTCAGTTCGTCCAGTGAATCGATGGGTAAAGTGGTTGATAAAGCAAAAGACTCGTTTGTGAACAAATCATTTCAAGATTCATCAGCCAAAAGTTTCTCGACATCAAACTCGAATGGTCTGAATCAAGTTGAAAAAATTGTGAAAGAAGATCCTCATTTGAAAGCAACTGTCAACGAAATCATGCGTGAAAATAAAGAAAGCTCATCGACGATCCAATGAACATAAGTATTAAGCACAGTCTGGCCTACCCAAGGTGCAGGCTGTGCTTTTCTTTTTATACATAACTTGCGCGTGCAATTGCACGCAATTAATGTTAACATGATAGGTGAAAACGAAAGCAAGATGCATGTCCATTTTCGTTCTCAAAGGTTCACCTTTTTGTTTTTTTATCATATTCTGTTTTAATAAGATGACCATGCTTTCGATGCAAGCTTTCCAGTCGGAAAGCTCAAAGGAGGATCCTATCATGAAAATAGAACGCTTAAGTCAGGATAAGATACGGATTTTCCTAACATTCGATGACTTAACTGAACGCGGTATTCAAAAGGACGACATGTGGAGAGAAATTCCCAAAGTACACGAATTATTTAGTGAAATGATGGATCAAGCCTATTCAGAGCTCGGATTTGACCCGTCCGGCCCGCTTGCTGTTGAGGTGTTTGCACTTCCAGCACAAGGAATGGTTGTTATTGTGACCAGAGGTAAGCTTGATTTGTATGCAAACTCAGATGCATATGACGATCACGAAGCTGAAGAAGTGTATGAAATGGAAGTAACGCTTGAACAAAGCGATTTAGTCTCCTATGCTTTCCGTGATTTTGAAGACCTAGTGCGTGTATCCAAAGTAATTAATCCCCTTCTCATGGAAGGCGGTACCCTTTATTCATACAAAGGGAAATATATTTTACAACTCGAGCCAGTTGACCTCGAAGAAACGAAATACCAGGCGTTAATTGCTGTCTTATCTGAATTCGGCGAAGCCGCTTCCGTTACACAAGCTGTGCTTGAAGAGTATGGGAAGACAATCATTGCAGACGATGCAGTTAAGGTGCTCTGCCGTCATTTCAAATAAGGTCATCCTCCTTACTTTTTGATGTAGAATGAAACAAGCATTTTCAAAAACGATTGTTTTTGTGGATGCTTGTTTTGTTGGTTAATCGTGATCATTTATCAACCTAGCGAAGAGATAATGGGGGACACCTAGATGACTAGCATAGATCGCAAACGACTGGCGCCTGCTCTGGCTGCTGTTGATTTGGACGGGTTATTGGCCTATTACCAAAAACAGCTCCGCGAGGAGGCTTATTTTTATTTACAAAAAAGAGGGATAACGGAAGAAACGGTTATACAGTACCGCATCGGCTTTGAAATTGGCAAGATAGGATTCTATGTAAATCAGAATCAGCTAGGTGATTACTTCGAGCATAGAGTTATTGTGCCTATTCGGAACTACGACGGCGAAATTGTCGACTTAATCGGACGCTCGATAGACAATAGAGAACCCAAATATAAACCCTTGTACGGTTTAGATCAGTATCTATTTAATTATTCCGCACTTGAAGATTCAGATGAAGTTGTTCTTTGCAACGGGATTTTCGATGTCCTAACGTTAACTCAAGCCAAGATGCCAGCTGTTTGTGTACCAGATAACGGTATGTTTAAAGAACAACATATGTCATTATTTGCTGGTAAACGGGTTTATATTTGCATGGGGAATGATGAGGCCGGAAGAAGGGATTCTACACGTATAGAAGCCTTACTAAGGGAACAGGGCAATGAGACGTATATTATTAATTTGCCCGAAACCATTCGGGATATTAACGATTTGTTCATTAGAGCTCAGAATCCGGTTGAAACTTTTCTTGCACTAGTAAATCAAACCGTTGAGGAAACAAGGCTAGCCCCTGTAGCTCCAGATATCAAAAATAGCACCGTTTATTTAGAAGAATATATGAAACGGTTCCGCGGTCAAGTTGCTAGTATCCGCACTGGCTTTGCTAAGCTGGACCATTTACTTTTCGGCGGCTTTGGAAATGGTTTGTATTTACTAGCAGGTTCAGGCTCCATTGGCAAGAGCATGCTGCTTAAGCAAATAGCTGATGAACTTGCTTTTCAGCAGAATCCGGTTATTTTTGTGTCATGGGATATGACGAATTTCGAACTATGGGCACGCAGCATTGCAAGGATTATTGGGATAGCTCCTCAGAAAGTACTCGGGGGCAAAGTTGAGCCCGAGCAGGTAGCAGAGGCTAACAAGCAGTACGTAAAAATAAGTAAAATGCTTTGGATGCTTGAGTGTACGATGGATACAACGCTCGATCAAGTAGCCGCTTCAATTGAACGGATTGCGGTTGTGGTCGGAAAAGAGCCCGTAATTTTCATTGATCATTTGCAGCGTATTCCTGCAGCTAAAGGGGTAACACCGCTAACCTGGGAACAGCAGCAGGCTGCAATCGCCTATACGCTTAAACAATGGTCCAGAGAATGGAATTGCCCGATTATCGCTGCTACTGCTTTAGAGCTTGGCCAAGATAACGTGCCTGACAATGTGCAAGCTTCAGCAGATGTGGTCATGATTATGCAGCCTAATGAAACAGAAGAGGATCAACAGCAGTCTATATCGCTTGTTTTGAAGAAGAATCGAAATGGCACAACAGGGAATATCCCTCTCATTTTCCATAATGATCGTGCGTTGTTCACCGAATAAGACATAGAAAAGTCATTTGAAAATGCTATAATGTTAATATTAAGCATGGAATCGCTTTGTGGTTCTACATGGTATTGAATGAAAAGGGGGAGCTGCATTTGCAAATTCTGCCAATTATTATGGCAGCCATAGCACCAGGTCTCTCATTGCTAACGTACTTTTATTTGAAGGACCGATATGAAACGGAACCGATTCATTTAGTTATCCGAATGTTCTTGTTCGGTGTTCTGCTTGTATACCCTACGATGGTACTGCAGAATGCGTTGATTGAAGAGTTTGGAAAGGGTACATTTTTCTCAGCCTTTTTCCTATCTGGTGGCGTTGAAGAGTTTCTGAAATGGTTCATCCTCTATCATTTAATCTTTAGGCATGAAGCCTTTGATGAACCCTATGACGGAATTGTGTATGCAGTGGCAGTAAGCTTAGGTTATGCGACTTTGGAAAATATCATCTATGCTTTCCTTAATGCGTCGTCTTTCTCTGCGCTAATGATTCGCGCTCTGCTGCCTGTTTCAGCGCATGCTTTGTTCGGTGTCATGATGGGCTACTATTTGGGTAAGGCTAAATTCATTCCACACAAAGCGCAAAGGTATCTATGGATATCCTTGCTGCTGCCTATTTTGTGGCATGGATTGTTTGATTATATTTTGCTTATTTTCAAAACGAACTGGGTTTGGATCATGATTCCAGTCATGTCTTTTCTCTGGATCCGCACGATTTGGCGGGTTGACCGTGCCAATGCTCATTCCCCACTACGCATCGTGAGAGCAGATGAGAAGATTAAAGTGAGCTAAAATAGGTCATAATGGACAGTATAGATGGCGATTCCTGGCTGTAAGCCCGGAACTACCGGGAGGGTGTACATGTCCACGACAAGAGTCAAAGTAAAGATCCGCTGCCGGTTATGCGGCGAAAAGTTTGTGCTGAAGGGCAAGAAAGAAAAAGGGAAAATTGAAACGGGATTCCGTCAGTGTATTTGTAGCAATGAACAAGACTTTGAAGTAGAGACCGAAGATTAGCGTGAGGCCATTCTTTTAAGAATCGGCCTCTTTTTGTTGTCAATCTTGTATAAACCTGTCTCCCCACGTAAAAACTAAGCGCAAGTTTGGGTACGAAAGGAGCAGTCGCGTGTATAAAAGATTAAGTATAGTCATGTTTCCATTCCTCTTGATTGCCTTGATAGGTGCTTCAGTGTGGGGATACTTGGAACACCAGGAGAAGAATACGATCTTGATCAAAGCAGAGAATCAATATCAACGTGCGTTCCATGATCTTTCTTTCCATGTGGATAAGCTTCATACAGAGCTTGGTAATACATTGGCTGTTAACGCAACTTCGGAGCCTTCTTACCGGAAGGGACTGGTGAATGTGTGGCGGCTAACGAGCCAAGCGCAAAGCGATATTACACAGCTCCCGCTAACACTGCTTCCATTCAATAAAACGGAAGATTTCTTAGCTAATATGGCTAATTTCTCATACCGAATGTCCGTACGTGACATGACGAAGCAGCCTCTTAATGAGCAAGAAATAAAAACGTTGAACGCTCTTTACGATCATTCCTCCGAGATAACGAAGGAAATACGCGGTGTTCAGGAGAAGGTGTTGTCCAAAAACTTGCGATGGATGGACGTCGAGGTCGCCCTAGCTTCTAAAAATGAACCCCATGATAATGCGATCATTGATGGCTTTTCTACCGTTGACAAAAAAGTTGGAGCCTATGAGGAACTAAACTGGGGGCCTGGGAATTTAAGTATTTTTTCCAAAAATGATGTTAGCGCCTTGTCAGGGAACGATATGACGGCTGATCAAATTAAACAAAAAGCAGCGCAGTTTCTGGGAGTAAATGATACAACGAATATGAAAGTAGTTGAGAATGGTGGCAGTGCGCCAGAATTTCAAAGCTTTAGTGTTGTAGTTCCAGGCGGTGATGGCAGTGAAAATGATATTCAGATGGATTTTACAAAAAAAGGCGGTCATCTCATTTATTTTATGAAACCGCGAACCGTAAAAGAATCCAAGTTTGATCTTAGACATGCGCGAGATATTGCTAATGAGTTCTTAGATCAACATGAATATAAAGATATGAGCGCTGTTAGCTATGATCAATATCAAAATATCGCTAACATTATTTTCGCTAAGCGAGAAAAGGATGTTACGATTTATCCCCAACAGGTTAGTGTTAAAGTAGCTTTGGACACGCTTGAAGTCATTGGCGTGCAGGCAACGGACTATATATATGGTCAAAAACAGCGAACGGTTGGTCAGCCCAAAATGACTGCAGCCGAAGCGCGTAAGCAGCTTAGCCCGAAAATGGAAGTGACTGGCGAGTCTTTGGCGATTATCAAAAATGAATTAGACGAAGAAGTGCTTTGCCATGAATTTATCGGGAAGATGAATAACAATCTTTATCGTGTTTATATGAATAGTGAGAATGGGATGGAAGAGAAAATTGAGACCATTCGCCCCGAACAAGCAGAAGCAGCAGCTGAAGTAAAGAAATAATCATAGAGAAGAAGCAGGTTCAATCCTAGCTTCTTTTTTTTTGCTATCATAATTAATAGGTCATTGGTATAATTAAAATATATTACGTCTCGGAGGTGCAGAAATTGCTTCCTAAAGTCAACCAGATATTACATATGCAAGTGAATAGCATCGACGATGAAGAGTCCAAAATTGAGTACAAGTCGCGAATAGCTGACGTTACGGATAGTGTGATTGCCATTGAGATCCCTCTGAATGAGAAAACAGGCCGACTCAAGAAGCTTTATCAAGGTGATGAGTTAAGCACATTCTATTTAGGTCAAGGTGGAGTAAAACACTATTTCACAACTTCGGTTACAGGCTTCAGAGATGATGTGATTCGCTTAGTGGAACTGCGTAAACCAGAGCCAGAAGCCATTACGCAAGTTCAACGGAGAAGTTTTCTAAGGGTTCTGGCTGAACTTGAAATTGCCGTTAAATTGTCAGATCAAATTCAATTCATTGGCGTGACAGAAGATGTCGGCGGTGGCGGGATTTCGTTTATCTGTGAGGGACATATCCCAATCGGAATGAATGCCAGTATTTCTTGTTGGGTACTTGTACCCTACAAGAATGGTAATATTGAGCATATTCCGTTTACTGGCGAGGTTGTCCGCGTTAAACAGCTCGAGACTGGCAAGCAATTGGCAATGATTAGATTTATTGATATAGCCGATCGTGAACGTCAGAAATTAATTCGCTTTTGCTTCGAGCGACAAATGGATTTCCGTAAGCGATAAACGCATGAGATTTCACCTGCATGGGCATACTACCAAGCAATATGTCAATGTGAGCAGGTGGGGCATCTCATGTCAAGAGATCAGGAGCAAAAGTCATACGAGCAGCTGTTTATCCTCTTTTCTGCGAAGGTAGAGAAGGTGATCATTCGGACAACGCTCGTATTTTTCGTTTTACTTATTTGTGTTCAAGCGATGCTTCAAATTCCCTACATACGTAAGCATTTTACCCGTGTTGAACCACTAGAGGGAAAGCCCTATGTATGGCCTCAAAATGGGAATGGAGAGCGCTCTTAGCCACATCTAAACGCAATCCAATATACGTCCATGTTTTGCATATGCCTATTTAATGTGCTATAATTTCAATTAATTAGCAGGCAGTGCCTGCTTTTTTGTTCGTAAGGTACTGTGAGGTATTGTTAGGAGGAACAGCAGCTTGGAAAAGTTCAATATTGCCATAGATGGTCCTGCTGGAGCCGGTAAAAGCACCATTGCACGGCTAGTTGCTGGTGCACTTGGATTCGTTTACGTGGATACAGGAGCCATGTATCGGGCAGTAACCTGGAAAGTACAGCAAGAAGGGCTGCTACCTGATCAAGAACAAGAAGTGGCTGCCTTGGCGAATCGCATGCAGATTGAGCTCATTCCTCGCGAAGAAGGACAACAGGTTATCGTAGATGGCGTCGATGTGACCAAAGAAATCCGTACGACTGCCATAACGGATCATGTCTCCCAAATCGCTAGCTACGGAGCTATACGCCAGCTCCTGGTTACACTTCAGAAGCAAATGGCTATATCCAAAGGCGTAGTCATGGATGGCCGCGACATCGGTACTCATGTTATGCCAGATGCTGAAATCAAAGTTTTTCTGACAGCTAGCGTAAAGGAAAGAGCAGAGCGTCGATTCAAAGAGATGCAAAACAGCGGGACTTGCACCCTAACGCTCTCCGAACTCGAACAGGACATCGCTCGTCGCGATCAACTGGATCAGGATAGAGAGATTTCACCGCTAAGACGAGCTCATGATGCTGTTTTAATGGACAGTACTTCAATGACCATCGAGGAAGTTGTGGACGAAATCCTTGGGCTTTGCAAAGACAAAGTCGGAGGTGGCAAATAAGATGCTTTATCGCATCGGCAGGGCCTTATTTCGTTTTATGTTTATCTTGTTTTTCCGTTTGCGAGCCCTAGGTATGGAGAATGTCCCTACACATGGAGCAGTCGTACTTTGCGGAAATCATACCAGCTTATTGGATCCGCCATTGTTAGGAACTCCGCTTAAGCGTATGGTTCATTTCATGGCGAAGGCCGAGCTGTTTGATATCCCTGTGTTGGGTTCCATCATTTCTAGAGTCGGTGCTTTCCCTGTGAAACGCGGTGGTGTTAGCAGAGAATCGATCCGTCTCGCGGTACAATTGCTTCGCGATGGTAACATGTTGGGTGTTTTCCCAGAAGGATCACGGAACAACGCCGGGGGGATGGGCAAGAAGGGCGCAGCCAGTCTTGCATTGAAATCTGGAGCTGCCGTAGTTCCTGTGGCTATTATAGGCAATTATTCCTTATTCCGCCGCATGACGATTGTGTATGGAAAGCCGCTTGACCTAAGCCCATTTGCTGGTGCAAGCTCCGAGGATTTGGAGCAGGCAACGGAAGCTATTATGAAAGAAATTCGCCGATTACATACTGCTTATAGCAAAGGTTAACAAGAATGTATGGAATCGAAAGCTTGGAATTATACTATCTGTAAAGCGAATGGAAGTTATTGTTTTGTTTGAAACAGAGTAGAAGCTTACAATACTGCTTTGTGACTTATAAATTATTTATTGTTGGTTGTAATTAGAGGAGGGTAATCCCATGTCAGATGAAGTAAAAGTTGAAGATCAAACGCAAGAAGTACAAGAAGCACAAGAAACAGCCGTATCGCAAGCAGAAGCTGAGCACGCTCTTAACAACGTTGCTGTGCTGAAGAAAGGCGCTACCGTTAAAGGTAAAATCGTTAAGGTAGACGCAGATCAAGCCTTCGTGGATATCGGTTACAAATACGATGGTGTTATCCCAGTTCGTGAGCTTTCTTCCGATGCAGAAGCAACACTACTTGGACAAGAAGTTGAATTGAAAGTTGTTTCAATCAATGATGCGAAAGAAACATTGGTTCTTTCCAAACGTGTTGTTGACAACAGCAAAGTATGGGAGTCACTACAAGGTCAGTTGGATAGCAAAGAAATCATTGAAGCTACTGTAGCTGAAGTTGTAAAAGGCGGACTTGTTGTGGATATCGGCGTACGTGGTTTCGTACCTGCTTCCATGGTTGAGCGTCAATTCGTTGAAGATTTCTCCTCTTACAAAGGCCGCACATTGCGTCTTCGTGTGAAAGAAATCGATCGCGAGAAAAACAAAGTGATCTTGTCTCAAAAAGATGTTCTAGATGAAGAATTCGAAGCTAACAAAAAGAAAATCATCGAGGGTCTTCAAGTGGGTCAAGTACTAGAAGGTACTGTTCAACGCTTGACACAATTCGGTGCGTTTATTGATATCGGCGGTATCGACGGTCTTGTACACATCTCCGAGTTAGCTTGGCACCATGTAGAACAAGCTTCTGATGTAGTCAAAGAAGGCGATAAAGTGAAGGTGCAAATCCTTAAGCTTGATCCTTCCAATGATAAAATCAGCTTGAGCATCAAAGCAACGCAAGAAGGTCCTTGGTCCAATGTGGATCGTGAATTCAAAGCAGGCGATATCGTAACAGGTACAGTTAAACGTCTTGCAGCTTTCGGTGCATTCGTTGAAGTGGCTCCTGGTGTTGAAGGTCTTGTGCATATTTCCCAAATTGCACACCGTCACATCGGTACTCCACATGAAGTATTGAAAGAAGGCCAAGAAGTTCAAGTGAAAATCTTGGAAATCAATACGGCTGAGAAACGCGTTAGCTTAAGCATTAAAGATACAGAGGAAGCTCCAGAAGCTCCGGCTGGTGCAGCGGCTCCGTCTGCTTCTAAACCAGACAGAGAAAGACAACCAAGAGGCGATCGTGACCGCGGAAACAGCGCAAGTCACCAAAAAGAGATTGCTGGTAATGAGAACGTGTCCTTGAGCAATCAAGGTCTGTCCATGACACTTGGCGAGCGTTTTGGCGATAAACTTTCCAAATTTAAAAAGTAAATGATACGACGCTTAGGGGGAGCATAAGGATGCGCATTTCACGCAAAATGGAGCATGTCCATTACGCGCTGGAGCTTGGCCAATCACGGCAGCAAGGGCTGTCGGATATCAAGCTTGTGCATAACTGTCTACCTGAGACTTCGACGGATCATATAGCATTAACTACAGAAATCGGCGATCTCATTATGAGTTCGCCGATTTTGATTAATGCAATGACGGGCGGCGCTCAGGAGACGGAAAGTATTAATCGCGATTTGGCCATCTTGGCAAGGGAAAAGGGCATGGCTATGGCCGTTGGTTCCCAGATGTCAGCAATTAAAAACAGTGAGGTTGCTTCGAGTTATCAAGTTGTTCGCCGCGAAAATCCCAAAGGGATCGTGTTCGCGAATTTGGGCAGCGAGGCGACCACCGAGCAAGCGGTCCGTGCCGTCGATATGATTGAAGCGAATGCGCTTCAAATTCATTTGAATGTCATGCAGGAGCTCATTATGCCGGAAGGGGATCGCAGCTTTGTGGGCATGCTCAGCCGCATTGAAGCTATTGTTCGGCATGTACAGGTACCTGTCATCGTGAAGGAAGTTGGCTTTGGTATCCTAAAGGATAACGCCAAACAATTGCAGAACATCGGCGTCCGCTTTTTGGATGTCGGCGGTTCGGGTGGCACGAATTTCGCTGCCATTGAGAATGCCAGACGTCCAGCGGCTTTGGAGTGGTTGAACGATTGGGGCACTCCAACGAGCATTGCTTTGTTAGAGGCACTCTCGGTTTATCCCCGAGGCGGAGTTATTGCCTCTGGCGGTATTACGAACGCTTTGGAAGCGGCTAAAGCGCTAACCCTTGGTGCTTCAGCGGTCGGCATGGCTGGCGCATTCTTGAGGGTTTTGCGCAGCGAGGGAGTCGATGCACTCCACCATTTTGCTGATGAACTTCATCAAGGACTTATTCTTATTATGACAGCGCTAGGCGCTAATACGATTCAGGCATTGGGAAATTGTCCAGTTGTCATTATGGGCGAAACGGCAGAATGGTGCCGGGCTAGAGGAATTAACTTAACTTCATATGCAGAAAGAGCCAGTCGGAGTAAATAATTGAAATATTGCCATACTAAAGATCAGGCGGTGCTTCCCTCGTCAAGTTGGAGTGGAAGCCTGAAGATCCGCAGGCAGGTCGGTGGCGTGTGTCACCTGATCGCCTATGCATGGTAGGGTGGTCCAATTATGAACTCCGGTTATTTGTCTCTAATTCTCCTTTGTATCACGTTGATCTTATTCGCCAGCGGATGGAAAGAACTGTACATCAGAAGTATATCGCACAAGGGCATGCTTCTTTTTTTTGTCTCATGGATTGTTTTTTCAAGATTTACCGTAACAATCCAGCATGTTCAAGTGGGGCTCGTTTATGTCTGTGTTCTGCTCATCAGTCTGGGTATTCTCTATAAGACAAAAGGATTCATACATAAGCTTCATTTACTTTCCATCGGCCTATTATTAGGTTCCCTTCATTTCTTGTTGCAGCAGCTGCTTGAGATGGACCCCATACTTATCGTTCGTAACTCGGAATGGGATACGGCCTTATTGCTTGCCGTTGTAGCTCTCGTTTTACAGCGCAGCGCATGGGAGCAGATCGCAGCACTATCGATTGGCTACTTACTAGGAGATATGTATCAGGCGGGAATTCATCCAGTAGATGGCTATCATTATGTCGGTAAGGCGACTTTTCAAGACCAATGGTGGCTATCTGTTTTTGCGGCAAGAACGATGACCATCATCCTTCAATCCGCTTATAATGGCTGTCGAAGTATCATTCGCAGCTGGATGGACCGAAGAGGAGGCTGGAAGAAGTAATGGATTGGTTCTATTCGCACCGTTATACGATAGGTATTGTCGTGGGGGTTGTTTTTGGCATTCTGGCACGTCTGAATATGCTAAGAACGGACTACAGGCAATATCCAACCTATCCTCATGGTAAGATTATACATATCTCCCTTGGTGTCATCGCAGCAGCACTAGGAGCCGTGGCTGTCCCTGCTTTGCTGGACAAGAATTATACGGCGGTTACTTTCTTGTCGCTTGCTGCCCAACAGTTTCGTGATGTGCGCAATATGGAAAGACAAAGTCTATCCAAGGTCGATGAATTAGAGTTAGTTCCAAGAGGAGCGGCATATATTGAAGGGATAGCAATGGTGTTTGAGGGAAGAAATTATCTTGTTATTTTCTCAGCATTTCTTGCTTCATTATTCAGTATTTTGTTTGCTTGGTATTGGGGGATCGTTGCCGGGATTGTGTCCATTTGGATTGCTAACTACTTTAAATCAGGTAACAATCTAGCGAAAATTGCAGACATTGAACCTGCCGATATTCGGATGGATGGACCGGATCTGTTCGTCGGCTCGGTTTATATCATGAACGTTGGGCTCACAGACACCCGTGACAAAATACTTGAACACGGGCTAGGATTCTTAATTAAACCCAAAAATCGCAATGCCCGCGTAACGTTAGCTCATTTAGGCCAAAGACAAGCTATTCTTCATGATATTTCAACCCTGTTTGGTGCTTATCGAGATGAAGGAGAGCCTTCATTGCGTCCGATGGCTAAGCTCGATTTGAATACTGGCACATTAGCCGTTCTGCTCCTCCTGCAGGAGAAAGATGTAGAGAAAACGAATATTGCTCTTCATCGGGTGCCCGTGTTGGAAAGTGCAGTTCGTATGCCGTCTGAAGCGGGTGTAAACAAAAAGAAGGAGGCCTAAATCAGGATGTCGCAAATCCTTGCTATTGTAACCTTGACGAAGGAACGAATAGGCGGAGGTGCTCCAATCTTCGTTGTGGATAAGGAAGATGAGCTTCAAAAGGTCTCTTTCTCTCTAGAAAAGATATTGGATGCTAATGCTCACGATTTGAAAAATGGCACGATGATTTTGGTCAAGCATACCTGAAATAGCTGGTGTGCCCGCATGATAACTTGCGGTGTCTCAAATGAGATTAGCCAAGTCGTGTCTTTTTTGTTATGATGTAAGTTGCGTATTTTTCCATGGCTGATCATGGAATTCGAAGGAGTGAATGAGTAGTGGCTAGACCTGTACTTGCAATTGTTGGCCGACCAAATGTCGGCAAGTCCACCATTTTCAATCGGATCGTAGGCGATCGTCTTGCGATTGTGGAAGATAAACCTGGGGTTACACGTGATCGATTATATGGCGTAGGAGAATGGCTCAATACGTCATTCAGTGTCATTGATACAGGCGGTATTGAAATTGATGGGGAGGATGCGATCCTCAAATCTGTTCGTATTCAAGCGGAGCTTGCTATTGAAGAGGCAGATGTCATTGTTTTTATGGTGGATGCCAAAGCTGGCGTAACACCTTCGGATGAAGAAGTTGCCCAATTGTTATTCCGTTCCAAAAAGCCGATCGTACTTGCTGTTAACAAAGTAGATAACCTTGCGCGTCAAGATGATATTTATGAATTTTACTCTCTTGGGTTCGGTGATCCAATCGGAATCTCAGGCTCTCACGGTATCGGAATCGGAGATTTGCTTGAAGCCGTTTGTACACTTTTCCCTGACAAAAAAGATGATGAATACGGCGAGGAAGTTGTGAAATTTGCGTTGATCGGTCGCCCGAATGTCGGGAAATCTTCAATGACGAATGCCATTCTTGGAGAAGAAAGGGTCATCGTAAGTGACGTGGCAGGAACGACACGCGATGCGATCGATACCCCATTTGAACGGGATGGCCAAAAGTTTGTTATTATTGATACGGCGGGAATGCGTAAGCGAGGTAAAGTCTACGAGAACACGGAAAAATATAGCGTCATGCGTGCGATGAAAGCGATTGAACGTGCTGATGTTGTGCTCGTCGTTATCGACGGTCAAGAGGGCATTATCGATCAGGACAAGCATATTGCCGGTTATGCGCATGAAGCAGGAAAAGCGATAGTGATTGTCGTAAATAAATGGGATATCGTCGATAAAGATGATAAAACGATGCAGCATTTTACACAAACCATACGAGATCATTTCTTGTTCCTAAGCTATGCTCCAATTGTGTTTGTTTCAGCCAAAACGACGCAGCGCTTGCACAAGCTGTTGCCTGTCATTGTTCAAGTTGCTGAGAATCATGCTCTTCGTGTACAAACACATCTTCTCAATGATGTTGTTTCGGATGCTGTAGCCTACAATCCGCCTCCTACGGATAAAGGTAAACGCCTACGTATTAACTATGTGACACAAGTAGCAGTTAAGCCTCCTGTCTTTGTGCTCTTCGTGAATGAGCCTGAGCTCATGCACTTTTCATATGAACGGTACTTGGATAACAAGATTCGTGCTGCCTTCGGATTTGAAGGAACCCCGATTCGTATCTTAAGCCGTAGGAAATCATCGGACAAAGAATAGGAGATGTTGTGCATTGCTTTCGATAATAACAATTGTAGCGGGTTATTTATTAGGCTCCATAAGCTTTAGTTATTTATTCGGAAAATGGTTCAAAGGCATTGATATCCGCAAACACGGGAGTGGCAATGCGGGAGCGACAAATACGCTCCGTGTTCTGGGTAAAGGACCTGCCATCTTAGTTCTCTTGCTTGATGCCTTGAAGGGAGTTGCTGCTGTGTGGATTGGAACATGGGCAGCTCCCGGACCCGATGACATCTGGATTCGTGTATTATGTGGGCTCGCAGCCATCGTCGGGCATAATTGGCCTGTTTACTTCGGCTTCCGAGGTGGTAAAGGTATCGCAACCACCATCGGTGTTATGGCCACGCTTTGCTTCATTCCAACGTTAATTGCTGGGTTAACAGCTATCGTCATCATTGCGGTCACTAGATTCGTATCGCTCGGTTCCCTTATTCTAACTGCACTTTTACCTTTTCTAATTTGGGGGATGGACCGACCTTTGCCAATTTTGTGGATTAGCATTTTGCTGTGTGCATTTGCCTTTATGCGTCATCGCACGAATATTGTGAAGCTTATTCAAGGTAAAGAGAACAAGCTGGGTCAGAAAAGGGCTTAGCTAATCTCACGATGCAATTTTTCTACGAAAACTCAGCAATTCGTACGAAGCAAGTTTTCTATGAAAACTCAGTAAAGCTTACGAAGCCAGTTTTGCTAAAGCAAAACTCTTAGGAGGGGTAACCTTGTCAAACAAAGTATCGGTCCTAGTCGCTGGAAGTTGGGGGACGGCACTTGCCTCGGTACTGGCGGATAATGGGAAACAAGTGCTTTTATGGTCTCGGAATGAAGATCAGGTTAAAGAAATAAATGAGAAGCATCGGAACAGCCGCTTTCTTCAAGATGTGGAGCTATCACCGTTAATCGTAGCGACAAACTCGCTGCAGGAAGCTGTAGAGGATGCAGATGCGATCATTATGGTCGTACCTTCATCTGGCATGCGCGAAGTAGCGTCACGTATGCGCCCTTTTTTGAAGAAGGATACTTTAGTGGTTCATGCGACCAAAGGCTTTGAAACGGGAACACTAAAGCGTATGACAGAGGTTCTTACTGATGAGCTTCCAGAAATAGATCCCAAGCGCCTCGTCGTACTTTCCGGGCCAAGTCATGCCGAGGAAGTTATTCGTAAATGTCCGACGACTGTCGTAGTCGCTGCCCAGGACCTGGAAGCGGCTGAAGCCGCACAGGATTTACTGATTAATTCTTACTTCCGCGTCTATACGAATCCGGATGTTGCCGGTGTTGAGGTTGGAGGGGCGCTTAAGAATATTATTGCGCTAGGTGCAGGTCTGACAGATGGTCTAGGCTTTGGTGATAATGCAAAGGCTGCTCTAATGACGAGAGGTTTGGCCGAGATTGCTCGTCTAGGCACGGCAATGGGAGCTAATCCGCTTACATTTTCCGGCTTAGCAGGGATTGGCGATCTGATCGTGACTTGTACGAGTCAGCATAGTAGGAATTGGCGTGCTGGCAATAAATTAGCAAATGGTATCCCCCTGGGCGAGGTTCTTGAAGAGATGGGGATGGTCGTAGAAGGCGTGAAGACTACGAAAGCTGCCTATGAGTTGTCCCGGAGATTTGACGTTACCATGCCGATTACAGACGAGTTATACAACGTACTCTTCGATGGGAAGTCGCCTCAGCTAGCTGCACAAGATCTGATGGGGCGCGTCAGAACCCATGAGATTGAAGAGGTTGCCAGCGGCTCAGTAACAAATGTATTGAAGTAGCCTACACCACATCCTATCCGCATTCATATTATACCTTAGAAGATCCAGTCATCCAAAGGTATAGGGAGGCGGCACATTTGTCGAATAAGGATATTTCGAAAGACGTATTAAATGTGGTGAAAAAGAAAACGGGTAAATCCGTAACAGCTAAAGATATTGAGAAACTGGCCAGCGGTGTGAAACCTTCTACCCTGCAAAGTGAAGTTCAACTTCGCCAACTAATCAAACAAGTTTCTGGTTTAGTGAACGTGAAGGTATCCGAAGAAACCATCAATGATATCGTTCAAGCGGTCAAAAGCAGTAAACTGGATTCCAACAATATGCAGCAATTAATGAACATGATGATGGGTAAGAAATAAAAAGCATGAAGGGGACATCGTTCCCCTTTATGCTTTTTTTCTCATCCTATGCTATACTTACTGGTGATCAATTTGAATGTTTCATACATAAGGAGTTAAGATTATGTCAAGTTTAGACAAAATGTGGGCATCATTCGTGGCGATCGGACTCATGGTAGTCGCGTCATTATTAATTTCTTACGCAAGGACTCGAACCACAGGAGTTCTTCGTGTTGTGTTATCAGTTATTGCTTTTTTCCTCTTTATTCCGATTTTACTTTACATGCTGCTATCTTTGTTTTAGCAACCTGGAGGCGAGATATCGATGTTAGAATTAAAAACACGCAAAACGCAGAAAACGATAGAGCCGGTTACCGGATTAACGATTCTGGACCACGCGCTCAAAGAAGATTTGGATTGGGGATTTTCGTGTACACGAGGTACTTGCGCCAGATGTCGTTGTTATGTTGCATCAGGCCGGGAACTGCTGTCATTGCCTTCGGATGAAGAAGAGAGCCGTTTGGAGCCTGAGGAGATCGAGCAGGGCTATCGGTTAGCTTGCCAGTGTGTAGTGAAGCAATCCGGAAATATTTCCGCTACACATAAGCCTTATTTCTAAAATTTCTGCCTGAAAGGTGTGGGCATCTTGGTCCTGCTGGAGCCGTTACTACCAACGATTACAACCATCCATACACAATTAATGCAAGTTCCAGACGTACGATGGCTCATCGGTGGAAGCTGCGGACTGCTTTTACAAAACGTAGATATTGGAAGAAGTCCAAGAGATCTGGACATCTATGTAGATGACAACGATGTAACTGCTGTACATACTTCCTTAGTAGATTATTCGGTGGATGCACCGATATATAGTGAAACCCCCATCTATGCTTCAATCCTAAGTCATTATCTTATCGATGGAAATGCCGTGGAAGTCGTTGGTGATTTCAGGGTTAATGCCCTGCATTCTTTGTACCAGGTGGAAGCTTCGTTTCTTTGGGAAAATCATAGCCATTCGGTCACGATCAACGAACAGGAAGTTAAAATGATGCCGTTAGCCCATGAACTCCTCTTTAATTTGCTTCGCAATCGTCCTGATCGCTATGAGGCTATTGCGAAAACCATGAAAGCTTTTCCAGAGCTGCATATGCAGGCGTTAAGCGATTTAATGCAAAGAAATCGATGGGGAAGCGAGTTTGAGCGGAAACTGGAGCGGTTGATAGATTCAAGCAAATAGCAGGAGATTGCCTATCAGAAGGTGGACGCGATGAATGGATCAGAAGTGCATTTTTGGCCCGATGACAAAAAAATAAGTGTTCGACCAGGAACGACCTTGCTAGATGCAGGGCGAAAAGCTAAAGTTCACATACGTACCCGTTGCGATGGCAAGGCGGCTTGCCTTATGTGTAAGGTGAAGGTTAGTGATCCTAGTGGTCTTGCACCTATGAATGTGAATGAACGGTTAAAGCTTGGCACCCAGGTTGACGAGGGATATCGACTTGCTTGTCAGGCCCGTGTGATTGGCTCTGTACAGGTAACGGTGCCAGAAGATCCTCTTAAGGCCGCCATACGTGCTCAACTTGCGAGGCAGGCACAGGAAGACGATTTATTTTAGAAAAAGATAGGATGATTGTGTCGTGAAAATAGCTCGAAACCTTTTACATGGTAGATGGGTATGTATCACTCTTTGTATAGTCCTGCTGCTCAGTGGTTGTGCTTACCCGAAGGAAATGCGTAAAGAGAATCAAATTAACCCAGCTGAGTTCATTACTGTTGTTCAGCAGGCCATTGATCTCTACCACGAAAAGAACGGCGTTCTTCCGATCAAGAATAGTGATATGACAACGCCCCTCTATGAGAAATACGTGATTGATTTTGGCAAATTAAAAAAAACCAATCTGTTGAGTACAGTTCCGGCAAACGCGTTCGAAAGCGGCGGCATTTTTATCTACGTGCTGGTCGATGTGGAAACAAAGCCAGTGGTTAAGTTGATGGATTTATCTGCTTATCAAAGTGTGGAGGATGTCCAGAAAAAGATCAATGATTATAAGGTGAAGCATGATGGTAACCTGCCTCCGGGCATTGCTATTAATGAAGCTTTTAATTATGTTGATTTTGATAAGCTTGGCATGAAATCTCCCGAGATCAAGTCCGTTTACAATCGCAAAAATTTCATATCCTATTTGGTGAACAAGCAAACGGGTGATGTAGCGATTGATTATGCGATGGACATTATGCAGCTAATCCAAAGCAATTCGTTAGAAGGCACATTGAAGTCCGATCAGGATTTGCGAGAGATTCTCGTGAATAAATCGTATTTCGTGCCTATACGCAGCTACCCGTATTTATGGCAAAATAATCAGCCTATGCCTCAGATTAAACAATAGACGCGACCTCTTACAGAAATCTGTAAGAGGTTTTTTTGGATTTTCAGAATAACCCATACAAGTCAATCATATATTTTTTCAATGTGGTGAGACTTTGATCTAGTGTCAAAGGTCCACTAAATATGGTTCTATAAGGAAAGCCGTATGTGCTTCATAAAATATGAGCGGCAAAAAAAGATTATACGCATCTATCATATTTCTATCGAAAGTACATATATTTCTTACTAGTCCAAATGAATGTACGAGTAGTCAATTGTTACCGTCACAAGAGTCAGTTGACGACCAAACTGTAGGAGGGATTCTCTTGGAGAAAGTGGATATCTTTAAGGACATTGCAGAACGAACGGGAGGGGACATTTACCTGGGGGTTGTTGGAGCAGTCCGGACAGGAAAATCAACCTTTATTAAGCGTTTTGTGGAATCTGTAGTGCTTCCAAACATTCAAAGTGAAGCGGATAGGATCCGGGCTACCGATGAACTCCCGCAGAGCGCTGCTGGCCGCACGATTATGACAACGGAGCCGAAATTCGTACCGAATACGGCGGTCCAAATTTCGGTGGCCGAAGGGCTGAATGTGAATGTTCGCCTTGTTGATTGTGTAGGTTACGCAGTCGATGGCGCCAAAGGCTATGAAGACGAGAACGGACCGCGGATGATCAATACACCTTGGTTCGATGAACCGATTCCATTCCAGGAAGCAGCTGAAATTGGAACACGTAAGGTCATTCAGGAACATTCGACACTCGGTGTTGTTGTAACTACCGATGGTACGATTTCTGATATTCCGAGGTCTTCGTACGTGTTGGCAGAGGAAAGAGTCATTAATGAGCTGAAAGAAGTAGGCAAACCTTTCATTGTCATCATTAATTCACAGAAACCGAATAGTGAACCTGCGCTTGAGCTGCGAAGCGAGCTGCAAAGCCGCTACGACGTCCCAGTTGTGACGATGAGTGTAGCGAGCGCAGGCGAAGAAGAAATGGTCTCTGTGCTGCGTGAAGTGCTCTACGAGTTCCCTGTTCATGAAGTGAACGTGAACTTACCAAGCTGGGTGATGGTTCTGGACGAGAATCATTGGCTGCGGACTCAATTCGAAGCTTCCGTACGTGATACGGTTCAAGATATTAGACGTTTGCGCGACGTTGATCGTGTCGTCAGTCAATTCGCCGAATATGAGTTCATTGATAAAGCCGCTTTGGCTGGACTTAATATGGGGCAAGGTGTAGCGGAGATCGACCTGTTTGCGCCCGATGAGTTATACGACCGCATTCTGGTCGAAGTTGTCGGGGTAGAAATTCGCGGCAAAGATCATCTGCTTCAGTTAATGCAGGATTTCACGCATGCGAAACGAGAATATGATCAATTCGCCGAGGCGCTCGAAATGGTGAAAACGACAGGCTACGGCATAGCGCCTCCGACGCTCGCTGAGATGGCTTTGGATGAGCCGGAGTTAATCCGTCAAGGATCTAGGTTCGGTGTCCGTTTACGGGCTACAGCGCCTTCTATTCATATGATTCGTGTGGATGTAGAGTCGGAATTCTCACCGATTATCGGTACGGAGAAGCAAAGTGAAGAACTTGTCCGCTATCTCATGCAGGATTTCGAAGATAATCCGCTTAAAATTTGGGAGTCCGATATATTCGGAAGATCGCTTCATTCGATTGTTCGTGAGGGGATTCAAGGGAAACTTGCCCAGATGCCGGACAATGCTCGTTATAAACTGCAAGAGACGCTTGGCCGAATTATTAACGAAGGATCTGGCGGTTTAATTGCAATAATTTTGTAAATATGTAGACAAAAAACACTCAAAAGAGTGTTTTTTGTCGTTTAATAGCCAAAATACCCACATAAATTGGAAAGCGATACTTGAAATTGCTGTCGGAGTGTATTACTATAAATTTATTCGTCTGCTTTCGAAGTTCATTTTTACTAAGAAAATCAACGATTTTTCAATGGATAATGTATATTTTCTGAAGAAACGGTGAAAACAGGAAGTAACGGAAGTGAGAAATCTTGGGGGGAGGTGAATGGCATGAATAAATCTGAATTGATTAACAAGGTTGCTGAAACCTCTGAGCTTTCCAAGAAAGATGCAACTAAAGCAGTTGATGCTGTTTTTGATGCAATTTCCGAAGCGCTGCAAGGCGGAGATAAAGTACAACTAGTTGGATTCGGTAACTTTGAAGTTCGTGAACGTTCTGCTCGTAAAGGACGTAATCCACAGACTGGTGATGAGATCGAAATTCCAGCAAGCAAAATTCCAGCTTTCAAACCTGGTAAAGCACTTAAAGATGGCATTCAATAATCGCGTTTTACATACTATTGAACGTTATATAACAACAAAGCCGTGACCGCTAATAGCTGTCGCGGCTTTCTTTATTGCTAATAGAAAATGCCTTTACAATTCCAAAATCTCCTACTATAATTACAAAAGTGAATAAGTAAACCTAAGCTACAAACGGGGTATGGCGCAGCCTGGTAGCGCGCACCCTTGGGGTGGGTGAGGTCGCACGTTCGAATCGTGTTACTCCGATTATGAAAAAGACATCGAAAGTCCGATGTCTTTTTCTCATGAAGAGGCTTGTTCCAAAACAGATAGAACTTCTTAGAAGATTTAGGGGGAACGGTCTTGTATAAGTTGAAACTGAACGCGCTCGTGAAATCGCAAGATTGGACGATGTTTGGCATTATCGCTTCTATTTACTTGGTTTGGCGCATCGGTACGGTCGGGAACTGGAGTAAGGAATGTTGGATCCTGTTGTTAATATGTTTGCTAGGTGTCCGCAAAGACCAGGTTGACGTGGATTGGAAACGATTCTTCCTATTTGGTATTCCATTACTTGGAGTATTTTATTACTTCTACGGGACGGGAAATGGTTTCTGGTGGAGAGTCGCCAATTGGATGTTTGAAAATAACAGACATCCGTGGCATTGGGATGATTATATGAACGCAATTCCGTTGAATACGGGCGGATGGGCGAGATGGATTGCATCTCCTTTTCTAGATAAAGCGATGGTTTGGATTTATAATTACGGCTTTGTTTTATCTTTGTGGATCTGTATTGTGCGGAGCTTCTGGACACGCAGTATCAAAAAGATGCTTTCTTATGCATTATCGGGTCACATGCTGCAATTCCCACTTATTTTGCCTTTTTACAATTTAATTTTGTTACGTGAAGTTTGGTATGTGAATAAGCAGCCTGATTTATTACACCGAGTTTTTGCGGATGAAAATTCTTTACTTGTCGCTACAATGAACTGTTTCCCTAGTATGCATACATCTATCTCTTTTGCTATGCTTCTTCTGGCCCTGCGAGAAAAGGACCGTATTTTCAAAACGATGATGGTCACATACTGCGCGGCAATCATTTTCTCTACCCTGTACTTACAAATTCATTGGCTGATTGATGTATTCGCTGGTATGCTATTTGCTTATGGCACAGTCAAGCTATCTGATTTTCTCATTCGCTTAGGATCCAAAAACATGCTGCCAACCACATTTAAGAAATTTTACCAAAAAGGAACGAAAACAGCATCCAATGAACTAACAGTTTGAGGCTGGTTGACTTCCCGATGCTTTTTTTGGCATGATGAAGTATAGGATTGTAGTTTAGGGCAAGAACGGAGGATGGAAATGGAACAATCGAATAAATCAAATAATCCGAATACGAACGGCAATGAATATTTCGTTGTTAAAGCCAAGGATAATGGTGTACATGTTATCGGTCTAACTCGTGGTCAAGATACTCGCTTTCATCATACAGAAAAGCTGGACAAGGGCGAAGTCATGATTGCACAGTTCACAGAGCATACATCCGCAGTAAAGGTTAGAGGCAAGGCGCTTATTATGACCAAGTACGGTACGATTGACACAGAAGAATAATTATAATTTTTAAAGCAGGCATAGCCTGCTTTTTTTCTTTGTAGAATGGTGTATAGGGCTTGGAACAATCGAAAGCTTAGTCAATTCGTTTTGTGCTTGCAAAGTGTAGGAGGTGCATGTTCGATGAAGTGGTCGATGCGTATTGTGATGACGTTAGGTCTATCTATTATTATGGTCGTTTGTTTATCTTTACTTCCAAAGATGGATCGATCCACGGGGTTAGGCTCGCCTTATAATTGGTCAAGCAATCGCGCAGGGGAGCTCACAGATAATAATATGGTAGATTTACTGGTGCAAGTGCCACTTCAGCTGCGGATTCGCAAAGTCGAGCTGAGCAACTCCCGCATGTCGCTTGATTTGAGCTTACCGAAAAACGCGGATTCTGCAGCCGTCTACCGAGATTTGTACACAATCGCACAAACGATGATCACGAAAACGAAAAATGTAAATCAAATATGGGTTCGTGTCATTGATTATTCGGGTGTTACAGATTCAACTTCTACACAGCTTGTGCTGGCGATGGTTGCACAGCGTGAAAATGGGAAGGATATGGAGAAGAATGCGAATGAACTCAGCCTTATTCAACTTGAGCAGCAATTACAAAACCGTTTTCGTATCACATACACCTCTAAATGGCAGCAAAGATATCCCTTATAATTAATTGTGCTTCTATGTACGTGTTATGATATAATGACTTGAATTGAGCATGTTTTGAACATAAATGATTTGGCACACGGTTACGGAGGCTTTTGCATGAATTCTTATCGGATCCCAGAGATCGCTAAGCAATACACAGAGTATGATATGATTCAAATTCACACGGACTTGCCCGATTTCCCGGAGCTTCGCACACGTCTGTTGTTTGCATTCTTGAACGGAAACAGTAAGTTAAGTTCTTCAAGCGAGTTGTATACGCTAGCTACGTCGCTTGTTCAACTAGCGCTCGATACCCATGATTTGGTTACAGCTTCCAATGAGATCAAAGAGAAAAAGGCGGCAAGATCAAGGCAGCTAAAAGTTCTTGCTGGGGATTATTTCAGTTCCCGATTTTACAATCTCCTTGCTCAGGCAGGCCAGATCGAGATGATTAAACAGTTGTCAAATGCAATTTGTGAAGTCAACCGTCTCAAGATGAACATTTACATGAAAATGAAGCAATTGAAATTGACGGCAGAAGATTACATCCACCTAACCGTGGAAATTAAATCTCAGCTGTTTTTGTCTTTCTCTGAATTTATGTCTGAGGTCTATGATCAAGCATGGCCTGATATTCTGAGAAGTTATGCAAGGTGTGAGGTTATATTTGAAGAAATTTTCCGCGTCGAATCTGCGGTGAATTTCAGAGACAGCTGGGGATTCTGGCATATTCTGCAGCATGGTACGAAAGAAGAACGGAAGCAGCTGCATGCGGAAGAATCCGATCAAGCCAGACTTCGTACACTCATTCATAAATATAATATTACTTCGCAGCTTTATCAGATGCTGGACTCCCACACCAAGCAACTAAAGTCCAAAGTACAGCAGCTTGAATCGGATAAACTAATAAGTGAACTGTTTCACATTGGAGAGCCGTTTCTTCGATTCTCAGCAAAGCAGCCCAAAGTGCTAGAAGAAATTTGAGGTGACATCAAAGATGAATATGACAAAAACAAATAGCAACACGAAAACAACCAAAACCAAAGAAGAGTTCGTTCACTCTGTCTTTGAAAGTATTGCACCCAAATATGATCTTATGAACAGTATTCTAAGCTTCCGTAGGCATAAAGCATGGCGCAAATTCACTATGAAGAAAATGAACGTGAAGCCAGGGGAGACTGCGATTGACCTGTGCTGCGGTACCTGCGACTGGACGATCAGTCTTGCCCAGGCGAGTGGAAGCGGTAAGATGGTTGGGCTGGATTTTAGCCAAAACATGCTGGATTATGGTGCAGAGAAAATCAAGCAGCTTCACTTGGATCAGCAGATTCAGCTAATTCAAGGTAATGCGATGAGTCTTCCGTTTGACGACAATACGTTTGATTACGCAACGATCGGATTTGCTCTTCGTAATGTTCCCGATTTGGAGCAAGTCATCCGTGAAATGCAGCGTGTCGTTAAGCCAGGAGGGCTAGTTGTGTCTTTAGAGCTCTCTAAACCAACTTGGCAGCCATTCAAGTCTATTTATTATTTTTATTTCCAACGTGTACTGCCTTTTTTGGGCAAGCTAATTGTAAAGAAGTACGAGCAGTACAAGTGGCTGCCGGAATCATTAATCCATTTTCCGGATCATAAACAGTTGGCTGCTATTTTTACGAACCAAGGATTGGAACATGTACAGGCACACCCATTAACAGGTGGGGTTGCAGCTTTGCATATGGGTACCAAGGGGAAAACGAAATCAGGAGTGTAGTCAGCATATGTTTACTAAATTGAAAATATTTTTAGAAATGATTAAATTTGAACACAGTGTGTTTGCATTGCCATTTGCTTTCATGGGAGCAATTCTAGGCTCAGTCGTATTAAATGGACATTTGCCTAGCTGGGCTCAGATCGGTTGGATAACACTAGCCATGGTTGGAGCGAGAACCGCAGCGATGGCCTTGAATCGTGTGATTGATAAAGCCATTGATAAAAGAAATCCAAGGACGGAGAATCGAGCCATACCCGCGGGGCTAATCTCCATTCAGCAGGTTATTATTTATATTATTATTTCGTTTGCAATGCTTTTCTGGGCAACCTCTAATTTAAGCTCTTTATCCATGAAACTGCTGCCTATTGCAGTGTTTTTTCTTGTCTTTTACTCGTACACCAAAAGATTTACTTGGACTTGCCATTTTGTCTTAGGTTTGACATTAGGACTAGCTCCACTTGGGGGCTGGGTTGCCGTAACGGGTCAATTTACATGGTCTTCTATCATTTTCTACTTGACGGTAGTATGTTGGAGCGCAGGTTTCGATCTGATTTATGCCTGTCAAGATGCCGAGTTTGATCGGAATGAAGGTCTGCATTCCTTACCAAGCCGATTTGGGATCAAGGCTGCTTTGAATACGGCTCGTGTCCTGCATGTGCTCACAGCTGTTGGTTTAGTCACTTTGTTTTTCATTACACATTTGAGCTGGTTCTATTTAATTGGCCTCGTTATCGCTTATTTTATTTTGTATAAAGAACATCGACTTGTTTCACCGCAAGACTTGTCCAAATTAAACACAGCGTTTTTCACAATGAACGGTGTACTGAGCTTAGTGATGTTTGCCTTCACGTTACTTGATGTGATAGTGAGTCAGCATTCATGAGCGGGAACTGGGTAGTAGGAATCACTGGAGCTAGTGGTGCTATCTACGGCGTACGTCTCTGCCAAGTAATGCTGGATCAAGGTTTAAGTGTACATCTAATCGTTACGGATGCAGGCTGGAGAGTGCTGCATGATGAATTGGATTGGAACGTAAGCAAACGCCAAGATATGCTGCAGGAACATTTTGGCGGACGAACAGGTTCCTTCAACTATCATCCAATTGCTGATATTGGGGCAACCGTTGCCAGTGGATCTTTTCGGACCAAAGGCATGGTTGTTATTCCTTGCTCAATGGGAACTTTATCAGGGATCGCTCATGGTTCATCAGATAATTTATTGGAGCGAACAGCGGACGTGATGCTCAAAGAAGGAAGAAAATTAATCCTGGTTCCAAGGGAAACGCCTTTACACGCCATACATTTGGAGAACATGTTAAACTTGTCGAGAATGGGCGTACGCATGCTTCCGGCTATGCCGGCCTTTTATAATCGTCCGCGCTCAATCGATGAGATGGTCGATTTTTTGGTGGGTAAAGTGCTAGATAGCATGGACATTGAACATTCCTTGTACCGAAGATGGGGAGATAACAATGAGCAACCTAGACCCTAAAATACGAATTGGCCGGATTAATTATACAAACGTTTGGCCGATTTACTATTACTTTCCCGAACTTATGAATAGCTTAGAGGTTGACATTATTGAACAAGTCCCTACCTCACTTAATCAAGAAATGGCTGCTGGGAACATCGATATGGGGCCCATTTCTTCCTTTGCTTACGGAGAATCCTTTGAAAATTATGTACTCTACCCGGATCTTTCTGTTAGCGCCTATGGAGAAGTGAATTCCATTCTGTTGTTCCATGAAAAGCCGTTACGCGAAATTGCAAATGGTCATATTGTGCTGCCAACTACCTCAGCTACGTCGGTGAATTTACTCAAAGTCATTCTCCAAAAATTTTATAATGGGAATCCGACTTATGAATATGCGAAACCCAATTTAGAAGAGATGATGGAGAAAGCGGACGGAGCTTTATTGATCGGAGACGATGCGATTAAAGAAAGTTGGCGCAATAAAACGTATATGATTACGGATCTTGGGCAAGAATGGGCCAAATGGACAGGACAATGGATGTCTTTTGCCGTATGGGCGATTCGTAAGGAGACGACCCAGAAGTATCCGGAATTAGTTGCAGCGGCTTTTGAGGCCTTCATGGCTAGTAAAGCCAAAGCACACCAAAATCCGGAAGAGATGATACGCGAAGCACAAAGTACGGTTGGTGGGACATCTCAATATTGGCATCATTATTTTCATACGTTATGTTATGATTTTGGATCGGAACAGTGGGAAGGTCTTGCTACGTATTACAAGTACTGCTATGAGCTTGGTTTCCTTCCGAAGCCGGTAAGCATTGGGTTATGGTCAGAGAAAAAGAACGCACGGGTGACGGAATGAAAAATTTAATGGAAATCTATACAAGAAAGAAAAAGGATATAGCTGCAATTGAAAAAGAGCTCGAGGAAAGCGTGTATACAGATCATGCGATGCTTCGAGAAACTTCTATGCACTTACTGAAAGCGGGAGGGAAGCGGATTCGCCCCGTCTTTGTTCTGCTTTCAGGCGAGTTTGGGAGCTATCAGCTCCAAACGATGAAGCATGTCGCGGTACCGCTCGAGCTCATTCATATGGCATCGCTTGTTCATGATGATGTGATTGACGATGCAAACACAAGACGTGGACAATTGACGGTCCGATCCAAATGGGATAATCGGATTGCTATGTTCACAGGAGATTATATTTTTGCCAAAGCTTTAGGAGTCATTACTCAAATTCATAAGCCAGCAGTCCATCAAATTATGTCTAAAGCCATCGTAGAGATGTCAATTGGGGAAATGGAACAAATTCGTTTCTTTTTCCAATCAGAGCAAACAATTCGAGATTATTTATTACGGATTAGACGTAAAACGGCACTCCTAATTGCCATTTCATGCCAATTAGGAGCGATGGCGGCAGATGCACCCGACTGGATAAGCAGAAAGCTATATGCTTTTGGCTATAACATAGGTATGGTGTTTCAAATACGGGATGATATTCTGGATTTAATCGGTACGGAAAAGCAAATAGGGAAACCGCCGGGCAGCGATGTCAAACAAGGAAACATAACGTTACCTGTCCTGCTCGCTATGCAGGATCTATCCTTGAAGCCGCTCATTTTGTCTGAATTAGACCGTATACATAAGCTGGATGGACAAACAGATGTAAGTCGATTCTTGGATATGATCCGTGGCAGTGAAGGCATAGATAAAGCTGAGGTACTTTCTCAGAAGTATCTTGATAAGGCTATAGCTTCTCTAGATAAGCTGCCAAATGGTCAAGCCAAGAAAGACCTCATTGAAATTGCACATTTTATCGGAAATCGTTCTTATTAATGTATTGTTCTTCGATTTGAGAAAAGCTGCCAATAAGTGTAAACTAGTGGAGAATACATAGATTGTACCTGAGTAAGTTTATGCACAAGTTTTTTTATGGAAACTATAAGGAGGAAGTCCTTACATGGAAAAAACATTCTTGATGGTTAAACCGGATGGCGTACAACGT
Organism: Paenibacillus phytorum; assembly: GCF_013141715.1. Classification (GTDB taxonomy): domain Bacteria; phylum Bacillota; class Bacilli; order Paenibacillales; family NBRC-103111; genus Paenibacillus_E; species Paenibacillus_E phytorum. The sequence goes on along the minus strand of NZ_WHOA01000089.1, from coordinate 68,584 downwards.
GGCCTTGTAGGCGAAATAGTAAAACGCTTTGAACAGAAGGGCTTTCAATTAATCGGCAGCAAGCTAACTGTTATTTCGAGGGAGCAAGCTGAACTTCACTATGCGGAGCATAAAGGTAAAGATTTTTTCGAAAGACTCGTGACGTTTATTACGTCCGGACCCGTATTCGCGATGGTGTGGCAAGGTGAACAAGTCATTCCTCTATCCCGAACGATGATTGGGAAAACGAATACACTTGAAGCCGCTCCGGGAACAATACGCGGTGACTTTGCCGTACATACGCATTTAAACCTGATTCATGGTTCGGATTCACCTGAAAGCGCTGAGCGCGAAATTAGCAATTTCTTTAAATCGGACGAGCTTTTTGAATACAATAAAGTCATTCAACAATGGATCTAGTTCACAGAAATCAAAGAACCTGACATCTTACCGGATGCGGGTTCTTTTTTTGTCGTATTATAAAGGATTTTGGTATTTGCTTACAGAATGTATGTTACTTCAGGATAAACGACTTTGTCGTCCTAGGGACGAGCGCGTTTGTCAAGGTTGATGCGAAGCAAAAGTATAAAACGTATACTTTCTTATCAACAGAAATTGACCAAGGTGGGTGGACAGCATGGAAGATCAAGATTTTTTGTTATTTATTAAAAAAATAAAAGAACACACGTCCATTGATCTTGCTCTTTATAAAGAAGCGCAAATGAAAAGACGTCTAACAACTCTACGGATGAAGCGTGGTTATAATACGTTCGTCGCTTTTTTTGATGCGATGATGAAGGATAAAGAACTATTCTATGAATTTTTGGACCGCATGACGATTAATGTCTCTGAGTTTTGGAGGAATCCGAATCGTTGGGAGCTCGTTGAGCAGAAATTTGTACCCGAGATGTTGAAGAAGAACAGACGCTTAAAAGTATGGAGTGCGGCTTGTTCAACGGGAGAAGAGCCTTATACGCTAGCGATGATTTTGGCCGAACAAGGAGCGCTTATTGAAGCTCATTTACACGCGACGGATATTGATGATGGCGCCTTGGAAAAAGCACGCAAAGGAGTCTACCTCGATCGTTCTTTGCGAGATGTGCCTGAAAAGTACGCGAAGAAATATTTCCGACAAGAACAAATGATGTATCATATTACGGACGATCTGAAAAAGTCCATTAAATTTCAAAAGCAAAACCTGCTTGTCGATACATTTGATACGGGATATGATCTCATCGTTTGCCGCAATGTGATCATTTATTTTACGGAAGAAGCAAAACATGTCCTGTACCAGAAATTTTCTAAAGCGCTGAAGCCAGGTGGATTATTGTTTGTTGGTTCTACTGAGCAAATTTTCTCCCCAGGGCAGTATGATCTAGAACCAGCAGATACTTTCTTTTATCGCAAAAAGGGTGTATAAGATCTTCCATATCTTCCAATACTAAGATGTAGCAGAAATATATGCTTATCATGCAAGTTTTCACGCTACGGAAATCTCAGTTACGCTTACGATGCAAGTTATTGCTAAGGCAATAGCTCTTAGGAGGCAATTATGGACAAACGCAAAGTGATTACCGCATATCGCAGGGGAATGATCTCCATTCAGGAATGTGCGCAGATTTTGGGAGTCGACTCCTCACAAATCGTGGGACTCATGAATGATCCACAGCTCTCCGAACTCCCACGAGTCGTCCAAAAGCAGCCTATGCACGGGTAATCTTTGCTCATGACTAGATGTAGACACGCTCTCGCTAAGGGGATTATCCCTTACGTGCGAAGCGTGTTTTTGCGTTTGTGCTGTTGCCAAACCCGAGTACCTATACTATAATGACAAAAGATAATCGCGCGTCAAAGCGCTAAAGTGTTTGATAAAAGCAACCATTCAAAAGCGGATGCTTATGAAGTTAGTATTGCTAAGCAATACTTTATAGTTAATACTTACGATGTTAGTATGATTTCGTAATACTCAAAAAGTGTATGCTTACGAAGCTAGTGATGCTTCGCAAAACTCATAGGGGGTAACAGATTGTGAGATATTTAACAGCAGGTGAAACGCACGGCCCACAGCTCACTGCGATTATTGAAGGGTTTCCAAGTAATGTAACTTTAAACTTTGAAGATTTGAACTTCCAATTACATAGACGTCAAAAAGGGTATGGTCGCGGTCGTCGGATGCAGATTGAGAAAGATACAGCGACCATTGCAGGCGGTGTGCGCCATGGCAAAACAACAGGAGCTCCAATCGCGCTTGTTGTTGTTAATAACGACTGGAAGCACTGGACATCGGTAATGGGGGTTGAGCCGGTTGAAGAGGATAATGAAGGCAAGCGTCGTGTTAACCGTCCTCGTCCAGGACATGCGGATTTAAATGGCGGACTCAAATATAATCAAAAAGATTTACGTAACATTCTTGAGCGTTCAAGTGCGCGTGAAACGACGATGCGTGTTGCCACTGGTGCTGTAGCGCGCCAATTGTTGGCTGAGTTCGGGATTAAAGTGGCAGGACAAGTCATCCGTATCGGTGATGTGGAAGTAGAGCGTCAAGAGCTTCCTGTTGATGAGCTTATTCGCATCACAGAGGAATCCCCGGTACGCGTGGTTGATAAAGAGGCTGAAGCCAAAATGATCGCCGCGATCGACGCAGCCAAAGAAGATGGCGATACGCTTGGTGGGATCGTTGAAGTTATCATTGAAGGCGTTCCTGTAGGACTTGGCAGCCATGTCCAATGGGATCGTAAGCTGGATGGTAAAATTGCGCAGGCGGTTCTCTCTATTCAAGCCTTCAAAGGTGTTGAGTTCGGAATCGGCTTTGAAGCCGCAGAACGTAGAGGCTCCAATGTTCATGACGAAATTCTATACACGCAAGAAGATGGCTTTAGTCGCAGAACGAATCGCGCAGGCGGCTTTGAGGGCGGTATGACAACGGGCGAGCAAATCATCGTGCGCGGTGTGATGAAACCCATCTCGACACTTTACAAACCGCTGCAAAGCGTTGATATTGATACGAAGGAAGTATTCACGGCTCAAGTTGAGCGTTCTGACACTTGTGCGGTCCCGGCTGCAGGCGTAATTATGGAGAATGTGATTGCTTGGGAAGTAGCGAATGCTTTCTTGGATAAATTCGGCGGCGACTCGATCGAGGAGATTCGTGCGAACTTAACCAACTTCTTAGCCCAAGTGGAGAGCTACTAATATGAGAGAGCTCACCGTAGATCTTGGAGAACGGTCTTATCCTATTTATATCGGCCAAGGCATTCTTAACGATATCACGGCTCTATTTGACCGGGCGAAGCTTAGCCGCAAATCGCCTTTACTCGTAGTCACCGATGACGCGGTGGCTCCGCTGCACCTGGAGCGCGTCATGACGCTGCTCCGTGAGGGCGGCTTCGCCGCCACAGCCTGCGTCGTGCCCGCAGGCGAAACCTCCAAATCCCTCGCGCAGCTCGAGGGAATAGTCACCGCCGCCCTCCAGGCGGGCCTCGATCGCAGTTCTGCGATCGTCGCCCTTGGAGGAGGCGTGGTCGGCGATCTCGCCGGCTTCGCTGCGGCGAGCTTCATGCGCGGGATCCGCTTCGTGCAGATCCCGACAACGATCCTTGCCCACGACAGTTCCGTCGGCGGCAAGGTCGCGGTCAACCATCCGATAGCGAAGAACATCATCGGGGCGTTCCACCAGCCCGAGCTCGTTCTCTTCGACATCGACTTGCTTCTAACATTGCCGCCCCGTCAGGTGAAGGCGGGCCTCTCGGAAGTGATCAAGCACGGCTTGATCTGGGACGCTGAATTCACGCAGTGGTGCGACGACAATGCGGAGAAGCTGCTGGCCTTAGATCCGGAAGCGCTCAGTTATGCGCTTTACATAGGTTGTAAAGTCAAGTCAATCGTTGTATCCCAGGATGAGCGCGAGAATGATTTACGGGCCATCTTGAATCTCGGTCATACGATTGGTCACGCTTTGGAAGCAGTCGCCGGATATGGCGAGCTGCTGCATGGTGAAGCGATTGCAATTGGTATGGTAGGGGCTGCTAAGTTAGCTCAGCAGTTCGGTTATGCTGAGGACATCCATACGGTGACGAAGGGGCTATTCGAGAAATACGGATTGCCAGTCAGCATTCCTTCTCATTTGGATACGGATAGTATCTTGGGCGCGATGATGCACGATAAGAAATTCAAAGAAGGCACAATGGTCTACATCATCCCGACGGAAATCGGTAAAGTAGAAATTCGTAAGGATGTTACGGTAGAGCAAGTAAGACAAATTGTTGAGCTTTTAAAAGGGGAGAGTTAGCCGATGTTCTTAAGGGGAATTCGTGGAGCGACGACGGTTGAACATAATGAGGCTCAAGAGATTTTAACCGCTACTGGTGAACTGCTTGCAGCAATTGTAGAGGCAAATGATTTTCGTCCTGAAGAAATTTGTTCCGTTTTCATTACAGTCACAGAGGATATTACGGCTACATTCCCGGCTCGGGCGATCCGCACGATGATCGGTTGGGAACTAGTCCCGCTAATGTGTTCACTGGAAGTTCCGGTTGAGAACTCATTGCCTAAGTGTATCCGATTAATGGTGCAGGTCAACACAACCAAAAGCCAAGCAGAAATCAACCATATTTACTTGAAGGAAGCTAAAGCGCTGAGACCTGATATTGTTAAATTGACAAATGAAGCAACACGGTAGTATAGTGTAATTAGATGAGTTTAGGTAAGTAGAGAAGCATTTAGTTGAGTAGAGCTTAGCCCAGTTGAGATGAGAAAAGGTAACATAGGTTTGTGTGAAGATAAGTGCGACTCTATTCGAGGGCGTCTGTTTGTTCATACATAGCCATGGCTTCTTTTATCATATTCTTCTTGAACTTCTACTGTACTAAAGTCAACCTCTACTTCGGTAGAGGTTTTTTTGTCATTCGAATAGAGTTTTGAGCACCACTGAGATCACGAGTTGCTCACAAGCTGAGAGGGGATGTTTCCATGTATACACCTGAAATTCAAGAAGTTATTCGTTTGGCTAAAGATTATAATCTCATTCCTGTTGTGCGCCATTTGTTAGCAGATACTGAAACCCCAATACGTGTATTTCAACATCTTTACCAAGAACCGCGTGCGTTCCTTTTAGAAAGTGTTGAGGGCGGCGTGAAATGGGCCCGATATTCCTTTATAGGCAGCGATCCCTTCTTGATGATTAAAGCGAAGCATGGGAAAACCATGGTAGAAACACAATCCGAGAATAAGGTTTTGGATGAGAAGCCAATCGATGTGTTGAAAGCCTATCTGAGATCCTACTCCAGTCCTCAGCTTGCGGACTTGCCGCGTTTTACAGGCGGTGCTGTTGGATTCTTCGGATACGATCTGCTTCAGTACTACGAGAATCTCCCAGCTCATCAAATTGATGATTTGCAAATGAATGACATTCAATTCATGTTCTGCGATCAAGTCATTGTTTTCGATCATTTCAAACAACAAATCAAAGTGATTGCCAATGTGCACGTACAACCTTTTGCAACAGATGCTGACATTGTAAAAGCGTATCATGCGACTTGTGAGAAAATCGATGCCACAATCGAGAAGATCAAGCGTCCGCTTAGCTCCGAGACAATGACTCACAATCCGATTGTATCCGAACCGGATCTCGGCGATATTCGATCCAACATCACGAAAGAAAAATACATTGCAAACGTGAATAAAGCGAAGGAATACATTCGAGCTGGTGATATTTTCCAAGTTGTGTTGTCACAGCGTTTTGAAATGGAAACGACAGTTTCGCCTTTGCAAGTGTATCGAGTACTGCGAACGATGAATCCATCTCCCTATATGTATGTGCTCAAAATGGATGATGAAGTCGTCGTTGGCACATCGCCGGAGCTGTTGGTTCGCGTTGAAGAAGAGAAGGTAGAGACGCGACCAATTGCTGGTACAAGACCTAGAGGGAAGACGCCAGAAGAAGATCTTGCTCTGGAAAAAGAATTGCTCGCAGATGAGAAAGAACGCGCTGAACATTTGATGCTGGTTGACTTAGGTCGCAATGACATCGGGCGTGTATCGGAATTCGGAACTGTGAAGTGCGATACATTCATGGACATTGAACGGTATTCACACGTCATGCATATCGTTTCTAACGTTTCTGGTAAAATTGCAAAGGACAAAGATTTCTTCGATGCTTTTCTTTCCTGTATGCCTGCAGGTACGGTGTCTGGAGCGCCAAAGCTGAGAGCTATGGAGATTATTGCTGAGTTGGAGCCAGAATCTCGCGGTGCTTATGCCGGAGCGATTGGTTATCTAGGATTTTCGGGGAATTTGGACACTTGTATTACAATCCGTACGATTATTTTCAAAAATGGCAAAGCCTATGTGCAAGCCGGAGCCGGTATTGTATGGGATTCTGTTCCTGAAAGTGAATACCAGGAGACGGTTAATAAAGCGACAGCTTTGCTAAAATCAATTCGGATGGCAGAGGCCATGTTCAGCCCTGAACCTAGACCAGTTAGCGATATTAACAAAGATTATTTTGTTAACTCTTAAGGGAGAGAAGGAGAGGAGACTCTAGTCATGAGTGGACTTATTCAAATACAGCAAGCGCTCGGGAAAGTCATTAGCGGTAGTCATTTGTCGCGTGAGGAAGCGCGCGGCGTCATGTCTGAAATCATGGACGGTGCGGTGACTCCCGCTCAAATCGGCAGCCTGCTTACAGCACTTCGCATCAAAGGAGAGACGCTGGAGGAGATTACGGGCTTCGCAGAAGCAATGCGGAACAAAGCCGTTCAGGTCAACGTACGCCAGAATGATCTGCTGGATACATGCGGGACTGGCGGAGATGGCGCAGAGACGTTCAATATCTCCACAACGGCAGCGATAGTCGCATCTGCTGGGGGGATTCGCGTAGCGAAACATGGCAATCGGGCGATGTCGAGCAAAAGCGGAAGCGCAGACGTCCTTGAAGCTCTTGGCGTGAAGATTACGTTAAGCGGTGAGCAAGCGGCTAAATGCTTAGACAAAACAGGCATCTGCTTCATGTTTGCCCAAGCGTACCATCAATCCATGAAGCATGTGGCTGCACCTCGGCGCGAGCTGGGCTTCAGAACCGTATTCAACCTGCTGGGGCCGTTAACCAATCCAGCTGGCGCAGACCGTCAAGTGCTTGGTGTATTTGACAGCACGAAGACTGAGCTGATCGCACAAGCGCTGCAAGCTCTGGGACTGAAACGAGCTTTGGTCATCGCAAGCGAGGATGGTTTGGATGAATTCAGCATTTCAGCACCTACGAAAGTAACGGAATTGAAAGCAAACACCATAATCACCTACACCATTACTCCGGATGATCTTGGTTTACGCGCACATAGCATCAAAGATGTAGCGGGTGGAGATGCAATTCTAAACGCTGAAATCATTCGTCATATTTTTGCTGGTGAGAAGGGGCCTTATCGCGATATCGTACTTGCAAACGCAGCGGCCTGCTTCTATGTGACAGGGCAAGTCGGAACCCTTCAACAGGGTGTGAAATTAGCGGCTGATGTCATTGATTCAGGTCGTGCTGAGCAAAAATTGAACGATTTAATCCAATATACAGGAGAATTATGCCATGTTTCTTGATAAAATTGTTGCCACCAAGCGGGCAGAGGTTGAAGCGATGAGCAGCTTTTCGATCAAGGATGCTGAGAAGTTAATCTCGGACCTGCCTCCTTGTTTAGGCTTTGAACAAGCGTTAACTACACGGAAAAATCGTGCGATGGGTTTAATTGCCGAGGTGAAAAAGGCTTCCCCATCCAAAGGGTTGATTCGCGATGATTTTGAACCGGTTCTTTTAGCGGAAGCGTATGAAAGAGCAGGCGCAGATTGTATCTCCGTTCTGACAGATGTAGACTACTTCCAAGGCAGCAATGAGTACTTGAAGGCTGTTCGTAAAGCAGTGAATGTGCCATTGCTTCGTAAGGATTTCACAATTGATCCGAAGCAAATTTATGAAGCGCGTTTGATTGGCGCCGATGCTATCTTGCTGATTGCTGCCATTTTAACGACAGAGCAAATGAAGCAGTACCTGAAGCTAGCTAGTGATATTGGACTAGATGCACTCGTTGAGGTCCATGATCGCGAGGAACTGGAACGTGCTCTTGAATTGGATACGCAATTGATTGGCATCAACAATCGGAATTTGAAAACATTTGTTACCGACTTAGGCACGACAGAAGAACTGATTCAATTCATTCCCGCAGGGAAAACTGTCGTCAGTGAAAGTGGCATTTCTACCGTCAAAGATATGGCTTATTTACACCAAGTTGGTGCTCAAGCCGTTTTAATCGGCGAGCATTTCATGCGACAGCCTATTGTTGAGCAGGCCGTTCATGATTTGATGGGTACGAGGGTTCAAAGGGCGAAGTAGTTGGAGGAGAAAGAGGCGAATTTGATGGCTGTGGGGACGGTTCCAACGGTAAAAATTTGTGGACTTCAAAGCGTTGAAGTGTTAAAATCAATCGTGCATTTGCCGATAGCACATATCGGTTTTGTTTTTGCACCGAGCAAGCGGCAAGTTACGGCAGAGAAGGCTGGAGAGCTGATTTCCTTTTTGAAATCAGAAGAGGCTAAAGGGATATCTATCCCATTAACCGTAGGGGTATTCGTTAATCCGAGCAAGGAGCAGTTAACCGACATTCTAGCGGTGGCTCCACTTGATGTCGTACAGTTACATAGTCAGGAAACACCTGACTTTTGCCGATGGGTTCGCGAACATTTTCAGGTGAAGGTGTTCAAGTCCGTTTCGATTCCCAAAACAGAAAACAAAATCCCAAATATGGAGGATGTAGCCGCTCAGCTTGACCCTTATATAGGGACTGTCGATGCGGTTTTACTGGATACCTTCGACCCTATATTTGGGGGAGGATCAGGCAAAACTTTTGTTTGGGACTGCATTCCTGTTTATCAGGAGTGGGCACGTTCAGCAGGTGTGGCGCTTCTTGTAGCAGGTGGGCTTCAACCTGATAATGTAGATCAATTAGTAACAGCCTATTACCCCGATGGCGTAGATGTTTCCAGCGGCGTTGAGACCGATGGCGTGAAAGATATAGCCAAAATTACAGCATTTGTGGAAAGGGTGACTCGAAAATGACGCAAGTACCTGACCAGCATGGCAGATTCGGCAAGTTCGGCGGCCGTTATGTTCCTGAGACGTTGATGAATGCTCTAATTGAGCTTGAAGAAGCTTATGAACAATATAAAGATGATCCTGAATTTATTGCCGAGGTGCGCTACCTACAAAAGCAATATTCGGGTCGGCCAACACCGCTTTATTATGCAGAGCGGCTTTCTGAACTCTTGGGTGGAGCCAAAATTTATTTGAAACGTGAGGATTTGAACCATACGGGTGCTCACAAAATTAATAACACCATTGGACAAGCCGTTCTCGCTAAAAGAATGGGGAAGAAGAAGATTATTGCGGAAACAGGAGCTGGGCAGCATGGTGTTGCATCAGCAACGGTAGCTGCTTTAATGGGATTTGAGTGTAAAGTATTCATGGGTGAGGAAGACACGAAGCGTCAGCAGTTGAATGTTTTCCGCATGAAATTGCTTGGATCTGATGTCATTCCAGTTACGTCTGGTACTCGTACGTTGAAAGATGCTTGTAATGAAACGCTTCGTTACTGGGTTAGCAACGTTCAGGATACTTATTATATCCTAGGGTCCGTTACAGGACCGCATCCTTACCCTATGATGGTGCGTGATTTTCAACGTGTCATTGGCGATGAGTCACGTGAGCAAATCCTTGAAACCGAAGGCAGATTGCCTGATGCTGTAATTGCTTGCGTAGGCGGAGGCAGTAACGCCATGGGTATTTTCTACCCTTTCGTCCAAGATGAATCAGTGAAACTCATTGGCGTGGAAGCGGCTGGCCGCGGTATTCATACCGAGGAACATGCGGCTACAATGACCAAGGGAACTCCCGGTGTTTTCCAAGGCTCACTTAGCTATTTGCTGCAGGATGAGTATGGTCAAGTATTGCCGGCTCATTCCATTTCAGCAGGCTTGGATTATCCCGGTATTGGACCGGAGCATTCCTACCTCAAAGATATTGAGCGAGCAACGTATTATCCGATCTCGGATCAGGAAGCACTAGATGCTCTTCAACTTCTTAGCCGTACAGAAGGAATAATTCCAGCCTTAGAGAGTGCACATGCCATTGCTCAAACGGTTAAAATAGCTCCTACTATGTCCAAAGATGAAATTATTATCGTAAATCTTTCTGGACGTGGCGATAAAGATGTTGAATCCATTATGAGCTATCTCGGCATGGGGAGGGAATAAGCGATGAACCGTATTGATAGTCGATTTGCCGAGCTCAAAGAGCGCGGGGAAACAGCGATGATTCCTTTCTTGACCATCGGAGATCCTTCCCTTGAAGCATCCCTTGAGCTTATTCTGGAAATGGAACGCGCAGGCGCCGACTTGATCGAGCTAGGTGTTCCTTATTCTGATCCGTTAGCTGACGGTCCTGTGATTCAACGTTCCTCTGAACGTGCTTTACAGCGCAAAATTTCAATCTTTGATGTGATGGATGTCGCTCGTCAGGCTAGAAGCAGAGGCTCTAAGCTGCCTTTCATTCTTTTTACGTATTATAATCCAGTTTTACAAATTGGGCTGGAGCGTATTTTCAAAGCGATGCAGGAGAATGAAATCAGTGGAATTATTATTCCTGATCTTCCGTTGGAAGAAGATAGTGAGACAAGAGCAATTGCTGAAGCTAATGGTATCCATCTTATCCCGTTAGTTGCGCCAACATCCAATGAGCGCGTTAAGCGAATAGCAGCTGGAGCTCGCGGATTCGTGTATTGTGTATCATCATTAGGTGTAACAGGTGAGCGCGCCGAATTCTTCGGAGGCATCGAAGATTTCCTTGCAACGGTACGGGAAGCTGCTAGTGTTCCGATTGTCGTCGGCTTCGGTATTTCGAATCGCGAGCAAGTTAAGCGCTTTGAGAAGCTTTGTGACGGAGTCGTTGTTGGAAGTGCCATCGTACGAACGATTGAGAACGTACTACCTCATCTAGAGGCCGATGCTGCACATCCGGAAGGACTCTTGCAAATTCGTAACTTTGTGGGACAATTAAAACGTTCGGACATATAATTGACGAGGTGACTATCATGAAACCGAAACAAACGATTGTACATTTACCTGTCTATCAACCTGGTAAGCCTATTGAAGAAGTGAAGCGTGAGCTAGGTTTGACAGAAGTGATTAAGCTGGCATCTAACGAAAACCCTTTCGGCTCCTCGCCAAAGGTAAAAGCTGCGATTGATGCGGAATTATCCAACATCAGCTTATATCCTGATGGGGGAGCTGTGCAATTGACAGAAGCAGTTGCTGAGTCCCTTGGTGTGGCAACGAATCAGCTTATTTTTGGCGCAGGATCCGATGAAGTTATTCTGATGCTGGCGCGTGCTTTCCTTGTTCAAGGTGACGAATCCGTTATGGCTACACATACGTTCCCCCAGTACAAGCATAACTGTGAAATCGAAGGGGCTGTGTCCATTGAAGTTCCTTTGAAAGAAGGAACACACGATTTGGATGGCATGCTGGCTGCGATTACAGAACGTACGAAAATCGTTTGGATTTGTAATCCGAACAATCCGACAGGAACGATGAATACCGATGCGGAGATTAAGGCGTTTTTGGCCAAAGTTCCAGATCATGTTTTAGTCGTACTTGATGAAGCTTACTGCGAGTACAACACAACAGGGGAATTCCCGGATAGCATAGAACTAATTGGTCAATACCGCAATGTTATTGCGTTGCGTACTTTTTCAAAAATTTACGGGCTGGCATCCCTTCGAATTGGTTATGGGATCGGGCATCCCGATGTTATTCGGTCGATTAATCAAGTGCGAGAACCTTTTAACACAACAAGATTTGCGCAAGCCGCTGCGCTTGCTGCAATTAAAGATCAAGACTTTATCCAAAGCTGCCGAGAAGCGAACACGGCTGGCTTAAAATACTTAACAGAAGAGTTTGACAAGATGGGTCTGCAAGCATTCCCAGCACATGGTAACTTTATCATGGTGAATGTTGACCGGCCAGCAGCAGATGTATTTAATGGTTTGCTGCGCCGAGGTATTATCATTCGTGGAGGTCATATGTTGGGCTTCCCAACGTCGCTTCGGGTTACAATTGGCTCGCGCGAACAGAATGAGAAATTCATTGCCGCTCTAACACAAGTGCTTGCTGAGGTTGCTGTTCAGGCCTAATTTAAATCATAAAGGTTGATTTCATGACGAAAATTGCGATATTCGGTGTAGGGCTGATCGGTGGATCACTCGCCTTATGCTATAAAGGAAAACCTGGATTTACAGTCGTTGGTCACTCACCGAATCCGAAGTCAGTTGAAAAACTTCTAAAACGGAATGTTGTCGATATGGCAACAACTAGTATGGCTGAAGCTGTAGAAGGAGCGGATTACATTTTTCTATGCGTGCCAGTTGGTATGTTAGAGGAATATGTCCAGCAGCTAGTGCAGCTCCCTCTCAAAGACGGTTGTATCATCACAGATGTCGGTAGTACCAAAGCTTCAATCACGGAGAGTGCAGCCTCCATTGTCAAGGAAAACGTTTATTTTATCGGCGGTCATCCAATGGCAGGCTCCGAACGTCATGGGGTGGAGGCAGCATCCTCGCACCTATTTGAAAATGCGTTCTATGTCCTGACACCGGCAGAGGGTACACCACAAGCTGAGGTTGATCGTCTGACGGAGCTGCTCAAGAAAACGAAGGCTCAAATTGTTCAAGTAGGCGCCCGTGAACATGATGACATCGTAGGAGCGATCAGCCATTTACCGCATATTATCGCGGTAGCATTGGTTAATCAAGTAAGAGGCTATAACGAAACGAATCCGTTGTATCAAAATCTGGCCGCTGGCGGCTTCAGGGATATCACACGTATCGCATCCAGTGAACCGATGATTTGGCGCGATATTCTTGTAAACAATAAAGATGTGCTGCTTAAACTGCTCACGGATTGGAATCTAGAAATGTCGCGGTTCATTAAGTTATTGGAACAAAGTGACGGCGAAGGGATCGCTGAACAATTCCGTGTTGCAGGTGAGTTCCGCAGTCAATTGCCAGAACGCAGAAAAGGGATGATTACGTCCTTATTCGATATTTACGTTGATATTCCCGATCATCCTGGTATTATTGGCCAAATTACAACCTTACTCGGTAACGCTAGAATCAATTTAAGCAACATTCAAATTATTGAAAGCCGTGAAGATGTTCCTGGTGTACTGCGTCTTTCTTTTCGAAATCAGGAAGATGCCGACCGAGCATCTGAGCTGCTCAGCGGGCCATACGCAGTGCATGTATAACGCACATAATTGTATGATAAATAAGCTGTTTTCTTTCCTTTCTTGAACAATTCGAAAAGGGGGAAGAGATCAGCTTATTTTATTTTTGTTAACTCATTCTCAAAGAAAATGCTTCGTGATATAATGACATCTATTCATATATATATTACATATTTTTATTGTGGGGCGAACGTGATGAAGATCCAATTGATAGGGAAAAGTATGCTTATTTTATTAATCGCTTTCATGAATTTTTTACCTTCCCTTGTACGTGCAAAAGATGTCATTTATTCAAACGAAGTTGTCGTACTTGTGTATCACCATATCGATGATCAAGTACAGGGCTCTGTGACGATTTCGACAAAGCTGTTCGAAAAGCAGTTGGAGGCTATGCAGCGGAAAGGCTATCATTTCATTAGCATGGATGAGTTTAAAAGCTTCAAGTCAGAGGGGACGTCAATACCTGACAATGCGGTACTTGTAACGTTTGATGATGGCTACAAAAGCTTCTATACCAATGCTTTCCCGATACTCAAAAAAATGCGAGTACCTGCGGTGAACTTTGTTATTACCAAAGATCTGGACAACCCGGTAGGAACACTTTTACCTTCCTTGTCTAGAGAAGAGATTAAGAAAATGAGAAAAGAATTCGCTGGTATCGATTTTCAATGTCATTCGGATGGGCTGCATGCAATGAGCAATGGCAAGCCGATGTTGACCAACAAAATAACACAAAACGGTATAACAGAAACAGACGATGAATTCAAACAAAGAGTTCTGAACGATACCCGTACAGGCCTTACTAAACTCATTGAAGTGAATGGCTCAAAGTCCGTCGATTCCTATGCGTACCCTTTCGGAAGCTATGATGATCATACGATTACATATCTTCAGGAAGCCGGAATTAAGTTTGCCTTTACAACTAAACCAGGTATAACTATGAAGGATACGGATCCTATGCAAATCCCACGGATCAATGCAGGCAGTCCATTCATTCGGCCACATTCCATAAATAATTTGATTAAACAAGCCATGAGGCATCAAATACAACCCATTCAATCTTAAAAAAATGAGTTGGTAAACGTTTTCAAAATAAGTATTGACAGAATGAAACCGTATACATATAATAAAAGTACAGTATGGTTTCTCTCCACTCCTATCCGATAATCGCACCATAAGTGCAACCGCCGATTCGGCGGTTTTTTTTTGTGCTTATATACCATATTTTTCTGATTTTATTATATAATGGGAAAGGACAGTCTGTTGTGTGCATCAGACACGCTGCGAATTGAAATTTATCGAACAAATTGTCGAATCTAGCAGGAATTTCGTGATGAATCAAGAAGGTTTTATAGGCTCGTATTTTATTCGTACATAAATTCATAATTCTTTTACAAATAACCGCAACTTTTCACTCCTGCCGCAGTACAACAAGTATAAGCAGTAGGAGTGGTACCCGGGATCGTTAGGAGGGCCGCCACGTAATGACCGATTCCCAATTGATCAGAGAAATCAAGGATGGAAATGTTCAACTTTACGATGAACTTATGCGTCGTTACGAGCGTAAAATCCTTGCATTTATATTTCATATGTTAAAGAATACGCAGATGGAAGCCATTGCTGAAGATCTGTGTAACGAAACTTTTTATAAAGCGTACCGCAGTTTGCATTCTTTCCGTGAAATCGAGGCATCCTTTTCAACCTGGTTGTACACCATTGCCCGTAATACGGTTTTGAGTGAGCTGCGCAAAAATAAAAGCGTTCAAGTCTCGCTGGAACAAAGTGGACTGACGCCACATGCATCCTTTGATGCCATGCCCGAGCAAGCTATGCTGCGTAATGAGAAAGTGTCTATGGTTCGCGAAGCTATTAATAGTTTACCAGAGAAACAGCGATCGGCTTTGATACTTAGAGAGTACGATCAGATGGATTATCAGGAAATCGCGAACATTTTAGGCCAAACTGTAAGCTCGGTGAAGTCACTCTTGTTCAGAGCAAGGGCATCCGTTAAATTACAACTGGATCCTTATTTCAGTGAACCGATATTCGAAGAATCGAAGGGATGAAAGAGCATGAAGTGTAGTGAGATCCAGGAATTATTTGGGGTATATTGGGATTTGCCGAATGATGACCTGCGTCGTGCCGCGGTAGATGAGCATATAACAACTTGTGCCGAATGTGCAGAAGAATTTCAAATATGGGAAGAAAGTACGATACTCATTCGTACTGCGGCGATCGAGAGTGAGCTGCCTGATTATGAGCCAATGGTTTCGGGCAAGGTTATGAATCGAATTTACGAAGATGAGTCATGGCGAATTCCAGTTTCTGAACGTATGTATGCAATCTCTTACACGCTTAGACGGAATCTTACTGCTGTTATTGCATTTTGTTTAGCTTTATTTGTATTCAGCTTCTTATTTGCAATCGTGTACGACGGAACGCCGCAATCTTCAATAGCAACTGCGGATAATTCCTTGTTTGATCTCCAAGCGCCGCAAGCCTTGAAGACCAGTGGTGCTGAATCCATGAATGGTCATAAGATGGGAGACGCTGTAGCGAGTCTTAATCCTAGTTTCATGGAACCTTTACGCTTCCACGTAGGACCTATTCACTCCTATCCGCATTACTTACTGGTCGTTTCGATACTAGGTCTAATTGCAACAATCATTATCATGAATTGGTTGTCACGAACAAAAGCATAATGCTCCTGTAGGAGCATTTTTTATTTTATAGAGATGGTGGAGGGGCAAGCAAATGACAACAATCGGATTCATACGTCATGGGAGTACAGAATGGAATCGTCTTGGGAAGCTGCAGGGGCAGCTGGATACGGAATTAACCGGGGAAGGCAGAGAGCAAGCACGGTTACTTGGACTAAGATTAGCCAAAGAAACCTGGGATGGCATTATAAGCAGTGATCTGACGAGAGCAAGAGAAACTGCACAAATCGTTTCGGACCTATCTGGGATACCCTTTATACGCACGGACAAGAGGCTAAGGGAGCGTAAATATGGGCAGGTAGAAGGAACTACCGTAGCAGAAAGAGAAGAGCGCTGGGGGCCAAATTGGAAGCTTCAGGAACTAGGTCAAGAGTCGGATGATGATCTATGGAAACGATGGACAGAGTTAGAAGAAGAATTGATTCAGGCTTATCCGAATGGGAAAATATTATTAATTTCTCATGGTGGTTTTATCGTGCAGATTCTTAGGGTTCTTCGCATGGATAGTGAAGATTTTCTACAGAATACATCGCTGACTATTCTACTTCGTCAAGAAGAGGGCTGGGAGCTTCAATTATATAACTGTTTAACTCACTTACAATCTATAACTGAATAATCGCTATAAAGTAAAACATGACTTTTTTGAAAGAGTCATGTTTTTTTATTTCGTTTGGAATATTTTCGGTGAAAAATCCCATAATGGTTACTAGAAACCTCGGAGCTGAAAGCTTCGCTAAATGGGGGATGTAGGATGGAAATGAACCTAGCGGATATGCTCAGTTATGCCGATATCCATGAATTAGGCCGAATTGCTCATACCTACGAGTGTGAGTGTAATGGTCATTCGAAGAATGAATTGATTCAATCGATTTTGAGCACAGCGCTCCGCAGAGAGATTTTCGAGAAGCATATTCAAGGCTTAGCTTTGGAGGATATTCGGTTTTTGAATTCGCTGCTTTTCGATCCTCGCAATGCTTTCAGTATTGAAGAACTTGTCGCTAGAGTTCAACAATCAAGATTTCAGAAGGAGGATTCGGAGGAATGGAATCCCCGGGATATGATCATTAAATTCAAGAAACTTGGATGGTTGTTTAACGGCTATTCACAGCAAACGAAGTTTCTGTTTCATGTCCCGCAAGATCTGAAGCGTAGATTTAGTGATGTTCTAACCGGTCAGTTCAAACAAAGCCTGAAAACAACAAATGAACCTAATGTATATCGTGATGAGCAATTACTTATCGTCGATGACATCTTTCATTTCTTGACGTACATCTCTCAAGAGCAGGAAATACCACTCACAGCGGAAGGGTCTATGTACAAAAGACAGCTTCAACAAATTCTCAATCGATTATCGGTTCAAGAAGAAATGGTATCCAAAGGGACATGGCGATTCGGCTATGGCCGCATGTTTAAAGAGTATCCGAACCGGTTTTCTTTCATCTATGATTATTGTTATTACAGACAACTGATTAGTGAGCATTCACAAACACTTCGATTAACAGAAGAGGGAAAAGCGCGGCTGGTAGATGGTAAGAAAGAAAACCTAGCAGAAGTGTATAAGTTCTGGCTGCGGCTTTATAAAAATCCGATTCCGAATGTTCAAAGCATTGTGGCCTGGATAGACCGTCTAAGTGGGCAATGGGTGACCATGACATCACTAGGAGAAGTGCTTTGTAAGCTTGTTAAACCATTCTATTATGATAGTTCTGAATCGATCGTGGAACAACGTATTCTACAAATGATGATGCATCTGGGCCTGATTCGGATCGGGGAAGATCAGGAGAATGGAGCTGTCATTCAAGTCACCAAGATCGGAACGAAAGTGATTCAAGGAACATTTGTAGCTGAAGAAGATAAGGTTGTCCTCTTTCTGGATAAAGAAAGTATACGGTTCAAAGAAGACGTCAAGTAGATAGGTAAAGACACATTCCTATTGAATCGGGCGATTGAAGGAAGCGCTAATGTGCCGAGTGAATATGATGAAGTAGGGGCATACACAAGGGGTTGGCATACACCAAGAAACAGACTAACATGTTTTTGCGAAAAAGAAGCTCCTGACAAACCGCGGACAACATTTGGAGGTAGGTCTCATGGGAAAAATGAATGTATCTAACGATGCGCTGCTGGCACTTTTCGCGGAAATGGTTTGGGATAATGCCATACGCAAATATAAAGAAGAAAATCTCTATAAAGAGATTGACCGCGCTTTAGCCAAGGGAGATCAAACTACGTTCCTAGCTCTTACATCTGAGCTTAAAACCTTACAATCTTTGGGTTAAATACTTATTTGGTGGCGGCTATAAACACGTAAAAGAAGGGCATGTGAATCTTATTCACGTGTCTTTTTTGCTGCAAATCTGGTGAAAAAAGAACTAATTCGACGACCCACGCGTCCATTTATAAGAGCATAATATCAAAACATAAGGAGACAACGAATGAAAAAAATGATAAAAAATCCCCGTATTCGGAAAGTAATGACATCCGTTCTTTTGATCACAGGTCTAATTGTAGGAGCTGCGTCTGTGTATGCCGCTTTTCTATATAACAAGTTGAATCAGACGCTGGATCATATTGCTGCGCCTGAAGCCACTAAAGCATCAAATTTAAATGGAGAAAGCTTTGTACCTGTTTCGCAAGCAACCAATCCCATCGAAAAGCCGCTAACGTTCCTCCTAACGGCAATAGATGAGCGAGAAGGTAATGAGGGATCGCTGAATACGGATGTCATGATGCTGTTCAGTATTAATCCGAAAACGCATCAAGGTACGGTGGTATCCATTCCAAGGGATCTGGAGATCGAAGCAGATAAGTCGGGGTTAGACGCATCCCATAAAGCAAATTATTTCTATGCTTACTATTACAATAAAAATAGAGACACGGCCCTTCGTGAAACTAAAAGACTGTTCAGTGATGTTTATCAAGTTCCAATTGATTATTTGGCTGTTATTAATTTTGAAGGCTTTCGGAAGCTCATCGATCAATTAGGTGGAATGACCGTCGAAGTAGATATGGATATGCGTTATCAGGACGATAGTGACGGAACGGATATTCATCTGAATAAAGGAATACAGCAGTTGAATGGCAAACAAGTGTTGGATTTTATCCGTTACCGTAAATCCAATTTAGGTACTGCAGAATCCTCTGATATGGAGCGGAATCAAAGAGAACAGCTAGTACTTAATCAGTTATTAGATCAACTAACCACTTTGAATGGGTTGACCGCTTGGGCGGGTGTGCTTGATATCATTGGAGGATCCATAAAGACGGATATTCCAGCCGATGAGCTTCGTACATTTACGAAATCCTACCGTGACTTGAAGCCGGCAACCGTTCGCTACATCCAATTAAAAGGCGAATGGGAGAGTCCCTATCTGGTTGTGAAACAGCAAGATCTGGAGGAAGCGATTGGAGCGTTGCGTGGTCAACAATCGAGTGAGCAAATTGACAGTCAGATAAGGACGGATTAAAGTACAAGATGAGATTCATGACATTACATAGCATGCATACATTTGGCAAACAATAGGGGAGGACGATTCGGTGAAGTTTAATGATATATCAGCACAAGATTGGCCAGAATTGAAACCGTATTTGGACACGTGTTTACTTCCATTGACGGGGTTGACGGGGTTTGAAGATCCTGCACAAGTGACAATCGCGTTAGAACAGCTTCGAGATGCACTGGAAACGATTGAAATTCCTTACAAGGGCAGAGTAGTAACCTATCCAGCGCTTCACTACATAACGGGTACGGATATGAGAGAACAGTTGAATGCCATCTCACTTCATTTAAAAAGAATGGGGTTCCGTTATGTAATCGGTCTTACCATACATACAGAAGCAGTACTTTGGAAAGCAGAGCAAACGGATTTGCTGATTGCTGTCGATATGGAGCAGTGGACGAGTCAATCGGAACTAATCAAATCAAGTATTTCCAAACAAGTACAAGAATTATGGCAGCAGAACGATTAACTTTAAACAGATAAGCGTATTAATGGAAAAAAAGTTGTGCAGGATAAGGGGAGAAATTAATTTCTATAGCTTCCAAAAAGTTGTGACAATTTCGTTAAAATTTGTCCGATGGCTGAGATTTCAACCGATGAAAAGGAGTTATGGATTCTTGACGACCTAGTAGACGTAGGCTATTATTAGTAATGTCCTAGTTATGTAGTGTAATGTCGAACGACACGTGATAGAGGTAACTGACGTCCGAGAGGGTTCGGACTTCGGCCAATGTAGGAGGGTAGACCTGAGAATGAGTGATCATAACAATCACAAAGAAGAACAGCATGGGAAGAAACCCGGGACCAAACGCGAAATGTCTCGTCGACAATTTCTTTCTTACACCCTTGGTGGCGCTGGAGGATTCATGGGAGCCGGGATTATTATACCGATGATACGGTTTGCTATTGATCCTGTCCTTCAAAAGAAAAGTGCTGCGGATTGGGTTAAAGTTGTCGAAGAAAGTAAAATTACAAATGTTCCACAAGCGTTTACGTTTCAAGTTCATCAGGTAGATGGCTGGTACGAAAGCGATGCTGAACTGGTTGCATGGATTTCCAAAGACAGCGGCGGCAAGCTCTTTGCGTTGAATCCAACTTGTAAGCATCTTGGATGTACAGTCAACTGGAACGATAATCCTGCTTACAAAGATCAGTATTTCTGTCCTTGTCACGGTGCTCACTATACGCAAGATGGTAAGAACCTTGCAGTAGCACCAAAGCCTTTGGATGAGTACACGACCAAAGTAGAGAATGGTTTCGTTTATGTGGGACAACTACATGCTAACACAAGAGTATAAGGAGGCGTCAGCATCAGATGTTTAAAAACGTATACAACTGGATTGACGAACGTCTTGATATTACGCCAATGTGGAGGGATGTAGCAGACCACGAGGTTCCAGAGCACGTAAACCCTGCTCATCATTTTTCCGCTTTCGTATATTGCTTCGGCGGATTGACGTTTTTCATTACAGTCATTCAAATTTTGTCAGGTATGTTCTTAACTATGTATTACACACCTGATATTATCAACGCGTATGCCAGCGTTGACTATTTACAACATAAAGTGGCTTTCGGTGTTATTGTCAGAGGTATGCACCACTGGGGAGCCAGCTTAGTAATCGTGATGATGTTCTTACATACCCTGCGCGTGTTCTTCACAGGCTCTTATAAAGCACCCCGTGAAATGAACTGGGTTGTAGGCATGTTGATTTTCTTCGTTATGTTAGGTCTTGGTTTTACCGGATACCTGCTACCATGGGATAACAAAGCGTATTTCGCTACACAAGTAGGTATGAAGATCGCAGCAGCGGTACCGTTCGCGGGACCATATATTGAAACATTGCTGCAAGGTGGAAGCATTGTTGGCGCTCAAACATTGACTCGTTTCTTTGCCATCCACGTATTCTTCCTGCCGGGCGTTCTGCTAGCTTTGCTTGCTGGACATTTCTTCATGATTCGCAAACAAGGTATTTCCGGACCGCTATAATTGAAAGGAGGGTCAATGCGTGGCGCATGGTCATAAGTCTGACGAAAAAATCGTTTATGTGGGAGATTCCCGCGTAATAAAGAAATCACAAGAGCAACGACTGATTCCTAAAGATTATTCTGCATATCCGGGGAAATCAGAAGCGTTCATACCAAACTTCTTGTTGAAAGAATGGATGGTTGGTGTAGTCGTATTGGTCGGTATGCTAGTACTGGTCATGTCGGATCCAGCTCCGCTAGGATATCCTGCGGATCCTAAGAACACAGCGTTCATTCCAATGCCGGATTGGTATTTCTTATTCATGTATCAATTATTGAAATACCCATATACATCAGGAGATTACGTTGTTCTTGGTGCGGTTGTAGTACCTGGTTTACTGTTCGGCGGCTTGCTGCTTGCTCCTTTCTTGGACACAGGTAAAGAGCGTCGTTTCTACAGAAGACCGATCGCTTCAAGCTTGATGATTTTATCTCTTATCGCTTGTACGTATTTGACGTACACATCTTGGTCTCATTACCAAGTAGAACTGAAAGAGAAAAACATTGTTCCAGAACACATTAAGCGTGAGGAAGAGATGCACGCGAACAAAGGTGCTGCTGGTGGCGGCGGTGCTAAGGAAACGAAGAAATCTGCAGCTATCGTTGCAGCTGATGATCCTGGTGCTGAGATATACAAGAAAGCAACTTGCTTATCTTGTCACGGTGCTGGACTTAAAGGGATGCCTGCTTCTGGTGTACCTGCCTTACTTGGTGTTGGTGATAAGCATCCACAAGATGAGATTCTTGGCATTATCAAGAATGGTAAAGGCAATATGGGTAAGCAATATCAAGCTAACATTGATAAAGGCTTAAGTGATGCTGATATTAATAAACTTGCTGAATGGTTATCCAAACAAAAAGCTCAATAAAAAAGGAAACCTGATCGCGAGAGCGGTCAGGTTTTTTTAGATAAGTTCGCACAAGAGGAGGAGCTTACTTGCAGCAAGGGTTGTCCGTTTCCTATTTTTGGAGCAAGGATTTTCTGCTCAGCAAAAAGATGTTGTGGGCGTTTTTCATTTCAAACCTTTTAGGTACAATTTATGGCTATGAGTGGTATTGGGCACAAATGGTCGATACGATTGCTAATTATCCTGTTTGGTACGTATACTTTGTTCCCGACAGCCCAACAGCCAGCTTATTTTTCACTTTATCAATCGGTTTCCTGCTTATGAACCGTTCTTTGGACCAGCAACCCAGTAAGCTTTATCGAGCTATTCGCGGGTTTGTTGAAGCATTCGCATTGATTACTTCATTTAAATATGGCATCTGGGCGGTTGCCATGATTTGGACAGGTGCGTGGCAGGGTGTTCCAGTCGGCTGGGATGGTTGGATGCTGACAGGTTCCCATTTGGCAATGGCTGTGGAAGCGCTGCTATTCGTTCGATGGTATAGGTACAGGCTAACGGCTATTATCATTGTTGCCATCTGGACATTTTGGAACGATTTCATGGATTATGAAAAAGGTGTTTTTCCAAGATTACCTGATGTACTTGTGGACAATTATTTAAGTAACATCGAATGGTTCACAGTAGGCTTAAGTATGACTGGCATTTTGATAGCAGTTGTATGCCTGCTTATCCGCAAGAAAAGAAGTACATAACCGCATAGCAGCTGGTCTAAATTGGGACAAACCTCCATATGATGATGGTGAAGGAGGGGATGTCCCATGTTTAATTATTCCGGTATGAAATGGTTAACGACCACACTTCTGCTTGCAGCCGTTATAAGTATAAGCTCGGCTTGCGGAGTTAGCACGAGTACAAACGGACAAGCCGCTAAGCCAATAGATCCTGAACAAGTAGAGCGGATAGCGTTTTTGAACCAAATTGCCGATGATATGTACAAACAAACCATGGATGGTCAAGTCACAGAAGCGAGAAATAAACTGATGCAAATGTCTGATCAGATTCCTAAGATTCATTTCGAGGGGATTACATCTGTTGAGGGGTTAAATGCTTTAACGGAGACGATTACACAAGCGAAAAGGGTCTACAATGCCGCAGCTTATTCACCGGAAGAAGGGCAGGTCGCTGTCGCCAAAATTCGTCTAGCCACCGATGCGTTAACACATAAGAACCAGCCTATGTGGCTGCAATATTATAAAGTGCTGCAAAATGATACAAATAACCTAACCGAGGACGTTAAAGCGAATAAACAGAAGGAGGCGTTGGCGAATTTCGGTAAGCTGTCGCAGCATATTGCCATCATTCATCCTTCCTTGCTGATTAGCCGAGATGCCGCTTCCGTCGAAAAGCTTGATTCGCTGCTCGCTTTTATCCGAACAAATTTGAATAGTCAGCCTATGTCGACTCGACAATCGGAATCAGGGCTTGACCATCTAAATCACGTTTTGGATGATTTGTTTCTGAAGAACAAGGATGCGATCGCTTTCGTGCCCATTACTGACCCTAGACAGCCAATCATCTGGTCGTTAGGTATTGGTCTCATTATTGTCAGTGTGCTATCCTTCGTGGGATGGAGAATGTACCAATCAGGACGACATATTGTTCCGGTTAAGCAAACGAGAGAAACTGAAAATAGGTGAAACATAAAAGTGGGTCGAGCAAGCTTATATAGCTGCTGGACCCACTTCTTGCGTTACTTTTGTTTGAATCCTTCACCAATAACATCATGCACATCACCAATTATGATGAATGCGCTAGGATCCATTGAATGAATGAGTTCACGAAGCCTTCTGGTTTCGTGACGATAGACGACGCAATAAACAACTTCCTTATTGTTGCCGGAGTAGGCACCTCTAGCTGGGAATAAAGTCACTCCTCTGTCTAGTTCCGTCGTAATGGCTTGTGCTAACTGAGATGCTTGATCGCTAATAATGGTAAACGCTTTGGCCGCGTAAGCGCCCTCGGAAATATAATCGATGAGACGAGAGCTTACGAAGACGGCAACAAGTGAATATAAGACCTTCTCTTTTGGTAAATAGATTAACGAAGAGCCAATGACGATAACGTCAATAATGAGGATGACTTGTCCAACACTCCAGCCTCTCTTCTTATTGCCGATATGAGCCAAGATATCAGAGCCACCCGTAGTGCCACCGAAACGGAAGACAAGTCCTAGTCCAGTTCCGAGTGTAATACCTGCATATAGAGTCGCTAGAAAGTAATCCTGAGTGGTATGAAAAGGGATCAGCCATTCTTTTCGAATGAGCAGCTCCATGATCCATAGAAAGAAAGACAATGAGACGACACCGAAGATGGTGTAAAGCATCTGTCCTCTTCCAAAATTTTTCCATCCGATATAAAACAAAGGAATATTAATTAACAGCGTAGATAGGGAAGGTGGCACGTTTAGTACATATTTGAGCAGCAAGGAAACACCTGTAACCCCGCCCTCCATTAACTCATTGGAAATAACAAAATAGTGCAAACCAAACGCATAAATAGCAGTACCGATCATAATTGCAACAACATTCGTAAATCGATCAGCAAATCGTTCCTTAAATCTCATTCCTGTTCCTCCACATACTTGATGGTATCGCCAAAAAAATTTGTCAACTTTTCTTCTATAGTTTAACATAGTGATGATAGCTCAGTGAAGATGATGGAAAGAAGGGTGAACATGTCTGAACGAACTCTTAAAGATATACAACAAGAGGTTGACACTTATATTTCCCAGTTTAAGGAAGGATATTTCAGTCCTTTAGCTATGCTGGCCAGAATGTCAGAGGAAGTTGGTGAATTAGCTCGAGAGGTGAATCACACATACGGTGAAAAGCCCAAAAAAAGCACAGAAGAAGACAATTCAATTGAGCTCGAACTCGGTGATATTCTTTTCATAACCATCTGTTTCGCGAACTCTTTGGGCATTGATTTGACGGAAGCACATGATAAAATCATGCATAAATTCAACACGCGGGACGCGGGTCGATGGACCAAAATTAACACCGAAACTACATAACCTTCATAAACTATACCATCCCCAATAACGGGAGACTCGATTTCGGGTGGAGGAGGATGGGCAGATGAATGGAGAAACTCAAATACAGAAAGCGT
Organism: Paenibacillus phytorum; assembly: GCF_013141715.1. Classification (GTDB taxonomy): domain Bacteria; phylum Bacillota; class Bacilli; order Paenibacillales; family NBRC-103111; genus Paenibacillus_E; species Paenibacillus_E phytorum. The sequence continues at coordinate 43,029 of NZ_WHOA01000089.1, read as the reverse complement.
ACGAATCCATACTTGGTCATGATTTTGAAAAAGCCATTGAATGGTTTGAAAAAGCGATAGCTGAAGAACCAAACAATGCTGCCTATCACTACAAGTTATCGATTACTTTCGCAAGAAGTAACAAATTGTTTAAAGCCATTGAGCATGCTTCAAGAGCACTAGAGTTGGTTAAAGATAATGAAGTTTATCGTTATCATCTGCAAGTCCTGCATGCAAGAGAATTAGTTGAACAAGCACAAAAACAGCTAAGTGCCGAGTCTGAGCATGGAGAACGCGCGATTTTCTTACTAAAAGAAGCGATTACTCTTGATCCTCTGGCTATTGAAGCGTATCTTATTCTAGGAGAAGCTTTTGCTTTGCGAAAGGATTATGGGAGAGCCTATCAAACCGTTATGGAAGCGGTGCGTTTGGAGCCTCACCATGAAATTGCGAAAAAGCATGCGGCGCTCTATCAACAAAAGATGAAATTATAGGCTTAAAACATACAAAAAGGAGATATTCTCAACATGGATCGTAAAATTCGAGTAGCCGTTATTGGTGCAAGTGGAAGAATGGGGCGAGAGGTCGTGAAGACCGTTCTCACAGAGTCCGATATGGAACTGGTGGCGGGGGTTAACCGCTCCTCTGGCCCAATTGATTTGGGAAGGATGGTAGGATTTGAAGAATGTGGAGTTACAATGAGCAATGATTTGGAGCAGGCTCTAACAGAATCCAGGCCAGACGTTTTAGTAGATTTTACAGGACCGCAAACTGCGGTTTCACATACAAACTTGGCTATTCGCCTAGGAATTCGCCCAGTAATGGGAACAACAGGATTTACGCCGGAAGCTATTGCTGAGTTGGACAAGCAGTGTCAAGAAAGTGGAATTGGCGGAATCATAGCTCCGAATTTCTCAATTGGGGCTATACTTATGATGAGATTTGCGGCTCAAGCATCTAAATACTTCCCTAATCTTGAAATCATTGAGTATCACGGGGATCAAAAGCTGGACGCGCCTTCAGGAACGGCAGTGAAAACCGCGGAACTTATCTCCGAAGTTAGAGGAGAGTTGCGTCAAGGTAATCCGAATGAAGAAGAAACAATTGAAGGTTCGCGCGGCGGGTATTACAATGGATTTAGAATACATAGTGTTCGACTGCCTGGAGTCTTTGCTCAGCAGGAAGTGATTATGGCGGAACAGGGCCAAGCGCTCAAAATTAGACATGACTCCTATGATCGTGCAGCCTATATGCCGGGCGTTGCGATTGCTGTACGTAAAGTGATGACATATAGCGGAATGATTTATGGATTCGAGCATTTTATAGATTAAAGAGCCCTAGGGGAGTGGAAGACAAGATGTTAAAGATAGCGTTAATTGCCCATGATCGTAAGAAGGATGAAATGGTGAACTTCGTTACAGCGTATGAACATGTATTCGAGGGTCATAAGTTATATGGAACAGGTACGACAGCACAGCGGATTATGGATGGCACGAAATTAGACGTACATCGATTTATGTCAGGTCCTCTTGGGGGAGACCAGCAAATTGGCGCAATGGTAGCTGAAAATGAGATGGATTTTATTATTTTCCTTCGAGATCCATTAATGGCTCAACCACATGAACCGGACATTATTGCTCTGCTGCGTCTTTGTGACGTTCAGGGAATTCCTTGCGCTACGAATGTAGCAACAGCAGAACTACTTGTCAGAGCGCTTGATCGCGGTGATTTCGGTTGGAGAGAGTTAGTACATAAATATAAGCCAGGTATTGAATAAGATGAGCGAATCTCTCGATATTCTTATATTTGGCGCACATGCAGATGATGCTGAAATTGGCATGGGTGCCACCATTGCCAAACATACCAAGCGTGGGCTTAAGGTTGGACTTTGTGATTTAACCTATGCCGAAATGTCCTCTAATGGCACAGTAGAAACAAGGATCGAGGAGGCTGAACTGGCTGCGAGTATTCTAGGCGTGAAGGTTCGTACGAATCTGGGACTACCGGATCGAGGATTATTTGCCACACAGGCAAATATTGAGCGTATTACGCAAGAGATTCGTAAATTTAAGCCGAGAATCGTATTTGCACCCTACTGGCAGGATCGGCATCCAGACCATGTTGCCTGTTCGGGGTTGGTTCAGGAAGCTGTTTTTAACGCTAAGCTTCGCAAGTATTTGCCTGATTCTGAGCCTGTGAACGTGGAGCAGATGTACTTTTATTTTATAAATGACGTTTACGAAGCTGATCTCATGGTGGATGTAACCGATTGTTACGATGAAAAAATTACAGCATTGAGCGCTTATCGCTCACAATTTATTACGGGTCAAGGTACGGTAGCCACGCCCTTAAATCAAGGCTATATCGAACGAGTTGAAGCTCGAGATCGCATATTAGGTCAAAAGCGCTTGTTAACTTATGCAGAAGGTTTCGTTTCTAAGCTGCCCTTAGTGGTAGATCGATTCGTTTGATCGGAAAAGAGGTGCATGATGAAAGATAAACTTAAGATTGGAATTACCTGTTATCCGACTTTAGGTGGTTCAGGTGTTGTCGCTACTGAACTTGGCAAGCTGCTTGCCGAAAAAGGACACGAGGTTCATTTTATTACTCACAGTATGCCTTTTCGTTTGGGTAAATTTCATAAAAATATTTTTTATCATGAAGTGGAAGTCAGTCAATATTATGTCTTTCGGTATCCGCCTTATGACCTTTCTCTCGCCAGCAAATTGGCACAGGTCGCCAAGATGGAAGAGTTAGATTTACTACATGTTCATTATGCCATTCCTCATGCCGTATGTGCACTTCTGGCGAAACAGATGGTTGGTAGTAATCTCAAGGTTGTCACGACACTCCATGGAACGGACATAACCGTTCTGGGACAGGATCAATCGATTTCCGACTTAATTCGTTATGCTATTAATGAAAGCGATGCGGTTACAGCGGTTTCGAAAGATTTAATTAAAGAAACAAGAGAATTATTGGACATCGACCGTGACATTGATCTAACTTATAATTTCGTCGATAAACGGGTGTATTACCCTCGTGATATTACGAAGCTTAGAGGCGAGTTTGCCCGGCCGGAAGAGAAGATTCTGATTCATATTTCTAATTTCAGGCCTGTTAAACGTGTGCAGGATGTTATTGATATTTTTGCAAAAGTCAGCAAGCAGATTCCGTCACGTCTTTTGTTCGTGGGAGAAGGTCCTGATTTATCCAAAATGATTTCTAAGGTAAAGGAACTTGGCCTTACAGATAAGGTAACGTTCTGTGGAAAACAGGATGACGTAGCGCAGGTGATTTCCCTTGCCGACGTGATGCTGCTTCCTTCTGAAAAAGAGAGCTTCGGTCTTGTCGCCCTAGAAGCGATGGCATGCGGGGTGCCAACGATCGGCTCCAATGCCGGCGGGATTCCCGAGCTCATTACGCACGGTGAAACCGGCTATTTAGCAGATGTTGGGGATACGGATAAAATGGCCGAACATGTCATTAACTTGCTTAGTAATCAAGTATTGTACGAACAAGTGGCGCAGAATTGTTTGACTCGTGCTCGGCATACATTTTGTAATGATATAACTACGGTTCAATATGAGGAAATTTATTATCGCGTGCTGGGAAGAGAGCTTCCAGAATCTCATCGCATTACAGCTTCGTCCTGTCAATAAGAGGATGTTAGCAGGTTAGGAGTAACATGTCGGATGTTGTTAAAATAGAAGTAATAGATCGTGGTGCTTCCTTAGTACTCTCTAAGCTTACAGAAGCTGGGTATGAGGCGTATCTTGTAGGTGGTTGCGTTCGTGATGCTGTGCTAGGCCGACCGATTAAGGACATCGACATTGCGACGTCAGCATTGCCGGAGCAGGTTATGTCTTGTTTCCCGCGGACGGCGCCGACAGGGCTGCAGCACGGCACGGTAACCGTCATCCTGTCACAGGGGACCTATGAGGTGACGACGTTCCGGAAGGAAACGGAGTATGAGGGCTTCCGCCGCCCAACCTCTGTCGAATACATTTCGGATTTGACAGAGGATTTGAAGCGGCGCGATTTTACGATGAACGCTATGGCGATGGACGCGGCGGGCGTTGTATTGGATCCTTTTGCAGGGCAGAAGGATCTGGAACTAGGTGTGCTGCGCTGCGTAGGGGCTGCAGAGGAGCGATTCGGCGAAGATGCGCTGCGCATGCTTCGCTGTGTTCGTTTTGCCTCGACCTATGGACTGGAGGTCGAATCAAGCACTTGGCAAGCGCTGCTTGCGCAAGCTCCGCTGCTGCGCCATATCGCTATGGAGCGCGTGCGCAGCGAGCTGCAGCGCATGATCGAAGGCCCAGCCCCCGCACGGGCTGTGCGGTTACTGCTGGCGAGCCGCCTCACGGCGCACCTCAAAAAGCAGCTGCCGCTGCCTTTTGAGCGCTGGCTCGCATGGGATGACGCGCTGGACGCTGTCAGCGCGCTGGAAGGGCAGCATGACCGCTGGGCCATGCTGCTGATGCTTCTGGAGATGCCGGCGGACACGGTCCGCACGGCGCTCCAGGAGCTGACCTTCTCCCGCGCCGATTGCGAAGCGGTCGTGGCGGTGTTGGCGCTGCGCGAGGCTGTGGCCGCGCAGCTTACGAGCGGTGCTTCGCAGAACGCCGCGTTAGCGCTGGTGCAGGACCCGGCTCCGCTGGAGCGGGTCTGGAAGCTTGGCGCGGTGCGCCGCGGCGAAGCCGCTGCCCGCGCTTTGCTGCGGCTGCTGAGCGTGCTGCCGCAGAGCCCTGAGCAGCGCGGCGAGCTCGCGCGCTTCTTGCAGACCGCCGCGCCAGAGCTGCTGCGCCGCGGGGATGCTTGGCTGAAGGAGGTTCCCTGCTTCAGCCTGAAGGAACTCGCCATATCCGGCACGGATTTGGCGGAAGAGCTTGGCCGGCAGCCGGGCCCATGGATGGGCATGCTGCTGCAGCAGCTGCTTGAACGAACCGCGCTCGGTGAAATCCCGAACGAGCGAGAATCACTTTTACTTGCCGCGCGTGCTGCGAAGTAGCAGCGCAGCGCGGTTTTTTTTATAATTTGAATGATGATATTATGGGTGTATCCGTCCACTCGACCAATGTTGCATTTTCTACAACAATTCACACACCAATAGGTATTTCGCAACTTGAAGTTGCAGTTTGTACAACATTTCAAGCCCATTTGTTGGGAAATGGCTTATATTGGACCAAATTGTTGTACATTGTACAACAGATTATAGAATAACACGGATTTACCTCCAAAATGTTGCACGAACTACAACAACTGCAGGATTACAGATGAATCATCATCCAAATAAATTCCCGATAGATCGTGAGTGAAATCGTATGAACAAACGTATATTAGAGCTGTTCCAAGAGTTCCCGGAAACTTACGTTTCCGGCGAGGAAATCAGCCGACGACTTAACGTTAGCCGCACCGCGATCTGGAAGCATATTGAAGAGCTTCGATCGGCAGGCTATGAATTTGAAGCTGCGCCTCGTAAAGGGTACCGATTGTTGAGCAAGCCTAATTCATGGCAAGTGAACGAATTGTTGAGCGGATTGAAAACCAAGGTTCTTGGCCAAAAAATCCATGTTTACGGGGAAGTCGAGTCTACACAGACGATAGCACACGCTCTCATTGCATCAGGTGCTCCTGAAGGCACGATTGTTTTGGCAGAGGCACAGACAGCGGGAAGAGGCCGAATGGGGCGCACGTGGCATTCTCCGGCCGGTAAAGGGATCTGGATGAGTCTTGTGTTAAAGCCGCGTATTCCGGTCTATTTCATGCCTCAATTAACACTGCTAAGTGCGGTAGCGCTTTGTCGCTCCATCCAGAAGGTGTGCCAGGTAGACATCGGGATTAAGTGGCCTAATGATCTTCTAATTAAAGGGAAGAAAGTAAGCGGCATCTTACTTGAAAGCAGTGGGGAAGATGAACGGCTCAAGTATGTGGTTGCAGGGTTTGGCATCAGTGTAAATTTGAAAAGGGAAGATTATCCCGAGGAACTTCGGAATATTGCGACCTCACTTGCGATTGAATCGGGCGCTGACATCCCAAGAGAAAGTTTGGTACAAGCTTTTCTTTTAGAGTTTGAAGATCTCTATGCGCTATATATGGAGAAAGGCTTTGCCCCAATCCGTTTGCTATGGGAGGCTCTCAGTGTAACTTTGAAGCGTCCAATCCGTACGCATACACCTTCAGGAGTCATTGAAGGCATCGCTGATTCGTTGGATGATTCAGGTGCATTAACGGTAATAACGCAAGCTGGAGAGAAAATAAAGATATATTCCGGAGATATTGAACTGAAGTAAAGGTATCAAATGGAAGCAACATTTGGTATAATAGCAAGACAAGGCGGTATCCTTAAAGGAACTGCACTTGCAGCTTGACGTTGGTAGTTTGTTTACAAAGGAATAGGACTTGAAACAAGATGTTGGATTCTGCTCTGAGCCTTATGGGACCGAGACAGAGGGATCATTGGATTCTTTCTGCATGCGATCCTTTTAGCTCTTAGCTAAAAGGTTTTTTATTTTATATGAGGAAGCTGGGATAACAATGGAACAACGTAAGCCGCTTACGACAGCTAAGATGAGAAAAATGAAGCAAGATGGCGTTCCCATTACCATGGTAACTGCTTATGATTATCCCTCAGCCCGCTTGGCGGAAGAGGCTGGCATTGATGTCATCCTTGTAGGAGATTCTCTGGGGAATGTAGTACTAGGCTACGATTCAACCCTTCCTGTCACACTGGATGATATGGTTTACCAGACGCGAGCCGCGGTGCGTGGAGCTTCAAATACGTTCATTGTAGCGGATATGCCTTTCTTGACGTACCATGGAAGCTTGGACTCAACATTTCGTGGTGTTGCCCGATTAATGCAAGAGGGTGGAGCAAAGGCCGTTAAGCTGGAAGGCGGAGCTGAGATTGCAGCAACTGTCAAAGCGATCACGGAGGCCGGTGTGCCGGTCGTCGGACATTTGGGTTTAACTCCGCAATCCGTACATCAACTTGGTGGATTCCGTGTACAAGGACGCAGCTCCGAACAAGCGGAAAAACTGCTCAGTGATGCTAAAGCTCTTGAGGAAGCGGGAGCTTTCGCTGTGGTCTTAGAGCTGGTGACTGATGAACTAGCCGAGTGGATAACAAAGCAGCTATCGATTCCTACGATTGGAATTGGTTCTGGGATTCATTGCGATGGCCAGGTACTTGTTTATCATGATCTTCTCCAGTATGGTTCTGACAGTGCTGCCAGAAAGTTCGTAAAGGCATACGCGAATATAGGGGAAACTATTCGTGCAGGTATTGGGGAATATGTGAAAGAAGTGAAAGCACGGGCATTCCCTGCACCAGAGCATACGTTTCATATGGACAACGATGTTGTTGAATACTTATATGGCGATAAGGAGAAGTGAGAGGCATGGAAGCGATCCAGACAATGGAAGTAATTCATTCAATTGCTGATTTGCGTTCTCGCATAAGGGACTATCGACGCAAGAACGACCAATCTGTTGGGTTTGTACCCACAATGGGCTATTTACACGAAGGCCATGCTAGTTTGCTACGCAAAGCACGTGCTCAAAGTGGATTTGTCGTGCTAAGTATATTTGTTAATCCGCTCCAGTTCGGTCCAGGTGAGGATTTCGAGCGATACCCGCGCAATACGGAGCGGGACCTGCAATTAGCTGAAGCCGCAGGCGTTGACCTAGTGTTCATGCCATCAGTGAGCGAAATGTATCCGTCACCGACACGCACTACGGTCAGTGTGACAGGTCTTACCTCCAGACTTTGCGGAGCATCGCGGCCTGGACACTTTGACGGGGTCGCAACTGTCGTTAGCAAGTTGTTTCATATTGTTCAGCCTGATCAAGCCTTTTTTGGCCTGAAGGATGCCCAGCAGGTTGCTGTCATTGAGCAAATGGTGCAGGATCTCAATCTCGGCATCGAGATTGTTCCATGTCCTATATTGCGTGAAGCGGACGGGCTCGCTATGAGCTCGCGTAATGTGTATCTATCTGAGGAAGAGCGTAAGGAGGCTTTAGTTTTGTCTCAATCCTTACAGAAAGCAAAGGCATTTGTGGAATCACATACAACTTTCACACCGCAGGAGCTTGAAAGCTTGGTTAGCCAACATATTGCTACTTCATCTTTAGCCATCATTGACTATGTAGAGGTACTAGCTTATCCGACATTAGAACCCTTTGAAAATAGCCATCATACTCCTTCTATTATCATTGCTTTGGCTGTCAAATTCGGCAAAACGCGTTTGATCGATAATTTAATTTTACAAGTAAGGAAGTGACTTCCATGTTTCGAACCATGATGAAAGCTAAAATCCACCGGGCAACCGTTACGGAAGCGAATTTGAATTATATCGGAAGTATTACGATTGATGAAGATTTGATCGATTTGGTTGGTATGTTGCCGAATGAGAAAGTGCAAATCGTGAACAACAACAATGGTGCACGTCTCGAAACTTATATTATTCCGGGGCCGCGCGGCACAGGTGTGATTTGTTTAAATGGGGCTGCGGCTAGGTTGGTTCAGACCGGTGATACGGTTATTATTATTTCTTATGCGATGATGACCGATGAAGAAGCGAAGAAGCATCAACCAACGATTGCCATTATGGGTGATAATAATAAAGTTGCGCAGCTTCTCAAAGAAGAAGAGCATTCCACCATCCTTTAAGAGGGATCACTTCCATGCATGAAATCGGCTCTGTTTACAAAGAATGAGGATAAGCTTTCGAAGCAAAGGTGGGATGCCAAATGTTTAAGCATTTATTTTCCACAATGAACGAGGTTTTGGAAGAAATCCAAAAAGAATATCCGAATAGTGACGTGGAAAAAAAGGCGGAGCTCGACGAACAATTGCAGGTGTTGAAAACGATGAGCGATGAGTTCATCGAAGCGTGGCTGCTTTTTGAGGAGAAGTTGGGAAAGTTTTATGGGGCCGTACCGATGAGTACCCAAACCCTTCATGATGAGCTGATGGAGCTAGATTTATCGGGGAAGCAGACGGATGAATTCATGCGGGGGCAGGGGTATTACAAGCTTTATATGTATGATCAAGCGATCAAAGAATTCCAAGTGCTGATTCAAAGGCAGCCGGATTTCTTGCTAGCTAGGGTATATTTAGCGATGGGTCATTTGCGCAAAGGGGAGTTTGGAGAAGCGTATCAACACTTCAAGTTCCTTTTGCCCCTGACCGACAATACCAAGATGAAGGCCATTTCCTACAACGCAATGGGCTGCATACAAGTGCAAAATCAGAATATGGAAAAAGCCTTTGAATATTTTCAAAAAGCGTATCACACTGATCCTTCTTGCATGGAGCCGCTGATCAATTTGGACGAATCCTAAAACGGAAGCGGCTAACTGGGTATTCCCTTTTCCTAATAAGATTTGGTATGCTAGGAGAAGTGCAGGACGAAAGGATTGAAGATACACGTCATGAAATTTGCAGTTTTGGATTTTGAAACGACAGGAAGTCAGCCTGTGGATGAAATTATTCAGGTTGGACTCGTCATTATAGATCAATTTCAAATTACTCACAGGTATACTTCTCTGGTCAAACCAGGGATAAGTATACCTTCTTCGATTACAACACTTACAGGGATTACGGAAGACATGGTTGCGGATGCTCCTCCACTTGACCAAGTCATGGCGGATATGTTTCCGCTGTTGTTTGATTGTGTGCTTGTGGCGCACCATGCGGCTTTTGATTTATCCTTTTTGCAAAAAGGACTCACGAAAACAGGATACCCGCCTTTCACAGGACGTGTGCTGGATACGATGGATTTGCTGCGCATCCTATTTCCATCGATTTCGAGTCTTCAACTCAGCATGGTAGCCGGTTTGTTTGGTATTGATCATGAAAGGCCACACCAGGCGGATAGTGATGCGGAAGTAACGGCAGCCATATGGATTATTTGTTTGGAGCGCTTGCTGGGGTTGCCACTTCTAACGATTCAACGTTTGCAGCATATTTTCGAAAACGTCAATAGCGATTTAGGCTGGTTCCTCGATGAAATATGCATCTACAAAGAGTCTATCACCAGTGTGGATATGGATACGAATCGATATTTCCGGCAATTTACGCTGGGTGTCACCGATTGGGGCGATGAGGAAGATACGCGCAAAGACTCCGATGCGGATGGTTTAGGTTCTTCTTTTACAGAGTTCCATCAAGGTTTGAAAACAGCCTTACGGGAAAAATTCGAGATCTTTGAAGACCGCGAATCGCAAGAGCAGATGATCCGGGAAGTTGAAAAGTCACTCGAGCAGGATCAGCATTTGATGATTGAAGCGGGAACAGGAACAGGGAAGTCGCTAGGGTATTTAATACCATCTATTTATTATGGCATCAAGTATGAGAAGAAAGTGATCGTCTCTACGCATACGATTAACTTGCAAGAACAACTCCGTGAGCGGGACATTCCTCTCTTGAAGGAGATTTTCCCTATCCCATTCAAAGCTGCTGTACTCAAAGGCAGAAGTCATTACTTATGCTTGCGTAAATTCGAGACGAAGCTAACAACACGTGATTACGAGAATGGCAAGGAAGATCCGATCACGGCAGCGCAAATGGTTGTATGGCTGAGTGAGACGGAGCATGGGGATGAAGAGGAGCTGCATTTTGGAAATAAAGGTGCGCAGTTCTGGTATTCGGTTGCAAGTGACACCGATTCTTGCTTGAATCGCATGTGTCCTTGGTACAAGAAATGCTTCTATCATCGCGCTCGGAATGACGCCAATACGGCCGATGTGATCATCACGAACCATTCCCTCCTCTTCACGGATATGAAGGCTGAGAACCGCCTTCTACCCTCTTACAAGCACCTTGTCATTGATGAGGCTCATCACTTCGAAGAAGTGGCCAGTAAACATCTTGGTATTGAGCTGCATTCTTCGGCATTTTATCATTCGTTGCTATGGCTATATAAAGATAATCGCAGCGGCCAATTACCGATGCTGCGGTTTCGATTGCAGAAATCGGATGAGCAGCCGGAACGCGCGGCCGCATGGAGTCAAACCATTGACGGGCTCTTTCCCAAAATCGTGCAAATCAAAGAGGATTGGGATCGGCTCAGCGAGGCGCTCTACGAACTGTTATCTTCTAGAAGCGATCCATCGCAATCGGAAAACTCACAGTACGTACTGCGGATGAAGCCCGAAACGCTTCCAACCGAGTGGCGAGAGCTTCTGATCATGGAAGACAATATTTATTTGAATGCGAATGATTTACTCCGCACGCTTGATAAATTGTTAAATGAAGTGAAGGACATGCAGGAAGTTTTCGGGGTCCAAGGTTTAGTCACCGATTTGAATGGCACGGTAAAGGAACTGTACAACCATCGAGATGCCCTGCACTTTTTTATGAAAATGGCCGATGAGGGTTATGTGTATTGGATGGAAGCGGGCACCTATGCCAAATCGAAGTCGCTGCAGCTTGTATCGGTGCCTACCGATGTAAGTGGTCTGCTGCAGCAGCATTTCTTTGAGACTAAAGACAGTATTATCCTGACCTCCGCGACGTTGTCTGTTAATAAATCTTTTCAATATTCAGCGGATCAATTAGGGTTAGTTATCCCTGAGGATGAAGAATCGGGCAAGCTGAAAACCGTTCAATTGCCATCTCCATTTAATTATAGAGAGCAAGCTCTCGTCGTGATCCCTCGGAACTTCCCGACCATCAAAGGTGCCGGTGATCCTGTTTTTATCAACGCACTTATTGAGTCGCTTAGTGATGTTGCGCGAATTACCAAAGGACGTATGTTAATTTTGTGCACTTCGAATCGTATGCTTAAGCAAATTTATGCTGGTATGAAGGATCTCTTGAAGCCACATGGAATTACCGTGCTCGGGCAGGGGGTTGACAGCGGCAATCGGAGTAAACTGACCCGGATGTTCCAAGATAACAAGATGTGCGTCCTACTGGGTACCAGCTCGTTCTGGGAGGGTGTCGATATTCCAGGAGATGCGCTAAGCTGTCTTGCGATTATACGATTGCCGTTTCAACCGCCAAATCATCCTCTTGTCGAGGCGAAATGTGAAAATATAAAGAAACGCAATGAGAATCCATTTATGAAATTTTCTGTGCCGCAAGCTGTCATTCGATTTAAGCAGGGCTTTGGCCGACTTGTCAGACGTGCATCCGATAAAGGCATCGTTATCATCTATGATACTCGTGTCATTGATACGTATTATGGCAAGCACTTCCTTTATTCATTGCCTGGTCCGAAGATAGAGCATATGACGACCGAGCAAATGTTACCTAGGATTGAAGAGTGGATGGGGGAGGCGTAAAGTTGAAAACACAAAAAATATCGGAAGCCGTCGTTCGGAGGCTGCCCATTTATTTACGCTTTCTGAATGAACTTGCAATGAAAAATGTTTCGACGGTATCTTCGCAGGATTTGGGTCAAAAACTCGATCTGAATCCGGCACAGATTCGCAAGGATTTGGCTTATTTCGGGGAATTCGGCAAAAAAGGAATCGGTTACGACATTGCTTATCTAATTGAGAAGATTAGACAGATCCTGAAGTTGGATCGCCATATTCAAGTTGCTCTTGTTGGAGCGGGTAACCTAGGTCGCGCTTTATGCAATTATAATACTTACTTACGAAATGATATGAAAATTGTCGCTGTTTTTGATGCAATGCCAAGCAAAGCAGGGGAATCGATCAACAATCTAATTGTTCAACCGATGCATGAGATGAAGAGTGTTTTATCTGAATTAGGCGTTCGCATCGGCATCATTACGGTTCCTGCGAATGAAGCTCAAAATGTAGCCAATCAATTCGTAGACTGCGGGATTGAAGCGATATTGAATTTTGCTCCGGTCATTATTAAGGTTCCTCCTGAAGTTCGAGTACATCATGCGGATTTTACAACCGAATTGCAAAGTTTAGCTTATTATTTGGAATAGAAAAAGGGGCTGTTCCAAAAGTAAATCTACTTGCGGACAGCCCCTTAAGCCGTATTACCTTCTGGGACATACGAATCGGTATGCAGAACGAAATCCCTACTTCCACTGGATTATTCCAATGGAAGTAGGAAGCAGACTGCGAAATACATTAATGGGATTTCATTTTTCTGAATATGACTTTTGGATAAGCCCTATTCTGCAAAACAAAGGAGCTAAGCACATACAAGCCGCTTAGCTCCTTTTTCATTCAAATATTCACTTTTTTTACCAATTGGATCTGTCCCACACATCTATAGTGTTACTTTTGAGACAGCCTACTTATTTTTAGAAAATGAGTCTGAATAGCACGAAGTAGATCGAGAATGCGAGAGCGATGCTGATTGGAATCGTAATAACCCAAGTGATCAACATGCGTCCAACCGTGCCCCATTGAACTTCATGGAAGCGCATGACACTGCCTGTTCCGATAATCGCGGAGGAAATAACATGCGTTGTTGACAATGGTTTACCAATATGAGTTGAGAATTGAATAACAAGTGCTGACGTTAAGTCCGATGCAAAGCCGTTAATCGGTTCGATTTTAACAATTTTACCTGAAACGGTTTTAATAATTCGCCATCCACCGATGGATGTTCCAAGTCCCATGGCCAAAGCGGCAGCAATTTTCACCCAGAGCGGTACTTCAAGGTCTGTTTGAACACCCGCTGCAACTAAACCAAATACGATAATCCCCATTGCTTTTTGTGCATCATTTCCACCATGTGAGTATGAAAGTAATCCCGCGGATAAAATTTGCAAGGTACGGAATATACGATTTAGTTTCGATCTTGATGTATTTCCAGACCATATAACGATGTACTTGATCAAAATCATAATTAGGTAACCTAGGGCGAAAGCAATAATGGGCGATAGTACCAAAATGATAATAATTTGAGTAAAACCATTCCAGTTCACCGCATGGATCCCAGCGCCAGCGATAACAGCTCCAGCTAGAGAACCAAGGAGTGTATGCGAAGATGAAGAAGGAATCGCCAGATACCAGGTCAACAAGTTCCAAATGATAGCCGCAAGTAAGGTAGCAATGACGATTTCAACACCGTTTTCAATTTTGGCTGGGTTCGCTATACTTCCTCCAACGGTTTTGGCCACCTTAGAGGAAACCATGGCTCCGACAAAGTTGAGTGTGGCGGCCATTGCGATGGCTACACGCGGACTTAATGCTCGTGTGGAAATGGAAGTTGCAATCGCATTAGCCGTGTCGTGAAATCCATTAATGAAATCAAAAAGCAAGGCAAGTACAACGATAATGATTAAATAAGTTAACATGATTTCCTCCTAAGAGTTTTCCAATGGGAAAACTTTCTTCGTAAACATGGACACGAAAGTGCCTTATGAATAACGAAGTACAACGCTATCAAGGATATTGGCTACATCTTCACAAGCATCTGTTGTTTCTTCCAAACGCTCATAAATTTCTTTTAATTTAAAATCTTCGTACAGGTCTTTACGTGTGATGAAAATTTGGCGAATCCCTTCGCGCATCAAACGGTCTCCGTCATTCTCGAGGGAATTAATAGCAACTGTATGCTCAGGAATTTGCATGTATTTTTTCTTGGCTAGAAGCTTGAACGCATCCAGCATATGCTGGCAAGAGTCTACAATGACAGCAGAAAACTCTTTCATATAAGAATCTGTATGGGATACAGAAAGATAGTCGAAACGAGCAATTGTAGCTTCAATACCGTCTGTTACATCATCCACTTTGGAGGCTAGAACCATAATATCTTCACGATCAATCGGTGTAATAAATACTTTGTTTAAACCTTTAAAAATTTCGTGAGTAATGGAATCGCCTGCATGCTCTAAATCGTTAATCGCTTTTACATACTCAATTGGCGGTTTATCACCCATCATGGCTGTGCGAAATAGTTGAGCAGTTTGCAATGCGTTTTCTGCAGCACGGATGAGAAGCTGCAAGAAATCGACTTCGTTCTTTTTCGTGAATAACGTTGTCATATAATCCTCCTATATTTTACTATATGTACTAGTTTTTGATCGAATATTTAAGATAAACAGACCAAATGGTAGAAAAAACTCACAAAGTTAAAAGTATCATAACAATTGCATTGAAAGCAACGAAAATTCCGTGACATTTAACAATTTCTTAACATCATTTGGCTTCCTTGATTTTACAAGCCTGAAGATGTAAAGTTTAAAAAGCAGTGTCCTTAATAGAATGAGCATAGAGAGGGATTTTTAGTATGAAAAAAACATTAATTATGAACGGTATTTTTATCTCAAATAATGAAGCGAAAACGTCTATCAAGGGCTGTATGGTCATAGAGGGCAGCCAGATTACATACATCGGTGAGGAAATACCTGAACCTCGAGAAAATTATGACGAAGTCATTGACGGTACGAACAAGCTTTATATGCCTGGTCTTGTGAATACGCATGGTCACGCAGCGATGTCACTTTTACGCGGATACGGTGACGATCTTGCGCTCCAAATTTGGTTAGAAGAGAAAATGTGGCCAATGGAAGCCAAATTCAGCGCCCGAGATGTGAAGTGGGGGACGCAGTTATCTATATTAGAAATGATTAAAGGTGGTACGACGACTTTTGTAGATATGTATGACCATATGAACGAAGTTGCTAAGTCCGTTGAAGAGTCAGGTATGCGAGGTGTACTGACCCGAGGAATTATTGGACTTTGTCCATCGGACGTACAAGATGCTAAATTGAAGGAAGCCACTGAGTTCGCAAAAAACTGGCATGGCGGTGCGAATGGAAGAATCACGACCATGATGTCCCCACATGCTCCCTATACATGTCCACCAGACTATATAGAGCGGATTGTTCAAGTGGCTCATGATTTAAACCTGCCCATTCATACTCACATGTCGGAGACAAGCCGTGAAGTTCAAGGGAATGTTGATCAATACGGTTTGAGACCCGTTGCACATTTAGAAAAGCATGGCGTGTTTAGCAGACCGACGCTCATCGCGCATGGTGTTCATCTCACAGATGAAGAAATCAGTATCCTTAAGCAATATGATGTTCGTATTTCCCACAACCCAGGAAGCAATCTGAAGCTTGCTAGCGGTGTTGCTCGAGTTCCTGAACTTCTTCGTGCAGGCGTGAAGGTTTCGCTTGGAACGGACGGAGCGGCCTCCAATAATAACTTGGATATGTTCGAAGAAATGAGACTCGCCGCGCTGATTCACAAAGGTGTTTCTGGCGATCCTCTAGCTGTGCCTGCTGCAGAAGCGCTTCTAATGGGAACAAAAATGGGTGCAGAATCAGTATGGTTAGACAATGTAGGTCTACTGCAGGCTGGCATGAAGGCAGACTTTATCGCACTGGATATCGACCAACCGCATTTCCTTCCGAAGACGGACTTCTTGTCCCATATTGTTTACTCTGCTTGTGCAAAAGATGTAGTTGATGTGTGTGTAGACGGAAATTGGATTGTCCGCAAGGGTGAATGTTTAACACTGGATGAAGAAAAAATTAAGCGTGAGTTTGAACAATGCTTTGATAAGCTCATTGGCTAAGTGATTCCTTGTAAGTTCGTCTGGGGAGGTGAGCGGCGTTCATGAATGCGAAGCGAACAAGGATCATAGCATTCGGTGTATTTATTATTTTGACACTTGGTGTAGTGCTTAGTCGCTTTTATTTAAATGTTCAGAATGAGCACTGGGATGATAAGCGCAAAGCGGTAGAAACAGCTTATGAGAAAAGTATTATGACGAAAGCAACCAAGGTGGATTTCTTCTATGGAGATGAACCGCTTCAAATCGTTTATGGTGAAGACAAGCTGGGGCAAGGCGTTATTGTTTGGGTTTCAGACAAAGGGATACACGCTGAGATGACTGCTGAATCGTTCACCGAAGCGCAAGTCCGAGAAACCGTGCTTAAAAAAGCTCCAGAGATTGAAATAGAACGCGTGTTACCAGGTAAACTTGGTAATGACTATGTCTGGGAAGTTTTCTATAAAAAGAATGAAAACAGCGGTACACGCTATTTCTATGATTATTACAAATTCAAAGATGGACTCTATATGGATACGTACCGACTCAGCCTGCATTAGGCTGAGTTTTTTTTGTTTCCACTCATTTCATAAAGCTAATGTATGTATCGCGTGATATACTCATCGTATAGCAATTGAGGCAATAAAATACGTATAGAAAGGGGGACGTTGACTGATGAAGCTGCGTCTCTTACCTGTCGTCATGAGTGTTGTAATATCTGCTGGAGTTTTATTCGGAGGTTGGTTCGCTTATACAAGTTTAGCTATGGAGAATCCATTATCTGATATCATTAGCAAGGTTCCCGGTGTAACGAGCTCAACGATGAAACTGGACAATAACCAAGTTGACATAGAAGTTAGTCTAAACCAAGATGCCAATTTAAGAAATGTTGTTGAAAGTATTCATAAAGAAGGTGCATCCATAATCGGTAAGCGTTCTGTGAATATAAATGTGAAGAGTAACCCGTCTGAGAAACTGGATCAGTGGTGGTCTAAAGCATTATTTGAGGTAGCACAAGCAATGGAGACAAAGCATTATGCAGACATTCCAACAACACTGCAGAAATACGCTGAGGGTGTTCCAAATATGAAAGTAGACAGTGAAATGGATCAAACTAATGTATATATTCGTTTGACAGATGGTGATGCCACCAAATTCATCATGCTACCTAGAACTTCCCAGATAGGAGTGTGGCCGAATGAGTAAAATTTATAAAGAAATTGGGATTGGATTTATACCGGTTCTACTGATCTTTTTAGTTTTCCTAGGTGTTAATGTGATACCTATCCTGTTTGTTAGTGTATTGGGTGTTTCCTTGTTTTACATGATTAAAGGCCGCGGCGGTGCTGGGATATCTGCTGGTGGTGGTGATCGTAAAAGCAAAAATCGTACGCCTTCGTATTTAACGTTTGATGAGATTGGCGGACAAGATCGCGCTAAGAAAGAATTGATGGAAGCTCTTGATTTTCTAATCAAGCATGAAGAAATTAAGAAATTAGGTATTCGTCCGCTCAAAGGGATTCTGCTTACTGGCCCTCCTGGAACAGGGAAAACGCTAATGGCTAAAGCGGCCGCGCATTATACGAATTCTGTTTATATGGCTGCTTCGGGTAGTGAATTTGTTGAAATGTACGTCGGTGTCGGTGCAAGTCGTGTACGTGACCTTTTTAAAGAAGCTAGAACACGCGCTGTTAAAGAAGGCAAAGACAATGCGATAATTTTTATTGATGAGATTGATGTTATCGGTGGTAAACGTGACGGTGGTCAACATCGTGAGTACGATCAGACGCTGAACCAGCTATTAACTGAAATGGATGGTATCCATACGAATGATGCTCCCCGTATTTTGATCGTTGCAGCAACGAACCGCAAAGAAATTCTCGACAGTGCTTTATTGCGTCCGGGACGCTTCGACCGTCATATTGAAGTGGACTTACCGGATAAGAAAGGACGTCTGTCCATTCTCGATATTCATGTAAAAAATAAACCGCTTGCTCAAGGCGTTTCTTTGGATATGATCGCTGATCAAACTTTTGGTTTCTCTGGTGCACAGCTAGAAGGCGTTCTGAATGAGGCCGCCATTTATGCCATGCGAGAAGATAAACTGGCTATTGAACAGCACCATCTAGCTTCCGCGATTGATAAAGTAATGATGGGGGAAAGAACGGATAAAGAAACGGCGCAAGAGGAAAAAGAGCGCGTCGCATATCACGAATTGGGCCACGCGATTGTTGCTGAAATTGTTCGCCCTGGCTCTGTTTCTCAGGTTACCGTTAGTCCGCGGGGGAAAGCGCTGGGATATGTGCGTCATAATCCACCGAAAGATCATTATTTGTACACCAAGGATTATATTGAGCAGCAAATCATGATTGCTCTCGGCGGCGCCGCGGCTGAAGAAATCTTCTATGGTGGACGCAGTACAGGTTCGCGTAACGATTTCGAGCAGTCACTTTCCATGGTTCGTAATATGATGGATTCCGGACTTACTTCCCTCGGTATCATTGACCGCGATATGGTGACGAAGGATCAGCTCATGAAAGAGAATACAATCATCCTTGATGCCCTCATGATTCGCACCAAGGAGCTGTTAGAGCAGCAGCGTAGTGTGTTCGAACATTCCTTTGCAATTTTGATGAAGGAAGAAGTTCTTTCCGGTGAAACTTTCCGCAAATTGTTTGATGATTCTGTTTCGAAGAGTGCATAAGTTTACCGTTGGCCATGTGGCCAGCGGTTTTTTCGTATTTTAATTATGCTCAATTGCTAGTTGTGGATAACTTTGAATTCCCCTTAATAGGAGCTGCTCTGAACAAAGTTATATCGTCAATGCGTTTATGAAGTGCTGGAATTGTGTCAAAGCTGAGATAATCTAGCGAATGTTTTGTGTATACTAATGAAATTGGGTAACAAAAATTGTATGATATGATTGGGTTTTCGAAATGAGGTTGGATTGAGAATTTATTGAGAATTTGATCGATTAAGAAAGTGGAAAATTAAGAAGTTGGTAAGACGCAGCGTGGGAGAAGGAGAAACGTGGCATGGTATTCAAAACAATAGGTGTAATCGGTGGGGGAACGATGGGACAGGGGATTGCTGAAATGCTCGCTGCCCGTGGTTTGGACGTATTACTCGTTGAGAAAACAACAGATAAGCTCGACCGAGCCATGGAACAGATTGCGGTCAGCTTAGATAAGCAAATAGAACGGTGGTCATTGACAGAAGCGGAGAAAAAGCTGATTTTAGCCAAAATCAGAAAAGCTGATTCACTACAAGATATGGCTGCTTGCGATATGGTTATTGAGACGATTTCGGAAGATTTGAATGCTAAAAAGCATGTATTTTTTCAACTTAATCAAATTTGTTCGCCAGCCATTATTTTAGCAACGAATACATCCACCCTTAGCGTGACTGAGATTGCTGCGGTCACCACGAATCCTGAACGTGTGATAGGACTTCATTTTTTACATCCCGTGGCGAAAATTGATCTCGTCGAAATTATCCGAGCGATGAAAACGTCGGACGAAACCTTTGAACAAACCCGCCGTTTTGTGGACGAGCTTATTTTAAAGAAAAGTATTAAGGTCACGGAGTCGCCTGGCTTCATTACAACAAGGCTTATTTGCACATTGATCAATGAAGCGCTGCACACGTTGTCCGAAGGAGTAGCTTCCGCTGAGGATATCGATAATGCCATGCGGATCGGTTATGATTTCAAATATGGTCCTCTGGAAATGTGTGACCGATTCGGGTTAGATTCCGTACATGCAGCACTTGAAGGCATGTTCCGCGATTATGGGGACATGAAGTACCGTCCGTCCTTCCTATTGAAACAAATGGTTCGAGCGGGGCATCTAGGAGTCAAAACAGGAGAAGGCTTTTTCCGTTATGACAAGGATGGTGATCGTTTGTGAATATTCTCGTTATTAATGCAGGGAGCTCTTCGCTTAAATACCAATTATTCCAAATGGAAAATGAAGCCGTTCTCGCCAAAGGCAAGGTAGAGCGAATCGGGATGGAAACGGCAATATTGACACATGAACCTACGGGAAAAGCCGAAGTTCATGAGGTTAGGGAGATTCTCGAGCACACGACAGCCATTCGAAAGGTGCTGGAGTTTCTGGTGCACCCTGAACACGGCGTGCTAGCATCCACGTCGGAAATCGACGCCGTCGGTCACCGAGTCGTTCACGGCGGCGAATCCTTCAAGAACTCCGTCCTCGTTAATGACGAGGTGAAAAAGGAGATCAAGCGGCTCTTCGATTTGGCACCGCTCCACAATCCGGCGCATATGCTCGGCATCTCAGCGGTGGAGGCGAACATGCCTGGCGTGCCGCAGGCCGTCGTCTTCGACACCGCCTTCCATCAGTCCATGCCGGCGCACGCCTACCTATACCCGGTACCGATGGCTCTGTACCGGAAGCACAAGGTGCGCCGCTATGGCTTCCACGGCACCTCGCACAACTACGTGAGCGAGCGTGCCGCAGCCTTCCTAGGCCGCCCGCTGGAGCAGCTGAAGCTCGTTACCTGTCACATCGGTAACGGAGCTTCCTGCGCCGCCGTGATGGGCGGTAAGTCGGTGGATACGAGCATGGGGATGACCCCGCTCGAAGGGCTGATGATGGGCACGCGCAGCGGCGATCTCGATCCGGCTATCGTGCCCTATGCGATGGGCAAGGAGGATTTGACGCTGGGCGAGATCAGCTCCATGCTGAATAAGCACAGCGGGCTGCAGGCGATCTCGGGGATCTCCAGTGATATGCGGGAGATCGTCGAAGCACTGGAGGCGGGCGATAAGAACGCCGCGCTTGCTTTTGAGATGTATGAGTATCGGCTGCGCAAATACATAGGCGCTTACGCCGCGGCGATGAATGGCATCGATGCGATTGTTTTTACAGCTGGCGTCGGAGAAAACTCCGAGCTGCTTCGTAAAAAGGTCTGCGAACACTTGACATTCCTCGGTGTGGAATTCGATGAAGAAGCGAACCGTAAGGGGAGAGGTCTGGAGCGGCGGATTACGAAGCAAGGATCCAAAGTGGAAGTGCTTGTGATCCCAACCAATGAGGAGTGGGTGATCGCTCGAGATACATTTGGACTCGTTCAGTCACAAACCATCTGATTTTTTGAATGGCCTTGATAGAGGTTTTCTTATGGAAATAGTGTACAATAAAGAAGTGTTCAATAGGCTCGAGGCATCGGAATTTATTGAATAAAATGACGAAGTTAATTTTTTTACGAAAACTTTAAGGAGGTTCAAAAGCAGAATGAAATGTACGATAAGCGAAGTTAAACATCATGTCGGCGAGTCGGTTACCATTGGCTGTTGGCTAAACAAGAAACGTTCAAGTGGTAAAATTCAGTTTTTACAACTAAGAGACGGTTCCGGATATATACAAGGTGTCGTAGTCAAAAGTGATGTAGGAGAAGACGTCTGGGAAGCTGCTTCTAAGCTAACGCAAGAAAGCTCACTTTACATAACAGGAAAAGTGAAAGAGGATACGAGGAGTAAAGGCGGCTATGAGCTTGATGTCCTAGGCGTTGAAATTATCCAAGTGACGGAAGAATATCCGATAACACCGAAAGAGCATGGCGTTGATTTCTTGATGGATAACCGCCACTTGTGGATTCGGAGTCCGCGTCAGCGTGCGGTGCTTGTGATTCGTGCCCAAATTATTCAAGCCGTTCAGCAATTTTTCAATGAGCGTGGCTTCCATTTGGTCGATCCACCGATTCTAACTCCTTCCTCATGCGAAGGAACAACGAATTTGTTTCACACCAAATACTTTGATGAGGATGCCTTCCTTACACAAAGCGGACAGCTCTATATGGAAGCAGCCGCGATGGCACTTGGCCGTGTGTACTCTTTCGGTCCAACATTCCGTGCTGAGAAGTCCAAAACACGCAGACATCTTATCGAGTTTTGGATGATTGAACCGGAAATGGCTTTTGTCGATCATGTTGAGAACCTGGAAGTACAGGAGCAATTCGTTTCTTATATCGTTCAAACCGTGCTCAAAAATTGTGGACCAGAGCTGGAAACCTTAGAGAGAGATACAAGTAAGTTGGAGAAAATTCAAGGAAGCTTCCCGCGGATTACGTATGATGAGGCCGTTGACTATCTACAAAAGAACGGTCATGAATTCCAATGGGGCGAGGATTTCGGTGCTCCGCATGAAACAGCGATTGCTGCTCAATATGAAACACCGGTTTTTATTACGCATTGGCCGACAGAAATTAAAGCGTTCTATATGAAGCCTGATCCTAGCCGTCCGGAAGTCGTGCTTTGCGCCGATATGATTGCGCCTGAGGGGTATGGAGAAATCATTGGAGGCAGCCAAAGGATTGATGATCCTGAGCTAATGGAGCAACGCTTCCAGGAGCATGAGCTTTCCAAAGAAGCATATCAATGGTACCTTGATCTTCGGAAATATGGCACCGTGCCGCATTCCGGTTTCGGACTTGGGCTGGAACGTACGGTTGCTTGGATTTGTGGTTTGGATCACGTGCGCGAAACGATTCCATTTCCTCGTCTCTTATACCGTTTGTACCCGTAACCGAGTTTATCGACCATGGGTAGAAAGGGGATCGGATGAGCATACAATCTAATACACAGCAGCAAATAGAAGCTGTCCTTGTGGCAGGCTTTCTGGAAGGGAATGTCGGAGTCCCAAGCCTTCTTCTCAAAAATTACCGCGCCCTCCAGTTGACCGAAATTGAAGTCATGACATTGATTCATTTGATATCATTTCTGGAAAAGGAAAAGAACGATTTTCCAACCACGGATGAGATTCAATTCCGGATGTCAGCTTCACCAGATCTGGTCATTGCCAGTCTGCAGAAATTGATTCATGAGCAGTTCATCGCGATTGATGAGGATACAGCAGAAATAACAGGGATACGCAGTGAGCGATACAATCTTACGCCGTTATACCAAAAATTAGCCAAACGGGTGGCTGAGCAGCAGATGGCAGAGTTAAGCACGATCCGCGCATCCATCCCCTCTGACGAGAGTGCTAAAAATATTTATACAACATTCGAAAAAGAATTTGCACGTCCGTTAACGCCTATGGAACTGGAAACAATCAGCGGTTGGTTGGATAAGGATATGTACAAAGAAGAGCTCATTATGACGGCTCTCAAAGAAGCTGTATTTGCAGGTAAAGTACACTTCCGTTATATTGACCGGATATTACTGGAATGGAGCCGCAATCGAGTGGCGACTGTGGACCAAGCCAAGGAATATTCGCAACGATTTCGACAATCTAGATAAATAGAAAAACGTCCTAATCTTCTCACAGTTCTCAACTGTAGAAAATGGGACGTTTTTTCATTGGGGCTGCCAGTTCTTGTAATGCTTTTTAGCTAGTGTGAATAGGACTGTATTCAAACCGAAGGCAAAGAGATAGACAGGAAACGAGTAGATAAGCTGCCAACCATAATACTGAAACACCGAAAAGGTGACAGCAAGAGATTCAAAGCCAACAGAGGCAAACGACCAAACCAGGATATGTATAAACTGAAAAGGAGCACGAATTGGATACTTGTCATAAAAATACACAAAGAAATAGCCAACTAAAGGAAAAGGAATCGTGTAAAGCAGAAAATCGAACAAATCATAGTTTGGGGTATCCATAATATCATACACATTATAAGGGTATGAGGAAGACAAGATATTATCGACGGCTCGTCCCAAATAGGAGTTGAAAATCATCATGAGCAATGCGATGGGAAGCGGAATTCGCTTAGGCAGCATGCAATAAAGCAGGATCAATGCGATCATAATGATCGTAGCAAAGCCTTCGTTTGCATCAAAAGTAATCGGTGGAATTAAGATCATACAGGTTGTTTGTCCCTACCTTTCAACCATCGAAGTACGTACATGAGTCCCACAGTAGAAACGATAAAAGTTAGCCAAACTACAATAGACCACCAAAACTTCCAGTGCACGACATATACATAACCCGCAAGCTCCATAACAATATGCATACTTGCTAATATAAGAGTATAAACACTAGTGAGAATCAGGCGCTGCCACTTACGACTCATTTTTATATAAAAATGCAGAAACCAAATCATAGACATAGGAAATAATAATAAATAATAGAACATGGTATCCCAAAATATTTGGTAGGTGCGATAAGGAACAATGAGCTGTAAATTCCTTACTACAATTTCAGAAAAGTCTTCCCCGAACAGTGAGACCCAAAACCAATAGACTAAGACCTCGAAGAGATTCATGTTTTTTTTAACATATACATAAGAGATGAATAGAAGTAGAAATAAACTTGTATTAATGACTGAGAACATAGGCGTATTTGTATTCCTTTGCATACGGATTTAACAAGTAAAAGTAGTGTTACCCATCTTGAGTGATTCTATGAGACAAAAAAAGTCAGAGCCTCGCCCATTTGGGCAAGGTCCTGACTTTTTATATTTTTTATTCAAATAGCTATTAATTGCCTTTATGCAGCAAGTGCGAACGGTAAACATATTCGAAAAGGAACTCGAACGCTTCGAGATGGCGCTTAGCTTCAAAAGCATTCGCTCCCCAGGCATAAATGCCATGCTTGCGCAGGACGATACCGGGAATTCGCGGAACAATCGCGCCTTCCACCAGTTCGGCGATACGAGGGATTTCAGCATAATTGGGTAAAATGGGAATTTCGATCTGAGCTTCTTCATCCCAAATATTGAATGCCTTAATAAGTTCAACGCCGTCTACGGGTATGCTTTTACGCTCCCAATACAGTTCAGAGATTAAATTATTGAATATCGTATGTACATGAAAAATGGCGCCTGCACCTGTTAAACGGTAGATTTCGCTATGAATCAAGGTTTCTGCCGATGGCTTCAGGCTAGTAGCTTCCGTCGGTTGACCTTTCTCATTCACGAGTAGAAAATCCTCAGGTGTTTGCACGGATTTATCTCTACCGCTTGATGTGATAGCGAATGTGAATGCGTCAGGCTCGAAGCCGCCCACACGAACAGATAGATTGCCGCTCGTTGCAGGAAACCATCCTCTGGCCGCTAAATTAGCTTTAATATCACGCAAATCAGCGAATGCACGCTGCTTGTCTTCTAGTAAAATACTCATACTACAGGTTCAGCCTCCAATTGCTTCATAATATCAAAGAAAGTTTCGAACGAGTGATACGGATAGTCTAACTGCTTACACATATCGATGAGATGAGAGCGAGCAAAGATCGTATCGACCAGCTTAGCACCCTCGAAATCCGTAATACTATCACCGATGATAATTCGCTCATATTGATTAGCGTCATAAGAGCGAATAATGCTTGTTTTGCACATCCCACAGTCAGTTTTACAATGTTCGTCACAATGATTTGGCCACAAAATCTCAATAGCGTTTCCTTCAAATGTGCTGGCATTGCAATAGATATGCTCACTTGGGATTGCAAAAGGCTTCAGCAGTGGATAGATAAAAAAATCGATGCCGCCGCTCGTAATCAAAAGCTTGATATTCTGTTCTTTGCAATAATCTACGAATTCTTTGAATCCATCACGAATCACAGCGTTATTGATCGCATATTCGACAATCTCATCTTTACGGGAAGTAGGAAGGAGGGCAAACATCTCACCAACACCTTGACGTATCGAGATAGTTTTGTCCAAAATTTGTTCTACGATGGCTTCCCAACCAGCTGGGTTGAAATGCTTCATGATGGCAACGATGTTATCGTTCACGGTAATGGTACCGTCAAAGTCACAAAAAATAATGCGTTCCTTACTCATTCGGGAGTCCCCCAAGTATCGATAGCTGATTGTAACTCTGGATGTGTTCGAGCATAGTCTTGCAGTGTAATTCCTTGCATGGTTGCATCAATCGCCTGACGGAAGGCTTGCCCACCAGCAATCGTACCGAGTGGATGTCCATGGATGCCTCCACCTGCATTGACGATGACATCCTTACCGAAATCACGCAGAATAAGCGGGACAAGTCCAGGGTGAATGCCTGCGGAAGGGACTGGAAAGCTTGCAGCTAGTTTCAATTGTACATCGGCAGGTGCGTTATAGATGTAATCTTTTCGTAAATCATCTGTTAGAAGCGCGTGCTTAATTGCCATGTTCTCTTCCCTAGGCATAACGACTGAGCCATAAGGAGAAGGGAACAGCACTAAATCTGCTCCGGCCAAACGCATGAGCTTGCCAAGCAGCACAGAAGCGGATATGCCATAGTGCGGTGACGGATAAGTCGCACCTGCCATTGCTGGATGAGCCATGATGGGAATCGTTATTTCCGGATCGGTGCTTAATTCATGCAGCGTATCGAAACCGTAAGCTAATACATTAAATAGTAAAGCGTTAGCTCCAGCACCGATTGCTTTCTTGGCTTGAGATGCAAGCTTGGATGTAGGTCCGGTTAAATTGACAGCATAGAGCAGCTTTTGACCTGTTTCCTTGGTGGCTTGTGCAGCTGCTTCCAGGCAAATCTCGATCCGTTTCTCCAATGGTGTTAATGGATTTTCAAATAAAATCTCATCGTCTTTAATGAGATCCACACCGCCGGCTGCTTGCAAATAAAATTGTTCGCGCAGAGCTGGAAGCTCATACCCGACTACCGATTTAAAGATACTCATTAATAAGGGGCGATCATGGACACCAAGGAGCTCTCGCACACCTTGTATACCGAATTTGGGACCGGAGAAGCCCGATAAGAAGTCAGATGAGAAGGATAAGTCAATTAGCTTTATTTTGCCGTCCATCGACAGCTTTCCGAATACGGTAACCAACAAGGCAGGGATGTCCCTGCTGAAGTTAATATCTGGATATGCGATTGTGATATCGGCATAGCGGTTTGAAGTAGGTTCTCCATGAGCGGGCTCATGTACTTCAACCGAAATGACTTTCCCTAAATGTTTCTCCATTTGGGCTTTTTGCGCTTCGGGCAGTTCGGTCCAGCTGCCAACCGTAAGGCCGACAGCAATGCTAGTTGCTTTTTTATGAAAATCGGCTTTCTCATCGAAACTCCGATAGGTGGCTAGACAATATGCGTTCATCGTAAACATTCACCTGCTTTTATAGAATTAGACCTCATGAAATTAGGAGGATTTCACTACGGGGCTTGGCGCAGCAATTTGTTCGCCCATTTCTTTGGCTCGCTCCGCAGAACGAAATACCGCTTGTGAGATAGCTTCGCTAAACTGAAAACGATCCAACGCTTCTATAGAAGCTTGCGTTGCCCCATTTGGCGATGTGACCTTGCGGCGAAGCTCAGCAGGATTTTCTTGCGTAAGCTGAACCATATGCGCGGCTCCGAGCACCGTTTGAAGTGTTAATTGATGTGCATCTTCTGCGGAAAGACCACCCTCAATGCCAGCTTTGATCATGGCTTCCATGAAATAGTAGACATAGGCAGGACCGCTGCCGGATACACCTGTCAGAATTTCTAATTTCTCTTCCTCTACGATCGTTACAGTACCAACGGCTTCAAACATTTGGGTAGCAACTTGTTTGAATGTAGCATTGACCTTGGAGGAGAAGCTCATCCCTGTAGCGCCTAGACCAATTGTGCTGGACGTATTTGGCATTGTGCGAACAATCGGCATGTTGGTTTGCAGTAGAGCTTCTGTTTTTGCGATAGAGAGCCCAGCAATGACCGAAACGAGAAGCTGCTGTTCGTTCAAAAGCGGCTGCAGCTCGGCGAAGGCATTCTCCACATCCTTAGGCTTCATGCAGAGAACGACGACATCAGCAACACGAAGAAAGGTTTCCTTCGTTAATGGGTCTGAAGTTGCCTGCAGTCCGTATTCCGAGCGTAGAAAAGCTAACCTGTCTTGATCCGAGCGATTCATCACATATATATTTTGGGGAGCAGCGACTTTTGTTTCAATGAGTCCGCGGATGATCGCTTCC
This sequence comes from Paenibacillus phytorum, assembly GCF_013141715.1. Lineage (GTDB taxonomy): Bacteria > Bacillota > Bacilli > Paenibacillales > NBRC-103111 > Paenibacillus_E > Paenibacillus_E phytorum. The sequence continues at coordinate 14,732 of NZ_WHOA01000089.1, read as the reverse complement.
GCCATCGAACCAGCGCCGACAAAGGCAATTTTGGTTTGGGATAAAGTAGTGGACATCGTACATTCCTCCTTGAATTTAGAATCGTTATTCGCGTATTTGTCCGCTTCCATAAACGCGGTATTTGGTTGAAGTTAATGCTGGTAGACCCATCGGTCCGCGAGCGTGAAGCTTTTGGGTGGAGATGCCGATTTCCGCGCCGAAGCCGAATTCAAAACCATCGGTGAAGCGGGTCGAAGCATTGTGATAAACAGCCGCTGCATCAACTTCCTGTAAGAATCTTTCAGCATTGGCCGCATTTTCCGTCACGATACATTCGGAGTGCATCGTCCCGAATTCACGAATATGAGCAAGGGCTTCATCGAGATCCTTCACAACTTTGATGTTAAGAATGTAGTCACCGTATTCGGTTTTCCAATCTTCGATTTCGGCAACCTGCATACTAGGAACTAACTCACGAGCTCGTTCGTTACCTTTGAGCGCTACATGAGCGCCTTTGAAAGCCTCTGCAATGGCACTTAAATGCTTTTCTGCAATAGACTCATGCACAAGTAATGTTTCCATGCTATTACAAACAGAAGGACGTTGAGCTTTGGCGTTGATCCCGATGCGAACGGCCATATCGAGCTGTGCACTTTCATCTATAAAAGTATGACATACACCCGCACCTGTTTCAATGACAGGAACTGAGGCGTTATTGACAACATTTTGAATAAGTGAATGCCCGCCTCTTGGAATAAGCACATCGATGAGTCCATTCAATTTCAGCATTTCATCTACGGAACTGCGGTCTGCGCTAAGAATCAATTGAAGTGCATCAGCAGGAATGGCAGAACGTCTTAATGCACCGTGCAGAACTTCAACGATTTTCTCATTGGAAAATAAAGCGGAAGAACCGCCACGCAGAACGACTGCATTGCCTGTCTTGAGACACAAACCTGCAGCATCTACGGTTACATTAGGTCTTGCTTCATAAATAATGCCGACCACGCCAAGGGGCACACGGATTTTGCGAATGCGCAGACCGTTTGGACGTTCAAATGCTTCCAAAGTATCCCCAACAGGATCTGGGAGCTCGGCTATTTGGCGCAGACCCTCAGCAATCGCTGCGATGCGGGATTCATTTAAGGCTAAACGGTCTAGTAGGGAAGCGCTTGTTCCTAATTCTTTGCCTCGCTGCAAATCTTTGGCGTTCGCTTCGATAATCGCCTGCTGCTCCGTTACAAGGCTATCTGCCATAAGGAGGAGTGCCGCATTTTTTTGTTCAGTTGTCAGATTACCCATCGTCTGGGCAGCTTGTTTGGCTAATTTAGATTTTTGAACGACTTCACTCATGGGAAGATCGACCTCCTGTTTGGAATAAGGAATGGCAATGCGTAAGTATATGCTCTACAGATCGTTCATATTGACTGCCTTCTCGGCGTTCTTTACATTCTACTACACGCTCATTTGCTTTCTTGCCGACTGTTATTCGCAGAGGGAAGCCGAGCAGATCCGAATCATTGAATTTAACGCCAGGACGTTCATCCCGATCATCCCATAGGACGGAGTAGCCTGCCCTAATTAACGTAGTATAAATCTCTTCGGATAATTTCATTTGGACTTCATCCTGAACATGAACGGTCAGTAGATGAATGGAAAATGGCGTAATGGACTCAGGCCATATAATGCCTCGTTCATCATAGTTTTGCTCGATAATGGCAGCTAGCACACGTGAGACACCAATGCCATAACAGCCCATAATGATGGGCTCGGAAACCCCGTTCTCGTCGCTGAATGTTGCGCCAAGGGTACTGCTGTATTTGGTGCCGAGCTTAAATACGTGGCCAAGCTCTATCCCTTTCGCAAATGAGAGCTCGTGCCCACAATGGGTACATAACTCACCTTGGGCGACGTTGCGAACGTCATAATATGTTATCGCTCCAAGATCACGCTCGACCTCCACATGAACCAGATGGAAATCGGGCTCATTGGCTCCGACGACAGCATTCTTCAAGCCCCTGATAGAAGAATCAGCGATGATTCTCACATTCTGGAGTCCAGTTGGACCGATAAATCCGGCAATGGATCCTAACTTCTCTATGTCATCTTCGGAAAGCATGGAGACCTGGGCAGCCCCAAGGGCCTGCTTCAGCTTGATCTCATTTAATTCATAATCGCCTCGCAGGAGGACAATAACTGGCGCTCCATCTACTTGTAAAGCAACAGATTTAATGATCTGATTGGCATCTATTTGTAGAAATTGACTTAGCTGCTTGATGCTTGTCACTTGCGGCGTGTGAACTTTCACTGGTTGGTAAGCTGGTAAAATGGTATCGGATTTTCGTTGTTCAGGTAGCGTTCCAATTGCTTTTTCAATATTCGCTGCATATTGGCAGGCGGTGCAGTGGACGATTGTATCTTCACCAACATCAGCCAGGGCCATGAATTCATGGGTATCTGTCCCGCCGATAGCGCCGGAATCGGCTTCAACCGCTCGGAACTGCAATCCGCATCGTGTGAAAATTTTAACATAAGCGTTATACATACTTTGATAGCTAACATCTAGCCCGCTTACCGCACGATCGAAAGAATAGGCATCCTTCATGAGGAACTCTCGTCCGCGGAGCAGACCGAATCGGGGTCTTCGTTCATCGCGATACTTCGTTTGAATCTGATATAACGTGACAGGCAGCTTCTTGTAGGAATGAATCTCGTCCTTCACGATCGTCGTGATAACTTCCTCATGAGTAGCTCCTAGTGCAAACTCTCGGCCGTTCCGATCTTCCAAACGCATCAGCTCAGGACCATAGACGTCCCATCTGCCTGAGGCCTTCCACAGTTCGGAAGGGTGAAGAGCTGGCATTAGCATTTCCTGTGCACCGGCTGCATCCATTTCCTCTCGGACAATTTGTTGTATGTTTTGCAGGGCTTTAAGACCTAAGGGTAAATAGGAGTAGATACCACTGGAGAGCTGTCGTATTAATCCCGCACGCAGCATCAGTCGATGGCTGGCGGCTTCTGCATCTCCCGGAACGTCCCGAAGGGTTGGGTTAAGCAATCGTTGTTGTCTCATAGCCCAGAGAGCCTCGCTTTCTTCATTAGGTTAAAGGAACCCATTCATCTCGATGAATGACTTCGATTCGGGCAACTTCCACACGTTTCTGGACCTCGTCGGTCGATAGGCCTGCGGCAGCTTGCACTTGCCAAGCCGCGTAATTGACGACGCCGCGTCCTAGCAGCGCGCCTTCGATACTGAGCACCTCGACGACGTCGCCGGGGTGGAAGTCCCCTGCAGCGCCTGTGATGCCGGCAGGAAGCAAGCTCTTGCCACCGCTGAGCAGGGCCGCTTTGGCGCCTTGGTCAACGATGATTTGCCCTTGGGGCAGCGAGTGGAAGCCGACCCATTGTTTCTTCACAGGCAGGTTGTTCAGAACGGTGTCGAAGTAAGTGCCCTTGCCGCTGCCATCCACGGCATGCGGCAAATCACCGGGCTCGAGTACGCGCCCGATGAACACCGGCACGCCCCCGCGCATCGCGATGCGGGCGGCCTCGACCTTCGAACGCATGCCGCCGGTGCCGACCGCGCTCCCAGAGCCTCCAGCGAAGCTGAACAGCTCATCACTGATGGCGTCCACGCGATCGATACGCTGCGCGTTCGCGTTTTTGCGGGGATCGTCCGTGTACAGGCCGTCCATGTCCGTAATGATGATCAATTTGTTCGCTTTGACCAAATTGCCTACCAAGGCCGACAACGTGTCATTGTCGCCGAATTTCAGTTCATCCACCGCGACGGTGTCATTCTCGTTAATGATCGGCACGACGCCGCGCTGCAGCAGCTCGTCGACCGTCATCAGCGCGTTCTGCACGCGCTTGCGGTTAGAGAAGTCGTACCTAGTCAGCAAAATTTGCGCCACGCTGATGCCGTGGGACGCAAAAGCTTCGTGGTACGCCTGCATGAGTAGAGCTTGGCCGACAGCGGCTGCGGCCTGCTTTTCGTGCAGCACCTTCGGCCGCGTGCGGTAGCCAAGGGAGGTGAAGCCTGCGGCAACTGCGCCGGAGGTAACCAGTAGGACTTGATGTCCGTCCTGCTTCAATTGCGCCACCTCCGACGCGAAAAACCGTATTTTATCCGGATTGAGGCCCCCGGTATCTGAAGTTAAAGAGCTGCTGCCGATTTTGACGACGATTCGCTGAGTCATATCGATCCCATCCTTTGATTTACATGTATGTAGATACAAAAAAGACTCCCGTCCTCATAACATAAGGACGAAAGTCTGTAGCTTCCGCGGTACCACCTTAGATTGGCGCACACCGATTCCGGCTGCACCCAACTCTAGATTCCCTAAATAACAGCAGGGCACTGTTCAACTCATCGTTGACTGTTCAGGGGCGGGTTCGGAGTCGGTTCACGGCAAGCTCTCTCAGTCAATGGAGCTTACTCTCTGTTTACGTGCTTAACGGTTCCTACTATTCCCATCATAACATTGCGATATAGAAGTTTTTGAGGACTTCCTTTTTTGGTTCTATCTAGAATAGCACGCAGTACAAGCGTTTGTAAAGAAGCAGCAGCCTCTATATTTTCTGCTTATCCAAATAGATTCAGCTTACCGATTCGTTGCACGGCTTCAGCTAATCGTTCTTCAGAGGATAAAAGGCCAAGCCTTACATAACCTTCTCCGTGTGTTCCGAAGCCAACGCCTGGGGCGACGACAACCTTCGCTTCTTGCAAAAGCAAATCGGCAAGACTCTGTGAGGTGTGTCCTTTGGGAACGGGCAGCCAGGAGAAGAAAGACCCCTGTGAAGGGCGTGCATGCCAGCCGATGCTGGCAAGAGCTGCATAAAGGGCATTGCGGCGGCTCTCGTAAACATCACGCAGCTCAGTAACACAATCTTGCGAAGCTGTGAGAGCTGTTGCGGCTGCCACTTGAATACCGCCGAACAACGAGCAGTAGTAATGATCCTGCATCAAGTTAATAAGGCGGATAACTTCTCGGTTCCCTAAGGCAAAACCTACACGCCAGCCAGCCATGTTGTACGTTTTGGAGAGGGTATAGAACTCGATACCCACTTCTTTGGCACCTGGTGTCTGCAAGAAGCTGACCGGCTTCTGACCGTCGAAGCCTATCGCGCCATAGGCGAAATCACTTGCGACGACAACACCATGCTTGTGCGCGAATTCGACCGTTTCTTCATAAAAGGAAGCGGGAGCCGTAGCACCTGTTGGGTTGTTCGGATAATTAATGAACATCAGCTTCGCGCGGTTCAAATCGGATTCTTTGAGCTGTGAGTAGTCAGGTAGAAAGTTGTTTTCTTCTCGCAAGGGCATGAATGCCATTTCGGCGCCTGCAAGAGCAACCCCGGACCAGTAATCCGGGTAGCCAGGATCAGGAACCAGACATACATCTCCAGGATTAAGCAAGCATTGAGCTATCTCGATTAGTCCTGTTTTACCGCCAAAAAGAATCGCAACTTCCGTTTCAGGATCAAGATCTACGTTGTGATCCTCCTTATACCTTTGAGCAATGGCTTGTTTCAGAAATGGAAATCCGCTGAAGGGCGGATACTTATGATACAACGGATTAGCAGCCGCTTCTTGTATGGATGACACGATATGCGGAGGCGTAGGGCGGTCTGGATTCCCTTGGCCGAGATTAATGACGTCATGACCCGCAGCAATTTGCTCATTTGCTTTGCGTACGAGTGTTGCAAAAAATTGAGTTGGAAGTCCATTCATACGTTCAGCTGGCTGTATCGTAAAAGGGCTTGTTGTAGGGGATACTTTAGTCACGTTTTAATTCACACTCCGGAGGTCGGGATTTTAATTAATAACCTTAATGTAACATGATTAATCTTTTTTTCATAGTGATGAAAATAATCGATTTTACATCAAGCGGCCAATATCATAAAGTTAGTTCATAAGTTAAGGAAAGGTGCTGAAGACCATGTCGGACAACACACTAGTGGCTCAAGTTTTTTTGCAGGAATCCATACGTGCATTTGAAAATATGAAGAAGCTGGCGGATAAAGCTTTCGCACAAACGGAAGATGCTCATTTTTATCTAACGTTAGATGAGGAGTCGAATTCGTTAGAATTGTTGATCAAGCACATGCACGGTAACATGTTGTCACGGTGGACAGATTTTTTAACAACGGATGGGGAAAAGGAAACACGGCAGCGTGACGATGAATTTGAAAGCAGTCAATACACGCGGGATGAGCTTATTTCCTTTTGGGAGGAAGGCTGGAAGGTTCTGTTTGATACACTGCACGCACTCACGCCGGATGATGTTCTTAGGACCGTTCAAATTCGAGGCGAAGGGCATTCTGTACTGCAAGCCATTCAGCGCCAAGTGTCTCATTATGGCTACCATGTAGGGCAAATCGTTCTGCTTAGTAAACATTGGGCAAATCATCATTGGGAGACTTTAAGTATAGCAAGAGGACAGTCCAAAGCGTTCAAACCATCTTGAGTTCCATTGAGTTCAAACTTAAATTAGACTACTATAAAGAGATATTGGTAATCTGCCGCCCGAAAGGAGTCATCCTAGTATGTCCGAATCACAATTACTACACATTGCACTTATTCAAATGGATATTCAAATCGGTGAACCCGATACGAACTTTGCTCAATTGGAGAAGCTTCTACATCAAGCGGTGAGTGGAGATCAAAAGCCTGATGTGATCGTATTTCCCGAGATGTGGAATACAGGTTACGCCTTGACGGAGATTCAGCAGTTGGCTGATCCTAACGGTGTTAGGACGAAAGCCTTTTTGAGTGACTTTGCCCGGACCCATCGTGTCAATATCATCGGCGGTTCAATTGCTGATAAAAGAGACGATCGTGTTCTGAACACGATTTATGCCTTTGATCGCGAAGGGGCGGAAACAGCTGAGTATTCCAAAATCCACTTGTTCCGTCTTATGGACGAGGAGAAGTTTCTACATAGCGGCGATCAGCTTGGCCGATTTGAGCTTGAAGGCGTTCCGGCTGGCGCGATGATTTGCTATGACATTCGTTTCCCTGAGCTTGCTCGCAAATTAGCGCTGGATGGGGCAAGGATTTTATTCGTACCAGCGGAATGGCCGCACCCACGTTTGCACCACTGGCGTACGCTGCTCATGGCCAGAGCCATTGAGAATCAGATGTATGTTGTTTCTTGTAATCGTGTTGGGACTAGTGGAACGACGAATTTCTTTGGGCACTCGATGGTTATTGATCCTTGGGGTGAAGTGCTGGTGGAAGGCGATGAGAGCGAAGCGATTTTGCATGCAACCATTGACCTGACGGAAGTTGTACGTGTTCGCGCTAAAATTCCGGTCTTTGAAGACCGCCGTCCACATTTGTATTAGTCTAAATAAAAAATGTACCTGCACCTATTTGATTTTTTGTCGGTTTTTCTGTAAACTAAAGCCAATTGAATGATCAATTGTGGCTGTGAAGGATGAATAGTACTTGAACAACTTCAAGTTCAGCGAGCTGGGGACGGTGAAAGCCCAGATTGAAGCTCAAGGAAAAGGCTATCCGGAGCCAATACGATAAAGGGGATACGCTGCTTTATGGGTGTATCAACTAGGGTGGAACCGCGGGTGCGTAAGGCTCTCGTCCCTAGGCATTATTTGATGCCTTTGGATGTTGAGCTTTTTTTGCGTCTGCTCATATCCAAACGGTCGTCAAAGGTCATTGACCTATAAACGAGAAGCTGAAGGAGCGAATGAACAATGAGCGTTACTATGGATCAAGTTGTAGCATTAGCGAAGCACAGAGGTTTTGTATTCCCAGGTTCAGAAGTGTATGGCGGTTTAGCTAACACTTGGGATTACGGTCCGCTTGGTGTCGAGTTGAAAAACAACATCAAGCGTGCTTGGTGGAAAAAATTCATTCAAGAATCCCCTTATAACGTGGGTCTTGATGCGGCAATTCTGATGAACCCGCAAGCTTGGGTAGCATCCGGCCACGTAGGTAATTTCAACGATCCAATGATCGATTGCAAAAGCTGTAAAGCTCGTCACCGCGCAGATAAATTGATTGAAAATAAACTGGCTGAGAAAGATATCGAAATCATCGTTGATGGCATGACGTTTGACGATATGATGAAGCTAATCGTAGAGCATAACATCGTGTGTCCGGATTGCGGCAGCAAGGATTTCACAGACATTCGTCAGTTCAACCTGATGTTCAAAACATTCCAAGGTGTAACAGAAGCTAGCACCAACGTGGTTTACTTACGTCCTGAGACAGCACAAGGGATTTTCGTCAACTTCAAAAACGTTCAACGCACGATGCGCAAAAAGCTGCCATTCGGTATCGGCCAAGTCGGCAAAAGCTTCCGTAACGAAATCACGCCAGGTAACTTTACGTTCCGTACACGTGAATTCGAACAAATGGAGCTTGAGTTTTTCTGTAAGCCCGGTGAGGACATGAAATGGTTCGAGTACTGGAGAAGCTTCTGCCATAACTGGCTGTTGTCTCTAGGTGCCAAAGCAGATAACCTTCGCCTTCGCGATCACAACGACGATGAGTTGTCCCATTACAGCAATGCGACGACGGATATCGAGTACAAATTCCCGTTCGGTTGGGGCGAGCTATGGGGTATCGCGGATCGTACAGATTTTGACTTGAAACAGCACATGGAGCACTCAGGTGCGGACTTCAACTATATTGATCCAGAAACAAACGAGCGTTACATTCCTTACTGCATTGAGCCTTCTCTTGGCGCAGACCGCGTTACGTTAGCGCTTCTGATCGATGCTTTCGAAGAGCAAAAGCTGGAAGGTGACGACAGTCGTACGGTGCTGCACTTCCATCCTGCACTGGCACCGATTAAAGCAGCTGTTTTCCCGCTTTCCAAAAAGTTGAATGAAGGCGCGCAGGCTGTATTTGCGGATCTTGCGAAGCATTTCATGGTTGATTATGATGATACAGGTTCTATTGGTAAAAGATACCGCCGTCACGATGAAATCGGTACACCATTCTGTATCACATACGACTTTGAGTCCGAGACAGATGGTCAAGTAACGGTGCGTGACCGTGATACTATGGAACAAACAAGGATGCCAATTTCCGAATTAAAAGCATTCATTGAGAATTCACTTCAATTTTAATATTAAGCCCCCTGTGAGAACGTCGATTGACGTGATGACAGGGGGCTTTTTTTAGATAACATAATCCAAGATTTCGCTGTAAGGTACGTAGCGTGTTACTCCATGGAGAGGCGGGCTGTATACATGGATGGAAACAGCAGGCTCGTGGAAAGGGTTGCTTAACTGATGAATTTGCTCGCAAGGAGCTTCGAAATATTCACCTGACCCAATATAGTCATCTGTTTGGGCGACGGGATAGCCTTCTGAGTCCAAACGGTACTTGGTATTAACTAGCGTTCCCTTAACTAAACAAGCGGAGCCGATGGACGAGCCATGGTTATGAATCGCCGTTGCCTCTGAAGCAGGTATGTGAATCACAATAACTTCTAGATCTTTCGTGCTATAAACGACATTTCGACCATAGGGTAAATGTTTGGGTTCTGTTTTATAAACAGGCACCTCATGAAGTAAGTTGTCTAAGGATTGTAGGGCTGCTTTCAGCTGTTCTAATGATGGTTCTTGCAATTTACAGAATGTCTGCTCAATTGCTCTTAATAATGTCATGGTTTTCCGCCTCCTGGGCTAATGCTATCTTTTTATCATTTATTATTGGGGAATGGATAAGTTTTATTTATATATCATATGCTTGTGGAGTTCAAAGGGTTAGAGGGATCTGTGGAATTTTAATCAATTTGGTCTGTAATCAGTCTGTGGACTGGGATTATTTCCTACTCTAGTGCGATTTCTTTAAGAGGCTGATATGTCAAAATTTGTAGTGTGGAGTGACGTTATAAAGAGAGGATGAGGCTAATGATGGTGGATGTTAAAGAACAAGACAAGAAAGCAATACTCGCCATTTTCGAGGCTCTTGGCAAAGCTTGGAATGAGCATAATGGGCAAGCGTTCGGCCAATGTTTTACAGAAGATGCGGACTATGTGACCTTCAACGGACAGCATATCAAGGGGCGACGAGAAATTGCTGAAATTCATCAGAAGCTGTTTGATGGTGTGTTAAGAGGTTCGTCAATGATGGAAGGAGGTTCAGTTCTTATCCGATTTCTAACTTCCGACATGGCTATTGCTCATTGTGTTGGAGCTGTTAAACTCAGATGGCAGAAAAAAGCGCCAAAGAACAGAGATTCCATCAATACAAATGTGCTTGTCAAAGAAAAAGGCGATTGGAAAATTGCAGCTTTTCACAACTGCCGCATCCAACCGCCGAATTTTATTCAAAAATGGTTTATGAAGTAATCGTGTTCGAAATGGTCTAAACCCGGAACGGCGGCAATTGTCTGCCATCGATATCCGTAAAGCCATACTGTTCCGCTAGGGTTCCTACTTCGAGAAGCTGACCTGCCCTTTGACTTACATGAGGATCGGATGCCAAAGCGACAACTGCGCGACCGATATATTCCACAGATTCCGTCGTATGAAGTGCTTCGACTTTCATGAAATCGGGATCACCTGGTTCTAAGCCATAATGCTTATAAACTGCTTCCGTGCGCATCCAGCCAGGTGCTAATGTAAGCGCGGTTACATCGATATGGTTTGCTTTCAGATTTTGAGACATGGCGCGTGTCATATTCGCAACTGCTCGTTTCACCGTGTCATAAAAAACATTGATAGGGTAGTCGCCGCCAAAGTCGGAGTAGACACCTGTGTTTATCAGAAAACCACGATTTTGTTCGAGGAAAAAGGTAGACATCGCATACCGGCTTGAAACCATCTGAGCACGCAGTCCTGCCTCGAACATTTTGTCCCAACGCGTCATCGGCTGCTCCCAAAAGGGAACGGAGAAATCGACATCATCATAATCCTCGTAACCGCCCCAAGCATTATTGACCACAATATCAAGTGTTCCTTGTTCTTGTTTAATGCGTTCGTATAAAGCTTTGACATCAGCGTCGATGGTATGGTCACAACGAACGGCGATTCCTAATCCACCGCGCTGCGAAACGGCTTCAGCGGTATCTTCAATTGTACCCGTGAGATCTGTTCTCGTGGACTTCGCTCTCGTGCTGCGTCCAGTCACGTAGACTGTCGCCCCAGCTTCCCCAAGTGCTAACGCAATGCCGCGGCCGCCGCCTCGACTGGAACCAGTAACCAAGGCAATCCGTCCTTGTAGGTTTTTTGTTTGCATCGTTGTGCCTCCTTAGAGTTTTTTGCCAGAGAACTGGCATCATAAGCATGAGCTTAGAGTTTTTCATCAGAAAAACTGGCAGCATCATTCGATTCGTTTGCTCAGTTTTAATGTTACATCAAATCCATGACAATTCTTGTCATAGTATTCGGCGGCGCTGGAAAGATCTATTGCTCAACTTAAGGGGAAGATGGTTTAAAGTGAGAAGGGATGAAGAAGGCATGTAGAAGATTCAAAATAAGAGATGTAAAAAGTACATCAAAAAATGGAGGAATGATCGGTTTTTGCAGAACAGATGCATTTTGTACAACTAATATGTCCGTTTCTCTGAACACTCACCGTTTAAAAAGTAGGGTTGGTGGTTTATTTTCAGCATGATAGTACATCAAATGCTGGAGGATATCCAATTGGCAACACACTCGGAGTTTATCTAATCTCAGTCATTAAGCCCAACTACTCAAGAATTTCCTGATCTTTCATCAGATGATCTCTTTATATGCCTATACATAAAATGCCTGCTTCTCCCTAATTCTCCCGCACATAGTGCAGATAAGCTTCGAAATGTACTCCGATTACTTTGTGGGAGCTATGATACTTTTTTCGCGGTAACGGAAGATGGGTTGTCAAGTTTGAATTGGCACCTTGTACGTTAGTTAGGTTTGATTAACGGGAAAACCTCCTGCTAATTGCTCCGTTTGACCGCTTTTCAATCCTTATAGATGGAATATCTCCCGTTAATTCAATCGAATCTCAGTAAATTCAGAAATTATCGCTGATTTAGAGGGAGGTTTTCCAGTTAGATGCATTGCTCACGATGCCGACGTCAAATTATCTGGAGGAATTACCTTTAATTTGAAACATTCACTCACCATTTAAAAAGTAGGGTTGGTGGTTTATTTTCAGCATGATAGTACATCAAACGCTGGAGGATATCCAATTGACAACATACTCGGAGTTTATCTAATCTCAGTCATTTAGCCCAACTACTCAATAAATTCCTGATCTTTCATCAGATGATCGATTTGAATGCCTGTGCCTAAAAGCCTGCTGATCCCTAATTTTCCCCCACAATGTGAAGATAAGCTTCGAAATGTATTCCGATTACTTTTGTGGGAGCTATGATACGTTTTTCGCGGTAACGGAGAAAGGGTTATCAGGTATGAATTGGCTCCTTTTGTACTAGTTAGGTTTGATTAAAGGGAAAACTTCCTGCTAATTGCTCCGTTTGACGCTTTTCAATACATATAGATGGATAACCTCCCGTTACTTCAATAGAATTCGCGGGAATTTCGATATATTCGTTCATTTTGATGCACTTTTTGCATATATTCTCTCGATTTCGCCGAAATAGTGTAAAATAGATGCACTATCTGCATCTGAAAGTAAAGTGCCCACCATCACAACGGTTACATTGAATCCACACTTCAAGTCAATTCATTGCCGTATGCATGCTGCATCAAACGTATTTGATCCCGAATCCAATTCACCATCTCCAAGGGCTCTTCAACTAGGGCGTCCCCACCCAAACTGAGAAAATACTTCGAAAAGTACGTTAAATTACTTCGATGCATGTCTGTCACTAATAATCCAGAGCCATCGTCATAAAGTTCCACGCTATCATCCACTCCATTACTTCGTTCATAAGTTCTAACACCAGCTGGAGTCAGCTTCACCCGGAGCTTCATTGTCATGGGGCCTGCCTCACGCTCTTGACCTGCTAATAGCCAGTCACCAAGAGTGTAGTGTTTGAAACTTTTGCTCGGATGTTCGATTTCGGCTCGTTCCAAGCTACGTATACGATCAGCGCGAAATAAAAGAAATCCATCTTTTTGAAAGCAATAGGAAGGGAAATACCAGTAACCATTGGACGCGTAAATACCAATTGGCTGCACGACTCTTTCCGTAGTTCCATCCTTGGACGCGTAGGTTATGCGTAAAGGCGTTTCATCAATAGAAGCTTCCAATAACTGTTCCAAGAAGGGGGAATCATGAGTTCGCGTAGGCGTCCAAAAGGATACTCGATCTTTAAGGGCATCGATTCTCACCTTCGTATCCGTTGGGAGATAGTGATAGAACTTATTTAGAGCCGAAGTCGATTCTGCTGCAAAAGGGAGCGCTCCATAATACTGGAGCGACTGAAAGGCGAAGAACATCGCAACAGCCTCTTGTTCGGAAAACAGAATCGGAGGGAGCATCCGCTTATTTAATAAGCGATATCCCCCATGTGGGCCAAATTCGGTATACAGCGGCATACCCAGCTCGCTCAGCTCCTGTAAATCGCGGTGCATCGTGCGTTCGGAGACGCCGAATTCATCGGCCATCTCTTTCGTCGTGAACTGCATACGTTCGTTTACCGCCATCATCAACTGAATTAACCGTTGAGTTTTGTTCATTGCAGGTTATACCCCCTTGTACTAACCGATTGTTCGCATAACCTCTTTCATTGTGGAAACGAAAGCCTCGGCAGCTTTAGAAATGTACCTGCCTTTACGATAGGCAATAACGAGTGTGCGAGTAGGTCTGCCTTCAAGGGTGAGGTGAATGGGTGATAATTCACTGAAGCTTCTTTTTGAAATTAAATATGGGACGAAACCGATTCCCATGCCTGCAGCGACGAGGGACTGAACCGTTTCCATATTACTGGACTCGAAGACAATATTGGGGGTAATACCTGCTTTTTGGCATAGTTCAAGTGTTAGCTTGCGAAATCCTTGCCCTTTTTTCAAAGCGATGAAAGCTTCCTTCTCTAATTGTTCGATTCGAATAGGTTCTTTACTTGCTGCTAATCGATGCAGTGGAGGTACCGCGAGGACGATTTCTTCCTCCAGCAAAGTCTCGTAAACGAGAGAATCCTCTCTCAAAGGCAATGAGAGCAGTGAAATATCCGTTTGTCCATTCATTGTAAGTGTTTCTAAGTTAGAGGAGGTCTCTTCAACGAGTGTAATTTCAATATCCGGATAAGCAGCTTGGAAGACGGGAACTACAAAAGGCAGGATCGTTGAACCCGTAATTGGCATGCTGCCTACAACAAGGCGCCCCTTTTTCATTTGTGAAATGTCTTCCATTTCCTTCTTAAGCTGCTCGACCATGTCGAGGATTTTTTGTGATTTTTCAACAAAAAGAGAACCAGCGTGAGTAAGTTCAACGGAATTGGTGCTTCGCTGGAAAAGAAGGACGCCGATTTCTTTCTCTAGCTTGGATAGCTGCTGGCTTAGGGAAGGCTGGGCAATATGAAGTTTCTCCGCGGCGCGCGAGAAATTGCGTTCGATCGCGATTTGAATCGCATATTGAAGTTGACGTAATTCCATCGTAAGGCACATCTCCTCATATGTAATAATCATAGCTTGTTTTATTGGTACAACCTATAAAGCATAAAGATAATATACCAGATTTTAAGCTTTGATATAAGGAAACTCCGATCGAGGACACTCAACTCAATTGATGAGCAACCGTGTTTAGTGGAACAAGCAAAAGCAGTCTGCGGACAAAATCCACAAACTGCTTTATAAATTAAAGTATTGGATTATCTAAT
>NZ_WHOA01000088.1 GCF_013141715.1 Paenibacillus phytorum | reverse complement strand
CCACAAATCCTGACCGCGCAATAAAATAATTAGAAGTCGACCACGAGATGGTCGACTTCTTTTTTTCGTATTCGGCATAGCATCTTTCTTCATCCGATACTACGGTGATCGATAACTCGTTCCCGTCTTCAAGCCGAAGCAGGTTCGTGGACAGAGTAGCCTCAATGATCGTGATGAGGCTACTCTGTCCGCGATCACATGCCTGTACGATGATTTCATCTCCGGCGAACCGCGCGACAAAATCGGAAACGCCGGCTGACTCTGACTATAACTGGGTCCTTTATTTCGAATGCGGTCCCATTGCGTTATTCTGCCCGTTAGCTGAACAAAGGCTACCGTTCGTTCACGCGGCAGCCTCAAGGTCTAATCTATTGAACTCTCGTTCGCCGTTAGTGCAAAAACACTATGCCCTAGTTATTCAGACTTGAATGGGAGATGAGTTCTAACCTTCCCCCAGTATTAGCATCAATAACAACATGAGAATCTACGTAAACAAAGGCAGTTGAACTTGTTTTATCATCAGTAACAATGGGTTTGGGACCATTCCCCTGAACATGTACACCTTCGAATGTTATTACCCATACAGGATAATCCTTTAATATAATTTTCGAACCTGGAAGTTGGGGTGCTTCCTTGTTTGTGTATTTTACTAATTGGGCGGTAATTTTTTTAGCTTCCAAGCTATTTGTTTTACCAATAATCGCCTTAGCCTTTTCAACAGCAGTATCTTTATCCAACTTTACTTGCTCGGTCATTTCTTTAAACTCACCCTTTTGAGAACCCAAATATGGGTTTTGATTAAGGGTTTGAATCATATTACTTTCTTTGTCAGCACTTACTGGGGGGCTCGTAGGTGTATCATTCTTAGTATCTAATGTTGTATTTGAGGTGGTAATGTAAGAAATCGAATTATGCGTAGAACTATCCGCCATAGCTATGACTGATACACCACTAATAGCAACTGCGAAAATGCCAACGGTAATTAAGATTTTCTTCAATATAAAGTACGCTCCTTCTCAAAAAGATTGAATACTTAAATACTATGATTTTTTCTATTTAAATATGTTGTAAGTAACGGAGTGTTGGTAGAGTATTTTAACAAGATTTACTTTATCTTAGATTTTCACTCCATAATCCTGCCCGTTAGCGGAACAGGCTACCGAGAATAAATCTGCGGTAGCCTGTTTTGGTATTCGTTAGCGTAATATAGCTATTTTTCGAGTATTACGAGAGAATGGACCGTATGTACTCCTCCACCTCCCATAGAACTTTGACTAACAACTTTCCATCCCTGAGATAACAATTCGTTTAATTCTTCTAAATTATTCTTTTTGTCGGTCAAGTAACTAACAATTATTGCTCTTTGCATATAACATACACAACTCCCTTTTAAACTTGTCTTTATGAAGCTACTGTTACCCGTTAGCGTAAT
>NZ_WHOA01000087.1 GCF_013141715.1 Paenibacillus phytorum | reverse complement strand
CTGATGCTGGCAGCCTATTTGTAATTGTGCTATCGTTCACCGAGGGAGCTTAATCAATCGTCGTAGTCACTATTGAGCTTTTATTCTCCGCTTATTGGACAGTATTACATAGCCTAATGAAACAAGGAACTCCAAGCGACCTTCGCGGTAGATTCCAACCGCAATTAAAAGCGTTCATTAATTTTGATCAACAATTCCTTTAAGGTTTGCTTCTCTTCTTCGGAAAGGACTTGAACGATTTCGTCCTCCACCTTTTGGAAGGAGTCATTAAAGTCTTCAATCAATTCAACGGCCTTTGGTAAAACATAAATGTTTTTTTGCCGTTCATTATTGGCTGGGATTTTCCGCTCGATGAATCCTCTTTGCTCAAGACCTTGAAGCATACTTGTAATGCTAGCCCCGCTCAGATGAAACCGATCGGCAAGATCCCTCTGAATTAATTCAGTTTCTTGGTTCTCGTAGATATGGCCAATTATTTTTCCTTGTTGAGCGTTTAACCCTAACTCTTTTATGCTCTCGTCCGCTTTTTTCTTTAACTTAAGGCCAATAATCTGAAACAAATCCAGATAAGGCGTATCCTTGCGAGGCTTCATGATCGTACCTCCCCATATTGTTAGAAAGCTAACTGTAAGCAAATAAACTATACAGAGATCCAGCTTTCATGTCAAATGAATATTAGTTTATTGACAGTTAGTCATCTAACAGTTATACTCCGAAGTGATTTAGTAACAACTCCAAGGAGGAATAACAAAATGAAGAATGCAGTCCAAAGCTCTCCTGTAGAAAAAGTTACGGCTATTACGAATGCGCGTATTTTCGATGGTGAAAAAGTGATCGAGTCAAGGAGTATTGTCATCAAAGGGGAAACCATTATTGCGGTGGGTGGCGACATTCCGGCGAATGCAACAATCATCAATGCTGAGGATGCAACATTATTGCCCGGCTTGATTGATGCGCATGTCCACACTTCCATCGGTGGATTACGAGATGCATTAAATTTCGGCGTGACGACAGAACTCGAAATGAACGGTGATTTTACGGAAAGAGGACGCGCGATCCAATTGAAAAATATGGATGACGTCGCCGATGTCCGTTCTGCAGGCACGGCAGTCACCGCTCCGGGTGGTCACCCGGATGAATTGCTGCCAGATGGGGATGAGATTCCAGAATTCGTATTAAAGGAATTGGAGAAGTTATCGAAGGAAGACCGGGAAGCTATGCTAGCCGCTTACGCCCACGATCACGAAGAAGTGCCGCAAGTAACGACGGTGGAAGAAGCGATTAAACATGTGCATACCCAGGTGGAGAATGGTGCCGACTATATAAAAATCATGATTGAAGAAGGAACAGTCATGGGTGCCCCTGGCCTGCCTGTTTTAAGCGACGAGATTCTAAAAGTAGCTGTGGAAGAAGCCCATAAGTTCGATAAAGTCGTCATCGCCCACGTCTTGACTGCTCATTCTTCGCAAACCGCCATCGATCTTGGAGTGGACGGATTGGGCCACCTGTTTATCGACAGGCCCGAGTATACGTCGGAGTTAGTGCAATCCATCGTCGATTCTGGCGCGTTTGTTACACCGTGCTTGGTGTTGAACTCATCCATTCTTGGGAACCCAGCATCGGAATTGGCGAATGACCCTCGTGTTCATTCCAAATTAAGTCCGGAATGGATCGATATTTTGAACTCTAGCTTCAATACTTTCCCGCAAGGCAAAATGGAAAATAGCTTTAAAAATGTGATGGATCTTCACAGTGCCGGTGTGGATATTCTGGTCGGGACGGATGTCGCTCCCGTTCCCGTTCCGAATCTTGGCGGCCTTGCTCATGGAGCCAGCGTACATCATGAATTGCAATTGCTGGTTACGGCCGGGTTCACTCCGATAGAAGCGCTTCAGTCGGCTACCTCGAAACCTGCCCGTCGGTTCGGTCTTAATGATCGTGGGCGTATTGCTGAAGGTGCGCGCGCTGACCTTGTACTGGTCAATGGCGATCCGACAACCAATATCTCGGATACCCTATCCATTAAAGCCGTATGGTTCAAAGGTGCGCAAAAACTAAGTTAATTATTTCTACTATTGTAATAATATGTTGCATGTAGTCAAAAACACTTTTGTGGCAGGGCACTCTACTTCGAGGAGTGCCCTGCTGTTCATCTTTGTAATTAAACTGCCCGTTAACGAAGTAATCACTATTTCTTACCAAACATGTTTTTAACACAATCATTATTTAGTTTTAATCTTCGATTAAT
>NZ_WHOA01000086.1 GCF_013141715.1 Paenibacillus phytorum | reverse complement strand
TCAGCTTTTGTATGGTAATTCCTTAAACTAACATCACAAAAAAAACAAAAACGGTCTTATCGCGAAATAGACGCGAATATAGACCGTTTTTTTCTTGTGTTGGGGTGACGAGTGAGTAGTGTTGAATATGGCTGGCCTGGCGTGGCTGGCAATATCACTATATGGTCGTTGTCATGGCTGTCTCTTTCCACAAAAAAGCAGTTCACTTTAGATCTGGGAATGTCTCCAGCCGTCGATGCTTATCGGATCGAAGGAGCTGAGCTTGAATGATGAGGTTTTTTTTCTATGACTTACTATTTTGTCTGGCCCAGCATGTGGTCAACAGTCTTACTGAGCTGGCTAAAAATAAAATTCGGTGCTATCCGGTTCATCATTTTTAAAGCATTGCTTTGGCCGGGCCGGATTTCGTATTGGTCTCTCTCCATTCCTTTGATCGCAAAACTCACCATGTCAGCGACTGGCATCGCCTTTGAACCTGTCAAATCTGCCGGATCGAATGTATCCACCAGCGGAGTTTCTGTCAACGGCGGAGCCAGCTCGAATACTTTGACCTTGGTGTTTTTAAGCTGTGCTCTGAGCGAAAGTGTATAGGAATGAATGCCGGCCTTCGCTGCGCAATAAATAGGCGAGATCGGAAGAGGCACGAACGCAAGGCCTGATGAGACATTTATGACCGCAGCCGACTCTTGCGTTTTCAGATGCGATAAAAATTGCTGCACCATCCAGATCGGACCACTGAGGTTCGTTTCGATCTCGCTGTTCAAATCCTCCAGGTCGTTACCCGCAGCATGAAGATTTATTTTTCGCATAAACCCTGCGTTATTGATCAAGACATTGAGCTTGGGAAATTGCTTCACCACCACAGCATACAATGCTGCAATCGCTTGAGGATCTCCCGCATCGCTCTGAAACGTATGTACCGTTGGCAGCTTTTTCTTAGTCGCATCAAGCCTCGCTTGATCCCGTCCCGTGATAATAACGGTATTCCCGAGCTTAAGCAGCTGACTTGCAAATTCGAAGCCAATGCCGGATGACCCGCCCGTAACAAGAACCGTATTGCCGCTCATTTTCATCAGATTCCACCCGTCCCTTCCATCTCCATGAGTAAAGTACTTTCTACCAATAAGTGTACATGAAGTTTATATAGATAGGAAGGCATCTAAAATTGAAATAAAAAACTTTACACATTGAGTTTCCTTATAATACATCCGATATATTCCTCATTAATCAACGAACCCCCTAAAAATAAAAAAGTGAATATTCGCAAAAGTAAACATTCACTAACGAACTTTATTTCCCTTGATCATTTGTGATTCAAGAAAATAAAGTTCGTTAATGATATTTACTTTTGTAAAAGCTACTATTTTCCTCTCCGGTATCATTATAGCCCGACAAGCTCGAATAAATGGAGTTTATAAAGCTTGTTCACTCTTCTTGGAACTTTTTTGTCATGCTTAAGAAATAAGTTTTCTTGAGCGGTATCAACATCGTGGCGGTAAGTGGTGGGATATCGGATCGGCTACAGCTGCTTGCTGGAAGGAATAGTTGAAATGGGCATCGAAATGGGGGTATCGACCTAGTGCGGAACCATCCACTTGACCATATATTGATATTACCAGCCAGCACCCAACTCACCCGTCACCCTTATTTAAACAAAGAGAAAAAACGGTCTGTATTCGCATCTATTTCGCGATAAGACCGTTTTTGTTTTCCTCGATATTCTTTGTGATGTTGGATTAAGAAATTACCATACAAAAGCTGATGTGATGATAACCAAAAGAATGAAAAGAACCAAAATAGCTGCTGCGCTGTTACCATAACCTGCACAACTTGCACCATAACCTCACTCGTCACCCTCATTTAAACAACGAAAAAAAACGGTCTGTATTCGCATCTATTTCGCGATAAGACCGTTTTTGTTTTTTTGTAATGTTGGTTTAAAATGCAAAAGTCATTAAGATAATAACCAAAAGAATAAAAAGAACCAAAACAGCTGCTGCGTTGTTACCATAACCTGCACAACTTGCACCACTCATATTTACTCATTCCCCTCAAGTGAATTTTCATTACGGTATAATCATACGCTCGGTACATAGTCATTGATTGGACATATGTCATGGCTTTTTATATATAATTCTGATATAATCCCACAATTTGGGTCGTCATGAGGAATAAATTGATAAATATAATTACGTATTGTAGAGTAAAGGACTGGGAATAGCCCCAGTGACGTTTTATCATCCCGAAAGGGTGCTCAACGATTTGCCCTCTTTGCTTATAAATATTACTTTGTCTACTCGAATTTTTCGGGAATCTGTTCGATCACTTCTTCGTCTCTAAGCCTGGTTACCGCCCTTCCGCCTTTGGCAGAAGTACAGGACTCTTTTTGTCCGCAAATATCCATGTTAAGAATTGCTTATTATCTGCTCACAAGAAAAGAGATGTATGTAGACTTAGGTGAAGATTATTTTGAAAAGCAAAAGCTTAGAGCCATAGTACGAAATTCGGTTCGAAGACAGTTAAAAATGAATAGCCTTCGGACCATGCCTTTTGAGATCGTACAGCACCAAATCCGTAAAAAATCCTCGCCCTCGATATTCCGACAATGTTGTGCCACCCCATAAACTTCCAAATGACGTCCCTTCATCTAGGTACATCCATGCTGCACTTACTAATTTATCGTTCTCATATACTCCATAGATATGCAATATGCTAGGATTGTCAGCTTTGTTTTTTTCAATTTGTTCCCCAGTTGCGTAAAATCAACGTTGCATAAAAGTGTATTTTCTTCGTTTAAGAAATTTACCATCAATGATAACCGGGCCGAAAAAACGAAAGCGATTGGATTGAGAGAGTATCCCGTAGTTATAGCATTAAAACCGTTTTGCACAGAAAAAAGGGCAAACATACAAGCAAAGATATTTCATTATACATAAGATTTAGCGTGTTCTTTAATAAAGTAATGAAGGAGGATGTAATGGCAATGATACCTGGCATAGGTCTCCCAGGTTCAGGATTTGGTTTTGCACCAGGTCTCGGTTTGGGTGGACCAAGTTCAGGATTTGGTTTTGCACCAGGTCTTGGTTTTGGTGGACCAGGATTGGGGCTTCATAGTGTAAAAAGTAATAAAAAACTTAGCAAAAAAATTAGTAAAAAACGGTAGTGCTTCGCGTTTTTCGCACATAACAACGCTACTAGCGGTACTCAGACACTTTCTAGAAAAGATAATTGAAATTAATTTGAACCGCTTGTCAAAGGAGGTTTTTTTTGTTGAGGCAAAACAAGCCCCTTAAAAACTTGTTTTATTTCGTTATAGATTCAGCTGCGGATTCGTTAATAACGGACAAAACCCTCCATTTATCGTAAATATTTCAAACTGCCTGACGGTTAGCGGAGCGACCCCACGGTTACTCAACCTTTATGCTGAGGCTAAACTTGCATACAAGTTGTCTGTCAGTAAAGACTTTCGCATTACGTCGTATGTTTGCAAGCGCAATTTTAACATTTGCATACTTTAATTCTACTCGTCATTGTGGAGGAGATCAGTTGTTGAGACGGGAGTGAAAGTTATGAAATGGCGCGATTCCCTAGGTGGTTATAAGGCCTACATTAGTCTGGGTTCCACATGTCAAACAGCATTTCAGCTTAAAAGACTGGGCTTACGAAAATATGCGGGTCCCTTAGATTGGTTTGTTTCCGATTCGATCGGCGGAGTGGTTCGTTTGATAGATCATCGTTTCAACGGATTTATGGAACTTAGCCAGCTTGAACTCATTGGCACTACCAATGAATGCTTTGTTGTAAGAGATAACGCAAATGACGTTATATCTTTCCATGACTTTCCTCTTTATCTCACCGCGGAGCGATGGCGGGAAGCTTATCCCGCGTTTAAACAAAAGCTCAATCGACGCGTAGATCGGTTTTTGAGAACTATTCAAGGTCAACCGATTCTTTTTATTAGAACCAATTCGAAAAGAAATGAAGCGCAGGAGCTACACGCAGCATTAAAAAGGCTGATGCATGGAAAGTTCCATCTTCTGATCGTGAATAACCACCAGGAAGATCGCAAAGACGTGATTTACGAGGATTGGGGGCTGGGTGGAATTAGCTCGGTGCTCCTACCGAAAGGAGAAGACTGGAGTGGATTTAACCCAGCTTGGGATACGTGTATGAACGGCTTCAAATTGAAAGCTTCGTCCCTACGTTGAGTTTAACTCCTTTTTGATTTTTATCACAGCTATAAAGGCGCACTGCAGAAAGAGACGATCGTTTACAATGTTCTTTTTAAGCTGGAGCTGCTCCATAGGGAACTAAATGCGTTGTGCGAAATTCCCTCTTTTCTTGATTTTTTTTCATTGCACCGTTTTTGCGAAAAAACGCCACGTTTTATCCTCATGTCACGCTGACAGGACTTCATAAAACCTTATTTGGAAACCATCTCGATTCCCTCTACTGGGAGGAAAAAGAGTGCGAGACAGGATATCAACTGGTGATTAAGACCCGCTTTATCGAATGTCTGGTTCAAATAAGCCGGTTTTATGCTGCGCACGGGACTCCTCACCCAACTCTAGCTTATACGTATGAACAGTGGATTGCGTCCGTCATCTCCCTAATCGAACAGCACTACAACAAGCCGTTCAGCCTGGATCAATTGAGCCGTCTGTGCGGCATGAGCATTCCTTCTTTCACTGCCAAATTTAAAACCTACACGAAAAAGACATTCGTGGAATATAAGCCATGACATTGAAATCAAGGAAGCTTGCAGAATGATGGAAACGACCAGCGGAAAAATCGCGGAAATCGCACACGAGGTTGGTTTCGAGGATCTTAGTTTTTTATTGGGTTTTTCGAAAGAAGATGGGGATTCCACCTCTCAAGTACCGGTTATCTAAGAGATAGAGTTCTTAGATAAAAGACCGCAAATGTCGGCCCCCTTCCATATATCAAAAGCAGCTTGCAACAATATACTGCCACATAGTTGAGAAAAGGCAGCCGATCTGGCTGCCTTCATGCGTTATTATTCAACTATCGGTTGCAATAGGCAAGCATTTGATGTCATCTCCAGCTTTTCCCCTGCTCCACACCGGACGTGCCAGTTTCCCGGCATCCGGCGTTCCCTCTAACTGAATTTACTAAATCATAAGTTCCTCGTTACTCAAGGATATTGACGGTTTGTCATCCTAGTAGCTTGCACTGTGGCATCCATTGATGTCCCCACGTTCCTACCTGATCGGTGCAATTCACGCTTGGAAAACAATTTTTCTTTTCAGTTAGACTTGGGGCTGTTCCTCCACTCCCATTACAGGAGATTCATCAGTCGTGCCCCTGCCCTCACAAGGATTAATGTATTTTGGCATGTGCCTTATAACAACCGTTTCGGGTAACAGCCCTTGTTGCAACGTCCCTTGCTTTCCAAGTCCCTTACAACCTAGCTATTCTTTCTGGACTTAGGTGCTTCCTCTAAGCCTGTGAGACCAATGCCGCCATTGTTCGGCATAGCGTATTTCATAGAAAAAATTATTACTTTACGCCGCCCACCCCATCGTTTGATGGTACATATGTTTCCATATATTTCTAACTTTAGACCTGTACATTCGGAAGTTCGTCAGTTCAGTCTGTTTGAACATTCTCACCATATCCAGTTTTTCAGCCACGCGACATATCCGTTGGCATACCTTTTTTAAAAAAATGGCTCCAGCCTTCGTTCTGCCGAATCTACCTGATCTTCACCCCCCATGACCTGTTAGTCATGACGCGCGGAGTAGTATTGGCGGGATGGTTTCGGGATACAAAATGATTGGCATTCCTTGTTATTATTGGTTCTGGGGAGTTTCAAGAAATGGCCAGTCCATAACGGAAGCTAGATGCCGTATTTACGACCAATAAAAACCTTTGATCAAATCAGCGATCGCGTAGTGTGCTTCCTCTAGGACAAAGTGTCCTCCGCATAACATATATATTTCGGCTTCCTTAACAAACCGTTTGAACGCATAAGCTCCATTAAGCGTGAAAATAAAATCATTTTTCCCCCATGCCACCAAAGTAGGCGGCTGAAAAGTTTGTAAATAATGCTGCCAGCGCGGATATTGTTCTACATTCTTCCGGTAGTCATAACCCAAGGCCAACTGAATTTCCGAATTCCCCGGACGGTCTAGAAAGTATTGGTCCATGGAGTAACCATCCGGACTAATTAGATAAGGGTGACAAACGCCGGTAAGGTACTGTTTTTTGGTGAAGGTTGGGGTAACCAAACTAGCAAAGGCAGCTTTATTCTCCGGACTTGGATCCGCCCAGAGTGCTTTGAACAGGTCAAATGGTTGACCTAATCCCTCCACGTTAACGACTGCATTCTGGATCACAAATCCAAGAATACGTTGCGGATGGCGTACGGCCAAGCGAAACCCTATTGGGCCGCCATAATCATGGCAGTACAAGATGTACCTAGGAATGCGAAGATTATCGAGAAGCCGTTCGATTACAAGGGATATATTCTCGAAGGTGTAAGAAAAAGAATCCACAGCGGGCATACTGCTGTTCCCGTAACCGGGATAGTCTGGCGCAAGGACATAATACCTATCGGCCAACAAAGGAATTAAGTCTCTGAACATGTGGGAAGAGCTGGGGAATCCATGAAGGAGAATAAGGGCAGGGTTCTTGGGATTGCCGGCTTCACGATAAAAAATGGAGAGTCCATCCACTTCCATTTTCTTATAAAGAACGGGTATAGGCACCTTCAGACCTCTTTTCCTATTTGGGTTACTTGTTTTTAAAGGTATGAACCGATCATCCGGAAAAGTCCATTTGCCTCCCGTCACAACGCGCCAATAGGAACGCAACGTTGGCTGTGTCAGTGTATAGGAATTCGACATAGATACAACAAATAGGCGATCGAACCGGTTCAGATGTGCACGGTTCCACTTCTAAAGTTACGGTTACAGATCTGACATGGTAGGTTGGAAAAGTGCTAAAATCCTGTGGCTTTCTGATAATGGCAAAGTCTTCGCCATGAGACTATCGGAAAAGCAGCCAAAACGTATACTATGCCGCACAAGGTGAATAACGCACCTACCGGCACAGCGTATCTGTATCAGCCTGAGGAATTGGACTTTACGGTCTATTTCTACGGTTTTGGCGAGCCTAACTTCTACGGTGACTGGTACTTCTAAACCCCGCAGTTCCGGTCATGGCAGATGTGCATGTGTCCCCTTGGATTCAATAACTTTCCGAGATATGAATGACGCTTTAAAGACCACTTGCTTATGCGAGTGGTTTTTTTTTTTAGTTTACAAAGTTTATACGTCTTTTACGGAATTAATTATTTTATAAATCGTGCTCCTGCCGCTTCCTTGCTCCTTGGCATTTTCTGTTACATTGTGACCTTCTTTAATCAGGTGAAAGAATGGTTCGCTTTTTGCTTTCCGTTAGTGCTGGTCTACCGCCAATATTGCCCTTCTTACGAGCTGATTCCAAGCCAGCTTTGGTACGTTCCTGGATAATGCTCTTCTCAAATTGAGCAAATACCGCAATCATCCCGAACATAGCCTCTCCCATTGCGTTCGATGTGTCGATGTTTTCCGTTAATGAGACGAAGTGAACTCCCCGTTTCGTGATATCCTCATGAATCTCGAAGAGCTGCTGGGTGCTTCTGGCTAATCGATCCAGTTTGTAGATAACGAATGTATCACCCTCTCTTAATGCATCCAATGCCTTAAAAAGCTCCTGGCGATTCGCTTTGCCTCCTGACTCCTTCCCATACGTTTAAT
>NZ_WHOA01000085.1 GCF_013141715.1 Paenibacillus phytorum | reverse complement strand
AAAAGTTAGAGGGAGGTTTTCCAGTTAGATGACCGTTTAGAACAATTAACGCCAAATTAACGGGAGGAATTCCTGTTAGATTTCGCTCCGTATCGGAACAAAAAAGAGGCTGCTCGCTAGGTTTTAACCTTTGAGTCAGCCTCTTTTAACCACATAAGAACGCGGTTTTCGGTTCCCGAAAACCAAACCCAACCAGTCCCATATCTTAAACCGCTCAACCGTCCATTTCGTGTCGATTCTCCAGTATAACCGCTCCTTCTACCAAGTAGCCAAATAATTAATGTTCACCCACCTGTGAACATATTCTTGATTATCTACCTGCCCTCGCACTCAACTTTCTACAATATACTCCAATAAAGGAGTGCATCCATCTCATGACCAATCACAGGCCAAAATAGCGTCCCCACGTTACGCGTACCTGCCCTGCATCGACATAATCACAAAAATAGCGGTTCCTCGTTCCCTGCAATCCTCAGATTAGCAGCTTATATGTCCGAAATCACTCCACAGATTTGGATTTGACCAACTGTTTATCTGTATTTGAATAGATTTCTATTTACCTGCCCTCGCACCAAACTTTTAACCATACCCTCCAATAACGGAGCACGTCACATGGTTTACGACAGGTCAATATGAAGCTCTCTTAAATAAGAGAGAAGGAACGAAAATATGTGATTCCCCGAAGGGTGAGCAAATAATCTCGGTACGGGCCATAATATTGGATGGTGAAGGTCGTGCCTTGTTAATAAGGCGTAGTGGTGATAGAAAATGGGGTATGTCGAATATTTATTTCGAGTAGATGAGTGGAAAGGTACTCTTGAAAAAGAGACATTTTGGAATAATAAGCTAACGCAGTTTTTTTCTGTATTTCATCGGTGTTGTGCCTACAAGCTTTTTGAAAGCCTGGCAGAAATAAGGGAAATTGTTCATCCCCACCTCAATGCTGATCTGCTCAATTCCTTTGTTGCTTGTTATTAATAACAGACAAGCTTGTCTGATACGTCTGGCGAGAATATAATCCATCAACGTAGCGCCTGTTTCTTGTTTAAAGATACGAGATACATAATATTTGGATATATGCAGATGATCCGCTAACGTATCGAGTGAAATTTCATCGGCATAATGCCCCTCTAGCCAATTCATGATTTTTTCAGAATAACGAAGCTGTCTTTGTGGATTTAATCCATTTCCATTTTCAATAGGATTTCCAAATCCTTTTGCATAGAGAAATTGAAAAATCTGCAGCAGGAGTAAAGCGAAATTTTGCTGTTTGGCATCGAGCTGGTATTTGGAAAACCCTGCATGATGATGCTGAAATAATTGGCTGATAAAGCTATTATTATCAATTTGCTGGAGAACCTGCTCTTCGAGTTCATTTTTCCATAAATGCTGAAAATAAGCATTCAAGTGTGGAAATGAAGCGAAATAGGGTTCAAATATAGAGGGCTCTAAGGAGATAATCGTTCGTTCGAATGGGGCATCCGGACGAACTTCAACTTGAATGTGATGTAGTTGATATGGTTGCAGGTAGAGGAAGGTGCCAGACTGAATCGTGTAGACTTTGCTATTTACCACAATTTGCCCAGTGCCTTGATGCACATATAAAAATTCCATACCCTGATGGCAATGGTAGAATCCTTTATAATTCTCAGTCGTTATCTTGCGATAGCTGAAGCGATAGGGGATTTCATGTAGTTCTACATCTTCTAAGAATTTCATCGTCTGCATGCCTCCTGATGATTAGCTCAGAATAGTGTAACATGTCCTAATCAATCATGACAAGAAAACAACAATTCCATGCAATACAGTGTAACTATAAAGCAGACAGATTTAATATAATGCAGGAGAGCCATTGCCTAACATGTGAGTTAGCCATGGCTCTTTTCTTATTTTCAATTATCATCATTTTTGATAGTATTTACCAATTTATACACCTCAATCCGGAAACAGCAAATCTTTTTGGAAGGGTCCTCTTTACCGACTAAATGGAAGTGTTTCTGTCTTGGTTTACTTTAACATCCTTTAATCTGTATTCTGTCAGCGAAACCCCGAAGTGCTTTTTAAAGGTCGTATAAAAGTAATTCGACTTCTCAATGCCGCATTTCTCTAGAATATCGTTAATAGGCAGGTTAGTCTGCTCTAAATAATGCTTCATATGTTCCATACGTACAGTTGTTATATATTCGGCTACCGATTTACCAGTTGAAGTCCGAAACAGCCTGCCGAGGTACACAGAAGAGATGGACAACGCATCTGCGCAGCTACTTAGGGAAAGATTCTTATCGGGATACATATTCTGAATCATGTCTACCACTGTGCTGACGATCTCATTCTTCTTTTTGTCTTTGGCACCTTCTTTTAAATGAATAATGTCATCGAACAAACTGAAAAATGATCGCTCGAGCTCATCCAATGTCTCCAGCCCCGTAACATGTTTAAGAAAATCAATGGAGATTGAATTTAGCTTCGATTGTGACCCTTCGACGATCTGATTCATGGAAGTGTGGAGGGAGTAACTCAGATAAATAATAGAATTGATAATGTTGCCGTAAGAGGCATGCTCCATAGTTCTAATCATGTCTCGGTATAATTCCTTTGCGGTTTCACCATTTCCTAGCTTAAGAGCGTCTATAAGCTGTTTTTCCTTTGCAGCCGGAAACATAAAGGCAACATCGTTTACTTCTTGCAATAGTGTTGGAGTCAAAATGCTAGAGTGCCCATATTTCAATCTGTACATGGAAAGGCCCAATGTTTCTTCATAGACCTGCTTGATATGTTCTGCTGAATCTACAACATAGCCAAGCGATGCCGATAAGGATAAGTCAAAGTACTGATGGCTATGGCTCTGAATGTCAGCCACGATGCTCTCAAAAGTTTCATACAAGATGTCTGGAGCATCAGGTGAATCAGTAAGGTCCACCAGAACGACTAATTGGTCGGCTCCAATATCGATCACTTCATTACTATAATGCTGTGAAGTAACTTCTCCTGCTACATTTGCAATAGCATACTTGTAAATCGAACGGTCCTTATCCGTGTACTTCGCTATAAAATCTTGATAGTAATCAATTTTCAAAAGATACAGAAACAGCTTATTTCTAAAATTCAAATTAATAAGAAGCTCTTGTTCTTTCGCAGCCATGCGCTCTGAGGAAAGAATAACGTGCCCGTTTATCACTTTTTTTAGGAAATCGTTCTTTAGGACGGGAGTGTTGTCACGCTGCATAGTTTCCAAATCATTCGTTTTATTGATGAGAGCACCTATGGGCTGGTAAAGCTTTCTTGAAGCGAGAAAGGCAAAGAACACGCCTAAGAGTAGTACGATAAGACAGAATAATAAGGTGATATAGGTGTTTCTTCTCACTGCGGAAAAAACAGTCTCATACGGTGTAATACTCAGAAACTTCCACCTTAATATCTCGGAAGATACATAGGAGACAAGCACTTTTTTTTGATGAAGCTGATCGATGATCGTGCCGGAAGGAGCTGTTGAAGAAAGGATTTGATGCATGTAGTTTTGATCTGCAATATTTTCCATGAACATATCTGGGGACGACTCGCTAATGACGACCCCTTTATCATCTACAACCATAATTTCATTGCCATCGCTGCTCATTTTATTATCCAAGGAAGTGATCGTCAATCTCAACCAGTCCGCATCAACATTTAGAACGATGGCATTATTAAAGTTTGCTTGATTGTCGCTCGTATCTAACAAAATATACGTATAGACATTTGTGAGTTTCGTCTGGGTGCCATTTGGATTTGTGATTTTACGTGGAATGGGATAAAGAATCGGTAGCTTCTTTTGCTCGGCCCCATGTAAAGCTCGAACAATTTCTTGGTCAAAGAATTCGGAGCTGTAATAAAATGTGCCTGGCGCTGAAATGAAAGTGTCAAGCTTCCTATTATAGATATAAGCGGAATGAATGTACGTGTTGGGGAGCGTGAGCGCATCAAGAGTCCTGATAGCGCTGCCAAAAGTTAGAATATCTTCATTGTTACTATTTGCAAAAGCGATGATATAGTTGTTGAGGGACAGTGATTTACAAAAATTCTTAGCGAGGTTGTCCATGTAGACCGAACTGTAGCTGATTTTGGACAAAATGTTCTCGTTCATGCCTTTAACCATAGATGTGGTTGAAGTGGTGTAGTTGTAGTAAAGCAAGGAAGAAAGTACAAATATCAAAGACGTGATAATAGCTATAAATGAAATTAATAATTTTTTATAGATACTTATCTTACTTATAGAGACCACGTTATTCATATTGACCACCCTCGTCTCACATTTTCGTCCTCTTACGTACACCTAATGTATTATATCCACCTCAAAATCTCAATAATAAAGCCGTTAAAGGTTTATTATTTAGAGTTTTGTTAATTTTTGTAGCCATCCAATTTATAAAAATTGTAGTTTTATCCCTTTTTATTGTTTTCAATTTGGATAGACGAGACTTATGATGGGGCTACCAAAATAATTCAGACTGCCTAGCTAAGGAGAATGCCAATGAGTAATGTTACATTGCAACACGAAATCAAAAAACGAGGAAAAGTTCGTCACTCTATACCTGTAATAGGAGAGCTTGTTAAGAATAAGACATTTTACTTTATGATGCTTCCCGGGCTGATCTACATTCTTGTCATGTATTACCTGCCTATGTTGGGCGTTGTCATCGCTTTTGAAGAGTATAATCCGATTAAAGGGATTTTCAAGAGTAAATGGATTGGATTCACGAATTTTAAGTTTCTATTCAAGTCGGATGCTATTTTTCAAATCACATTTAATACAATTTTCTATAACCTAATCTTTATTGTACTAGGTATCGGTTTATCGCTCATCATTGCCATTCTGATTAACGAGATAGGCAATCGCATTCTTGCAGGAGCTTATAAGAGCATCATATTGCTTCCATATCTCTTGTCTTGGGTGGTAGCTGAATATTTATTATTCTCTTTTCTAAGCATGGACAAAGGAATTATAAACAGTTTTCTGAACGCATTTGGAATTGAGCCTGTTCTGTGGTATTCAGAACCCGGCTATTGGCGGTTTATCATACCTGCGGCTTATGTATGGAAGAACATCGGTTACTTCTCGGTCATTTTTGCGGCAGGAATTGCAGGGATTTCCACCGAGTATTATGAAGCTGCGAAAATGGATGGGGCAAATAAGTTTCAACAAGCCATCAAGATTACAATCCCCATGCTGGTACCGATCACGCTCACTTTACTGCTTCTTCAGGCTGGGAAAATCTTTTACGCTGCATTTGGGGATTGGGGACTGTTCTATAACCTGCCCAAGGAGTCAGGCGTATTGTTCAGTACCACGAATGTAATCGACACCTATGTTTACAGATCTTTGAAAAGTATGAGCGATTTTGGGATGTCTTCTGCTGTAGGATTGTACCAATCATGCGTTGGATTTGTCCTGGTTCTTGCATCAAACTTTTTGATCAGACTCTATGATCGTGACAGCGCATTGTTTTAGGAGGATGATAGAATGAACAAACGATTTACGATATCCAGCACTGTAATTAATTTAAGTTTTATGGTGTATTGCACCCTATGTCTGATCCCGCTGCTTGTTGTACTTTCCATCTCCTTATCAGACGAGCAGTCTATATTCCAGTTCGGCTATCATCTCATTCCCTTGAAATTTAGTCTGAATGCTTACCAATTCATACTTAATGGGAACTCACCCATAATCAGAGCCTTCCTTGTCACCATCATCGTTACACTCGCAGGTACACTATTGCATCTTATTATCTCGTCTTTGTTTGCATATAGCCTTTCAAGAAATGAAGTGAAGTATAGGCATATCGTGTCCTTCTTAGTTGTATTCTGCTTATTGTTCAACGGAGGATTAGTACCATGGTATATTCTGCTCTCAAAGTATCTTCACCTGAAAGATACACTATATGTGCTTTTCGTACCTTACTTAGTTTCATCGGTCAATGTTCTTATCATGAGGAATTTTTTTAAAGCCTCAATTCCAGAATCGATTATAGAGTCTGCAAGAATAGATGGTTCGGGTGAGTTTCATACTTTTATCAAGCTGGTGGTACCTCTATCGACGCCAGTGCTCGCAACCATCGGTCTTTTCACTGCGGTCTTTCTTTGGAACGACTGGTTTACTGCGGCATTATTCATTGAGGACGGCAAGCTGTACACGTTGCAGTTTCTACTTCAGTCTATTATGAACAACATCGCTTTCCTCCAAGGGAATGCTTTGACTGCGAAGGCGGCAGCCGCCCAACCCGACGAGACAGCCAGGATGGCAACATGTATCATTTCAGTGGGGCCGATCGTACTTGCTTACCCTTATTTGCAGAAATATTTCGTCAAAGGACTTACGCTAGGCGCAGTGAAATCTTAAGGTGTGGCTTTATCGGGCTTGGGCCCGTATAGCATATATAAACAAATATGGAGGTCTGACAATGAACAGAACGAAGAAGATGGCAAAGACACTTGGTGTGCTGAGTCTTGGTTTCTCTATCGCACTCGCTGGATGTGGAAAACAAACGGATACAACGACGACGACTGCAACTCCTGCACCGAAAGCTACGGATGCGGCGGTTCAACCCACAGCAACTCCATTAGCGCCTGTTGAGCTTACGTATTACTTCCCGAACTCGCCACAGAAGGATTTGCAGACCGTAGAAGATGCCGTGAATAAGCTTATTCAGCCGAAAATTAACGCAAAGGTTCACTTTAAGCTCATTGATTGGGGCGCTTACGAAGAGAAAATGAAAGTCGTCATGGCTTCTGGCGAGCCCTACGATCTTGTCTGGACAGCAGGAAACTTTAACAATTACTTTCAAAATGTTGCGAATGGCGCTTATGCCCCATTGGATGAATTGATTACTAAATATCCAGCCATGAAGAGCGGTATTCCTGATATGTTTTGGAATGCAGTAAAAGTAAAAGGGAAAATTTATGGTGTACCAGTCTTCCAACAGTCAACCGCAGGGTACGGCTATGAAATACAAAAAGCAGTAGCGGATAAATATAAAATAGACTGGAAGTCCGTCACTAAATTATCGGATCTAACCCCTTTCCTAGAAACAGTCAAGAAGAACGAGCCTAATCTTATTCCGTGGGAATATAGCCAACAGATCGATCCGTTTCTTACTGCTCCGCCAATGTTCGGCATGGAAACTTTAGGCGATCCTAAGACTCCAGGAGATCTTTACTTAAAAGATGGAGGCAAAGTTGTCAATCAGTATGAGACACCAGAATTCAAAGCTTATGTAACGATGATGAGAGATTGGTATACGAAAGGATACTTAAGGAAAGACGCTGCAACCTTAAAAGAAACCGCAGCGGATCGGAAGGCTGGAAAGAACGCACTTATGATGGGCCAGATCGATATTGACTCCGTAGCATCTGTAGAAGCTGGCTTGACACCATCAGGAAGAATGTCCGGCTTCAATCCAGAGATACAGTCTTATGACTTCCAGTTCGTGAAGCCGCTGCTTAC
Organism: Paenibacillus phytorum; assembly: GCF_013141715.1. Lineage (GTDB taxonomy): Bacteria > Bacillota > Bacilli > Paenibacillales > NBRC-103111 > Paenibacillus_E > Paenibacillus_E phytorum. Next base: position 191,823 of record NZ_WHOA01000085.1, on the reverse strand, counting down.
AACCGATAAAGCTTCAGCAACGATCACGGCCATCTCTGCAAATTCGCCAAATAAAGAAAGAGCTATGATGTTCCTCAATCTTCTTAACACTGACAAAGAGGTGTACAACACACTTGTCTGGGGAGTTGAGGGTAAACATTACAAGAAAGTCGATGTTAACCGGATTGAAACGAACAAAGACGGCGGATACCAAATCTTTGCTCCTTGGGAATTCGGCAACATGACACTCACTTATTTATCAGAGGGTGACGCTAAAGGGAACGATCAAAAATCTATGCAAATGTGGATAGACCTTAATAAAAATGCCAAACCTTCCAATGCGTTAGGATTTGTATTTGACTTTACACCTGTGAAGGCTGAAAAGGCGAACACCGATGCTGCTATTGCTGAGCTTTATTATGCTTTAGCTTCAGGTTCCATCGATCCTGATAAGTACTTGCCGCAATTTATTGATAAATTGAAACAGGCTGGCTCAGACAAGATCATCGCTGAAAAGCAAAAACAACTTGATGCTTGGAAAGCCACAAATAAATAGAGTCCAACCACTGCAGACTTCCTTCTCGTAATACAGAGGAAGTCTGCTTGATAAAAAAAGAAGTTTGTAAACGCTCACAATGAGCCTAGTGTCGCGACCATGCTAATAATGAAAAAATTAAAATGAAATGGGGTTTGGAATGAAACTGAAAAAGCGAGTCAAAAAAATGTTTTCCCTTTATCTGGTAACATCAATTGCAGTGGGAATATTCAACATTGGATCGAATGTTCCAGTGGTAGATGCACAGCAGGCACCAGGTAACGCGCCGTTTATAAATAGCTGGCTGTTAGCTGGTCCCTTTGATACGGCAGTAGCGGACGACTTATATGGCACAGTCATTCCAGAGAACCTAAATTTGGCACCGACGGCACAAATTACAGCTTCATCAGCGACTTTTTCAACAAATCCACCCATGTTTGCTTCTGACGGAAGCACGAGAAATCAATGGGTTACTGAGAATGACAATGCACCTTGGTTGAATTATAAGTGGTCAGCGCCTATAAAAATAAGTAATGTTACGATTGCACAATGGGGCGATGGCAGGCATGTCAATCAGTATTATCACCTCACATTTAAATTTAACGATGGCACAACATCTTTCCCCATCAAAGTGAATAGTACGTCTAACAATCCAGCTGAGCCAACGGTTTTCAAGGCGATTACAGCACTTGAAAATGTGGTAGAAATGAAGGTTGAAATTGATAAAGGCCTCACCCCATATCCAAGCATTACAGGTATCAGCGAGTTAGGCGTATATGCATATTCTCTTTCCGACAACACGATTGAAAGACCGATAGACGGAAACTGGGCTAGAGTAGCCACCGCGACTGCAAGCTCCACGTGGAAAACAAGTGCTACCAATTTCCCTAGCGGAACGGATTCCTCATCGGTGTTACCGAAATTCGCTATTGATGGTAATAAGAGTACTGAGTGGGTTTCTCAGATGATGGATACGGGTGGCGCACCGTCTTCTTGGCCGACTTGGGATCCTGCACCAACGTTAAACTTGACTTGGAATCAACCGATCAAAGTGAAACAAATTGAGGTATTTGACCGAAACAATGCTGCTTGGCCGCAAGGTATATCGGATGTCCAAAAGGTGAACTACACGTTAAAGGATGCGAATAATAATGTCTTACAAACGGGATCAATCACCAATATCGATCCAATGGGACAGAACCCTGGCGTAGCAACGCTTGAACAGCCAGTAAACAGTGTTACTAAGGTGGAACTGTTGATTGTACACGACGGACAGAAAAATAATAAGAATGTGGGTCTGGGCTTTACTGAAGTCAATGTTTTTGACGGCGATGGGAACATTCCGGATCCAGTAGTCCCAGAACCAATAGCACATATTATTCCGAAAGCTGGAGAAGCCCTTACCGGCAATGGTAGCAGCAAGAGCTGGGAGTACTTTGATGATCGTCTCTGGAACAGAAACTACGATGATTATCAGGATTTGTACGGCTATTATACCGTGAAAAAAGGCATCGACACTCGGAACAAATATGCATATGCACACACCTACGTTTACAGCCCAACCGCGCAAAGTGTCCAGTTTCGATTTGGATCCAGCGGACAACACCGTTTGTTTGTCAATGATATCGCGGTAACCAAACCGTCAATACCATCTGAAGTACAGAAGGATATGACAATCGCAAATATTAAATTGAAGGCGGGCTGGAATAAAATCCTGTTGCAGATGAAGCACACATACACAGAGGATTTGAATCCTAATGGAGTTGCCATTGCGCAGGATGCGAATGTTTATTATTTCGGTTTTTATGGCCGTGTTACCGATAGTAATGGCAACAAAATAGACAACCTTACTTATTCCGTTACAGGTGAGAACAGTGCATTGTCGATCGATACACGTGAGTTAAGCACCGATGACAGTGAAGGAGGCAGCGGACTGCCGACAAATGTGCTCCCAAAAGGTTATACAGAATGGCCTTATGTTTGGAATGTATCTAACTATACGACTAAGCATAGTCTTTCAGCTTCTCCTTTTCGTTTTATAGCTAACGGCGGCAAGCCGGGCTATGCTTGGAGTGTGCAGAGCGGTGCTCTGCCGGGTGGATTATCCTTGAAAACGGACGGAACGATCGATGGTTTCGTCAATGCTGATCCGGGAACATATTCCTTTACTATTAAAGTTACAGACATCGACAGTGCCACGGCAACAAAGGCATTCACGATTGAAGTACAGGATCGCCCCAACAAGTGGTTTGAAGAAGGAAGAGTTTCAGCCCTCAGCCATTGTATTCCAATTTACAACTGGTTTGTAGACCCCAATTATTCCGCTGACCTGTGGGCGCAACGAGCGAAGGCAGAGGGGCACTCCTTGGTTTCTGTGGAATCGTTACAACAGAATTATTACTGGCCGTCAAAATTTGCAGATCCCTTGCATATCCGTAATCTGTATTTGCCGAAGGATGATAATGGTAAGGTTATAGATGGTCTTAAACCCTATGAGGAAGCAGTAAAACGCTATGGTATGAAATTTGGTCTTTATTATGCAACTGAGGGTGGTGGTTTAGCGCATAATTCCACCGATGTGTTTGTGCAGAATGTTGAAGATCTCATTTTACGTTATGATCCAGCATACCTCTATTTTGATGGTCCTCAGGCGATGCCTAATGCCAATTATGACGTAATGTATAGTATTGTGCGCAACTATAGCGATGAAATAATTATTAATTCAAATGCATGGACGGATGAATATGGTGATCCCGACCTCAGAACTTCTGAGTCAAGCGGTATGTTTGCTGGTGGCGGCGGCTCTAATCTGACTAAGAGAACCATTGCTGAACCATGGAAATCGGTTGTGACCAAAAATAACTACACGCCTTACTATGCAAGGCGAGATGATTATAGGATCGTCGCAAAAGAAATGATCATGAATGCTGGCAGAGGCTTTGTGGATAATAACGACCAGATGCCACTGATGAGCCGGGGACCAAACTGGGATAGCCCAGAAGATATTGCAACAAGATACCCGAAATCGGTGCAGGAATTTATCGATATTCGTGAAGGGCTCGCAGCATGGTTTGCACCGAAAGGCAAGCCGGAAAGACATGAATCTACGACAGGAACGATGCCATATTTCTTGAGCGGCTTCGGATATACGGATGACGGGAAAGGAAATATTAAGAATTTTGAAAGCGGTAAAGGACCTAGCTGGGGTTATGCGACTTCCAGAGATAACAATATTTATTTACATCTGATGGTTGGACCAGACGGTAAACAGGGGTACAGTGGGAATTCTCTTACCATTAGCCCAGTGAATAATAATGTTACAAGTATTTCATGGCTCAACGAAGATCAACCATTAAACTTTACACAATCTGGCACGAGCGTTACGGTTGACTTAACCGGCGTAGTGCGTGACCAAGTGGATACGATCGTGAAAATAGTTACGAATAGTCCGCAACGAGAGTATAAGCTCACGAATTTGATTACGACAGGCAAACAATTGTCATTAGACTCATTGCAAGTCAATGTCGAAGGATATATGACTTATCCCGCATTGAAAGTTCGTTTCGAGCAAGGAATGATATCATTTAACAGCAGTAACCAAAACGTAGCAACGGTTGATTCTAACGGTATCGTTCATGCGGTAAACAATGGTACGGCAGCTATTACCGTAAGCGGAACCTATGACGGAGTTCAGAAGTCGGATGTTCTTAACGTTTCGATTAAGAACGGCAGAATTTATGTGAAAGATACGATGATTGGTGCTTCGTTATGGATAGAGGACCGGGAAGTTTACGGGGAGTTTCCTAGCTATGACGCATTAAATTACAGACTTGAGGGACGTTCCTTAAAAGGTGGGGCAATTGGACTTGGTGCTGCAACAGTCACGATGAAATCTGGTATCGTCGATCTAGACGGGGGAACGAAATACCAACCGATTGCCATACAAGAAAGTGACATCGTTACATTTGCTAATGGTAAAGCTATTCCAAAACATGTAACTCAGTTGACAAGAGCTGCAATATGGGCTGAGGTTGAATTGGATGGTCAAACATTTACCAGTAATAGGGTTTATCTGGATCTTTATCCTTATGACAATGTAGCTATAGGAGCAACGGTTACAGCTAGCGGAACTCAAGGCAGCAACACACCGGATAAAGTCATTGATGGTAAATTGATTGAAGGCACTTTATTTGACAGCTCAAAATGGTCTGTTTCTGGATCTGGAGCATCATGGATTGCATTTGAATTGAAGAATAAAGCTGATATCAAAAATGTAGAAATTAATTTTAACTCATCAAACCAGAACTATTTCAACACCCCGAAGAAAATTGAAATTCAGACAAGTGCAGATGGCGCAGACTGGCATACAATCAGCACGGTTACTTCGCCGACAGGTGGCGCTTACTTTGGTTTCTCTAATATTTTCGCAGTACAAGCAGAATCCAAATATGTAAGACTTTACTTTCCTGATGGTGGTAACTCCGCTACCCTTGATCTGCTTGAAGTGGCAATCAACGGCGTGGAAATTGAAATGACACCTCCGGCGGATGCGATATTGGCTGCAGATATTACAGCACCTACTAACAACGACGTTACCGTAACGATTAGCTTTCCAGCAGCCGCAGCGGTGAAAGAATACAAAGTGGGCGAAAGCGGTACATGGACAGCTTACACTGTACCTGTTGTCCTTTCGGCAAATGATACGGTGTATGCAAGAGGAACGGATGCAGTGGGCAACGTATCCAATGTAACTAGCATTGTCATAAGCAATATTGATAAGATTGCACCCGAAAGTATCGCAACTTTAAGTCCGGCTGCACCTAATGGCAGCAATGGATGGTATACGTCGGATGTAACGGTAAGCTTCTCTGTAAGTGACAATGTATATGGCGTGGCGAAAACAGAATACCAAGTGAATAACGGGGGTTGGATCACCTATACCGGTTCCATTCCTGCCTTTGGTGAAGGGAACTATACGGTTGGTTATCGCAGCACGGATCTAGCAGGCAATGTAGAACCGATCAAAACCATCGAGTTCAAGATTGACAAAACGGCTCCAATATTAATCGTTCAATTAGATAAGACGTCGATATGGCCGGCGAATCATACAATGGTGGCGATTCATGCCGCGCTGAATTCGAGCGATGCTGCATCAGACGTTGCATCTGTGGTGTTAACCTCCATTACGGTCGATCAACCGGATAGCGGACAAGGTGACATTGGGGCTAATATCGGTACTGAGGCTACTTCATTTAGTTTACGTGCAGAAAAAGGACGCGACTATACCATAACCTACACGGCAACCGACAAAGCGGGCAATAAAATGGTTACTTCTGTAACCGTCACAGTACCACATGATCAGTCAGGAAATCATTAAGAAAAAAGAAAAGCAACCCATTTGCAATACGAATACTGCAGGAGGACGGTAGTTCTACTATCCTCCCTTTTTGTATACCGATTGCTGAGCTAGGTTAAGCAAAACCTTTGATTCACGATCAACCTAAATAGATAAAAGGAGAGACATCGAATGAAGAAAATTACTGCAGCATTAATCGGAGCTGGGCAAAGAGGTGCGGGTGCCTATGCTCCCTATGCTTTGAAATATCCCGAGGAAATTCAATTCGTTGCTTTTGCAGATGCTGACCCTGAACGAAGGGAGCTTTTTCAAAAAGCCCATAGTATTCAAGATGCCAACAGCTTTTCAAGCTGGGAGGAACTTCTTGAAGGGCCGAAGCTTGCTGATGCTATTCTGATATGCACACAGGACAACATGCACTTTGAGCCTGCTAAGAAGGCGTTGGAGAAAGGATATCATGTTCTCTTGGAAAAACCGATGTCACCGGATCCAGCGGAATGCATAATCATGGGCGAATATGCCGAGAAATATAACCGTGTATTTTCAATTTGCCATGTGCTCCGCTATACAGATTTTTTCGCGACAATCAAAAAGATCATTACGGAAGGCAAAATAGGTAATCTCGTTTCAATTCAACATACAGAAAATGTGGAGCATCGTCACCAAGCCCACAGCTTTGTCCGAGGCAACTGGAGGGATTCGGAAGTTTCGAGCCCGATGATTCTGGCAAAAAGTTGCCATGACATGGATATTCTACAGTGGTTGGTTGATGCAGACTGTACGAAAGTTTCCTCATTCGGCTCATTGACCCATTTTCGTAAAGAAAATGCACCAGAGGGTGCGCCTAGATACTGTTTGGACGGGTGCCCAGTTAAGGATGAATGCCCATATTATGCACCGAGAATGTATATTGAACGAGATGATTGGGTGGGAGAAGTATTGCGATCGGTTGTCAGCAATGACACGAGCGATGAGGGTGTACTTCGCGAATTGAAGAAAGGCCCTTACGGAAGATGTGTGTATCATTGCGATAACAATGTGGTAGATCACCAAGTAGTCAATTTGGAATTCTCAAATGAAGTGACAGTCGCATTTACTATGAGTGCCTTTACCTATGAAGGGGGCAGATCGGTTAAGTTGATGGGCACACACGGTCAAATCAGAGGAGATATGGAGAAGAACGTTATTGAAGTGACTAGCTTTATTACTCGGGAGACAGAGATCATTAATCTTGACGTAGACATGGAAGGGCATGGTGGCGGAGATGCGGGTATTATGCGGGACTTCGTACGCCTTGTTCAAAGTGATGGTAAGGAAAAAGGACTTACTGGAGCGAACGTTTCCGTTAAAAGTCATCTTATTGCATTCGCCGCGGAAAAATCGCGGTTGGAAAGCCGTGTTATTTCGATGCCTGAATATATAGATGAATTGAAGAGGTGAGCATGTGGAAGATTTACGTGGGAAAATTGCATAATAACGGGATCAACGAGTGGAATCGGAAGAGCCGCAGCTATGTAAATGAGCCAACATATGGAATGCCTTGGCCGGAAGACAATAAGCAAATGTTGATCCGTGGACGTGTAAATGCTGATATAGCGTAATGAATTATGCAGAAGAGGCTGAAACTCATTGTGGAAGACAGTAAAAAAAATGAACAAAGTGCAGCAAGGTAGTTTCCATTATACCTGCCCACTTTGTTCATTGGGATTAATTATTTAACAAGGCCATGTGGATCAATAACAAATTTCCGCGAAACACCTCGATCAAAATCTTGATAAGCTTTCGGAGCATCATTCAATGAAATAAGTGTTGCATTTACAGCTTTAGCAATTTGCGCTCTGCCGCTAAGAATAGCCATCATCAATTCTCTATGGTATTTCATGACAGGCGTCTGACCTGTAACGAAGGTATGGGATTTTGCCCAACCAAGTCCGAAACGAATTTTTAGTGTACCTATTTTTGAATCTTCGTCAATAGCACCTGGATCGCCAGTCACATAAAGCCCTGGAATTCCCAAGCTTCCTCCCGCACGTGTTACTTCCATAATTGAATTCAGCACGGTAGCTGGCGCTTCACCATGAGATTTCCCATGTCCATGAGCTTCAAAACCTACGCAATCAATAGCTGAATCCACTTCAGGAGAGCCCAATATTTGATCAATTTGCCCAGCTAAGTCATCATTTTCACGTAGATTAACCGTTTCACAACCAAAACTTTTCGCTTGTGCAAGACGTTCCGCATTTAAATCACCGACAATAACAACGGCCGCTCCCAGCAACTGAGCAGAGTGAGCCGCTGCAAGACCTACTGGACCCGCGCCGGCAACATATACGGTTGATCCAGGACGCACACCTGCACTAACAGCACCATGATAACCCGTTGGGAAAATATCAGAAAGCATGGTTAGATCAAGGATTTTTTCCATCGCTTGTTCTTTATCCGGAAACTTTAATAATTGAAAATCTGCATATGGCACCATCACATATTCCGATTGCCCTCCAACCCAACCTCCCATATCGACATAACCATATGCGGAACCTGGACGATCCGGATTGACATTTAGACATACATTTGTATTTCGTTCTTTACAGCTTCTGCAACGACCACAAGCAATATTGAAAGGGACAGAGACGAGATCTCCCTTTTTAATAAATTCCACATCGCGTCCAACTTCAATTACCTCGCCAGTAATTTCATGACCTAAAATGAGGCCAGATGGTGCTGTCGTTCTACCTCTAACCATGTGTTGGTCGCTGCCGCAAATATTCGTTGTAACGACTTTAAGAATGACGCCATGCTCACATTTGCGACCTACATTCAATGGATTGACGCCTGGGCCATCCTTTAGCACCAAATCTGGATAATCCGTATTTCTCACTTCTACACTACCTGGCTTACTATAGACAACAGCTCTGTTTCCTGACATTTTCGTTAACCTCCCATTATCGATTGATCGTGCTCCATAATTCTCTTACTAAACGCTGTAAGTACAGAGATTGCTGCCATCGGTCACTAATCTCTTTGTTCCTTCCGCTTGCTTCATTCGTTGTTATTGCATAAGGGGGAGGACCTAGTTCAATTACGACCGGGAATACATCATTTGTATTAGCTTGAAGCATCCAATTTTTCATTCCCAATTGCCACCATTTCTTAAAATGGGAGAACATCGGATGATTTTCTTCCTCACCAGGGTCAATCTGTATTTGCTCTCCGTTCGATATTCGTGTATGTATGCTCGAAGTGTTCGAAAGTAATGAAAGCAATAACTCGTCCGCTTCCTGAGAAACAGTATGCAGTTCCCCAGCGACGATGTAATGGGAGAAGTCGATTGTTAATGGCAGAGTTTTTAGTTCCTTGACGTACTCAACGGTACGTATCAAATCTTGGGTAATCGTACCCCTATGTGTTTCAATGAAAACAGGAATTCCCGCATCTTGAGACAGTTGCTCAATTCCCTTCAAGAGCTGAATGGCAGATTGACCTGTCATGAATGGTTGCATGACTTGTGCATTAATAAATCCAATACCACCAAAGGCTTTTGCTCTTTCTAGGAAATCAGCCAAATCCTCAACCGATTTTGGGTAAGCGTTTACACTGAACGAGAGGTGATACTTGTCTAATAGATGCTTCCAATAATCAGCTTTCTCTGGTGAAGGAAGGAATCCATTAATGCCGTCATAACCACTGCTAGCGATTAAGGCTGTTTTCTCTTCGTCGGACAGTGCGTTTCCTGCAAAAACATCCAGATTATCCATGGCCCACCACGACATTTGAACTTCTAATTGATTGTTCATGTTTCTCACCCTTTATCTCGAAGTCATGGGATGGTAAGTGACATCCATCTCTCAATCTATAGTGTATGTTGAATTTTATATTAGATGAAGTAATAATCTTGCTTATTTATCATGTAATCCTGCTATTATGAAGATTATTTTTATGCTGATTGTTTAAACAATATAAATCGTCTACTATCTAGTTGTAGAAATGCTGCTATTATCAGATGAATAATTGGTGGAGTTGAATTCCAATGTTTCAATCATCGGTGGAACATCCCAAATACCAAAATTTACAGCCAGGCATTATCATAGCTGACTATTTCAATGAAACGGACACCTATTTTACTAAGCGGCCCCAAGGTATGAAAGACTGACTACTCACGTATACGCTTGGGGGTCAAGGGTATTTCACTGTCCGTAATAAGACAATCTACTGTAATCCTAACCAAGTTGTTCTCTTAAGACCGGGAGTACCTCATCAATATGGTACATCCCATGGACAAACCTGGAATTTTGTATGGGCTCATTTTTCATCTCAATTGTTTGAAGCTCATTTGTTACCGTTAGAAGATTTAATTATCCAATCCATTGATTCAGATTCAAAACGCAAGCGTATTTACCGTGCATTCAAAAAGGTCTTATCGGATTCTCGCGAACGCAGTGATTTATGGCATGAGCTTTGCAAGAATGCATTAAGTGAAATCCTGCTCCTTCTGACTGTAAATCAATCCAAAAAAACGGACCCTCGTGTCCAAGAAACGCTCAATCTTCTCTCAGAAAGAATGCGTGAAACCATTAAAATTGAAGAGTTAGCTAAAATTATCGGAGTCTCATCATCCCGGCTTTCCCATCTCTTCAAAGAAAATACCGGATTTTCTATCATAGAAACATTGAATCGAATGCGCTTGGAACAAGCTGCTCTTCTGTTACAACATACGAATCGAACTGCATTAGAGGTTTCATTCGACGTTGGTTTTCTAAATTACAATCATTTCGCAAAATTATTTCATTCGCGTTTCGGAGTAAATCCAAGTAAGTTAAGAAACGAATTGCGTTCATTAGCTAAACCTCTTCATTTCAATAGGAGACAAATTCTCTTTTTGTGAATAAAGAGGTTTTTTACTATGCCTTATCCATATAACACCTCTGGGTTGTGCAAAATAACAACATTTCGGTGTCATACAGCAAAACTAAAAAATGACCTAGTGAATTATAATAGGAGTATCAGTTAACTAAGACAAATAAGGATGTGAACATAGTGGAATACACGACATTCGGCAAAACGGGAGCTCGGGTTTCGAAGCTAGGTCTTGGGGGCGCTCCGCTTGGCGGGGATTACGGTCCAGTCACAGATGAACAAGTAACAGAGGTGATCGATCGGGCCTTGGAGCTCGGGATCAACTTTATCGATACAGCACCCTTATATGGAAGAGGAGAAAGCGAAAGGCGAATTGGGTTGGCGCTTCAGGGGAAAAGGGACAAAGTCTTCCTTGCTACCAAAGCTGTTATGCGAGGTGTGCCCTATACGTACGAAAATACGATTCTTTCCGTTGAGGAAAGTCTGAAGCGTCTAGGCACAGATTATGTGGATCTCATTCAAATGCACGAGCTTTCCGAGTCAAACTCGGAAATAGGAATGAACGAAACGATCCCCGCCTTTCTTAAACTGAAGGAGCAGGGGAAGATTCGAGCTATAGGGGTCAATGCATTTGATCCGTCTCTGTTGCTGCCTTTTATTCGATCAGGACATATCGATTCGATACAGACGTTCTGTCGTTATATGCTTATTGATTATACGGCCATGGATGAGTTGTTACCGACAGCCCAAGAGCATGGCGTATCCGTTATTAATGGAAGCGTTCTCGGAATGGGTCTACTTGCTGAGGCTCCAGCGCCATTTATAAAGCAGGATTCGCTCATGTTTACAGAAGCGCAACGTCGAATCCAAGAGATAGCCTTCCTTCGTAAGTCGGAACCCAAAGGGTTGATTGAGCCTGCCATGCGGTTTAGCCTGGCTAGCCCAGACATTACGGTGACCTTAACCGGAACGACTTCGTTACGTTCGCTAGGCCTAAATGCCAGCTATTGCGATGGCGTTGGCTTACCGCAAGATGAATTGGATCGACTGCTTTCTCTATTTCCAGGTCAGCCATTAATGTAAAAGGGGATGTTGACAATGTCTAAAGTAGCAACAAGCGTTGGGGCGGATGCAGCGAATGCACCGTGGGTAGAGGAACTTTGGCAACAAATTATCGGCAAAGTAGGAAGAATGAGCGAGACCATTGGCGCTGATTTCCCATATATCTCATATAACGGAAAATATAATAGTGAAGAAGCCGATTGGTGGACGAATGGGTTCTGGCCAGGACTGTTGTGGCTGGTTTATCGTGAGTCAAAGGATGATCAGCTCAAAGATACAGCTGCACAGATCGAAGCTAAGATGGACACCGTGCTTACCGACTTTTACCCGCTGCATCATGACGTAGGGTTTATGTGGAGCTTATGTTCCGTGGCACAGTACAAGCTGCTTGGCTGTGAAATTTCGAAGCGGCGGGCCATGACGGCAGCTAGTCATCTGGTTGGGCGTTTCAATGCGAAAGGCCAATTCATTCGGGCTTGGAACCAACCGGAGCGGGTTGGTTGGGCGATTATTGACTGCATGATGAATTTGCCGCTTCTTTATTGGGCAAGTGAAGAGTCAGGAGATCCGCGTTTTAAGCACGTGGCGGCTTTTCATGCGGACACGACTTTGCGTGAATTTCTTCGTCCGGATGGCTCGTCACACCATATTGTGTGCTTCGATCCTGAGTCCGGCGAGAGAGAAGCAGCGCTTGGCGGACAAGGCTATTCACCGGATTCAGCATGGTCCCGCGGCACTGCATGGGCGTTATACGGCATGGCACTTAGCGCTCGTTATACGGGAGATCAACGATATATCGATGCAGCTAAACGTGCAGCGCATTTTTTCCTCGCCAATGTTCCAGAAGATGGATTACCGCCTTGGGATTTCCGAGCTCCTTGGGAAGAAGGTATGGCTATGGATTCTAGCGCGTCAGCCTGTGCAGCCAGCGGCATGTTGGAATTGAGCTTGTTGGTACCTGAGGGCGAGTCTGAGCTCTATCGCCGTGCGGCCGAGAAATTGATTTTTAAATTAAATGAAAAATACACGACTTGGGATGATCCTAGCGAGGAAGCGATTCTTCGGATGGGAACTGCCAATCGACCTAAGAAGACGCACGTTAACGTACCAATGATCTATGGGGACTATTTCTTCGCGGAAGCAGTTTGTAAGCTGCGCGGCGTACATGATACATTCTGGTAGGAGGAAACATCCAATGACACACACTAGCAAATCCAATCCAACAACAGGTCACATCTATGCGCGTGATTCATGGACAGCGCCAACTTGGGCGCTCACGGAGCGGAAGTTAATCGATACATTGAACGAGGCCGCAGTGGAATATGTACGTAGATATACACGAGAAGATGGGACGATCGTTTGGCGTGAAGACTGGCCAGGAATGGACGGATCGGACGATCCCTATGAAGCGTTCATGAATTTATCCCTGCTTTACGCACTTGGCGGCAATGAAGAGATTCTGCGTTTGTCCCGCCTTATGTTTGATGCGATTACTTGGCAGTGGACTGAATATGGTCAAATTCATAATGAATTTGATGCGTATTATGACTGGATGCATCACGGCGAGGGTTCCTTATATTTCTATTTCCTTGGCTTGTCCGATCCGCATCTGTTGAAGAATCGTCAGCGTGCTGTTAAGTTTGCTGAGTTATACACGGGTAAGAATCCGGAAGTGCCTAACTATGATGCAGAACGAAAGCTGATGCGCTCACCAATTACGGGCAGTAAGGGACCGCGTTTCCAGATGACGGAAGAGGACTGGGTAACTCATCGGGGTGTGCTGGATGACTATTTGGCACCATTCGAGGACATTCCTGGTGTGGACTTTGCAAGCGGGAAGTGTAAGTGGTCAGATGATGACATCTACCGTGAAATCATTAGCCGAATGAACGAACGGAAAGCGAAGGGAGATGTCCCGCTGAATTTGAACGCAACCGGCTTGATCACAAATGCGTTTATGTACACGGGCGATGAATCTTATCGGCAGTGGGTATTGGACTATTTGACCGCGTGGGAAGAGCGTACGCTTCGTAACGGCGGATTAATTCCAGATAACGTCGGATTAAGCGATATCATAGGTGAGTACAACGATGGCAAATGGTGGGGAGGTTACTACGGCTACCGTTGGCCGCACGGTTTCATGTCCATCATCGAACCGCTAACCAATGCTGGTATGAACGCTGTGCTTCTTTCTGGTGATCGGAGCAAATTAGATTTGGCACGTTCGCAATTGGACCGAAATTGGGATCTAGGCAAAGAAATTAATGGGAAATGGCACGTTCCGAATAAGCATTTTGATGCCGGCTGGACGGACTACCGAATCCAAGTCCCGACTTACCCGATATATTTATGGACGATTTCGATGGCCGAGGAAGATGCGGCACGTGTTGACCGTATTCCCTATGAAGACCATTTCCGATCTATCGATATGCCAACCATTTCAGGCAGAAATCCAGTAACCCGCAAGGAAACCAAGCATTATATTGCGAATACAGTACCTTGGTACTTATATATGAGAGGGCAATTACCAGACTATCCAGAGCGTATTTTGCAGCAAAATCTGGAGCTAATCGCGATTCAATTGGAGAAGCTTCGCTCTCCTAAGGGGGATCCAACCAGCTGGGATTGGGATCATCCTTACAGTATTCATGAGTGGCAGGAATTTTCTCCTGTCTACTTCGAAGGATTACTGCAAATGATGCTAGGCGCTCCTATGCACATTTCTCACGGTGGATTACAGCATGCCAGAGTGCGTTATTTCGATGCTGACCGTAAACGATGCGGTCTTCCAGAGGACATCGGTGCTTTGGTGGAAGCGCTCGGCGACGAGTTTGTCACCTTAACGCTTGTGAACCTATCGGCGTTCAAGGAACGTGAATTAATCGTACAAGCGGGCAGCTTCGGTGAGCACCAGTTTACCTATATGGAGAGCTTTAATCAAAGCGGCCAGAAGGTTGGCGAGGGAGAGCTCGATGGGAAATGGTTACCAGTCACTCTTGCCCCAGGGGCAGGAATTCAATTGAAACTTCATATGAAACGTTATGTGAATCAACCGACTTATGAGACGCCTTGGAGTGCAGAAGTGGAAGGAACGGTGTCGAAGCTTATCCGTGGGCGTAACCAAGTATAGGATGTATTAATGAGGAGAGAATGTAATCCATGACATCTATTCGTCAATCATTTACTAGAGATGTTAACCATGCCTATCTCGATAGCCATGTCCATTTCTGGAGGCTGGAGCGTGGCGATTATCATTGGCTTAAGCCGAGTAATCCGGTTCTTTATCAAAATTATTTACCATCGGATCTGTTTGGTCTTGAAGATAATAATGCTTTACGTGGAATTATCGCCGTACAGGCGGCACCGACAGTGGCAGAGACGGAATTTCTGCTTGAGATGGCAGGCAAAGATGAGCGAATCCTAGGTGTCGTAGGTTGGCTTGATCCTTTCGCAGATTCATTCGCTGACGAATATAGACGTTTACGTAACAACCGGCAATTCGTTGGGATCAGGTTGGACCGTTCCGTCTTCGAGCAGTGCAAAGAGCAAGTGCCATATTGTCTAATCGCGCATCTTCGCCTGTTGGAGGAAGATGGTTTTCCCATCGACCTGCTGATCGGACCGGAACTGATACCAACCGTACTTAAATACCTTAAATACGTACCTCACTTAAAAGCTGTTATTAACCATCTAGGTGGTCCACCTATTCAGAGTGGTGATTTAGAACCTTGGTCAGCTAACATCGACGAGCTATCCAGCTTCCCTAATGTGTATTGCAAGTGGTCAGGCATGATCACTCCCGCTGGTGGGATGAATCTGCATCTACTTAAACCATATATTCGTCACACTGCGGAACGATTTGGCCCTAACCGTATTATGTTCGGTAGTGACTGGCCGGTAGCTTTGATGGCGGGTACCTATCACGATGTTGTTCAATTATTCGAGCAGCTGCTGCCTGAGCAGTGGAGCGACAAGGAGCGTGCGAATGTACGCATGCACAATGCTAAAGTATTTTATTTTGGCATGTAGGAGAGTGAAGCAGCATGCAAAGACTACTGTTCTACTCACAAGCGCGTAGAGGAACGGCAAACGAATTCAACCAAATCGTGAAGGGAAATGCAACTACGCTTCATGAAGAATGGGCCGCTGCAGGTTTAAGGCATGTCGCGGTGTTTACCTGCGAACTGTATGTTTGTGTCTATGCCGAAGCAGTAGGCGGTCAGAGTGCTTCAACATGGGATTGGCCCGTTTCCTTCGATCGATATCTGGAGAAGTGGCCAGCTGAACCAGATAATAATATCAGCTCAAATGAGACGCTGCATAGATTGGCGATCCCCATGATCGACGTGTTTCATGATGGAATGCCTGAAGACGCCGAATCTTGGCGCGGAAGTCACCCGATGGATGAACGAGTAGGCTCAATAGCCAGATTGAAACCGGAGATGGTGTCGAGCTATGTGTATTACCATTATCAAAAGCAAGAAGAGTCACCAAACAGCTTTAATCAAACGTATTTGATTGGTACGCATGGTAGACTGTTATTCTCTTATCATGAGTTACCTGCTAGGATGAGCCCAATACAACGTCAAGGATTGCTGAACACGAAGCATTCACCGGATAATTGGCACGAGGTGATGTACCCTCATTTTGATCTATGGGAAGAAGCGATAGAGGGACAGCAGATTTGGCGTAAAATGGAGCGATTGATGTAAGAACAGCCGGTTAGGAGTCAAGCGACTCTTAACCGGCTGTTCTTATTTAATGCGACTTACACGATGTCATGGATGTCTTTATTTTCAGGAATAACGATAAATACGGCTGTGCCTTTGTGTAAATTTCCAGAAATGAACACCCCGTATTCATCGCCAAATAGTAATTTAATCCGTTGATTTAAGTTTTTTAAACCAATATGCTTTTCCTCTAAATTAACCCCGCTGGCCAGTTTTTGCTGAAGACTAACGAGCTGAGCGTCAGGAATCCCTTGCCCGTTATCGGAAACGGTGATGACGATCCCGTCCGACGTACGCAGTCCCGTAATAATAATCTGTCCTGCTTTACGTGTAGGAACAATACCGTGCAGAAAGCATTTACCAATAATGGTTGAATTTCGAGGAAATTAGTGCAAAATCCCGCCGGCAGACTATGATCGTGGGCTTTGGGTGAACTGCCAGCCAAGGATGGCTTGGACTGTGCCGCGACCGAAATTGACAATCTGTTAGCCGAATCTGATTAGGGAAATAGGGGATGATCGGCATCATGAAAAAATGAGAATTACCATAATCAAATCGGACTGAAGTTCTCTGTCTGAGAGATTCAGTCCGATTTGATGAAACATAGAGATGGTATTATAATATTAGTCAAGTATATTATAGTTGTGGTAGGATAGCAGTTCAATCTATAGTATGAGTATGGATAACATTGATTTAGACATAATAGTTAGAGAGGCCGAAAATGAAACTACTTCGTATGTATAAGTCAAGAAAATATTTGTTTAAGCTGCTTCTTTCCATTACTTTGCTGATGGTGGTGTTTTTATCTGTAAGTACTACGCTTCTTTATTACATTTCGGACAAGACCATGATCCAAATGCAGCAGCAAGCGGACTTAAAGGTACTGTCGCAAATTAAATATAATATTGACTATATGCATGAAACTATGAAAAATATTACCGTTTCGACAAAATTTGATCCAGATGTTGTCTATTTGTCAAATATCGCAGATATGGATAAAGGTGAGCTTGTACAAAAATTAAACAGACTTGAAAAAACGGTTACGAACTCATCGTTTCTGCAAAGTATAACGATCTATAATGCCAAAACGGGTTGTTATTATTCGACCTTGAGCAGCCTTAATTGTCAGGATGACGGAATGAACGGTGTGATCGATACGTACATTCATTCTCAGAAAGACATTCCGATGCTGACATTTGTCCCGCTCGCAAATGAAACAATGGCTACTCCGGTATTCTCGATGTTTCTTTATGAAAATAGGGCAGGAAGTAAGTTGATTGTTACAGCAAAGCCGTCGTGGCTGTTTGATAACATTGATAATATTAACAAAGTTACGGCGGAGATAAGAGGTACAATTTTTATTACAGATACGGCTGGGATTCCGCTAGTGACACAGCCGCAGGGCAATTATACTGCCTCTGAGGCTATCAGGAAGGCGATTCAAGACAAGATTAATGCCGGTGAAACACAGGATTATTTTGTTTATGGCACAGGAAAAGACAAATCAATAATAAGCTTCATGTCGTCGAGCAAAAGCCACTTGACTATTGCTAGCGTACAGCCCTACGACAACGTACTCGGAAAGCTGAGCAAAATGCGAACGATCTCTTTGGCCATCATCGTAGGATTTTTAATTTTTTCGGTAATAGGCTCATTTATAATTGCGTATAAACTGTATCGTCCGATTAATAATATGTTGGAGCAAATGTCAGGTAACCGCCGCAAAGGATTAGAAACGCGGTCCGATCTGGATGAACTGAAGTTCATATCGTCGGAATATCAAGAAGCCATGCATAAATTAATTAAGCACGAAAAGGAAGAGCATATTACCAAAGATGCGCTCAAAACCTTCGCTTTGAGGAGACTTATTTCAGATGCAAGTTTACCTACGCCGGAAGAAATTCAGCAGGTCGATTGGGATATTGATCTAAGCCAGCCTTTGCGTGTGTGTGTGCTGCTAATCGATGATTTCCACGAATATGAATCGGAGACGAGTGATTCCGAGAAGAGACTTTATAAGTTCGCGATAACCAACATTGCCAAGGAGCATGTATCCAAGAGCATGAGTTGTGAAGTTGTGTCTATGAGAAATGATCATTTTGTTTTACTCGTTGGTACGCAGCAAAAGGTTGACTTGAATAAAATAGTGAAGGAGCTTCAACAAACCCTCTTTCAGTACTACGGGATTTCACTTACCGTTTCAATCGGGGACGCGGTGGATCCATATCAACAGATATCACAGCAATATGGTCATGTCATGGAAAATGCATCTTATCGAATGATCTTCGGAAAGGGAAGTGTTATTACACCAGAGCTCGTACAAAATAATAAAGAAAATATTACGTTTCAGTTCCCGGCTGATGCTGAGAAAAAATTTACCGAAGCGATTATGTCTGGCCAAGAAAAGGATTATAAAGAACAATTGGAGCTATTGTTTCAACAATCAAGAGAAATGCATTATAACAATATGATGTATTCGATCCTGCATTTATTGGCTCTAGTCAACAACGCGGTGAGGGAAATGAATAGCCGTGCCGTTAGGCAAATCAATTTGGACTTAAAATGGCAGTTTCAGTACGTACTGAAGCAGGAAACACTGGAACCGATATATGCCCTTTTTCTGGAGATCTTTCAAGAAATTCAGAAGCAGCGCTCCCAAGATGTCAAAGTACAGTCCAATCAGATCTTGATCGATACCATCAAAGAAATGATCGAGGAACAATATCAAGATTTGAATTTGAGCCTTCAAAGCATTTCTGCCGCAATGAAGTTGTCATCTGCACATGTGAGTAAACAATTTAGATTGTATGAATCGAAATCGATCAGTGAATACATGAATGATGTCCGCTTGCAGAAGTCGCTGCTATTGTTAGAAACCAGCGATTACAGCATCAATCGTATTATGGAAATGGTCGGTTATAGTAATGAAAGCTATTTTTTCAAGCTTTTTAAGAAAAAGTTTGGTACGACGCCGAAAGAATACCGTTTCAAGAGAGTCATCGATGAATAAGCTTTCTAGGGCACATAAGCCCCTGGAAAGCTTTTTTTCTATGGATAAACGGGGGATTTATTGAAAATACAGTGTTTTCGGTATTGTGCGGGGGAAAAGTAGAGCGTTTTTCATTTATTACAGTAGTAATTTATACAGTTTTATCGTGATAATAAGGGCATACAACAAAGGTTGAACACACAAGGAGGGGAGCAAATGCTAAAGACGGAGTGGAAACACTTCAAGCGTAATCGGGAATTGTTCGTCATGTCATTGCCGGCAATTCTGTATAAATTGATTTTCAATTACTTGCCCATGATTGGTTTAGTGATTGCTTTCAAAAATTATCGGTACGATCTTGGCATATGGGGAAGCGAATGGGTAGGATTTAAAAACTTTCAGTTCTTTTTTAAATCGGATGCTGCATTTACGGTTACACGCAATACGATTCTTTACAATGTTTCTTTTATTCTCTTAACGTTGGTTATTGCATTGACGCTATCGATCCTGCTGAACGAAATTTCGAGAAAATGGATAAAATTGCATCAGACGGTTTTATTCCTGCCTTATTTCTTATCTTGGGTGGTTGTCGGCTACGTCGTATTCGGGTTCCTCGACCATCAGAATGGATTTATGAATGTCATCCTGGGGATGTTTGGACAAGAGGCGATTAAATGGTATGAGCAAGCGCAATACTGGCCATTTATTATTGTTCTGACTCAAATTTGGAAAGCGGTCGGGTTCTCTACGCTCATCTACTACGCGGGAATTCTCTCCATTGATTCGAGCTATTATGAAGCTGCCCGGATTGACGGCGCTTCCAAGTGGCAAATGATACGCCGTATCACGCTGCCATTGCTGACGCCGCTGATTGTCATCTTATTCATCGTAGATGTGGGTAAAATATTCCGTTCCGACTTCGGCTTGTTTTACTTTATCCCTAACGATACGAGCTTCCTGTATAACGCGACAGACGTTATCGACACGTATGTGTACCGTTCGCTCAAGGTTGTCGGCGATATTGGTATGTCTACCGCAATCGGGCTTTATCAAGCCGTCATTGGCTTTGTTCTGGTCTTGCTCGCTAACTGGGTTATCAAAAAAATAAACGAGGATAATGCGCTTTGGTAAGGGGGGAATGTCTATGTCAAATTCGGTCGGCTTAGAAAGAAACGGATCTAATTGGTCAGCGAGAGTAATCAATGTGTTCTTCTGTCTATTATCTCTGGCTTTTATCGTTCCACTTGTTCTGGTCATATCCATTTCGTTAACGGATGAAAAATCTCTCCTCGAAAAAGGGTATCATTTATTTCCGAAGGTATTTAGCCTACAAGCCTACAAGATCATTTTGCAAGCTCCTGATGCATTGCTGAATGCTTATGGAATAACGATTCTGGTCACAGTTATTGGAACGTTCATCGGCTTACTGCTCACAAGCTTAACGGCTTATACGATTTCGAGGCGCGATTACCGATATCGCCGGGTCATGACCATGTACGTCTTTTTTACAAGTTTGTTTAGCGGGGGACTTGTTCCGTTTTATATACTGGTCACGCAGTATTTACACCTGAAGGATTCGTTCTGGGCGCTCATTGTTCCTTATTTGCTCAGTCCGTTTTACATCCTGGTGATGAAAGGCTTTATGGATAAACTCCCGATTGAAATCTTCGAATCTGCTAAAATAGATGGCGCGAATGAATGGCGCATTTTTTTCACCATGGTGCTTCCATTGTCGATTCCCGCTCTCGTTACGATCGGGCTGTTCATCTCGTTCCAGTATTGGAACGATTGGTGGCTGGGTTTATTGTTCATAGATAACCCTAACCTGGTCCCGCTTCAGTTGCTGCTTTATCGCATTATGAGTACAATTGATTTCTTGTCCAATAATATCGGTACGGTCAATGTCAACATCAATATGGCGGATTTCCCGAGTCTGTCGGCAAGAATGGCCATGGCGGTGCTCGCGGCAGGTCCGATGATGATCATTTTTCCGATGTTCCAAAGATTTTTTATCAGCGGTCTTACAGTTGGTGCAATTAAGGGTTAATTAAGACGATCGTTATCACATTGCAGCGCGCTATTAGCGGAGCTGCAATTGATATAAATGAAATGTAGACGTTTACATCAGTTCGAAAAAACATTTAGTAGGGGGTAATCGATTTGAAAAGAGAATTGGTTAAGGTAGCTGCCGGGGCTATGAGTATGGCTTTGGTTTTAACGGCGTGTGGCGGTGGCAGTACGAAGTCCGGAACTTCAACAACGAGTCCGACTTCGACGGCAAAAGCAGAATTGTCTCCTGTCGAGTTGATTTGGAATTTCCCATTGAGCGCCATTCCGCAGGATCTGGCAACCGTGCAAGAGGCCGTCAATAAAATTACGAAGGCGAAAATTAATGCGACTGTCAAGCTGCAGCCGCAAACATTCGCAGACTACAAGCAAAAGATGAATACGGTCGTTGCCTCCGGTGAAAAATTCGATATTGCTTGGGTGTCTAACTGGAACTGGGACTATGTGCAAAATCAATCCAAAGGAGCATTCTTGCCCCTGGACGACCTAATCAGCAAAAATGCGCCTACACTTGCAAAGTCAATGCCGCAATTCGTCTGGGATGCAACCAAGATTCAAGGGAAAATCTATGGAATTCCAAACTATCAAACGGTGACGAATAAAGAAGGATTTATGATTCAAAAGAGGTTCGCAGACAAGTACGGCTTGGACACAGCTTCCATTAAAAAGCTTGAAGATATTGAACCTTTCTTACAGAAAGTGAAAGCCGGCGAATCCAAGGATGTCGTTCCGTTCCTCAGCGATCGTCTCGGAAGATTCGGCAACATGATGCGGACTTACGGGCTGGAGGGAATTACAGGTAATTTTGGCGGGGTTGATCTCAAAAATCCGGACAAAGTGATTAATTACTATGAATCCCCACAATTTAAACAATATTTGGATTTGATGAAAAGCTGGCATGATAAAGGTTATATCAATGACAACGCCGCAACGCTCAAAAATAAAGCGGACATCGAGAAAACAGGTAAAGCTGTAGTCCAATACCACAACGTTCTTAAACCAGGCGGCGAGGTTTCAACAAAATTAGCAAACGGCGGACAAGATATTATTTATGTACCAATTACAGAAACATTCGCCAACACAGGCTCTATCATCACGACGATGCAGGCGATCAGTAAGAGTTCCAAGAATCCGGATCGTGCGATGATGTTTATTAATTTGTTGAATACGGATAAAGAGCTTTATAACACAATCAGTTATGGCGTGGAAGGAAAGCACTATACGAAGGTATCCGATAACGTTATTAAAATAAACAAAGACGCTGGTTATAACCCTAACGCTAGCTGGGTATTCGGCAACACGTTTAATGCCTCGCTCGTTGAGGGTATGGACGCAAGCGTTGTGGAGCAAACGAAGAAAGAAAACGAGACAGCTAAACCATCTCCACTAATGGGTTACAAATTCGACAATACCCCAGTCTCTGCAGAAATTGCGAATATAGCTACTGTTATCGACCAATACCTGCCAGGTTTGACAACGGGTACTGTGAGTGCCGACGAGAAATTAAAAGAATTCCAAGACAAGTTGAAACAAGCGGGCAGTGATAAGGTCATTGCTGAAATGCAGAAACAGTTGGATGATTGGAAGAAAACAAAGTAAAACATTCATGCATAATTGAAGAATCATGCTTACGGTGATCAGACAGCTTATGCTGCCGTAAGCATGATTCATTTTATAGGAGAACAGTCTGATCCGCATCTATTATTTAATGTATTTCCTTGATATGGGGGTTACTAACGTGTTAAATCAATTGACGCTTCGGCAACTGAAGAATGCTTTGGAAGATACGAAGCACGAGTCCTATTCCCTCTTCGCGGAAGCAAGCTCTCCCGAACGTTGGAAGAGGGCAAGGGAAAATGCCAGATATCAATCTTATTGGTTAAAGCAAGAGGAACAGGCAAGACAAGTAATGGAAAATCCGGCTAGTCCGCCGCTTTTCTCCGAATTTACCCTTTTTGGCGATTCGGGCGACAGAGGAATTTATCAGACGAAGCTAAATCAATATTATGCTGGGCTCAACGCATTCAGCATGCTTGCAATAACCGAGAACAGACCGGAATGGAAGACGGGTTTGGAAAATGCCATTTGGGGTATATGTAATGAATATACATGGGTGCTGCCTGCTCATGTAGGGCTTTATCATAACGATTATCCGAACGGCATATGGGACCAGCCTGTCCCGCCTCGCGAAACCGTGGATCTGAACGCTGCTGCGATCGCATTTAGCCTCGCAGAAATCGTCCATTTGCTGGGGGATCGATTGCACCCGTGGGTCGTCCATCGCGTGAAGGAAGAGATCGACCGGCGCATCTTTCAAGTTTATTTCAATAGCCCCCTTCCTCAAAACTGGGAGCTGAAAACCAATAATTGGCCTGCAGTCTGCTCGTCCAGTATTGGAGCCGCGGCGATTTACATGATCGAAGATAGCGAGAAACTTGCAGGCATGATCTGGCGTGTGCTTGGCGTACTCCGAAATTACTTGTCAGGCTTTGATGAGCAAGGGGCGACCCCGGAAGGACCGGCGTACTGGCATTACGGCTTCTCTCATTTTGTTTATTTCGCTGAATTGTTGAAAGAGCGTACAATGGGACGAATCTCGCTCCTTGAGGATGCCAAGGTAGGAAGCATATCGCAATTCCCTCAATTGTGTATGTTGTCCGGCGGCAAAGTGGTCAATTTCTCGGATTCAGCCGACGAAGTTCGGATGAGTACAGGACTCCTTCATCGCTTGCAAAGCTATGTGCCTGCACTTCAACTGCCCTCCGATGCCTATTGGTTGGACCCGTCTGCGTGCAGTTGGCTCGATGCCTCCAGACTCATGCTATGGTCACCGGACCGGCTGGTTTCTGAAGGAAATCAGCAAGGGATTCGGGAACAAATTTTCACCGGGAATCAGTGGGTGATTTCCAAAGTCAGCTATGCGGAAGGACGCACGTATGCCTTTGCTGCCAAAGGCGGATATAATGAAGAGCCACACAACCATAATGATTTGGGGCATTTTATAATCCATGTGGATGGCGAGAATGTACTGGCAGACACCGGCATTGGTGTCTATACCAAACAGTATTTTCAACCTAAGTATCGGTATGAGTTGATCAATGCAGGCTCTCATGGTCATTCCGTCCCCATCGTAGACGGTTGCAGACAAGGGTTTGGAAAATCGTACCGGTCGGAAATTCTGTTCAGCGAAATATCAGAAAATGAAGTTGAGGTCCTGCTGGATCTAACAAAAGCTTATGATTGCGCCTCATTGAAACGTTTCACTCGTAAATTTGTATGGAGCCGATCCAAGAATGAGATTCCTCAGTTAGTCATCTCAGATATGGCGGCCTTTTCCCAGGTGCCCGCATCCTTCCAGGAAGTGTTCATCAGCAGTAGGTTGCCCCAAGAGGCAGGTTCAGGACGACTTCAGATGGGCCCTGTGATGTTGAACTACGATCCGGAGGTGTGGAATGCGGACGTGGAGACTATAACGGTAGTTAATCATTACCATGTAAGCCATCTGTTTTATCGTGTGTTGTTGAACTGTAAAAATCTGAAACCGGAGATAGCCTCTGAGTTTCGTTTCGAAATTGTTTGAATTCGGCGTCTCGCTTTCCAGGCTTGCGAGCAATATGGTGCGCCCCGGAAGCTGGCCAATGTATAAGTGCCCGGAAAGCTTTTCTTTTTTCATGTTTAGTTGAAAATACAGTGTTTTCGGGATTGTACGGGAGAAAAGTGGAGTGTTTTTCATTTATTACAGTAGTTATTTGTACAGTTTTCCCCCAATAATAAGGGCATACAACGACGATTAAACGCCGCAAGGAGGGAAGTAAAGGCTGCAACGGGTGTGTAATCGCAAAGCGTCAGCGCAAGTATGGAAAGTCAATTCCGGTTTGAGATCACGAATCAACGGGGATAGTTACTCCGGCAGTTCAGGTTTGCCCGTGAGGCTGCAGCTGCAGCCTCACGGGCAGCCTATCGCATACAGCATCTAGAATACAAAAGTTTTGGAGACAAGAATCTGTCAGCAAACTCTGATTATATTTTTTCAAACATTGATAACGCTTACAAATGACTGATTTCCAAAAAAGAAGTTAGAGCACGATCGTCAAGGATGAATTACACATAGGAGGTAATAAAATGCTTAAATCAAGTGGAATTAAGACGTACAAATGGATTTCCCTGGTATTAGCGTTGCTAATGATTTGCACACCAATTTTATCGATACCGGCGAAAGCGTTTGCATCGACGGCAACAAACTTCTACGTTGATGGTACGAATGGGAACGACGCTAACAATGGTCAGTCCGCATCGACAGCTTTTAAGACGATCCAAAAAGCTGCCGATATTGCGGTTTCTGGCGACAAAGTCAAAATTATGGCCGGTGTTTACCGTGAAACAGTCACACCTAAAAGTGATGGGGTGACGTTTCAGAACTACAATGGTGACAAAGTAACCGTGTCCGGAGGTGATTTGGTCACTGGATGGACGCCCACAGCAGATGCTGGTATCTATTCGGCACCTATGCTGTGGGATTACCAGAACGGTTATGGCAACATTGTCTATTACACGGATGCTGCGGGAAATGATACATCGCTAAGTCAAGCTAGATGGCCCAATATTCCTGACAGTATGATGTTTAACAAAACAAAGTATGCCAAATTTTCATCGACAGCGGCTATTAACGGTACGATAAGCAACGGGGGAGCCAATCTGCAGATGAACAATATCGCCCTTGCCGCTGCAAATCCATTGCCTAATACTACAACAGATGCTTGGAAAGATGCTCTGATTGTTGCATCAGCAGCCAATGGGTTCGTCATCTATACTGGAAAGGTTACAGGCAGTAGCACTACTTTGAATTTTGAGTGGCCTTACACCACCGGTTACCTTCCCAAATCCGCATCTCCCGGGTTTGGTCTATACCTCACAAATTCCTATCAGGCGCTGCTTTATGATGTGGCAAATCCGATTACTGGCGTAGCTGGCGTACCGGGAGTAGCCGCATGGTATAAGGACGTTGCGAATCAAAAATTGTATGTTGCTGTTCCCAATGGAGCAGATCCAAATACCGGTAAGATTGAGGCCAAGAAACGAGAGTTTGCTTTTGACTTAGCCGGTCGTAAAGGAATTACCATCAGCGGGATTAATGTACGGGCTGCTGGTGTCAACTTTGCAAATTCCAGTAACAACATGTTCAAAGGTGCTACCGTTGAAATGGTGGATTCCTACAACAAGCCTTTTGCTGTTGATACACCGTTGTCGGGATTTGTATCTGGTTTTGTATTGGATGGTGACCACAATACGATTCGTGATAGTGAAATTAAAAATATGTTTGGCTTTGGAATCATTGTCAAAGGCCACGACAACAATGTGATTAACAATGACATTCACGATTTTAACCGTTATGGACTCTATGCTGATGGGATCAATGTTAATGGGTACAATCATCTGATTAGCCAGAATAGTATACATCTGGGAGGTCGTGCTGCCATAGGTGGCAGTTTCACAAGCACTGTTATTTCGTATAACGACATCTATGACGTTATGAAGATTTCCTTTGACGGTGGTATTCTTTATGTTGTGAACAGCGATTTTGGCAGTTCAGAGATTCACCACAATACCGTGCATGATACTCTGTCGGGTGAAGGAATTTATTTTGATAACTTGAGTTTTGATGCCGCGGTTTATAACAACATTGTCTGGAATGTTAAGGTAGGTATGCTAATTAACACAGCCAATGAACGGATGATTTTGTTAAATAATACAGTATACAACACTACTGATAAGGCTTTTGGACATTGGGGTGATGCTGCCGCCGATGGAATCGGTGCTTATGGAACCGTTCTTATGGGCAATATCATGGAAAATGCTGGGTTTCAAACTGCAGCTCCAAACGGTGCATATGAAGTACTCAATACCTTAGATACAGACGCCAATATTCAAAATATGTTTGTAGACCCAGTCAACAAAAATTTTGCACTTAAAAACCCAGACAGTCAACGAAGTGTCGTGATTCCCGGTGTTACCGACGGATTTACTTCCGCTGCACCTGTAAGGGGTGCGGTTCAACCCGGCGTGCCATGGAAAGCGGGACACAATTTTGACAATGCAGCAAACATCAACCCGACTTTCAAGCTAAACGATATTCCTTATAAACAGTTGCTGAAAAATGCCGGTTTTCCTTTCGGTGATCTGAACGGTTGGACTAAAACGAATACGCCAGAAATCGTAGTACATAATGGATGGGATTTCAGAGCCAGCGGTTTGATAAGAAACGGGATTTATGGTGTTGCCTTGAACGAAGGTGATGGTATTGCTCAGACGGTTACAGGTTTGAAACCAAACACCACCTACAATGTAAGTGTTTGGGGTAAAGTACTGGGAAAACATGTTGCAGCAACCACTATGGCTTCCGGAAGTGATCCTGTTACTCCTGTTAATTATCGCTCAATGAGTGGTTACATGATTCCAGGAACGAAAACTACCCTGAAATTTACAGGTGTTGATTTCGGAGCGAGCTTATACGACAAAGTGAATTTTGCTACAGTTGCTGCTTCCGGTACCGGCAAGATTGAGATGTACATTGGTGACCCCATGAACGGGGGTACTCTAGTTGCGACGGATCCTCTTTCCGATGACACAGCGGGACAAAAAGGCCAATGGTATTATAGAAATGCCATACCATTATCAGCCGTATCAGGGACTCAAGACGTTTATTTAGTTTTTTCTAATACGAATACAACGGTTCCTCTGAATTGCTATTTTGCTGATTTTACATTGTTTGATTCTACAGTTGATCCAGCTACGGATTACATTGAGCTAGGAGCTAGCGGGCTTGTCAATGGTACAGTGTCAAATAAGATTACTACTACTACCTTTACTAAGGGTGTAACAAGCCGTCCTAGCAACTTTTCCTTTACTACAGGACCAAGCGATACCAGTGTGACCATCTATGCAAAAAAAGCAGGTGGTGGCGGATTGACCGGTTATGTGGATGAGTTTGGTTTGGCAGAGAGTACAACCCCTGCTTATCCGGCACCCTACATTTATAAGGATGGTTTTGAAGATCCAACATGGAACCCGCTCAACTGGACATGGGGACTTGGTAACCCGACGCAACTGGACGGAACCATTTATAAGGAAGGCACACGCAGCTTTCAACTGGATGGAAGTGCTGATCAGAGTGCAATCTACAAAACATTTGGTGCGTTGAACAAAGTTGCCAGTGTAGATTTCTATGACAACTTGTCTGAATCCAACAACATCATCGCACATGTGGATAATAGTGGAACTGCAAATTTATCGACGCTAAGCAAAATGTATGGTATGGGAGTAAATACAGACAATTCAGTACAGTATTACTCGTATACGCTAGGTACAGGAACATGGGCAACATCCAGTGTTCATCGTACAAAAGGCTGGCATACGCTGGCGTTTGATTATTCATCCAATACCCATGTGGATATATACATCGATAATACATGGGTAGCGGCTTCCAGCACCATTACTTCTTTTAATACGATTGCACTGGGAGATTTCTTTGCAAATAGTGTAAAAAGTACAGGTAATTTTGATAATGTTTTTATTACAGATATAACGAGTCTTATACCACTTACGACGGATGATGCGAATCCGGCTTGGCAGAACACTGCGCAGACTGTTCATTTGACTGTAACGAATGGGTTGAACAGCAATATGCGCACGTTCTACAGCGTGGACGATAGCGAGTTTGTAGAAGGCAATACGGTTACCGTCGATCAGGAAGGCATCCATATCATTAAGTATTACAGCATCAATTCGTCAGGAGGTCAGGAAGCTGTCAAACAGGCGACGGTGAGAATCGATCTGACGTCTCCCGTCGTTCAAACAACGGTAACGACATCCGTGTATCAATCCGCAGAGACGATTATCGTGTACCATTCGGATGCAGTGAACATTCCGTTTGTGATCAATGATGCCTTAAGCGGCGTCGCCGGAACGGAAGTGAAGCTGGATGGTGCAGTCGTGAATCAGCCCATTGCCGCGGCGCCATTATCGTTAGCCATCGGAGATCATCCGATTATCGTTACCGCCAAAGACAATGCCGGCAACATCACGGTACAGCAATACGTGCTGAAGGTGACGATGGATATCCATCACCTGGACGAAGTACTTCAAGCAGCCAGCAGCCAAGGATGGATAACGAATCATGGCATATTGAACAGCCTGCTTGCAAAAGTTGATGCAGTCCAAAACCAGCAAAGCGACAGCACGAATGTGTTGAATGGATTGAACGCCCTGGAACATGAGGTGCAAGCGCAATCCGGCAAAAAGATCAACGCGGAATTTGCGGATTTGCTGTTAAGCGATATCGCCTACCTTATGAATCAGATCAGCAAGTAGAGCAGAAATAGATGAGAACCCGCGGCATACTTCGATGATGTCAGTATTCAATAAATAAGCAAGAAAATGCTGCTGCCAGATACGAGTCATTCGACTTGTATCTGGCGTTTTCATTATTCGTGGTGCCTCCACGTAAAAACACAGTCTTTTCCTCATTGTATGGAGGAAAAGTATAGTGTTTTCCGTTTATTACAGTAGTAAAATGTGTTGATTTAACGGGATAATAATGCAAGAGCAGTAGCAGTATGAAGTGAAAGGGGGTTAGAGACCGTATGAGAAATCGACCACTCCGAGTTTTTTGCATCGGATTGCAGGATCAATGGCTTTCGCACTGGGTTTCTTGCCCTGATGTGCAGATCATAGGTGTAACCGATATGTATCGTGAATTGGATTCTCGTGAATTGGATTCTCATTTTGCCAGTTTGCCGCAGTTTGAGGATATCCCGAGCGCATGCAATTACTTCGTCCTGATCTCGTGACCATGGTGACTCCGCCACACGAAAAAACGTGTCCGGATACGATTAGAACGGTTCTGGAATGCGGTTACGATGTGTTTCTTGAAAAATTCAGACCTCGTTCCTGGGAAGACGGGGCGACACTGTCGGCTCTCTGCCGATCGACCGGCAGACAGGTTGCGATTTGAGAGTCTTATAGATTCGATAAGATTGTAGAGAAAGCCAAGCTGGTCATTCAAAGTGGGCGCCTCGGCAAGCTTGGGCAGATCGTATGGAGATGTCAGCGGCCTAAAATCCAAGCGTCATGGATGAACGCATACGAGCATGTCATACTGGAGGATTTAACTTATCATCATCTCGGTGTGCTCCATTACTTGCTCGGAGCCGATCGCTTCAATCAGGTATATGCGACCTCATTGCTGCCATCCTGGTCAGTGGAGCAGTCACCTTCGGTGGTATCGCTGATTGCACAAGGCCAAGAGGGACTTCAGCTCAACTATTATGCAACGTGGGCCGCTCATGGCGGCGGCGAGGTTACTTCGTGGCTCGGAGAGTTTCAAATCGATGGCTCGGAAGGGACGCTGCTGCTTTGTGACGGTACATTAAGATTCATCAATCGTGAGGGGCAGGAGGAAGTTCTTTCACCTTGCGAGTTGGTTGATTTTGAATTTCGTGCAGGTATCGTTAAGGAATATGTAGACTCCTTTCAGAATGGACGAAAGTTCATTTTGAATATTTTTGCTTTTCATCCAGTAATTAGGATGATTCAAGCGGCCTTGGAATCTGTGAAAACCGGGAAGCCGGTTGACATTTAGCGTTGTATTTTACAAAAAGAGGCGGGAGAAACGATGGAATACGCGATCTTGGGGAAAACAGGCTTCAGGGTGTCGAAGATCGGTCTGGGCGGCGCTCCGCTCGGCGGCGATTTTGGTGCGACGACCGATGAGGACGTGACTCGTGTGATAGATGGGGCCTTGGATGCCGGTATCAATTTTATCGATACGGCGCCTTTATATGGCCGAGGGGAAAGTGAGCGAAGAATTGGGCAGGCGCTCAAGGGCAAACGGGATCAAGTGATTTTGGCGACGAAGGCAGTTATGCGGGGGGACCCCTACTCTTATGAAAATACGATAAAGTCAGTGGAAGATAGCTTGAATAGACTGCAAACGGACTATATTGATCTGATTCAAATGCACGAGTTGGAGCAAACGACGTATGAAGAGGCGGTGAATGAGACACTGCCTGCCTTTCTTAAACTAAAGGAACAAGGAAAAGTAAGAGCGATAGGTGTGAATGCTGGCAAACTTGAGCTGTTGATGCCCTTCCTCAAAGAGGATTTGGTGGATACGATTCAAACTTACGCTAAGTATACATTGGTTGATTACACGGCTAAGGACGAACTGCTGCCGCTCGCGAAAGAAAAGAATATTGGCGTTATTCATGGCAGTCCACTGGCGATGGGCATATTGGCAGATCAGCCGGCCCCCTTTTTACAGAATAATGCGGCTTTGCTGGAAGAAGCGAACCGGAGAATGGTGCAGCTGCAATTTTTGCGAAAAAGCGATCAGAAAGGTTTGGTGGAGCCGGCGCTTCGATTCAGCCTAACATGTCCCGACATTGCGGTTACATTGATGGGGACGACTTCTACTCGTTCTTTGCGCTTAAATGCGAGTTATTGCGATGGGGTAGGGTTGCCGGCTCATGAATTGGAGAAGTTATATACTTTGTTCCCTGGGCAACGATTGTTTTAACAGGATGAATGGGAGGATATCGATATGGAAACGGGAGTAAGAGAACCATGGGTTGAGGAAGTTTGGAATAAGGTTGTTGCCAAAGTTGAGAGAACGAGCAAGAGGATTGGTTCAACTTTCCCTTATGTATCTTTGGACGGCAAGTACAACGCGGAACCGGCGGAATGGTGGACAGCGGGATTCTGGCCAGGGCTGCTTTGGCTGATCTATCGGGAAAATGGGAACAAGGACTTGCTGGACATCGCTGTATCCTGTGAAGAGCAAATGGACGAACCCTTGTTAGGTTACGAGAAGCTGCATCATGATGTAGGCTTCATGTGGAGCTTGGCTTCAGTAGCTCAATACAAGCTTGTGGGTACGGATCGGTCACGACAACGAGGGCTGATGGCGGCCAGCCACCTTGCCTCACGATACAATGTCAAGGGACAGTTTATAAGGGCGTGGAATGGCGAGAATCAGCAAGGCTGGGCGATCATCGATTGCCTCCTCAACCTGCCGCTGCTCTACTGGGCAAGTGAAACAGCAGGCGATCCGCGCTTCCGTCATATCGCGGTTTCACATGCGGATACGGTATTGCGCGAATTTATTCGCCCGGATGGTTCTTCTCACCATATTGTATGCTTTGATCCCGAGACCGGGGAGAGGATCGAGGCAAGAGGCGGGCAAGGCTACTCGCCCGATTCGGCTTGGTCACGTGGTACAGCGTGGGCTTTGTACGGGATGGCGCTTAGCTGCCGGTATACCGGGCATGCCAGATACTTGGATGCGGCGAAACGCGCAGCTCATTTCTTTATCGCGAATATGGACGCAAATCTTGCGCCATATTGGGATTTTCGCGCTCCGCGAGAGGAAGAAACGGCCTATGATACGTCAGCGGCTGCCTGTGCGGCAAGCGGACTGTTAGAGATCAGCCGATTGGTCCCAGAGCACGAAGCGCAGGTATATACAGAAGCAGCGAAGCGTATTTTATGCATGCTAATTGAGCGTTATGCCACATGGGATGAGGAGGAAGAGGGCATTTTGACCATGGCTACGGCTAATTTTCCGAAGAGAACCTTTGTCAATGTGCCGATCATTTATGGAGACTTCTTCTTTGCTGAAGCTCTTGCGAAGCTTAGAGGGCGTACGGAGTTGTTTTGGTAATGAAAAGAAACCTGTTTTACGCGCAATTACGAAAGGATGCATCGGACGGGTTTCGTTCTGCTATTGAACGTGACGGGGAGTCATTCAGGAATCAGCTGGTATCAAAGGGAGTACTGACCTTTTCACTTTTCATCATCGGATGCCATGCAGGCGTATATTTGGAATCGTTGGACAACGAGTATGAGTGGGATTGGCCGGATGCCTACCGGATCTGGCTGGAGGAATGGCCGGGGGAAGGCGAAGCTCGCCTTTCTGTACCGATGATTGACATTTTCCATGACGGAGTGCCGGCAGATCCTGCATCCTGGCGAGGAGCGAGTGATGTGGAAAAGAGAATTGGCTCCTTTGCAAAGCTGAAACCGGATATGGCGGCAAGTTATATATTCTATCATTATCAAAAGCAGGAAGAGACGCCAGATAGCTTCAATAAAACGTATATCATCGGCGCGCATGGTCCGTTGCTTTTTTCTTACTATGAACTGCCTGCAAGCTTGAGCGAAAGCAAGAGAAAGGGAGTGCTTTCGACGAATAACTCGCCTAAGGATTGGCATGCGGTCATGCAGCCTCATTTTGTCCCATGGGGAGATGCGGCAGATGGTCAAGAATACTGGCAGCCGGCAGCATTCATATATGGATTTTAAAGGAGGAAATGTTCAATGAAACCGGATATAAGCGCACTCGGAAATTGGCTGATGTCCTGGTTGCAAGAGGACGGAGCCATTCACGGCTTTCATAATCATTCAGTGTGGGGGTCCAATCCGTACCGGTGGGCCGACTTCACTAGCGGACACAGCACCTGGGCCAGTCCTATGATGGCTGCTCTCAGCCGCATTGCAGCGGAGCAGGGGGATTCGGAGCTGAAAGACCAAGTGCTGCAAATGATTCGTTTTCAAACGAGCCGGTTCCAGGAAGACGGACAATACAAGCACATTGGTTTTCAGGTTGGCGAGATGCTGAATCAGGGTTTAATTCATAATATGATGCCTAACGTGGCTCTGGGGCTAACGGCGATACATGGCAGCTCATGGCTTCCTGCGGAGGCATTGACAAGTATCCGGACGGCTATCCTGCGCAATATGAATGCTTGCGATGCGATTTATCCATTCAAAAAAACAAGGAATATCAGCAACCAGGAGTACTGTCGTCTATGGGGGAAACTGCTTTTTCAATCGGCATTTCCTGACTCCCCTTGGTCCGGGGACATTCAAAACGATCTGAATTTTATGATTGAACATTTCCATGTAAGCGGAATTCCCGATCAGGACTGTGAAGCCACTTACCGATATTTGGGGGATTCCACGATTGTTGAGCCTGCCGAATATTATGGCTTGATGATAGCCCCGTTGGTGCTGGCTTACGAAATGTTCGGAGATCCCAAATATTTGAATCACGCCGGTGCGCTATGCCGTCACGTGGCTCGTTGCGCTTGGAACGATCATAGGGGACAGAAACGATTACATCGCATGTGGCTGCGCAGCGGAACCGAGTGGAGAAAGATGAACGGTCCTATGCTGATCGCGGGAATGGGAATGACACTTTATGGTATTGCGCGCTATGTAGAGCACCAGCAGGAAGAAGAGTTGACTCTTTTTCTAAAGGAATGCGATGAAACCTATGCCCATTATCAAACGCCCAGAGGTTATTTCGCTTCGGCAACTGGTTGGCACAATGAAGCAGATATAGCGCCGAGCTCAGCTTGGCACGCACATGATTTTTATTATCTGCTGCATCGTCATGGTCTTGTAGAGCATATGGCCGATCAACTCAGGAAGCCTTATCACGGGATGTCCGTTCTGCTTGGCGAGCAATGCATGTGGGTGGAGGATGGCGAACACTGGGCAATCAACGATTATTATTGGCAGGATGTCCATAAGCTTATTGGCCGTAAGGACGAGGCCGTTTTTGGCCGTGATACGGGTTGGGTCGGTGGAGAACGTGCGCTTCCGAGCCACTTCTTGTTCCCGAATCAGCCCATATTTGTGAAAACAGATGAAGGCATTTATTTAAAAGCGGACCGTACAGCTGCTCAAGAAATTGAAGTCAGCAGCATCACCGCGGTACCTTATTTAGGCTTGTGGGAATGAATGGAGGAGTGTTTACCTATGAGTGATGTTGAAATCCGGCAATCGATTCCGCGAATGACGGCTAGCCGGCAAGTGGTTCCGCCGCAGTGGGCATTAACGGAGCGCCTGCTAATCGATCAATTGGATAAGGCAGCAATAGAATTTGTCGCGCGCTATACGCGAGCAGACGGAACCTTGATATGGCGTCAGGATTGGCCGGGCATGGACGGGTCGGACGACCCCTATGAAGGCTTTATGAATCTGGCGCTTTTATACATGCTTGGCGGAAGCAGCAAGCTGCATGAGCTGGCACGGAAAATCTGGGAAGGCATTACTTGGCAGTGGACGGAATATGGCCAAATTCATCAGGAGTTTGATAGCTACTACGATTGGATGCATCACGGGGAAGGGTACTTATATGTTTATTTCCTCGGGCTTGCAGGCCCTGTAACCTTAAAGGATCGTCAGCGCGCCGTTCGATTTGCAGGCATGTACACAGGGGAGGATCAAGAGGCTCTTAATTATGATGCTGAGCACAAGCTGATCCGCTCGCCGATTACAGGCAGCAGGGGACCGCAGTTTGAGCTGACAGCAGAGGATTGGAGTACTCATAGGGGTATTTTGGATGATTACTTGGCGCCTTATGAGGATATCCCTGGTGTGGATTTTGCAAGCGGCAAATGTCAATGGTCGAACGATGAGGTGTATGCGGACATTATACGAATGATGAATGAACGCATGACCCGTGGGGATGTGCCGCTTAATCTCAATGCGACGGGTCTTGTGGCCAACGCTTTTCTACACACCGGCGAAGAGAAATATCGCAGCTGGGTGCTGGATTATTTATCAGTTTGGGAGAAGAGAACGCAGCAAAATGGCGGGATCATACCGGATAATGTAGGACTATCCGGCGAAATCGGACAATACAATGACGGCAAATGGTGGGGCGGTTATTACGGTTGGCGTTGGCCGCACGGGTTCATGACGATCATCGAGCCGCTAACGAACGCCTGTATGAACGCTGTGCTTCTCACAGGGGATATGAGCAAGCTCGATTTAGCCCGTAAACAGTTGGATGCCAACTGGGCGCTGCGCAAGGAGCAGGATGGCATGTGGCTTGTTCCGAATAAACATTTTGATACTGGGTGGACCGATTATCGCGAAGCTACGCCGAAATATCCTGTGTATTTGTGGATCATGTCGATGGCGGATGAAGATTTGGAACGGATTGAGCGTATCCCAAGAGATCATGACTGGAATGAGGTGATCGTTCCGAAGCTCTCCGGTACCGATAAGAAGACAGGAAGAAATACCAAGCATTACATTGGCAATACGCAGCCGTGGTTCCAATATATCAGAGGGTTGAATCCTGGGTATCCGCAACAGATCTTGGACGCGAATATCAGACTGGTTGAACAACAGCTTACGAAAATGCGTTCTGAAGCGGGAGATCCTCTGAACTGGACGAATCAATACAGTGAAGATGATTTCTCAAGTATCCACGCATGGCAGGAAATGTGCCCGGTTTACATGGAAAGTCTTATCCAGTTGACCTTAGGCGGTCCGATGCATATTTCTCATGGGGGATTCCAGCATGCGAGGGTTCGTTATTATGATGCAGAAGCGAAAAGGCCGGGACTTCCGGAGTCGGTTGCTGCTCTGGTAAAGGAACTCACAGCTGACTCTGTCATCCTAGAGCTTGTGAATATAAGTTTGTTTGATATGCGTTCGACGATCATTCAGGCAGGTACCTTTGGGGAACATCAATTTAAAGAAGCCCATGTGTTGAACGAGGAAGGGGCTGTTATAGAAACGACTTCCGTTAACGCACAATGGCTATTAGTCGATCTTCCGGCAGGCACTGGAGTGACACTGCGATTAAGCATGGATCGGTTTGTGAATACACCTTCCTATGATATGCCTTGGTCAGATCGTGAAAAGAACGTTTTGCTCGAAGGTAGAAAGCTTTAGGAATGGAAGTCTGGAAAAAAGAATATGCAAGTAGCGGGTTTTGTGGATGATGGCGTTGCGAACCGTGGGATTGAGGTGAATACACCGACCTCAACGACGAAGTATTGCATTCGCTTTAGGCGGGACGCATACTGCAACTTCCGTCACACGTACGACCGATTGGCATGAATTCAAGTGGTATTATACGTCAGGCACGAAAGTGGATCTATACATTGACGGTACACTTGTTGCATCACCGACAGGTTTGACTAGCTTTAACAGGATTCAAATTGGGGATCTATGGTCAGGGAATACGAACACAGCTTATTTTGATGATGTAACTATTCAATAAAAGATGAACCTGGACTGGACTCATCAGACTTCAGTCCAGGTTCATCTATTTTAGGAGGTGCAGCATGTTTTCCACAGATGAAATGGATTATCTAGAAATTTTAACGGGACCCAATCCTATTCAACCCTACATCGATAGGTTTAAACAAGAAAGTAAGCAAGATAATTTTGAAGAAACCGGGTTATCTCGTGACATATATTTGGATTTTGCCGAAGCGCGAGTTCGTCAATTTGTTCTCTTTCAAAGTGAAAACGGAGGGATCTTGGATCCTAGCGATGGGAAAGAGCATGAATATGCTACCGCTTCTTTTGCCAAAGCTGGGGCGATTCTTAAAGCGAATGGTCGCTGCAAGGATTTAGAAGAACAGATTTTGCTTGCGATGGATTGGGCTTGCACCTGTTTAGGCGAGAATAGAGTTCCTGACGATCACGCTGATTTCACGACATACATGCTGGTTCGGGCCTATCAACTTCTGAAACCGATGGTCGATACGAAGAGGAGCGATGCTTGGAAAATAAATTTATCCACCGTTGAGCCAGAATCCTATTATTGTCAAACGGTTCGGAATTTCCCTGATATTCGTACCATTCGTAACTGGGCTACCTATGCCATGCATGGTGAAATGATGAGGCATAGTGAAGGGTTCACGAACTCGATGGCTTTCATCGATAAGTATTTGAAGCCGCAAATGACACGTTTCACGCGGGAAGGGCTTTATCGCGACCCGAATCTCCCAACTGCCTATGATTTGGCGGCGCGTCAGCAGCTCAGCGGATTAATCGATGCCGGATATAACGGCGAATGGAAGGTATTCCTGGAGTCACAGCTGCGCAAAGGTGCCCAAACGATGCTGTTTATGCAATCTACAACAGGGGGGACGAGCTCTGGAGGCAGGAGTAACCAAATCATTTGGAATGATTTGACCTTTGCCAATCTCTGTGAACGTGAAGCCGCGCGCTATGCGAAGGAAGGAGATCTAGCATGGGCTGGTATCTTCAAGCGCGCTGCACGCAAAGCGCTGCAATCGATTATGCGCTGGATCGAAGATCCCGCCGAATTCCGGTTGTTGAAGAATCGGTTCGAGAGCGAACTTCGAAATGGTTGGGAATTTTACGCTTATTATTCGACGTACAGTTTATATGCTGCGCAAATCGCTGCTTCGTGCTTTGAAAGTGCGGACGAAAGCATTCCTGAAAAGGCTGTTCCTTCGGATATAGGCGGGTATGTGGTGCCGATTGAATCCTTTCATCGGATCTATGCAACAACGGGGCCGAAGCAAGGTGGTTATCATGTAACGATGGATACGGCTGCGCAAATGGGACATGATGCAACCGGTTGGGTGAGGCTGCATAAAGCAGAATATCCAGAGGAAACAGCTCTTTCGATGGGGATACCTGGTTTGAGCGGCAATATTCATTTGAATTATTTTGTGGCCAAACAAACCATTCCACGCCCGCATACACCAGCAGCTATCGGTCTGACTTGGAGGGATGGGCACGGCGTCTGGCATAGGCTTGCGGGCTATGGCAGAAGAAAGCATGAAACATTTGCATCATTGAATGAGGAAGGTGCACCAGTCAAACCTGAGAAGCTGCATTGGCAGGCTCATCTTGACAAAGTGGCTGTAGATCAAGAGACGCTTTCCTTCCAACTACGTTACAACTCAACGGGACTGCAGCTTTTAAACGATATGGATTTACGTACACCAGATGATGATCTTCATCCAGCCTATAGGCGAGGCGTAGCTGATATGCTTCCAAGGCCAGGGATTGAAGGCGTTACGGCCATTACAGAATCATATCGGATTGCACAAGAAGGTGTGTCCACGTCGTGGTCAGTGGAAGCGGCAGAGGAGACTGAATTATCCGCGATTGGTGTAACGGTTCCGGTACTCGTATCAAACGGAACAGATGAGAGTGTTATTCGTCTGGATGGAAATAAGCTTGTTATCTCCTACTCCAATGTCAGCTATGTGATTCAACCTGAAGATAAATCAGACGATGTAGAACTAGAGCTTCTTCCTGGGTTGATGCCGAATCGAAATGGCAACTATCGTCTCGTACAATGGATTCGTAAGGATGCGAAGAAGGCAATTACGCTTCATTTCTCAATGGAGAAAGACCTTACCCCTTCGGAACATTCCGATAGGCACTAGGGGCAGAACCGGTCATTTTTTTAAATAATCTTGAAAAGTAATAAGGATCCGTGATCCCGATGGATGCAGCAACTTCTTTGATCGTCAGACCTGTTAAACTGAGCATTTGGGCAGCCCTCTGAATTTTCATACGCAAGAAGTACTCAATCGGCGGGAATCCGGTCTCTTCATTGAATAACAAAATGAGATGCTGTTTCGACAAACCCGTGTGCTTGGCCAATTCAGGGAGCTTAATCGAATCCTCCAAACGATCACTCATGTACCGGATGGCGAGTTCGAGATATTGCTCTCTTTTTTTGTCTTTTGCTGTGCCACCAGCGCTAATGCCTATGCCGCTAATCAGCTGCCGAATAGACTGCGATACGTGCGTATGGATCGGCAACGAATAGGTTTTGTCAGATAGAAGGGCATAGCACTTATCAAAAACATCTTTGAAATCGGTCTGTGCGCCAATCGGTAGATGGAGTGGGCCGGCATCCATGTCATACATGCGGATAAAAGCGGCAGCGTGGTCGCCTTGAAGATGAAACCAGTAAATACTCCATGGAGCATTTGAGGATGCTCCATATCGATGCGGTGTTTTGGCAGGAATGACAGCTAGGTGATTCTGGGTCAAAGGGAATGTTTTATGCTGATCTAACTCGATCCAGCCTTCTCCGTCTGAGCAAAAAATGAAAATATGGGAGTCGCTCCCTTCAGGGCGTTCCCGGTAATGATGACGGGCACGCGGGAAAAATCCAATATCGCTAATGAATAAATCACGCGTTAGCTCTGAGCGGGATAGTTCTGTTTGCATGTAATCGGGCAGCACAAATAATTTCTCTTCTTCAAAGCCTTCTGGTTTCCTAGTGTTATCCAATTATGAGCCTCCCATCTGAATAAGAATATAATCCATTACATTAAGCATTTTGTCAATTGGCGATTGGCTTCTGTCAAGGTAAAGTAGAGACAATAAGATAAGGGAGTGATGATTGTGAGTCAGCAAGTTCGCATTTGGGAAGAAGAGACTTTGATTCCGACTTATGGCATCGGAGAACCAGATCGCAATCCGATGTTTCTAGAGAAGCGTGTCTATCAAGGAAGCTCCGGTAAGGTATATCCGCATCCGGTTATCGATAAAATTGAAGATGAGAAGAAACCGCAGTCCTATCGGATGGTGATTCTGGAAAACGAATATGTTCGCATCGAGATCATGCCTGAGCTAGGCGGACGCATTTACCGTGCGTTAGACAAAACGAATGATTACGATTTCGTCTATTACAATCGCGTTATTAAACCGGCGCTGGTTGGCTTAGCTGGTCCTTGGATCTCTGGCGGTATCGAGTTTAACTGGCCACAGCATCACCGTCCGAATACGTATGGTCCTGTTGAATACAAGCTCACCGAAAATGAAGACGGAAGTGCTACCGTATGGGTGAGTGAGATCGACCGCATGTATGGGACGAAAGTTACTGCTGGTTTCACACTATATCCGGGCAAAGCCTATTTGGAAATTTCCGCACAGCTGTATAATCGAACACCGGAACCACAGACATTCCTCTGGTGGGCAAACCCAGCTGTTGCGGTAAACGATCATACGCAATCCGTATTTCCGCCAGATGTAACGGCTGTTTTCGACCACGGTAAACGTGATGTTTCCAGGTTTCCAATCGCAACGGGAACGTATTACAAAATGGACTACTCCGCTGGTGTTGATATTTCACGCTACAAAAATATTCCCGTACCTACTTCATATATGGCTTATAAATCCGACTATAATTTCGTCGGTGGTTATGATCATGGCGTTCAAGCCGGATTGTTGCACGTGGCGAACCATCATGTTTCACCAGGTAAGAAACAATGGACGTGGGGGAACGGTGAATTCGGGCAAGCATGGGATCGCAACCTGACGGATGAGGACGGTCCTTACATCGAGCTCATGACCGGCGTCTACACCGACAACCAACCGGATTTCACGTGGCTGCAGCCGTATGAAGAGAAATCGTTCAAACAGTATTTCATGCCATACAAAAATATTGGCGTCGTCAAAAATGCATCCATCGATGCTGCCGTCAACTTGGAAGTTGACGAGAAGACGCGAGAAGCTGTCGTACTTGCATATGCGACCTCTTTGTTTGAAGGCGCTGTCGTGGAGCTAAAAGGGCGCAGCCGTACGTATGTGAAGGAAGTCATCGAGCTGTCGCCAACCCAAACGTTCAAGTCTGTGATTACACTTGATGATAACGATCAACCACATGACTTGAAGCTGACAGTTCGGGATGCAAATGGCACCCTACTCATTGCCTATCAGCCTGCGAAGCCATCGATCGAGCAGGTGCCGGATGCAGCCAAGCCGCTGCAGTCACCTGAGGAGCTGAAGACAAATGAGCAGCTGTACCTCGCTGGTTTGCATCTAGAGCAGTATCGTCATGCAACGTTCGAGCCAGAAGCCTATTATCTGGAAGGATTAAAGCGAGATCCAAGCGATAGCCGCATTAACGTGGCGTACGGTACACTCTTGCTGCGCCGCGGGTTATTTACCGAGGCAGAAGGTTACTTCCGTACGGCAATAAAGTCACTTACTTGGCGGAATCCAAATCCTTATGACAGTGAAGCTCTCTATCAGTTAGGGATTGCGCTTAAAGGGCAAGGACAACTGGAAGCGGCTTTCGCAGCGCTATACAAATCGACGTGGTCCGCGGCTTGGCAGGATGCTGGCTTCTTCACGTTGGCACAAATTGCATGTGAGAAGGGTGCTTGCGGAGAAGCGTTGGAACTGGTTGAGCGTTCTCTCATTCGCAATTCCCGTAATTACAGAGCAAGGCACTTGAAAGCTGCGCTTCTTCGCAAGCTGGGTCAGCTGCAGGAAGCATTAGTCTACTCGCAGGAGACACTGCTGCTTGATATCGCTGATTTCGGTTCAGCCAACGAACGATTCCTTACGCTTGCAGCACAAGGGGATCAAGTAACTGCTAGCGAAGCGAAAGCGGAGCTAGTGCGACTCATGCGCGGAGATGCTCATAATTATTTGAACCTAGCATCCGATTATGCCAACTGTGGGTTAGTCGAGGAAGCGATTGAATTGTTGAATCGCATCGTGGAAGGTCACGATTCGTCAGAAGTCTACCCTATGGTCCATTACACCTTGGGCTATCTGCATGAGAAAGCAGGAGATTTGGAACTTGCTCAGCTCCACAGAAAGGCAGGAAATGCAGCTAAATCAGATTATTGTTTCCCCAATAATTTATTCGATTTGCAAGTGCTGACAAGTGTCATTAAGGCCGATTCTAAGGATG
This sequence comes from Paenibacillus phytorum, assembly GCF_013141715.1. Classification (GTDB taxonomy): domain Bacteria; phylum Bacillota; class Bacilli; order Paenibacillales; family NBRC-103111; genus Paenibacillus_E; species Paenibacillus_E phytorum. Next base: position 148,740 of record NZ_WHOA01000085.1, on the reverse strand, counting down.
ATAAAGCACATTATTACCTGGGAAATTGGTATTACGACAAACGAAGACACGAAGCTGCGATTATCCACTGGGAAGCTTCGCGTTCTTTACGAGATGATTTCGCGACGGTACATCGGAATCTGTCTCTTGCATATTTCAACAAACGCAGAGATGCAGCATCAGCGCTTATTGCCATGGAGAATGCTCTTGCTTGCAGCCCGGATGATGCACGCGTCTTCTATGAGCTTGATCAATTGTATAAAAAGCTTGGTTATAAGGATGAGATTCGCTGCGGGAAGCTTGAGGAACATCAAGCTTTGGTTAACAAACGCGACGATCTCTTCGTGGAGTACATTACCCTGCTGAATGCGCAAGGTTATCACTTGAAAGCAGCTCAAGCACTGCATGCACGCAATTTCCACCCTTGGGAAGGTGGTGAGGGCAAAGTGACGGGGCAGCATGTTTTTGCCCATATCGAGCTGGCTAAGCGAGCTTTGGCCGAAGAACGATTTGAAGAGGCAGTCACCCTATTACGGCAAGCGCTTGTCTATCCAGATAATTTAGGAGAAGGTAAGCTGTCGGGTGCGCAAGAGAACAATGTCTATTACTATCTCGGACTCGCTCATAAAGGCTTAGAGGAGGCTAAACAAGCACAAGAATGCTTCATTATTGCTTCCCAAGGATTGGAGGAGCCGGCTAGCGCGATGTATTACAACGATCAACCGCCTGATATGATTTTCTATCAAGGGATGGCCTGGCTTGCACTAGGCAATGACAAGGAAGCGAAGCGTCGCTTCAATAAGCTAATTGATTACGCGGAGAAGCACTTGTTCGACGAAGTGAAGTTCGACTATTTCGCGGTTTCGTTGCCGGACTTCCTGGTTTTCGAGGACGATCTGAACGTGCGGAATGAAGTTCACTGCCGATACATGATGGGACTCGGGCATCTCGGTTTAGGTAATTTGGAGCTGGCCAAAGATCAATTTGAGAATGCGCTTCGTCTGGAACCTAACCATTCTGGATCGCGCATTCATCGTGTCATGTGCTTATGAAGAAAGAGAATATGGTCCACGTAACCACGGGAACCTATAAAAGCTTCTTTTCCATAACAATCGAAAGTAAACAGATCAGCATTGAAATGGTACCTGAACTCGGAGGGAAATTGGTTTCTATCGTTTATAAGCCAACAGGTAAGGAATGGATGCTGGACTCAGGTCACCGTTCCTTACAAAAGCCGATACACGGATCCACCTTCACAGATTGGGATATGAGCGGTTGGGATGAATGTTTTCCGACGATTAATGCGTGTAAATCAGGAATGGATAAGGACATTAACTTACCCGACCATGGTGAGCTTTGGGCGCTTCCTTGGGCGTATAAGATCGAAGAGAACGAGGTAGTTTGCTCGGTCCAGAGTCTGCAGTTTCCATGTCGGTTCACGAGACGAATTTCATTCCCTTCTGCGGATCGTGTACGGCTGGATTATCGTGCTGACAATGATAGTGACCAACCGATACCATTTTTGTGGGTGCCGCATCCACAATTCACTGTCACGGAACCAACACGTATTCTACTTCCGGAATCCATGGAGGAGATGCTATGTGTGTACGAAGGTCATACCCTTAAGACTGGGAAATTGTATGCTTGGGATGATGTATCGCTGCTTTCCCCAGCGGTTACAGGGGATGCGAGAAAGTTTTATTACGGTGGTCAAGTGCCGGTAGGTTGGTCAGGGTTATACGGTGTAGAAAGCGGCAACTTTTTGATCGTTACAGTCCCACAAAACAAGGTCCCCTACTTAGGCGTTTGGATGGACGAAGGTATGTTCAATGATCGGGTTACTTGTGCATTGGAGCCGAGTATAGGATATTACGATTCACTTGAAATGGCAGTCAGTAATGGGACTGCACAAATGATACCGGCAAAAGCATCCTTTGAATGGCATTTAGAGCTTTCGATAGGTGCAGGAGAATGGCGTGATGTGATTAACAGAAGGGATAAGATCTCATGAAAGTTTCTTTATTCATCACATGCTTAAGCGACCTTGTATATCCCGGTGTTGGCGAGTCAATGGTTCAACTTTTGGCTCGATACGGAGTGAGATTGGATTTTCCAAATGTACAGACATGCTGCGGTCAGCCAGCTTTCAATAGCGGTTACTGGGATGAAGCGAGGGGTGCGGCATTAACACTATTTGAGGCTTTTGATGACAGTGATTTTGTCATATCGCCATCTGGATCATGTACGAGCATGATTCATCATTATTATCCGAAGCTTTTTGAGCATGATCCTGTGAATTTAGCTAAGGCGAACCGTCTTGTTGAGAAAACGTACGAATTTACGCAGTTCCTCGTTCAAGTACTGGGTGTTTCCGACTTGGGAGCTATGTTTCCTCATAAAGTTACCTATCACCCGTCTTGTCACGGTAGTCGGTTATTAGGCGTAAAAGAGGAGCCAAAGCTGCTTATGCAGCATGTTCGTGACATGGAATTGGTACCACTCCCGCATGCAGAGGATTGCTGCGGATTTGGGGGCACGTTTGCTGTGAAAATGTGTGAAATTTCCGGTGCGATGGTGTCCGAGAAATCCGATCATGTATTGGAGACGGAAGCAGAAGTGCTGGTGGGTCTGGATATGGGATGCTTGATGAACATTGCTGGAAATTTATCATACCGTGGAAAACCCGTGAGGGTCATGCATTTAGCGGAATTACTGGCTGAAGGAGTGAAGCTGGCGCATGAGCGAACATAGGATGCATAGGCGAGCAGTTTCCGTAGGAAACGACCAGCCTAAAGTAAGTGGGTCCGTCAAAGAAAGATCGAAAGTCGCTCTGAATAATGATTTCTTGCGGAATGCCGTGAAATTCACGACCGAGCGGCTCAAGAAAGGGAAGCTGGCTGCAACAGAAGAACATGGGAACTGGGAGGAGTGGCGGGAGCGCGGTAGGCAGATTCGTCTGCATACGATTGCTCACTTAGACTACTACTTAGCTCGATTTGTAGAAAATGCAAGAGCTCAAGGCGTTCACGTACACTTCGCTTCTGATGCAGCTGATGCTGTTCGTTTGACGATGCAAATCGCTGAGCACAAGAAAGCCAAGAGTGTCGTAAAGTCCAAGTCGATGGTGTCTGAGGAATTGCATATCAACCACGCACTTGAGCAAATAGGGGTCGAGGCGATCGAGACGGACCTTGGCGAATATATTATCCAACTTGCTGGCGAAACGCCTTCGCATATTATTATTCCGGCCATTCATAAGAATCGGTATCAGATCGCCGAGCTGCTCTCTGAGGATGCAGGGGAGAAGCTCGCACCTGAAACCGGAATATTGGCTGGTTATGTACGCAGAAAGCTGCGAGAGAAATTTCTCGAAGCCGATATCGGCATGACGGGTTGCAACTTTGCCATCGCAGAGACCGGTTCGATCGTACTTTTCGAAAATGAAGGGAACGCCCGAATGGTGAGCACCATCCCTAAAACGCAAATTACATTTATGGGTATGGAGCGAATCATCCCCACCTTGGACGATCTAGAAGTGATGGCGACACTACTCCCTCGTTCAGCTACTGGTCAAAAGCTAACGGTATATATGTCTGTCATATCGGGACCCAAGCGTGAGCAAGATGGGGATGGTCCGGAAGAAATGCACGTCATCATCTTGGATAATGGACGTTCCTTGCAGCTCGGAGATCCACAATTCCAAGAACTGCTTAATTGTATTCGCTGCGGCGCCTGCCTTAACGCTTGTCCGGTGTACCGACATATTGGAGGTCATGCTTACGGCGGTGTGTATAGCGGACCCATAGGTGCTGTACTGACACCTGCACTAAATAAAAATGTCGACCAATGGGATGACATCGCAAGTGCGTCGAGCCTTTGCGGGGCCTGTTATGAGGCATGTCCAGTGAAGATTCCGCTGCACGATATGCTGGTTTACTTGCGTCAGCGTAAAGTGGAGAGCGGGGCGACCAATCTCGTGGAAAAAGCCGGAATGAAAGGCTTTAACTTGTTGATGTCAGATGCCAAGCGAGTTAAAGCGCTAATTAAACTTGGACGAATTGGCCAGAAATTGTTGGTTCGTGACGGACATATTAAAGCCAGGGTTGGCCCATTAAAAGGTTGGAATTCGTATCGTTATGCACCAAGCCTAGCTAAGAAGACGTTCCGAGAATCTTGGAAGGACATTGAGCAGAGATTGGAAGGCACATTGCCTGAGCTTGATTTGGTGATGAAAGCACGAATGGAGAGGCTTGTGGCTGCTCGTAAAGAGGAAGGAGGAAATCATCATGGCTAAATCAGATATGTCTTTTCTCCAGAAGCTAGAAGTAAAAGCACGCAAGGACCAGGCATCATTTTTCGAAAATATTGCTGCACGGCTCGGAAGAGCAAAGCCTTTGCAAACAGCTCCAGTACACAGCATGAAGGGGGCTCCTGAATTTTGGGATCTGGTGGATCTGCCTCTTGAAGGACGAATACAATTATTTATGTCGAACTGGCACAAGGCTGGTGGCCATGCCAAACGATTGATAGGAATGGCTGAAGCCGAATCCTTTATTGAACATTTCATTGAAGAGACACAAGCAAAGCACTTGATCATCCAGGATCAACCCGAGCTGGAGTCTCTTAGCACCGCACTTACGGATAAAGAAATTGACGTCACGGTTTGGAATGCTTTCGGAGTTAATTGCGATGGCAAAGATGAACTCATCGCTATCGCCGCAGGAGCCGACATTGGCGTTATAGCGGCTGAGCATGCAATTGCTTATACAGGTTCGCTTGTTATTACTTCAGCCCCGACTAGGGGGAGAAGTGTCAGCTTGCTGCCCACAACGCTTATCGCTATCATACCTGTGGAGCGACTAAAGACAAGTTTGGGTGAAGTGCTCCGGCCTTTCGATGATTTGGAAATGACGGACATGCCTGCAGGTATTCATTTTATCTCTGGCCCCAGTCGTTCCGCTGATATTGAGAATGATTTAACCATCGGAGTTCATGGTCCGGGTATTGTATATGCACTTATAATTGAATAAAAGCCTTTATAAAACTCAATGCGCTAAAGGCGGAACCGGTCATTTTCTTAAACAGTCTCGAGAAATAGTAGGGGGCGCAAAATAAATGGAGCCACGCGGGCTCCGTTTTTACTTTTTCAAAATCGGTATCCATATTTCACTTTTAAAAGTTGGTGAGGTTACATCTTTGTTCTCATTCCAAAGGATTTCTGGACCTTCTATTGCTTCATAGTTTGAGGATGGAAACCACTCGGAATAAATGCGTCCCCATACAGTTTGCAGTGTATCAGGAAATGGTCCGATTGCTTCGAATACAGCCCATATTGAGGCAGAAACATCAAGTTGAGTTAAGTTATCAGGACACTCATTCGTTGTTGCTACGCCAATATAGTGATCAAACTCCCCTTTTTCCTCCATCCTGCCTTCAGAAAAGTTTGTGGATGCACTAAGCAGTCCCATAGGCTCAACATTAGAAAGAATTTTAAGGTTATTGATCGTTTCGCTATCTAAACTTTTCCACATAGACGCAATCTCCGGATTTACCCCGTTGAATTGGATAGGTACTCTTTTCTTAATTCCAACAATGCGAAATGCCTCTTTTTCTTCAATTCGATAGATCATTTCATTTCCTCCTTTGATGGATAACTGGAAGGTCATTGGTGGGTAGGCTTTAAGTGAATGGCCATTAATTCTGGCTTCTGACGGTGCGATACCATGCAAATTTTGAAAAGCTCTTGCAAAAGAATCTGGTGAGTTGTACCCGTATTTCACTGCAATGTCAATGACCTTTACGCTGCTGCCTTTAAGCTCAAATGCTGCAAGAGTAAGGCGTCTGCGGCGGATATATTCCGATAGCGAAATACCAGCAAGGAAGGAAAACATCCTTTTAAAATGGTATTCGGAGCAGAAAGCCCTTCTTGCTACTTCTTTAAAATCAATATCGTTCGAAAGATTTTCTTCCATGTACTTTAAAGCCCCATTCATGTTTTTAAGCAAATCCATTTACTGACCTCCTTTATCAAAAGAATAGCAGGAATTGAATGTATCCATCCGACATATCGTGCACAATTATGTAGGGTCTCGTTGGTTCATCGTTACCCCTTCGGAATTTTGCGATATTCTGTTGGGGAAACCCCCATCATTTTTTTAAAGAGTCTGGAAAAGTAGTAGGCATCGGATATGCCGATTGCGTTTCCGATTTCCTTGATCGTGAGGGCGGTCAAGTCGAGCATTTGGCTCGCTTTTTGTATTTTGAGACGTAAAAAGTACTCCACTGGCGGAAAACCGATTTCCTTCTTGAATAAGAAAATCAAATGCTGTTTGGATACCCCAGTATGCTTGGCTAAATCGGAGAGTGTAATGGAAACCTCCAAATGGTCGTTCATGTACCGGATGGCGCTTTCCATATAGTTCTCCCTTTTTTTGTCTTGCGTAGACCCCGCTGAACTCATTCCAATATCGCTCAAAATCTCCCGAAACACATTGGAAACATGAACTTGTATCGCCATAGAATACGCCTTATTCGAAAGCAATTCATAGCAGTGTTCGAATTCCGTCAGAAACTTTGCGTTTATGTTATGTGGCAGATAAATGGAGCTCTCGTACAAATTGTACATTTTAATTAATGGAGCGGCATGATCGCCATGCAAATGAAACCAGTGAATACTCCAGGGTAAATGGGAAGATGCTCCGTAACGGTGCGGTATGCCTGCAGGTATGATGGCCAAATGCCGCGCGGTTAATTGCAGGGGCTTCCGATTTTCAAGCTCGATCCATCCTTCGCCATCTGTACAATAGATAACAATATGGGCGTTGCAGCCGTCAGAACGTTCCCGATAATGGTACTGGGCCCGCGGAAATACGCCGATATCGCTGATATATAGGTGCTTGGTCAATTGAGATTGCTCTAATTCTTTCAAAATATATTCGGGCATGACATGAAGTAATTCCTCTTGGAAGCCCTCTGGCTTCATAATCGTTTCCATAAATCTCACACCTCTAGTTGAAATAAGAATATCATCCATCATAAACCGCATTTCGTCAATTGGCAGAACAAACTCCTAGAAGTAAATTAGATATATAATCTAGCAGGAGGTCATCCAATGAGGAATGATAAGACAGATTCAATGGCTCAGCATAACGTTCAAGCGGTTCGAGTATGGGAAGAAGCAGTTGAAATTCCTACTTACGGAATCGGAGTACCCAATCCAAATCCAATGTTCTTGGAAAAACGAGTATATCAAGGCAGCTCCGGCCGCGTCTATCCGCATCCTGTCATTGATAAAATAGAAGACGAGAAAGTGATGAAAAGCTATCGACTTGTTATTCTTGAAAACGAATATGTTCGAATTGAAATGATGCCGGAGCTCGGAGGACGGATCTATCGCGCGCTGGACAAAACGAATCATTACGATTTCGTTTATTACAATAGAGTGATCAAGCCTGCGCTTGTTGGCCTCGCCGGACCGTGGATCTCAGGAGGTATCGAGTTCAACTGGCCGCAGCATCATCGTCCCAACACATTCGGCCCCGTAGAATATCGCTTCACGGTGAACGAGGATGGCAGCGCAACGGCGTGGGTGAGCGAAATTGATCGCATGTACGGCACGAAGGTAACCGCCGGTTTTACGTTGTATCCAGGTAAGGCGTACTTGGAAATCTCGGCGCAGCTTTACAACCGTACGCCAGAACCGCAAACCTTCCTGTGGTGGGCGAATCCCGCGGTTGCCGTTAACGAACACACGCAATCCGTATTTCCGCAGGATGTGACTGCTGTATTCGATCACGGCAAGCGGGATGTGTCCCGATTCCCGATTGCAACCGGCACGTACTACAAAATGGACTATTCCGCCGGCGTTGATATCTCGCGGTACAAGAACATTCCAGTTCCAACTTCTTATATGGCGTACAAATCCGATTACAACTTCGTCGGGGGTTATGATCACGGCGTACAGGCAGGGCTTTTGCACGTCGCTAACCACCATATTTCCCCAGGGAAGAAGCAGTGGACGTGGGGGAACGGTGAATTCGGGCAAGCATGGGACCGCAATCTGACCGACGAAGACGGGCCTTATATCGAATTGATGACCGGTGTTTATACCGACAATCAACCCGATTTTACTTGGCTGCAGCCCTATGAAGAGAAATCCTTTAAGCAGTACTTCATGCCTTACAAAAATATTGGGGTCGTCAAAAATGCTACAATCGATGCCGCAGTTAACCTTGAAATCGACGAAGCAACCCGTGAAGCTGTTGTCCATGTTTATGCAACTTCGGTTTTCCCGGATGCTGTTGTGGAGCTAAAAAGCCGTAAGCGCACCTATTTAAAGGAAAAGCTTGAATTATCACCAGTCTCAACGTATAAATCGGTGATTATACTTGATGAAGCACATAAACCGCATGATTTGTTGGTGCAAGTTTGGGATCAAAAAGGCAATTTGCTCGTATCCTATCGTCCAATTAAACCTTCGATTGAACAGGTGCCAGATGCGGCCAAGCCGCTTCAAGAACCGCAGGAGCTGATTACGAACGAGCAGCTATATTTGGCTGGACTGCACCTGGAACAATACCGCCATGCAACGTTCGAGCCGGACGATTATTATTTGGAGGGGCTCAAGCGCGATCCGAACGATATCCGAATCAATGTCGCGTATGGAACGCTGCTGCTCCGCCGCTGTTTGTTCCGCGAGGCCGAAGGACATTTCCGCACGGCGGTGAAGTCGCTTACGTGGCGTAACCCGAATCCGTACGACAGCGAAGCCTACTACCAGTTGGGTGTATCTCTAAAACTGCAGGGTCGTTTGGATGAAGCGTTCGCTGCCTTTTATAAAGCGGTCTGGTCTGCAGCTTGGCAGGACAGCGGCTACTTCTCGCTCGCTCAGATCGCCTGCGAGAAAGGAACTTATGAAGAGGCGCTAGAATTGGTCGAGCGTTCACTCATCCGCAATGCGCATAACTATAAGGCACGTCACTTGAAAACGGTGTTGCTGCGCAAATTAGGATTCATCGAGGACGCGCTCGCTTTTGCCCAAGAAACAATTAAGCTTGATATTGCTGATTTTGGAGCATATAACGAATGCTATCTAGTGAATTTAGCCCTAGGTGATCAAGAAAGCGCCGATCGTGTGCTTGGAGAGTTAGTCCTGCTCATGCGCGGCGATGCTCATAATTACTTGAACCTCGTATCGGACTATGCCGGGTGCGGTTTATATGCCGAGGCGATTGAAGTGATGAATCGAATCGTTCAGAACGAGAGCATGGATGCATACCCGATGCTGCACTACACACTTGGTTACTTACATGAGAAAGCGGGCTACCCGGAAGTCGCAGCGAAACATCGGCAACAAGGAAATGCAGCGGCGCCGGATTATTGCTTCCCAAACAGTTGGTTCGACTTGCTTATTTTGGAAAGCGCCATTGCCTTCAATGACAATGACGATAAAGCGCATTACTATCTTGGTAACTTGCTGTATGACAAAAGACGCTACGAGGATGCAATCTGCCATTGGGAATCGTCCCGAGATATTCGCGGCGATTTCGCAACCGTTCACCGCAACTTAGCACTGGCCTATTTCAATAAACGCGGTAACGCTCAAGCAGCGCTTGTGTCCTTGGAAACAGCGTTTGAATGCCAGCAGAATGATGCAAGGGTGTTTTATGAGCTTGATCAGCTTTACAAAAAGCTGAGTTACTCGCCGGAGAATCGTTTTGAAAAACTTGAAAAGCACAAGGCTTTAGTCGTTCAGCGCGACGATCTCTATTTGGAATACGTTACACTGCTCAATGCTCAAGGCAAACACGAGCAGGCTGCAGAGGCTCTGGCCAATCGTAAGTTTCATCCCTGGGAAGGCGGGGAGGGTAAGGTAACCGGCCAGTACATTTATTCACATGTAGAGTTGGCCAAATGCGCATTAGATGAAGCTCAATACAAGCAAGCGCTTGAACTTTTGCAAAAAGCGCTTCATTTTCCTGAAAACCTCGGTGAAGGAAAGCTTGCCGGCGCGCAAGATAACCAAATCTTTTACTATTTAGGCTGTGCTTTTGAAGGTTTGAACATGACGGATAACGCGATTGCGTTTTTTGAGAAGGCGTCCTTAGGTTTGGATGAGCCTGCCAGTGCGATGTACTACAATGATCAGCCGCCGGATATGATTTTTTATCAAGGCTTGGCATGGTTGAAGCTGCTAAATGAAAAAGAGGCTAAGCGCCGATTCAACAAACTCATTGACTATGCTGAAAAGCATATTTTCGATCAAGTGAAATTCGATTATTTCGCTGTCTCGCTGCCGGATTTCCTTGTGTTCGAGGACGATCTAAACATGCGTAACGAAATCCACTGCAACTACATGATGGCGCTCGGTTTCATAGGAATCGGCAAGCTTGAACAAGCCAAATTGCAGTTGGAAGAAGTGCTTCGTTTAGATAAAAATCACCAAGGGGCATGTACGCACCTCCGTTTGTGCAAATAAGCAGGTGAAGTGAGGGGTAGACTTGGGAAGTTGGACACAAATCGAAAGTGAAGGCTATTTAACTTGGGTTGGACAAACAAACAGCATCTCGTTAAGCGTGATTCCAAGTCTCGGCAGTAAGGTAGCCTCACTAGTGAATCGAAAGACAAACCGAGAGTGGCTCTGGAGAAGCGGTAAACCGCTTGGAAACACAGGCTTTGGCTCATCCTTTGCGACTGGAGACGAGAGCGGATGGGATGAAATGTTTCCAAGCATTAATAAGTGCTTCTATCCGGAAAAACCGTGGCAGAACCAGATGATTCCAGACCATGGGGAAGTATGGTCCTCGGAATGGAGCAGTCAATGTGTGGGAGATGAGCTATATTGCCGAGTGAATGGTGTGCATTTTCCGTATACGTTGGAAAAGGTGTATTCTTTTGCTGCTGAAGATACCTTGCGTATCGATTATAACTTGAAGAATCTTTCCTTATCACCATTTTCCTTTCTTTGGGCAGCTCATCCATTATTTCAAGTCCGAGAAGGTATGATATTGAACGTTCCGAACGACATGATAGAAATTGAAGTCTCTTATTCTGAACGGCAACGTCTTGGCGTCTTTCAGGACAGGAAACCCTGGCCTCTCATTCGAACGGAAAACGGTCGCGTAGATCTTAGTATGATCGAAACAGCGGAAGGGGAATTTGCGGAAAAATACTATTTCGCAAATAAGGTTAAGCATGGCTGGGCCCAGCTTAGTGATCCTGCGACAGGCGAAGCGGTAACGATCCGGTTCCCTCCGGAACAAGTGCCTTATCTAGCAATTTGGGCTAATTATGGTGGATATGGCGGCCATTATCATTTTGCAATCGAGCCTGCGACAGGAAAGATGGATGATCTTGCCCATGCGATACGACAAAACGAAGCGGCCATTGTCGAAGCTAACGGGGAGTACAGGTGGTTTATCGAAGTATTAATAAATTAGTGGGCTACTTCCATTGGATGAAATCCAGTGGAAGTAGGGAATTAACAACCTTGAAGCCAATTCCATTGGAAAATTTCCAATGGAAGTATTCATTTTCATGCTGAATACGATTCGAATGTTGCATAAGGTCAAATGAACTTAAAGGGCTGTCCTTAAGTAAATTTATGAACTATGACCCGAAAGATGGACACTTTGAAAAAAGTGACTTCTCTCGGGTCTTTTTACGTTATTAATCAATGAATAAGGAAGGTTGAGGCTTACATGTGTGAAATGGTTGGAGTAGGGGGAAATAAGGTGTGAATGAGTGAAAGAATGAATCGGTCGAATGATGTTGTAGGAAGTGCAACAATTCTGCCTAGATCTCACCTCTATCCCTTCGATGTTGCATAATGTACAACAATTTAGCCCCTTACAGGCTATTTCGCGAAAAATGGGTTCGAAATGTTGCACAAACTACAACTTTTACTCGCAAAATAGCCTTTAGACATGTGAATTGTTGTAGAAATTACAACATTGGTAATCACTGTAGCCCATCGAAGTTGCTGAACGAAAAGGTTTTTCTTTTATGTGTCCTCAAAAGGGGTCACAGTTCATTACCTACGTATAGGACAGCCTAGCGTTCGTGCTGAGTTATTATGGCGTACCTTAAAAAGTACTGACTTTACTTGTATCCGGACACCAGCGGGAAGTGCGGTAATATCGAATCAAGATATCGACCGCTTCCTCCGTTCGCAGATGGGTGAGTGTTTCCGCAGCATAAGCTCTAACGTAACGGTCCTTGCTGTAAAGCGCTTGCTCCAAGGAGTGGACAGCATCTTTCACGTCGCCAGTCTTACCAGTGCGCAGCAGTGAAAGTGCTGCAGTATATCCGACTTTATTGGTAATGTATGTCTGATCGCCTACATACGACTTTTTCGAATCCGTATGATTTGATTCTGAAGCATCGTCAGTTTTGCATCGTAGAGAATCCTTCAATACTTTCGCTAATGCCGAAACAACCTGTTCACCAGCATTCTTGAGCATACCTAATGATTCAACCGCATTCCTGCGAACCCATTCGCTCTGATCCTGCAAGCTTGAGATAAGCGACGGCACCACTTCATCTTCGGCAGATCCTATCATCCCGAGCACGAAAACCGCCAAAGCTCTTCGCTTCTCATCCTCATGCTTCAAAACACGGAGAAGCTCGGGAATCGCCTCAATGCCAGCTCCTTGCAAGCCATATGCGGCCCGTTCTGCTGTCATGCTCGACCCCTCCGTTATTTGCTTGATCAGCATGTCGATCCCTTGAGTTCCAAGTTGCCCAAGCGCATAGGCTGCATTCAAAGCGGTCGTTTCCACTTGATCGTTTAATAAAAGCGCTAGCGAGGGAGCACAAGAAGCTGCTTCTGCTCCGATGCGTCCCAATTCGTCCGCTGCCCGCCCGCGTTCGGTCGGGTTCTCTGACTCAAGCTCTTGTCGTAATGCCAACAATCGCTCCTCGGTCGTTGTCGTGCCAACCTGCTTTGTCGTAGGTTCTCCGAGTAACCAATCCCATACGTCTTGCCATAAATTCAAATGAGTAGCGGGTGTTCCTTCCGGCACAATCATCTCCCTGCTTTGATGATTCCAGCTCGGAAACTCCGGTGCGCTCAATCTGAGAAATTGAAATTTAAGCATATAACGATCTAGTTCTGATACATTAAGCGAAGCTCTATGCCACAAGTCGAAATGCACGAGTACCATAGTACCCGCCTTGCCTGTAGGCAGCAGCGTCTCACCTTGGTCGCCGAGAAATTTTTCGTAGTATTGGGTGCCTGGCATGATCGCAGTAGGCCCTAAATCTTCGGTAATATCGTGGGTGTAATAGAAAATCATCGCCCACCACGGTCGATGGCTGCGCATGGAAGACCAATAGCCGTCTTTGTGCCATTTTCCGCCACCAGGCGTCTGATTTCCCGGTTGGTTGTAATGACAGTGGCGATGTGGATGCATGTAATAGTCTGAACCAAGTACACTGCTTAAGGCTCCCTTGACGATCGGCGTATCGAACAGCTGCTGAATGTCCGGAACACGTGGCAGAATGTTGTTGCCGGGGTTGCCTTCATTATGCATAACATGATTGATCTGGTTCATGATGCTCAAATGAAGTTGATGAGGCATGTCGTTCTGAAGTACAAGATATCCTTTGGTAATAAATTGCATCATTTGCTCATCTGTCAACAAATACTTGGTATCTAACATGTTAAATCCTCCTTAGAAATCTTCGTCCTTACTTAGAAATACTACAGTATTCGGTTTATTTTGTATTTGCAAAATCGTCAATTATTTGTACAATCGTCATATCAATTACATTTTAATTTTTTTCGAATAAGGTGGTGATCATGGATGGATTTCGCCGACTTACATCCTTATGTGTACTATGCAACCCGGTACCCATTCTCCAAAGGACAGGCTAGCAACAATCGGATTTGTTATGCCTCCTCCCTATATTTGATCAGCGAGGGAAGAGGTGTCATTCACACCAACGGTCGCACGTATGAAACGGTAGCCGGCTCTCTCGTGTACATACCAGCAGGGCAGCCCCATCATTGGGTTGCCGACAGCCAAGACCCGATGGTCCACATCTGTTGCTATTTCGATTGGTCATACATAGATCGTAGGACCGAGTTCACCCACCCGAGCATGATCTGCTATGATACAGCCACACTGGTTTCTACCCTGATCGGACCTGCATTTCCTTATTCATTACCAGAGCATGTGAAAGTTGAGAAGCTGCGGCTGTGGATGGATTTTTTTGAGAAGTTTTATACCGAAAACCACTATACAAACCAACGGACGTACGTTCGCAGCTTAAAGGTTCAGAGCAGCTTCCAGCAGTTTATTGAGTTTTTTCTAACTTTTGCCCTGAAAGAGGAGCATATCCCTAATCTCCGTATGTCCAAGTTGCTCGAGCGATTGGATCAGGATCTGGTACAAGGCAATCTGCAGCCTTTGGAAAACTATTATAGAGAGCTTCGCATAAGCCGTGGTTACTTTTTTGATTTGTTCAAACATGCAACCGGATTGCCACCAACTCAGTATGTCATCCAATTTAGGATTAATCGTGCGAAGGACGACCTCCTCTTTTCGAATCTGAACATCACCGAGATCGCAGACAAACACGGATTTTCGTCTTTGCATTATTTTTCGAAGCTATTCCGCAAGATAAACGGTCTATCACCACGGGAGTTCCGAGAAGAGAACAGAGAAGGTCTATGACGATAGAGAAGCAAAGGAATGAATACGGTACTCCGCTGGATAGCCGGGAAACTTATACGAAAGTGGATTGGCTCATATGGTCAGCTTCGCTCGCGACTGATCGGGACGATTTTATTAAGCTAGTGGAACCGTTATGGAAAATGATAAACGACACCCCGGACCGGGTAGCTTTCTCTGATTGGACGGATACGATTACAGCCCGGCAGCTGAATTTCCAGCATCGCAGCGTCGTGGGGGGATTTTACATGAAACTGCTGAAAGAAAAAGGAATAAGGCAAGTATAACAAAAAGGATCACCTTCTCCGCTGAGCAGCAGCTCATTAGCGAAGGGTGATCCTTGTTGTATCTGTTATATATGTCATAAGGCTGCTATTTAGCTTTTTCTTTTTTAAGGAATAGTTTTTTTATTGAAATTTTTTGTCCGTATGTTGGCTCTTTTTGGCGTTCTTGTTGAAAATGCAGGAATAGGTTGGTAACCCATTTGGATAAAAAAGAGACTCCCAAAAAAATTAGGAAGATGTAAAAATAATTCATTCCTTTATATAAACGGAATAAGCCAAATGTTACCAAAGCAGGTTTAAACAAAAAGGAAAGAAAGAAAGAGTATGCTGTAGCATATAGGTAGTAATTTCTACGATTATTTAAAGTCCATTGGTAAAGCAACATGAAAGTCACTGGAATGAAAGACGTATCAAGAGAAACGCTTGCAGGCAGAAAAGGAATTAACTTATAAGGATAAATCACAAGTCCGTTTGTTACGCAAAAGATATCAGCATAGTGGAACCACATATGAATATTAAAACCAAAGAAACCGATAAGCAGAGCCTTTCTTCTGTCGATTAAGAAATAAAGGGCTATTAAAGGAATAATAAATAACCCTAAAGTAAACCAAAATTCCCAAGTGTTTATATTTGAATTTTTAAACCAATAATCAATTGATGTACTTGAAATTCTTTCATGTAATTTTCTGATTTGTTCCAACTGATTAGTTTGGTCAGGACCCAAATCTATCTCCTCCTTTCGGTTGTATTTACCTATTTTGTCCAGACACGTAGTACTTTATTTATAGGATTTTGACAAGTTGATCTCCTTGCGATGTGCGTGAAACAAAGGGACTTATTTCAGCACTAAAAATTCGATTAGAGTCCGTTTACTTCGGACTAAAATGATCAGTCACTTTGCGAATAAAGGCTTTAGCCGCTTGACCAAGAAACCGATCGGATCGGTAGATGACACCGATATTGCGGCTAGGCGCATTTTTGGAAATGTGAATGCATCTCAGATCTGGTTCATTAATGGATTGGATTAAAGGAAGAGGGAGGACGCTCGCTCCAATGTTTGCCCTTATTAAATTAATAATGGAAGTCGGAGAGGTGGTTTCCATAATTGTGGTTAATTCAAACCCATACTCACGGCAAAAATCGTCAACGAGCTCTCTACCAATCATACCTTTAGGAGGCATGACGGTTTCAACATGGCGCAGCTCGTCAATATCAATAGAATGACTGCTAGCCAAAGCGTGGTTCTCGGAAACCGCTAGCACATATTCTTCACAGCACAGAGGAATTCGTACCAAGCGTTCATCCGGCTGAGGCATGATTCCAATGCCTATATCGACTTCATTTGCCAGTACTTGTTCAACAATTTCAACGGAAGATACGATTCTGAGCTTAATTTTAGGGAATTCGTGGTAAAAATCAATTAACATTTTTGATATTCTGTAATCCAAATCCGAGGGTAATACACCTACGATTAATGTGCCTCTCTGCAAATTATGAAGTTCACCGATAAATTCGTTGACGTTTTTCAGACTTCGCAGGACAACATGGCTTTGCTCAAGAAGAATGGAGCCTGCTTCCGTGATCGCGATTTTTTTGCCGATCCGGTCAAACAAAGGAATGTTTAATTCATCTTCTAACGCACGGATTTGTTGGCTTAATGCAGGTTGTGAGATTCCTATTTTTTCCGCAGCTCTAGTGAAGTGCAATTCCTCGCATACGGCGATAAAATATTCTAATTGACGAAATTCCAAGCGTTTCACCTCTATATATCATAAGTATTTCTTATGATTATAATAGGAATGATAATATTGATCAATTATTCGTTTTCTTTTACACTAGTGTAATTGAGCGCTGCTCGATCGTACTAAAATGAAGTGTAAGGGGAAATGCAAGATGAAATTAAGGTTTGGATATTTAGTATGTGCATTGTTTCTTGCTTCCATTAATTTACGTCCGGCCATTTCGTCGATTGCTCCATTATTGGAAACGATGCGTAAAGATCTTGGAATAAACGGGGCTTTGGCCAGCCTTCTTACTTCAATTCCGGTACTATGCATGGGTTTGTTTTCGCCTATAGCCGTTAAGATAAGTAATCGGTGGGGGTTGGAGAAGACACTGACTTGGTCTCTATTGCTTATAGGTGTAGGCACCATTCTTCGCTATTTTGCGGCTTCCTCGCTGCTGTTGTTGCTTACCGCTTTTCTGGCGGGGGTAGGCATTGCGATAACCGGACCCTTGCTATCTGGATTTATTAAAAGATATTTTGCTAATCGTGCATCTTCCTTAGTAGGAATTTATTCCTCAGCAATGGTCATTGGGGCAGCTCTTAGTTCAGGATTATCCGTGCCGATTCAGCATCTTTTTCACGATTCGTGGCGCGCTTCGCTAGCATCTTGGGCTATATTCGCCATTGTTGCACTTCCAGTATGGTGGCGGCTGGCCGTGCATGCATCGCACTCGAATTCAACTGCTTCAAAGAACACGTCAGAAAGGGTTAAGCTCCCATGGAAAAATAAGAGAGCACGGATCATAACGCTGCTCTTTGGCTTTATGGCGGTCATTTTTTATTCTTTAACAGCCTGGTTGGCTCCAGCGTTTGAAAGCATGGGGTACGATAAAGCATTTGCCGGGGGAATGCTAACGTTGTTCACGTTTATTCAAATACCGGTCAGTTTCGTGCTGCCAATCCTTATTGCGCGCTTTCCTAAACGGATGTACTGGTTATTGAACTGCGCTATTTTTCAGCTTGCAGGATTGCTTGTCTTCATGATGAACGGTAATCCATGGTACTGTGCCATGCTACTCGGCATCGGTGCAGGCGGATTGTTCCCGATTGTTTTAATGCTGCCGCTCGAAGAAACGGGTGATGCGGAAGCCGCGAGTGCGTGGGCAGCGATGAACCAGTCTGGTGGGTATGTTATAGGCTCTTTGGGTCCGATCTTTGTTGGTTGGCTACATGATGCTACAGGCAGCTTCGTTCCGGCATTTGGCGGAATGGTCATAGTCGTTGTGCTAATGATGCTGCTCCAGCTTATCATTGGCAATAAAAAAGAGCAGTCAAGCTTGGAGATTCCTGCTCAAGCGGCGACTTCGTCATCTCGATGATAAAAGAGGATGATTTGATTTGAAGTTTTAAAAATAACCATTCAGCTACTGCTGTATGGTTATTTTTATTGTGAAATTGGGTATGCTGAATGAATTATGGCAGCTCCAAATCATTTCATAAACCTTTCCAGTTGCATTTCTTTCCAGCAATATTGTGCTAGTGATCCGAATTATTATCTAGAGCACAATCCTTAATGAGCGATTATAATTTGTTTACTGCAGCATAACTCAAAGGAACACTGGTAATTTGAAAACGCTTTAAAGCGCTTTGAAACAAAGAAAAGGAATGGAATGTATCCGTTTATTCGTAACAATCAATTATGATCGGTTCAATCTGAATCTAAATTGGAAAGCAAAATCGTGCTAGTGTTTAGTGGTTACTTGCCTCCGGAGGGCTTAGTCAAGACATTTATAAAATCGATTTTCATAAACGGGGGTTACTGCTATGTCCGTACAACTATCCATGAAACCTTATAAGATTGATGACGCGCCACTCAATAAATTTCATCTCAAAATTACAGCGCTTACGTTTGGATCTAATTTTTCGGATGGGTATGCTCTTGGTATCATAGGGATGGCTCTGACTTTGATTGGTCCACAAATGAATCTTAGCCCGATTTGGAGTGGATTAATAGGAAGTTCAGCGTTGATCGGACTCTTTTTCGGCAGTCTGCTCCTCGGAGGATTATCCGACCGTATAGGCAGACAGAAAATCTTCCTTGGTAACTTCGTAGTCATTGCTTTAGCGTCTTTCTTACAATTTTTTGTACAAGATCCTACGATTCTGTTCATCCTGCGTATATTGATTGGTTTTGCTTTGGGTGGCGATTACGCGATTGGGTCGACGCTGCTTGCTGAGTTCGCGCCTAGAAAACATCGAGGTTTTCTACTTTCTTTCTTAAATGTCATGTGGACCGTCGGTTATGTAGTCTCCAACATTGTCGGTTATTATCTGCTAAAGACCGGCCCAGATTCCTGGCGGTGGATGCTAGCCAGTGCGGCTATCCCGGCAGTAATCGTTCTTCTAATGCGGATCGGAACACCTGAATCCCCAAGATGGCTCATTAGCATGGGGCGTGTGGAGGAAGCAAGGGAAATCGTGAAGAAGCATATCGGTCCACTTGCGGAGCTTGATGAAACGCGTTTGGAGCATACCTCCAAAACGTACCGGTTTCAAGACCTTTTCGGAAAACAGCTTTGGAAGCGTACGGCATTTGGCGGTCTCTTCTATGTCTGTCAAGTGCTTCCCTACTTCGCAATTTATACGTTCCTACCGGATATTTTAGCTAAAATGGGATTTGAAGAGACGTTCCTTATGGACACGATTTTAAATTTATTCCTGCTTGTCGGTTCGATTGCCGGTCTGTGGTTTACCGAGAAATATTCGCGCAGAAGCTTTACGATTAACACGTTTATTATCCTTACAATATCCTTGCTTGCGCTTACTCTTTTACCTGCTGGTTCACACATCGTGGCTATTACGATCTTTTGTTTATTTACCTTCGTCATGTCAGCCGCTTCAAATCTTACCTTAGTATATCCAGCCGAGCTCTTTCCAACCGAAATCCGGGGATCTGGCGTCGGTGTCGTGACTGCAATAAGCCGAATCGGTTCGGCGGTTGGAACATTTCTGTTGCCGGTAACAATTAATTCCATGGGACTAACCCCTTCTATGATTGGTATGACAATAGTTCTGCTGATCGGGACCATTGTTTCCATTGCCTGGGCGCCGGAGACGAAATCACTTGCCCTGGATGATGACATCCATTATCATTAAAAACTTTGACAAGAGATGTCGGAAGGCATCTCTTGTATGAATATTTAACCGACAACTATTGCATAGTATGTATTGGTTTTAAAAGGAGATGTTCTCATGAAAATTGCTTCTGCTCCCACTCATCCTAAAGACATCAATCAAGTAATTCTTGGCGATCATCAGGTCTCTATTGTCGAATTTGTCGCTGTAGCTCGTTACGGGGCTAAGGTATCGTTTTCGCCGAGTTATTGCGATCGCGTTAATCATTCCAGAAGTCTTATCGAGAAATTTTTAAACGAAAACCGCATCATTTATGGCGTAACGACCGGCTTCGGGAGCAATGTGACCGAGATCATCTCAACCGAAGATGCTCAAGCCCTGCAGCGCAATATCGTTAGATCTCATGCGGTTTCCGTAGGCGATCCACTGGAGAAAGAAGTTGTCAGAGCGATTCAACTGATGATGCTCATTCATTTGGGTCATGGCTATTCCGGCGTCCGATTGGAACTGCTAGAGCTCATAGCATCGCTCTTAAATCAAGGAGTCACGCCGTTTGCTCCAGGCGACGGATCCGTCGGTTATCTTGCCCCGGAAGCACATATGGCGTTAGTGCTAATTGGGGAAGGCAAAGCTTGGCACAAGGAGGTACTCCTTCCAGGCAGAGAGGCGCTTGAAAGAGCTGGGTTAACCCCTACCACATTAAGCTGTAAAGAAGGGCTGGCGCTGACGAACGGATCGTCGTCTGTCACAGCCATGGCCATATTAACTCTATATAATGCCATTCAAGCGGTGAAAACAGCGGATATTGCGGGCGCAATGTCATTTGAAGCTTTAAAAGGTACGATTCATGCCTTCGATCCAAGGCTCCATGCTTTAAAACAACATGAGGAGCAGGCCAAGACGGCGCAAAATTTATTGCGAATCCTTAAAGGCAGTGAAATTGCCGAAACATATAAAAACTATCGCGTGCAGGATGCTTTAAGTTTAAGATGCATCCCCCAGGTTCATGGAGCTTCTAAAAGAAATTTGAAGGATGCCGCCTATACCATTAATAATGAGCTTAACTCTGTAAGTGATAATCCTGTTATTGTTCCCGAGGAAGACGACGGGATTGCCTTAATGGGGGGCAATTTTGACGGCACTTATGTCGGTATCCAGGCAGATGTCATGTGTATAGCCATGGGTAATTTGGGGAAAATAGCGGAGAGACGAATCGATCGATTAGTAAATTTTCACCTGAGCGAGATGCCTAGTTATTTAGTGAGAAATCCGGGATTAAACAATGGATATATGATCCCTCAATATACAGCTGTTGGGCTGCTGGGGGAAATCAGGATTCTTTCTCATCCAGCCTCCGTAGAAAGTGTTCCCACTAGCGCCAATCAAGAAGATGTTGTCAGTTTCGCGTATGCGGCCTCGAAGAAAGCCTACCAGATTTCGAAAAAGCTGTCGTATATTTTGGCGATTGAATTAATGACTGCCGTACAAGCTCTCGATTTTCATCGGCCGATGAAATCTTCTCCAGTTATTGAGGGGGTCTATAACCTGATACGAACGCAAGTGCCAACGGTGGAGGAAGACCGCTTTTTCTATCCGGACATCGTGACGATCTATCATCAAATTCATGAGGGCGAAATCGTTAAGGTTGTTGAAGACATGATTGGTGAAATAGAATAAAATAACATGGAAGCAGTTTTCTCTGAAGTTTAGGAGCAAAACGGCTTCCTTTTTTAAGGTAGGGGAGGTGATTAGACATTGAAACTGGATACAGCCCAAGCATCCTTTTCGCAACTTCTCATTTCGGGGACGTTAATCCATGAAGCGGATTTTGAAGAAATGCGTGAACGGCTTGGCATTGAGCCGCGGCCCCAAGTCGTTATCGTTTTGTCCATAGACCGTTATACCGATTTGGCTTTGGACAAATCATTACAATGGAGTATTGAGATCGGGCAGGTGTTGGTGGAAGCCATTTTTGAGAGTATCACCTTGCCATTCCTGTGGGTCTGGGTAGGAGAAGGCGTGCTAGCCGTATTATTGGAACTCCAATCGGTTCAGCCTGTTGAACCAACCTATAAACAAGTTACGTATGGCATGGTCAAGAAAATTCAAAACTTCGTAGATACGAAGGGCTTTTCCGTTTCAGCTGGGATAGGCACCTATTATGAAGATCCTTACAAGCTTCATCTTTCCTACAGCGAAGCCAAAGAATCATTAATCAACCGTTTCTTTCAAGGAAACCGGATGATTTTTCAATATGAAGGACAAAGAAGCATTCAAGAAGAAAGTGCAAAGCCGGTGACACACGAAGAGAAAATCGAATTGCTGTCACGTGTCCGGATCGGCGATGAAGAAGGGTCGATTGCTTATTTGGTCGAGTTATTAGAAAATCTATCCCAATCGTATAAGCATAATATTGATCTATTTAAGTCGGAAGCCTATGATCTAGTACTTTCTTTGTCAAGAATGGTTGTGGACTTAGGCGGTAATGCTTCTGAAATTTTATCTGAAAATGCAAGAATGCTCCAAGACTTGTACAGTACCATTCGATATGACAAATTTGTTAAAAAGCTGTGCGCATACTGGAGGAAGCTGGCCAAGCAAGTATCGGATGATCATGCCTTAGAGGTGTCCCCCATTGTGCGATCAGCTATTGTTTATATAAGAGAGCATCATCAAGACAAAATGTTATTAAAAGAAATTGCCCAGCATTGTTACTTGAGCACCCACTATTTTGCCCATGTATTCAAAAAAGAAGCTGGTGTAAGCTTTGTTGACTTTTTAAATAAAGTTCGTATTGAGAAGGCCGTTTATTTGTTAGAGAAAACGGAATTAACCATGCAAGAGATTGCCGCACGAGTCGGTTTTCAGGATGCGAACTATTTTGCAAGGAAATTTAAAATGATTATGGGGTGCAGCCCGTCGGACTATCGGTCATCTGCCCAGTGCTAGTGTTATTGCAATAGCTTCTTTAAGCCAATCCGCTCAGGGGTTGGCTTTTAAGCGTTTTCATACAAATTATCACTTTAAAGTTAAATCGTAATATTGTGCTACCTTTCAGCAAATTCGACTAGATTCAGATGCCTCTTTTTTAAGTATGATGTATTCATAGAAACAAACAAACATTGTTTTATCAACCTACAGGAGGGAAGCAGCTTTGAGACAAATTGAACTGCTGAATCCGCCAGAATTCGTACGAAACTCTAATTGGCGGGATCGATTCGAGACCAAGGTATCCCAGTGGTTGACCCCTTGGGAAGGCGAGGAAGATGTCCAAGTCGGTTTCATCGGTGTTCCGCTTTCTAAGACGTCAATCAGTATTTCAGGCGCTTCGATGACACCGAATGCCTTACGGGAATTATTTGCAAATGTTACGACGTACAGTATCGACCACGGTGTCGATTTGCAGGAATTGCAAGCGCGTGATCTTGGTGATATCCAAATGCACGTGACGGATCTGCTGCGCTGTCATGCCAATATCGAACAAGGGCTGAAGAACATTTACGCAGCTATGCCTCATTTGTTCCCGATTATTGCTGGTGGTGATCACTCCATTACTTGCCCCTCAGTGAAAGCGTTTAAGCACCATGTCGGTGGTAAGGTGGGTATCGTTCAGCTTGACTCCCACATGGATGTCCGGAATCTGGAGGACGGAGGTCCTTCCAACGGAACGCCAATCCGCGGGTTGATCGAATCGGGCACGGTTGAAGGTCGCCATATTGCGCAAATCGGACTTCACAGCTTTGCCAATTCAAGAGCGTATCATGAATACGCCATGGCGCAAGGAATTACCCAATATACGGCGCGTCAAGTAGCCAAAGAAGGAATCGAGGCTTTGGTGGAAAAGGCGCTAGAGGTTGCCGGTGACGGGACAGATGCCATTTATGTAACCGTTGACATGGATGTACTAGATCAAGCTTATGCGCCAGGTGTGCCAGCACTCGTTCCAGCCGGAATGACCTCATGGCAGTTGTTGGAAGCGGTATTCCTATTAGGACAGCATTCTAAGGTACGAGGCTTTGATATTGTTTGTGTAGATCCAATGCAAGATCCCCGTAGAGCGACGGTCAGGACTGCCTTGCATGTCATCTTGACTTTCTTGACGGGATATATGAAAAGAAACTAATTCGAACACAACATAGAGGAGTGACTATTCATGGAACAAACAGTCAAACGTACGATTCGAGCAGCACACGGAACGAAGCTAACAGCAAAAGGGTGGCAGCAGGAAGCTGTCCTGCGTATGTTGATGAACAATCTGGACCCTGACGTAGCCGAACGTCCGGAAGATCTCGTCGTCTATGGAGGAATCGGCAAGGCTGCACGTAACTGGGAATCTTATGACAAAATCGTAGAATGTTTAACGAACCTGGAAGCGGATGAAACGCTTCTTGTACAATCCGGGAAACCGGTTGGCGTATTCAGAACGCATTCGCATGCGCCGCGGGTTCTCATCTCGAACTCGGTCATTGTTCCGGCATATGCCAACTGGGAGACGTTCCATGAACTCGATAAACAGGGTCTTATGATGTACGGCCAAATGACGGCTGGCAGCTGGATTTATATCGGTACGCAAGGCATTTTGCAAGGAACCTATGAGACCTTCGCTGAGGCAGCTAGGCAGCATTCGGGAGGCACATTAAGAGGTACCTTGACATTAACAGCCGGACTTGGCGGCATGGGTGGCGCTCAACCGCTCGCTGTAACGATGAACGATGGCGTGGTCATCGGTGTAGACGTTGATCCGACTCGTATTCAACGCAGAATCGACACGCGTTATTGCGACGTCATGGTTTACGATCTGGATGAGGCTTTGAAGCTTGCGAACGAAGCGAAAGCTGAGGGGAGAGCGCTCGCTATTGGGCTAGTAGGAAACGCTGCAGAGGTGTTCGCGGAATTTGTGAAACGGGGAATTGTGCCTGATTTCGTAACCGATCAAACTTCGGCTCACGATCCGCTTAACGGCTATGTGCCTGTCGGTTATTCATTGGAAGCTGCGGCTGACTTGCGTAAAAACGATCCGACGCAATATGTGAAGCTGTCCAAGAAATCGATGGCTGCGCATGTGCAAGCGATGCTTGATCTTCAAAAACTTGGTTCAACCGTATTTGATTACGGCAATAATATCCGCCAAGTGGCTCTTGATGAAGGGGTTAAGGATGCCTTTAACTTCCCTGGATTTGTTCCGGCTTACATTCGTCCGCTCTTCTGCGAAGGAAAAGGACCGTTCCGTTGGGCGGCTTTGTCCGGTAATCCGGAAGATATCTATAAAACGGATGAGCTTGCTTTGAAACTGTTCCCAGAAAATGCGCATTTGCGTAAATGGATCGAATTGGCAAGAGAAAAAGTAGCGTTCCAAGGTTTACCAGCTCGTATCTGCTGGTTAGGTTATGGGGAACGGGCTAAGATGGGTCTGGCGATTAACGAAATGGTACGCAATGGAGAATTATCCGCACCGATCGTTATTGGACGTGATCATCTGGATTGCGGTTCCGTGGCTTCTCCAAACCGTGAGACCGAGTCCATGAAGGACGGCAGCGATGTTGTGGGCGACTGGGCTATATTGAACGCGCTTGTGAATACAGCATCCGGTGCGAGCTGGGTTTCCGTCCATCATGGAGGCGGCGTAGGCATGGGCTACTCCCTGCACGCAGGTATGGTTGTCGTTGCGGACGGTTCCAAGGAAGCGGACGAAAGATTAGAGCGCGTATTGAACACAGACCCTGGAATGGGCGTCATCCGTCACGCTGATGCCGGTTATGACATTGCCATTGAAACGGCGAAGGAACGCGGCGTTCGCGTACCGATGATGGGCATCTAATCGTTACAGAACATATAAAATGAATGATGATAACTCGCAGCAAGCCCGATCGGGCTTGCTGTATTTCGAGGGGGAGAAACGATGGAGAACAATCGGATTGACCTGCTGATCCATAACATTGGTACGCTGATTACGATGCAAGGAACTCAGGAACCGCGCCGAGGCGGAGAAATGTCTGAAGTTGCGGCAGTTCGAAGAGGAGCTGTTGCGGTCAGAGACGGGATCATTGTTGCAGTGGGATCGGAAGAAGAAGTTTTAGCTCAAATCGGTGAACGGCCGGTAACTCATAAGCATGATGCGGAGGGGAAGCTTGTTACCCCTGGACTTATTGATCCTCATACCCATTTGGTTCACGGCGGCTCTCGTGAGAATGAACTAGCCTTAAAGCTGAAAGGGGCTTCTTATTTAGAAATTTTAGCTCAAGGCGGCGGAATTCTCAGCACAGTCCGTTCAACCCGTCAGGCTTCGGAAGAAGAGCTGTACGTAAAGGCTAAAAGAAGCTTGGATACGATGCTCTCTTATGGGGTTACCACTGCAGAAGCCAAGAGTGGTTATGGTCTAACTCTGGAGGATGAGCTTAAGCAGCTCAGGGTCACTCGTAAACTCAATCAGGATCATCCGGTCGATTTAGTGTCTACGTTCATGGGTGCTCATATGGTGCCAGAAGAATATAAGGGCAGGTCTCAAGAATTCGTTCAGCTGCTCATTGAAGAAATGCTCCCCGAAGTGAAGCGTCAGGGACTTGCTGAATTTTGCGATGTGTTTTGTGAGCACGGCGTATTCTCCGTAGAAGAATCGGAGCAAATTTTGTTGGCCGCAAAAGCGTTGGGCTTCGGTCTGAAAATCCATGCGGACGAAATCGAGCCAATGGGCGGCGCACAGCTTGCTGGTAAAATGGGCTGCATCTCTGCCGAACATTTGATTGCCGCATCCGATGAAGGGTTGGAAGCGATGCAGCGAGCGGGCGTCATTGCCGTCTGTCTGCCAGCTACCTCCTTTAATTTAAGGCTGAAGCATCACGCCCGTGCGCGTACGATGATTGAAATGGGACTCCCCGTTGCATTATCCACGGATTATAATCCGGGAAGCTCGCCAACGGAATCTATGCAGCTCGTCATGACGCTGGGCTGCCTGAATTTAGGGATGACGCCGGAGGAAGTTCTGACGGCTGTGACCATCAATGCGGCTCACGCGATCGGAAAAGCGGATACAATAGGCAGTTTGGAAGCAGGAAAACAGGCGGATTTGGTTATTTTCAATGCAGAAAACTTGGCTTATCTGCCTTATCACTTTGGGATCAACCATGTTCATTCCGTATTCAAGCAAGGAAAAATGGTAGTCTCGGACGGCAAACGGATTCATTAAATGGTTACATTCTGTAAGAAGACTCGAGGGGGATCATCATGGAAGCTCCGACGGAAATAAAAGAGAAGCCTTTGCAAGCGGAAAGCTTGAATGTTTTGAGTAGAACGCAGCTTGTTATCCAAGCTGCTCTGGATAAAATGGGATGCGCGGAATCCTTATACGAATTGCTAAAGGAACCGCTTCGGTTGTTAACCGTACGCATTCCTGTGAAAATGGACGACGGTTCGGTGAAAGTGTTCACAGGGTACCGTGCACAGCATAATGATGCGGTCGGACCGACCAAAGGCGGGATTCGCTTTCATCCTGGGGTCACCGAAGACGAAGTGAAGGCTCTTTCCATGTGGATGACGATTAAATGCGGCATTGCCGATCTTCCCTACGGCGGAGGCAAAGGCGGGATCCAGTGCGATCCGCGCACGCTATCCTTCGGCGAGCTGGAACGGTTAAGCCGTGGTTACGTAAGGGCAATCAGCCAACTTGTCGGGCCGACCAAGGATATTCCGGCGCCGGACGTGTTCACGAATTCACAAATCATGGCGTGGATGATGGATGAATACAGCCGGATTCGGGAATTCGATTCGCCAGGTTTTATTACCGGCAAGCCGCTCGTCTTGGGTGGATCGATTGGAAGAGAATCGTCTACCGCCATGGGCGTGGTGCTGTTGCTAAGAGAAGCGGCTCATGTCGCTGGGATTCCGATTGAGGGCGCGCGAGTCATTATCCAAGGCTTTGGCAATGCAGGCAGCTTTCTTGCTCAGTTCCTTCACGAGGCTGGAGCTAAAGTGGTAGGCATTTCGGATGCTCAAGGGGCTCTTTATGATCCTGAAGGCTTGGACGTGCAGTATTTATTAGATCGACGGGATTCTTTTGGAACGGTGACGAACTTATTCCCGAATGCGATCTCGAACCAAGAGCTGTTAATCCAAGACTGTGATATTTTAGTACCAGCTGCGATTGAAAACCAGATCACAGAAGACAATGCATCCGACATTAAGGCAAAGATTTTGGTGGAAGCGGCCAACGGACCGACGACCTTGAAGGCCACTGAAATTTTGACGAATAAAGGAGTTTTAATCGTTCCGGACGTGCTTGCAAGCTCGGGCGGGGTGATCGTTTCTTACTTTGAATGGGTCCAAAACAATCAGGGCTATTATTGGAATGAAGAAGAAGTTAATGAAAAGCTTCAACAAATATTGAAAAAATCGTTTCATAACGTCTATCAGTTATCCTTGCAAAAGCAAGTAGACATGAGATTAGCGGCCTATATCGTTGGTTTAAAGCGAATGGTCGAAGCGATAAAATGGCGCGGATGGATTTAATCTATGCTCTGATCAAAATTCCTTGGAAGGTGATGAATCATGAACAATTTACGTGAAGATGCTCTTCACATGCATAAAAAGTATGCCGGAAAGCTTGAGGTTATTGCTAAGGTTCCGGTAGGCACTGTCCGTGATTTGAGCCTTGCCTACTCTCCGGGAGTTGCAGAGCCGTGTAAAGAAATTTATATTGAAGAAGATAAAGTATATGATTATACGATGAAAGGTAACCTGGTTGCCGTCGTTTCGAATGGAACGGCTGTGCTCGGTTTGGGGAATATCGGTCCGCATGCGGCCATGCCGGTGATGGAGGGAAAGGCTTTGCTTTTCAAAGTATTTGCCGGTGTAGATGCGATTCCGATCTGTTTAGATGCGTTGGATAAAGAGAAAGTGATTGAGACGGTCAAGCAGCTTTCACCTTCGTTCGGCGGAATTAATTTAGAAGACATCGCAGCCCCGGATTGTTTTGAAATTGAAGAGAGGTTGAAAAAGGAATGCGCTATTCCTGTTTTCCATGATGATCAGCATGGTACGGCTATTGTCATTGCGGCCGGATTAATCAATGCTCTCCAATTAGTCGACAAAACGATGGACCAAATTCGTGTGGTTATTAATGGGGCAGGCGCAGCCGGCATAGCGGCCATGAAGCTTCTAGGCCATATGGGTGCTAAAGATATCATCGTATGCGATACGAAGGGTATTATCCATGAACACAGACAAGAAGGCATGAATCCATTCAAGCTGGAAATAGCACGGATGACGAATAAAGATCATCTAACTGGTAAGCTCGCCGATGCGGTGAGAGGAGCCGATGTTTTCATTGGTGTTTCTGCGGCTGGTGCGCTTTCAAAAGAAATGGTAAGCACCATGAACCGTGATTCCATCATATTTGCATTGGCGAATCCAGTACCGGAGATTATGCCGGAGGAAGCGAAAGCTGCAGGCGCAGCGATCGTTGGCACGGGTCGATCCGATTTTCCAAACCAAATCAACAATGTATTGGCGTTTCCTGGAATTTTTCGCGGCGTCCTAGATGTACGTGCTAGAGAGATTAATGAGGCAATGAAACTAGCTGCTGTTTACGCGATTGCCGGTTTGGTTCCAGCAGATAAGTTAAATCGAGACTATGTTATTCCTCATCCGTTTGATCCGATGATTGCGCCGAATGTGGCTGCTGCCGTTGCTCAAGCAGCCATGGATACGGGGAGCGCACGTTTAATCATCAATGCGGAAGAGGTTAAGGATCGAACAAAGAAACTGATCCGCAAAAACGATGCGGTTGGTTCGTATTTTTCTTGGTACGCTGACATGACAAAGGATGAGTAGGCATTGTTCGGACGAGTATGCGGGACTTGGTATTTCCAGGTCCTTTTTTTCATTAGTCACGGAATACATTCAAGGAGATGCTTTCATGTCTTATTCGATCAAAGTCATTAAAAAGCATGAGCAGATAACGGCCGCTTGGTCAGGCGGAACGACGACGCAGTTAGCCATATATCCTGAAAACGCGGAGTATAATAAGCGGAATTTTTTATGGAGAATCAGCACGGCCAGTATTCAAGATGAGCAGTCTTTGTTCACCTGCCTTCCTGACTTTTGGAGAAAGCTTATGGTTATAGAAGGAGAAGTGATTCTAGAATATGAAGGATCACGTCAGGTGGGATTAACGCCCTACGAGCAGGAGAGCTTCAGCGGAGGATGGGTCACCCGGAGTATGGGGAAGGTAACAGACTTCAATCTCATCACAGCGGCGGGATGCCGGGGAGAATTAGAAGCTTTATTTATCAAAAAAGGAACTTCACGTGAGATCGATTGTCACAAGGATGATGTAGAATTTTCACTAGTGACAGAAGCTTTTTATTGTACCGAGGGTCAAGTAAGATTTAGTATAAATGAAGATCAGTCTCTATGGTTAGAGAAAGGCGACATCTGCGTATTATCACGAAGAGCTTCATTGGATAAAGTGAATATTAAAATAAGCCATTCTGGCAATGAATCTGCAGCATATGTCATTCGAGCCCATATTGTGAGTTGAACCATTTTTCGGAGGAAGTGATGAAATGATGAACTATGACGTAATTATTGTTGGTGCCGGTTCGATGGGGATGGCTGCAGGCTATTACTTGGCCCTTGAAGGGAAAAGCGTTTTACTGCTGGATTCATTTAACCCTCCGCACGATCGCGGGGCACATCATGGTGATACCCGTATCATCCGGCATGCCTATGGAGAAGGGACGAGCTATGTCCCATTAGCGCTCAGAGCCCAAAAGCTTTGGTTCGATCTGGAGCGAGAGTCGGGAAGAAAACTGTTCTACCAAACCGGGGTGCTGAATGTAGCCACTCGTGATTCAACCTTTATTCAACAAGTTGTTTCTAGCTCCGAAGCCTATTCACTTCCGCTTCAAACAGTAGATTCCAGTAACATTCATACCGTATGGCCTGGGATTTCGCTTCCAGAGGGCTACGTGGGCTGCTTCGAATCGGATTCAGGTGTGCTTAAAAGCGAGGAATGTATCCGTGCTTATCGGGAACTGTTGGAACATCATCAAGTTACCATCTTAACGAATACGTCCGTTCAAGAGTTGTCTATTGATTCAGCCGGGGTGACGGTCCAAACAGTCGATGAAAGTTATAAAGGACGCGCCCTAATCGTTACAGCAGGGGCCTGGTCTTCAAAGCTGCTTCCTCTGATGAATGTCCATCCACCGCTTGTTACCAAAAGAAAGACGTTTGCCTGGTTTGAAGTGGATGACTTTTTATTCGGTGAGGAACGCTTTCCGGCGTTTACGTTTGAAACCTCCTTAGGACATTATTACGGTTTTCCCAGTATGGGGGGAGCTGGTCTTAAGGTAGGACGTCATGATGGGGGACTTCGAATCAATCCGGATGAAGCCATTCCCGAGTTTGGGGCACTGCAGGAGGATGAAGAAGACTTAAGAATGTTTTTAAGCCGGTTTATGCCACTTGCCAATACGGAACTGCGCATGGGTAAAACCTGTACGTACACCCTTACTCCCGATGAAAATTTCATTATAGATACGCATCCAGAGTATCCGCATATCGCCTTTGCTGCTGGGTTTTCCGGACATGGGTTTAAATTCAGCAGTGTAGTCGGCGAAATTTTATGCCAGTTAATTACGACAGGCAGAAGTGAGCATGACATTTCATTATTTTCGATGAATCGCTTCAAATAATAGGATGAGTCCTCGCTAGTTGTGTGCTAGCGAAGGCTCATTTTTATTTTTACATATCGCGCCGCGCTCGAAGATCGTTTGATTATTTTAGATCTAAGCCTGACGCAAAGAGTGAAATAATATTTCAGAAATGTATAGACAAAGTGAAATAAAACTCTATAATAAGAGTATGTACGTTCAAAGTTACACATGAAACCGTAGAGGGTGACTCCCATGTTAAAAGGTGGATTAGTAAGTATAGAAGCGGCTATGGGGAGCTTAAAGCCTATGGAGCGCAGGGCTGCACAGTATATTATGGAGCATCCGGAACAGGTCGTCAGTCTTTCCGTGCAGAAGCTAGCAGAGTTTGCTGACGTAAGTGAAGCAACGATTGTAAGGCTTTCACGCTCCCTTCACTGTAAAGGATTTCAGGAGTTGAAACTGAGGATCGCGGGTGATTTATCACAATCGTCGCTGCCTACAGATTCGTACCAAGAAATCCGTACCGACGGATCTATCGTAGATCTCATCAAATCGGTGTCCAATAACAATATTGTTTCTATCCAAGATACTTTGACGGTACTCTCTCCTGAAAGTGTGGAAAAAGCAATTAATTCGCTAAGCAGCGCAAGAAAAGTCGGCGTGTTCGGCGTAGGTGCATCGGCGGTTATCGCGAAGGATTTCATGCAAAAGCTAACGCGTATTAATCGTTGGTGTGAAATCGGCACCGGGTTTGATGCTCAAGCAACCATTGCGGCCAATCTAATTCCCGGTGACGTTGTCTTCGGTATTTCCTATTCTGGCCAAACTGAAGACATGATTCGTGCGTTGGCCGTAGCTAAGAACAACGGTGCCTCAGTCATTACGCTGACCCGGTTCGGAGCTAATCCAGTAGCGGAGCTTGCGGATATACAGTTGTTTATAAGTACCTTAGAGAAGAGTATCCGCAGCGGGGCAATGGCCTCAAGGATTTCTCAACTGAACGTGATCGATATTTTGTACGCTGGCATCGCTGGCCGACATTATGATGAAAGCATCAAATCTCTGGAAAAGACGCGACAAGCCGTCAGTGTGGGGAAACGCAATGGATAAAGTGGATCGCTTGGTGGAAGGATGGGTGCGCGATGGGCTGCTGCCTGGCGCTGTGCTCGACATTACTGTATCGAACCGATGTCGATTCCAAAAATCATATGGATTATACTCGGACGGCACAAGGGAACATCCAATTCAGCTCAACACAATGTTCGATATCGCATCCCTTACGAAGGTAACCGTTACGCTTCCAACTATTCTTGTTCTTGTGGCTCAAGGGAAGCTGTCGCTGGATAGTTCCGTACAGGCGTACTTGCCTGCATTCCGCCATCCGCAAGTCACACTGCGTCATCTATTGATGCATGCGTCAGGGCTGCCGCCGGATTTACCTTATCTTCCACGTAAAGCAGCAAGGCCTAGTCTAATCGAGGAAATTCTGGCGCAAGAGCTTTTATTTCAGCCAGGTAAGGACAAGCTGTATAGTGATCTCGGTATGATCCTTCTTGGGAACATTGTAGAACGTGTGTCCGGCGGGCCGCTGGATCGCTTTGTTAAGCAGCATATCTTCGATCCACTTGATATGCGGCATACGGTTTTTAACCCTGGCTCCAAATTTCGAGATCGTATTGCCGCAACCGAACAGGTAGATGGAACTTATGTCATCGGCGAAGTTCATGATGAGAAGAGCTTCCACCTCGGCGGTGTTACCGGCAGCGCGGGATTATTCGCAACAGCGGACGACCTAGCACGCTATGCGGCATGGTGGTTGCAGCCGGAACAGTGGGATATTGTTCCGCCATCGCTGATGCGAGAAACAACGGCGGCTCCCGTACGTGGCCGCGGCCTTGGCTGGGAGGTCAAGCATGATCCCGCAAACGTCCCGAGCTGCGGAGAAAGCTGGCCTACGGGTAGTTTCGGTCATACTGGTTTTACCGGAACGAGCTTGTGGGTTGAGCCCGAACAGGGCATCAGCGTCGTATTTCTTACCAATGCCGTTCATTTGGGGCGAAACACCAAGATCCGGGAGCTGCGTCCAATTTTACATGAAGCGGTTTTGTCCTCATATCTATCTTGAGGTTAAACATATAAGTAAACATTAAAGGGAGGCTTTCTAAATGAAACGTTTATTCAGTGGGGCATTATTAACTATGGTCGCTGCTTCTTCCATGCTTGTCGCTTGCAGCAGCAACAATACCGCAACTCCTAGCACAACCCCTGGTGGAGCTAGTACAGCGCCATCGGCAGCACCTCAGGAAAAAGTAAAGTTGACAATGGGCAGCTGGCGTACCGAAGATTCGGAAGCTTACGCTAAAATCATTGCTGAATTTAAGAAAACCAACCCGAACATTGATATCGAATTCAAGCCGATTAAAAATACGGAATACAACACAGCCCTAAACACAGGTCTGCAAAGTGGAAATGGCCCTGATATTATTCATCTTCGTCCCTATGCTGCAGGTGCTGCTTTGGCTGATGCCGGTTACTTAGAGCCGCTGACAAGCGTCAAAGGAATGGACGTATTCTCGAAGGACACTTTGCTGGCCGCTACTGGAACAGATGGTAAAGTATACGGCGTACCGACAGTATTCAGCTCCACGCAAGTATTTTACAACAAGAAAATCTTCCAAAAATATAATCTGACAGAGCCAAAAACGTGGGATGAGCTGTTGAAAACGGCGGATACTTTGAAGAAAAATAAAGTAACTCCGTTTGCTTTCGGCTCCAAGGAAGGTTGGATTCTTTCCCTAACCCAAGGTACGCTTGCACCTTCCGTTTATGGTACTGATTTCATTAAGAAGATACTTGCCGGTGAAGCGAATTTCAAAAGCCCGGAATACGTAAGTTCGATTAAAATGCTCAAAGATATGACCCCATACTTCCCAGATAATTATGTAGGGATTGGTATGGATGATATGAGAAACATGTTTGTTTCCGAGCAGGCCGCTATGATGGTCATGGGTGATTGGGAATATGCCGTTATGAAGAAAACGAATCCAGATTTGCAAATGGATGTGTTCCCAGTGCCGCCGATGAAAGCAGATGGCAAAGCAACAGTTACAACGTGGGTAGACGGCTCTTTTTCAGTGAATGCAAAATCTGCTCATAAGGCAGAAGCTCTGAAATTTATGGAGTTTTTGACAACGAAAGAGTTCGGAGCGCTTGCTGTAAATGAACTGCAAAAACCAAGCACAATCCCAGGTGTGGCAGCAAAAGATCCGCTTGTAGCCAAAATTGCGAAGAATGCAGATACGATATCTACACCTTACGCTTCCGTTGTCTATTTCAATGCAGGCAACCCTACAACCAAATCTACTTTAGAAAACTCCATTCAAGGGATGTACCTAAACAAATTGACTCCAGAGCAAGTGACGGAAGAAGTTCAAAAGAGCGCAGATACATGGTTCAAGCCTAAGAAATAAATTCGTTTAAGAAGAGGGGTGGGGGCACATGAATAACTTTGCAAAATCGCCTTGGTGGAAAAAGGGAGCAGTTCATCTGTTCCCGGTTCCTGCCCTCGCAGTTTACATTCTCTTCGTGATCTATCCGATCCTTTCGGCTTTCGGTTACAGTTTTTATGACTGGAAGGGTCTCACCCGCGGGGAGTTTGTGGGGCTAGGCAACTTTGTGAGCCTGTTTACGAAAGAACCGTTCAACCATTTATTTTGGAATGCGTTTGGTCATAATCTTTATTATTTTGCTGTTGAAATGGCTGTTCAGAACGTGATTGCGTTCGTGCTTGCCTATCTTGTTTACAGCAAACTTAAGGGTTCGAACTTTCTGAAAATGGCTTACTTCTTACCGAGGCTGCTTTCTGTCATCGTCGTAGGCTTTTTGTGGAAACTCATGTTGAACCCGAACAACGGTATTGTCAATGTGCTGCTCAAAAAGATCGGTCTTGTTTCGTGGGCTAAGCCTTGGCTCGGGGACCCGGCTTATGCGTTAACATCAATTACACTGGTCAACAGTTGGTTTGGCATAGGTTTCTCCATGTTGATTTTTCTCGCTGGTCTGCACGCAATTTCGACAGAAGTCATTGAAGCGGCGCGGCTAGACGGAGTAAAAGGTTTACGCTTGATCCGTTCCATCATCCTGCCGATGATGAGTCAATCATTAATCATCATTACGGTGTTTACCTTTATTCATGCTTTCGAAGCGTTCGAACTCATCTATGCCATGGAAGGTTCGCAAGGGGAACCTTACAACTCCACCGACACGCTTGCTGTGTTCTTTTATCGGATTGCGTTTGGCGGCTCATCTGGCGGCGATTCGGTCGCATTAGGCCTGGGCTCAGCACTGGCAGTGGTACTATTTTTCATTATCGCAACGATTTCGGCTTTGTTCCTGTACTTTACTAGGAACCAATCGTCTCAGCATTAAGAAAGGAGGCACACCATGAAAACCAACAAATCCGTTCGGGGGCTCCAATACGCTGCTGCGTACTTGGGTGCACTGGTCAGTTTGTATCCGATCTTTCTGATGCTGACCTCATCTTTCAAGACGAACATCCAGATTCTGAAAAACCCGATGTCGCTTCCGACTTCTATATCGTTTACGGCATATAGTAAGCTAATCCATCAAATTCCGTTCGGAACTTATTTTTGGAACAGTGTCGTGGTTAGTGTTGTTTCCGTAGCTTTTATTCTGCTGTTTGGCGTTTTGGCATCATTTTATATCGCAAGATATCCATTCCGTTGGAATGGTGTGCTGTTCTTCTTTTTCCTCTTAGGTATGATGATTCCAATTAAGCTAGGGATCGTACCGCTGTTCTTATTAATGAAGAAGCTAGCCCTTTTGAATAGCGTTTGGTCGCTTGTTAGCGTGTATACGGCGATCGGAATGCCGCTTGCTGTCTTGATCTTAACTGGATTTTTTAGAACGCTGCCCAAGGAGTTAGAGGAAGCAGCACGCATCGATGGTTCTTCGGATTTCGGTGTCATGTGGCATGTTTTGCTGCCGCTTATACGCCCTGCATTGGGAACGGTCATGATTATGAATTTTATTATGGCGTGGAACGATTTCTTTTTCCCGCTGATTTTTATCCAAGACGATATGAAAAAGACGATACCAGTTGGCATGCTGTCGCTTTTCGGACAATACTCTACGGATTTAAGCATGCTATTTGCCGGGCTCACGTTGGCTTCAGTACCTATGATTGTCATGTTTTTCCTAGCGTCGAAACAGTTTATGGAAGGCATGACGGCAGGAGCGGTGAAATAATATGGCTGAAACTAGATATATTGGGATTGATGGCGGAGGGACCAAAACCGTATGTATTCTCGGCGATGCGGAAGGCAACATATTGGCTGAAAGCCGCGGAGAATCTAGCAGCGTGAAGTCCCGTCCATGGGAGGATGTTCAGCGAGTTCTACTCACACTCATCCGTGACGTATTATACCAATCGGGTACGGAAATGTCCCAGTTAGGTGGGATCTTCCTTGGGCTTGCGGGGAGTGATCGTCCCGAAGACCGGAAACGGATCAGTGACTGGCTGCAAACCGAATTGCCGGAAGGTGTTCCGATCACCGTGCACAATGATGCAGTGACCGCTTTGGCCGCTGGTACTTGGGGGCAGAAGGGCATTGCGCTCATTTCAGGCACAGGCTCGATCGCATATGGATTCGATCCAGCGACGGGCGGGTTTGTAAGAGTCGGAGGCTGGGGTTATTTACTCGGAGATGAAGGAAGCGGGTTTGATCTTGGGCGGAAAGCGCTGGTGGCAGTTATGCGAGCGTATGACGGCCGAGGGGAGCCTACAGCTTTGACTAGGTTAGTTCTTGAACGTTGGTCCTTACAGCATCCTGGGCAATTGATCAACACCATTTATGGCCAGGACAATGTACGTACCGCGATTGCGGATGGCTCCAAGCTCGTTATGCGGGCTGCAGCAGATGGGGATCCAATTGCTGTTAAGCTCGTGGAAGAAGCGATTCAGGAGCTAGAAGAGCTCGTGAAGACTGTGATAACCTCCATGGAGAAACAGCAGCCCATTGAGGAAAGCGATAGCCATCATTTGGCGGAAAATACAATCCCTCTTGTGATAACTGGTGGCTTATTTTCAGATCAAATGTTCGAAAATCGCTTTATGCAAACACCTTTGATACGGTCCGGCATGTTCGATGTCCGACTGCTCGAACGCCCACCAGTCATTGGAGCCTATCTTCTTGCCTTGCAGGAACGGGGCTTCGAATTAACGGAAGTAATGAAACAACGGATAGCAGCATTTGTCTTTCGTAAATAGAGGCAAGGTAACGCATCCATAAAAAGGAGGCAAGGTAACATGGTACAACAAGTTAATCAAACGGTTACCGAGCAGAGAAATGCAAAGTCAAGTCACCTAGACCGACTTACTGTTCAGGAGATCGTGACTCTAATGAATGAGGAAGACCAAACGGTAGCTATCTCCGTAAATGGAGCTTTGCCGCAAATCTCGGATGCAGCTGAAGCGGTGGTCGAAGCGATGACTGGCGGCGGCCGACTTTTCTACATTGGAGCTGGAACCAGTGGCCGTCTCGGCGTTCTAGATGCATCCGAATGCCCGCCTACGTTCGGTGTTGAGGCAGAGCTTGTGAACGGCATTATTGCTGGAGGAGAAATAGCCATTCGTTCAGCTGTAGAGAATGCTGAAGATGACGAAGAAGCTGGAGTACGTGCGATAGCAGATGTTGCACGAGCAGGTGATGTAGTCGTCGGTATTACAGCAAGCGGAACCGCTCCCTATGTGATCGGCGCCATACGAGAGGCTAACCGACTAGGTTTATTGACGATCGGCATTAGCTGTAACCGAGATACGCAGCTCAGTGCAGTTGTGAAATATCCGATCGAGGTGCCCGTCGGACCTGAGATTATAACAGGGTCGACAAGGTTAAAGGCGGGAACGGCGCAAAAAATGGTTCTTAACATGATCTCCACGACCGTGATGATTCAGATGGGTAAAGTTTATGGTAATCTGATGGTAAATGTTCAGGCGACGAATAAGAAGCTTAGAGATCGTACCGTGCGGATTATTCAGGAGGCGACTGGTGCTAATGAAGAAACAGCCCGCCGCGTCGGAATGGAAGCTAAGGGAGATGCAAGAGTCGCGATTCTGATGATTATGTTCAACGTAAGCCGTGAGAAAGCTTTGGATGCGCTTGTTCAAGTAAATGATCATTTTGGTAATGCTGTAAAGCAGCTCGAACAAACGAAATAAATCTTATTAGTTAAATGCCTAGGCTGATAGTAATCAGTTTAGGCATTTTTTAACATAATTCATATGTTTTGGACGAGAAGTCGATTTCCGGCTTCTCAGACTCAGTGGGCGAGCTTCGGCGCGTAGAGCTCTCGCAGTAAGCGCAGTTTTCGCGCTTATTTGTTCTTTGTTTGGGAATGTTAACGCATAAACGGATGCGAATTCATGTGCGATCTCTGATATGCTATAATGTACCCGATTAATAGCAGGAGTTGATGGCAGGATGGGGTTCCGCAAGATGTACCGAAATTATTTGAAAAATAATTTGTTTATGAAGCTGCTTCTCCTGTTCTCATTGATAACCGTCATTACGATTATATCGTTTTCGTATTTCATGTATCATTCGATGTCGCAAGCGGCAATTAATCGTGAGCTGGATATACAGAAGAAGGCAATGACGAATGTGAACAATTATTTGGGGGGGAAATACGATTCAGCGCAGTCTATCGTGTTCGGCTTATATCGGGATAGTTCGCTTGCCGCGGGCATCTCTTTCATGCTGCAGCACCCTTTCCAAGAATATGTGCAGCATGGTCTGGAGCAATATAATTTAGGCGGCAACAGCACGTGGAATGCCGGTTTGCAATATTTTAAAAATCGGGTGGAAGATGACGAAGATATTCGCAGTCTGATGCTGTACAGCGTGGATCAGATGACCTTATACGTGCTGGATCGTAACCGGCAATTGAAGATCGTTCCCACGAATGCAGCCCACTCTTACATTCCTGAAGTCATGGCGCTTGATAGCAAGAGTGTTACCTTGCCGAATATATGGGTACGTGAAGCCGCAGGTCAATGGGATAACCATCTGTACTCGATTAGGACACCCATCAACGACAAGCAAACCTTGAAAAATATAGGGCAGCAAGTCGTGTACTTCAGCTCAGACGGCATTTGGAAGATTCTCTTGAATGATAAGGAAGAGTTAAAGGGGACGATTCTCGTTCTCTCACCGGATGGGGGCGTCCTGTTTGATTCTTCGGATCAGTATTATGGCAAGCCCTATCCTTTCATGGATCAGGTTAGTTCGTTATACGAGAATAGTGGTTCGAATCAAAGTGGCTATGTGACGAAGCTGACGCAGAGTAAAGGAGACTTTATTGTCGTCGGTATCATTCCGAAGAATGAACTTGAAGCATCCTCAAGGCGAATCGGGAGTACAATCTTTATGATTAGCTCGATATGTATTTTTTTCGCCATTCTGATTCCTTCTCTGGTTGTAATGAATGTCTCTAAACGCACCAATCAGATCATTCGCTTTACACGGAAGGTCAAACAAGGCGATCTGAATGCACGGATTCCGGATGAGCGAGAGGACGAGTTAGGACAAATTTCTCGCAGCTTCAATGAGATGATCGAAGAGCTGAATCAATATATCGATAGGGTGTATAAGGCAGAAATTAAGCAGAAGCATACAGAGTTAACGGCTCTGCAAGCTCGCGTTAATCCACACTTTTTATACAATACACTTGAAGTCATTCGAATGCGGGCAATCTCTCATGGGGCTCATGACGTTGGTGAAATGATTTACAGCTTGTCGGCGTTATTCCGAAGCCTGGTACAGCAGAAAAAGATTTACACACTGAAGGATGAGCTTGAAGCCTGCCGCTTATACCTCGAGCTGTTCCAGATTCGCTATAAGGACAAATTCACGTATTCGATCGAATGGGATCGGAAGCTAGCATCTACACGCATAATGAAAATGTCGCTGCAGCCCGTAATTGAGAATTACATCGTACATGGCTTGCGAAGCGAATGCACCGATAATGAGCTTCATATTCGTGTGAAACAAACGGAAGAGTTCCTTCATGTGCAAGTGGAAGACAACGGAAACGGTATTACGCCTGAGCGTTTGAGCGAGCTAGAATCCTTCTTACAAGCTGAGGAAACCGAAGGGGAATCCTTCGGTCTGCGGAGCATCAATCAACGCTTAAAGCTGCTCTACGGCAGCAGATGTGGCTTAAAATTAAGTAGTGAACCTGGTAAAGGAACGGTAGTTGATATATGGCTGCCTATGGACGACGGAAAAGAGGGTTATGATGTTTAGGGTTTTTCTTGTGGATGACGAGCCTTTCATTATCGAAGGGTTGTATGACATTATTGATTGGGCCGAAGCAGGGCTGGAAATTGTCGGACATGCCAGCAATGGGCAGAAGGCTTTGGATGCTCTGCAGGAAACATCGGTGGATATTTTGTTGACGGATATTTCCATGCCGGTGATGACTGGTTTGGATCTGATTCGCCATGCCCGAACGGTTCATCCCGATTTGAAAGTCATCGTGCTCAGCGGTTTCGATGAGTTTACCTATTTAAAAGAAGGCATGCAGCTCGGTATCGAAAATTACCTGCTGAAGCCCATCAACATCCAAGAGCTGAAGGCAACGCTTCACAATACGGTCGAGAAGATGAATACGTTCGAAGAAACTCGGCAGGTTCAGGCCTACAGCAAACAAGTATTGAAAGATAACACGCTTCATCGTTGGTTAACCCATCAGATTGCGCCTTTGGAATTTTACGAACGCGCAGACCTTCTGGGGATGAATCTCGATCGTGCCTATATGATAGCTACTGTACTCCGAGCGACATCTGATGCTGCCGAGGTTTTCGAGGTTATCTCCGATCGGGTGCAATCCTATGATTGGATCACCTCATTCTTCGA
This sequence comes from Paenibacillus phytorum, assembly GCF_013141715.1. Classification (GTDB taxonomy): domain Bacteria; phylum Bacillota; class Bacilli; order Paenibacillales; family NBRC-103111; genus Paenibacillus_E; species Paenibacillus_E phytorum. Next base: position 107,349 of record NZ_WHOA01000085.1, on the reverse strand, counting down.
TATGGATGGCGATATCGTCCTACTTGCAGCTATGGATGATGCTGACCGAGGCAGAACGGATTTGACCGCTTTGCTTCAGCAGCTGCAGGCTGATTTTCAGGATCGTGCTCTCCGCATATCTATCGGCAGTGTAGAGCTTTTGCCTGAACAGGCTGGACAAAGCTATGCGGCCGCGAAGAAAGCGCAGGAGTATTTCTGGGTATATCCGGAACTGAACATGATTGATTATACAGAGCTTGCGATGAATCAAGACAATCGAAAGGTCGATTTCTCCATCATTGATTGGCCGATTTACGCGAAACTAATTATTGCTAAAGATCAAGAGAACTTGCGCGAGCAAATTCAAAACGATTTCAAACGGATTCAAGCGCTTCCGGGAATTACGCCGCACGATTTTCAGAATATCGCCTTTGAGATGATCATTCATTTCAAGCTGGAGATCAAAGCGATTCGCCATACCGAGGAACTCGATGCCTATAATCACGCTTTTCACCAAATCAGGAACGCGATTACGCTGGAAGAGCTGGAAACAGCCATCCTCGAGATTGCCCATACGACAATCGGTTTCTTAATTTCAGACGTTCGAAGCCCGATTGTGCAGCAGGTTTTAAAATATATCCAACAGTCTTATGCGGAAGAGCTATCGCTCAAAATGCTGGGGGCGCACTATCATATTCACCCCGTTTACTTGGGACAATTGTTCCATAAGGAAATCAACGAGACTTTTACGGAGTATATTAATCGGTACCGAATCGAAAAAGCGAAAGAACTGCTCAAGACCACGCACTCAAAAGTTCATGTTATTGCCAATGAGGTGGGCTACTCAGAATTGGGTTACTTTTATAAACAATTTAAAAAGTATGTGGGAATCTCCCCAACGGATTACAGAGGATTGCTCTAGGGAAAACTGAGGAGCAGTCCTTTTTTTTGTCGGAAAGGATAAATAGCTGCTTTTTTCTTAACTTTAGACAGGGTTCATTTAGTTTATCGTCTATTTGTAAATGCTTTCATGAGTTACTGTAAAGGTAGCCCCACGGGGCGTAAACAAAAGAGCAGTTAACAGGGAGGATACAACATGAAAAAACGTTTGGTCACTACACTAGGATTGACACTAGCCGTTTCCATGGCTCTTAGTGCATGCGGCAGCAAAGATGCCGGCAGTGCGAAAGGGAATGAAACGACAAATAAACCGGTAGAGTTAATCTGGTACACCATCGGAACACCGCAAAAAGACGTAGACCGCGTCATGGCTGAAGTGAGTAAATACACCGCGGAAAAAATCGGCGTTACTGTGAAAATGAACATGGCGGACTGGGGCGACTACGCGCAAAAAATGCAAGTCATGACAGCATCCGGCACACCGATGGACATTATGTTTACGTCTTCATGGGCTTTTGATTACGTGCAAAACGCGCGTAAAGGCGCATTTCAGCCGATTGACGAGCTTCTTCAAAAAAATGGACAAGGTATCGTGAAAGCATTGGATCCTGCATTTCTTAACGGCTCCAAAGTGGACGGGCACAATTACGGCGTACCTGCCAATAAAGAGCTGCCAGCTCAAGACGTATGGCGTTTCAACAAAAACCTGGCCGACAAATACAACCTTAGTCTAGATAATGTGAGCTCGCTTGAAAGTTTGGAGCCATTGCTCAAAACAATCAAAGAAAAAGAACCGAACATTTATGGATTAGCCGTTGATAAAAATTACATGCCATATGTGCCTTATGATTACATTATCGAGAAAATGCCGATGGCCGTAAAAGTAGACAATCCGGATTTCAAAGTGGTGAACATTTTTGATACGCCAGAAATGAAGCAAGCCCTTAAAACCATGAACAAATACTACAAAGCGGGATATGTTCCTACGGAAGCATCGACGCTTTCCTCGCTTAACGATGTACAAGTAACTGGCAAATGGTTCGCGGATAAAGCAACGAATCAACCGTTTGCGGACAACCTTTGGTCAGCTAGTTATGGCTATCCGGTTGTTTCCAAGGCGGCAAGCCCTGCTTTGATTTATAACTGGTCCGTTATGGGCTCCATGCAGGCGATCTCGGCTAATTCCAAATATCCGGAAAAAGCCATGGAATTCCTGAACTTGCTGAATACGGATCCTGTACTTCGTAATATGGTCGATTCCGGTATTGAAGGCGTCCACTACAAAAAAGTCGATAACGACAAAATGGAAAATTTACCAGAATCCAAAAACTACGACATGCCGACTTTCTCACTCGGAAACGTTCTGCTGACGTATAAAGATGTCAAAGATCCTGCGAACAAATGGGAAGAGTTCAAGAAGTTTAACGATACAGGTGTACCAGCACCTCTGCTTGGCTTCAACTTCGACCCGTCCAAAGTGATCAATGAAATCGCGGCGGTTCAAAACGTTAAAGAAGAATTCTGGGCAACATTGATGACGGGTACTGTAGATCCGGATAAATACATTCCGCTAGCTAACGAAAAATTCAAAAAAGCTGGTTTGGATAAAATCATGGCTGAAGCGCAAAGTCAGATTGATGCTTGGAAAGCAGCTAACAAGAAATAATTTCAGCATAGTTGATTAGGCGAATGTTCAACATTCGCCTGATCTTTTTCACTACAATGATCTTGAGGGGTGATTTTATGAAAGGAATAGGAGCATTTTTTAAAGATGTTAAACAAAGTAGAGTTCTGCTGCTGATGGCATTGCCGGCGACGCTTTGGTTCCTGTTCTTCTCTTATTTGCCGATGGCCGGCATGGTGATTGCTTTTAAGCAGTATCGCTATAGCCGCGATGGTTTTTGGGCAAGTATTATGGAAAGCAAATGGGTAGGACTGCAAAATTTCAAATTTTTATTCAGCACCAATGACGCCTATATCATTACGCGGAACACGCTTCTCTACAATATTGTGTTTATTATTGCAGGGCTTGTGCTATCCGTAGGGTTAGCCATTGTGTTATCGGAAATCGTCAATAAAAAACTGGCGAAGTTGTATCAAACGGGGATGTTCCTGCCTTACTTCCTATCGTGGGTAATCGTTGGTTACTTCGTGTTCAGTTTTCTTAGTGTAGATAAAGGTATGCTGAATCACATTCTCTCCGGGTTCGGAATTGATCCGATCCATTGGTATAACGACAAGACGTATTGGCCTCTTATTATCATTTTTGTTTACCTGTGGAAATCGGTCGGTTACAGCAGCGTTGTGTATTTGGCCGCGATCATGGGGATTGACAAATCGCTGTATGAAGCCGCGATGATTGACGGAGCGAGCAAATGGCAGCAAATCAAACACATTACTTTCCCTATGCTGAAGCCGCTCATGACGATTCTGACATTGCTGGCAATCGGACGCATTTTCTATGCAGACTTCGGATTGTTCCTGCAAGTGCCGAGAGATTCAGGTACTCTGTATTCCGTGACGAATGTTATTGATACGTATGTATACCGTGGTCTCAAATCTACGGGAGAAATCGGTATGAGTACTGCAGCCGGTCTATATCAATCAGTTATCGGTTTCATTCTGGTTATGACTTCGAACTATATCGTTAGAAAATTCGATAAAGATAATGCGTTGTTCTAAACTATTTTCATGGAAAGGAGGATTTCCAAATGATTGCTAAACCAATGAAAAGCCGTGACTTCCATAAATTGCCGCCTGCTTTAAATATACTTTTTAATCTTGTCGCGGGCCTCTTTGCGCTCGCTTGTATCTTTCCGTTCTTGTTTGTAACGATCATTTCATTTACGGATGAGAAGACGTTAAGTGCTAATGGCTACCGCATTATTCCGGAACAATGGAGCCTCGATGCCTATCGCTATCTCTTTAAAGCGGGTGATCAGCTGTTGCTTTCCTATGGAGTTACCATTCTTGTAACTGTCGTAGGGACGATTGTAAGCTTGCTTATCACAGCTACGTTTGCCTATGCGATTTCACGCAAAAGCTTTAAATTCCGCAATGCCTTCGGTTTTTTTGCTTTCTTCACGATGCTGTTTAACGGTGGACTTGTACCGACATATATCGTTGTTACACAATTGATGGGACTTAAAGATTCAATCTGGGCTTTGATTCTGCCTTTGGCCGGAAATGCATTTTACATCATGATTATGCGTACTTTCTTCGTCACATCTGTTCCTGACGCCATTATTGAATCTGGGAAAATCGACGGGGCCGGTGAATTTGGGATTTTCGTCAAACTAGTGCTGCCGCTCTCGCTCCCTGGACTGGCCACTATAGGTTTGTTCAGTACTCTGGGATACTGGAACGATTGGTTTAATGCACTGCTCTATATCGATACACCGAAACTAGTGCCTTTACAATCGATGCTGATGCGGATCGAGAACAGCATGCAGTTCCTGCTTCAGAATGCAAGCAACCCTTCTGTTGGCGTAGGCTTACTGCAATCGCTGCCGCAAGATACGTCCCGTATGGCGATGGTTGTTCTTGCAACTGGGCCGATTATTTTTGCTTATCCGTTCTTCCAACGGTACTTTATTCAAGGCTTGACGATTGGCGCCGTGAAAGAGTAACGTAAAAGTGCATTCTTCGAAACTAGAAAAATTTGGAGGACTTACCGTGGAACAATTCAGACTGCCGAAAATTCCGATGCCGAAACTGGAGCTGCCAAAGGCAATTCAAGAGGTATTGCTGGAGGCCGAAGAGAAGCTGGCGCATCGTCCGAAGCTGCTGCAGCTATTTAAAAATTGTTTTCCTAATACATTAGAGACGACGACCAAATTGATGGAGGATGGCACCACATTCGTCATCACCGGAGATATCCCGGCGTCGTGGCTGCGCGATTCTGTGGAACAAGTCATGCACTATGTGCCATTTGCCAAACAGGATTCTGATCTACAGCGCATCATTAGCGGCTTAATCAAGCGTCATATCCAATATATTCATATCGATCCATATGCCAATGCGTTCAACGAATCAGCGAACGATTGGCACTGGAACAAGGCGGATCAAACGGAAATGTCGCCATGGGTATGGGAACGTAAATTTGAACTGGATTCGTTATGCTTCTCGATGCGGCTGGCTTATGCGTATTGGAAGGAAACGGAGTTAACGGATATTTTCGATGCGGGATTTAAAGCTGCGATGTTTAAAATCTACGAATTGTTTAAGACGGAACAATATCACTTTGAAAAGTCCCCTTATCGTTTCACGCGCAATAACGGAATTCCGACGGATTCGCTGCGCAATAACGGGATGGGGATGCCAGTAAATTACACGGGCATGGTATGGTCAGGCTTTCGTTCAAGTGACGATGCCTGCGACTTTCATTACAATATTCCAGCGAATATGTTCGCGGTTGTGGCGCTTCGCCATATGCAAGAGTTTGTGGAGTGGGTATTCAGAGATATGGACTTCCTCCACGATCTGAAAGCCCTTGAAGCGGATATCGACCATGGCATCCAACTATATGGCATCTATCGTCATCCAACATTTGGTCCGATCTATGCCTATGAGACAGACGGCTTCGGGAACTATTGCTTGATGGATGATGCGGGCACGCCAGGGCTGATGTCGATTCCTTATCTGGGTTATGTATCGGCGGATGATCCGATCTATCAGAACACAAGACGATTTGCGCTCAGCAAAGAGAATCCATTTTATTTCGAAGGCAAAGTTGCGAGAGGCATCGGCAGTCCGCATACGCCAGACGATTACATTTGGCATATGGCCTTGTCCATGCAAGGCTTGACGGCTTCCACAGATGAAGAGAAGCTGGCTATGATCGCGATGCTTGAGGCGACGGATGCAGACACTGGGTTTATGCACGAGGGCTTTCATGTCGATGATCCAACGATTTTTACGCGGAAATGGTTCGCTTGGTCGAACAGTTTATTCTCTCAGTTGGTGTATAAAGCGATGAAGGATGGTTTACTATGAGTCGACCGGTCATTATTTTCTATGATTCTGCATTCCCGATCAGCAATTCAAGTGAAGTGAATGCCGATCTACTCGCAGCGCAAGGTGCAGTTGTTGTAGGCGCCGATGCACTTGGAGAAGCTCTCCGGTCGGCGGTTGGTGGATGCTTTGTTAATCTGCATGCCCCGTATTTTCCTAAGTCCACATGGCCGGAAATCCTTGCATTCTTGAAACGCGGCGGCGGGCTGCTTAGTATTGGCGGCGCAGCCTTCAAGCGTCCGGTGCGCCGGGAAGCTGATGGCTGGCATATAGAGTCGGAGCAGACCGCCTATCATCAGCAGTTATACATTCATGAAATACTTCGTGTTGAAGCAATTCCAATGCGCTCCTATACAGCATTAGAAACCTTGCCGCTGCTTCAGGGGCAGGAATCGATGTTCGCGCTTGCAGATACGTGGAATCTGGTTCCGCATACGACACGTAACAGCGACCTGCCAGATCAAATGGGCGCTGCGGGTACCATGAGCACACAGATTTATCCGCTTTTGAAAAGCATCAGTAAGGAAGGCCGCGAAGTTGCTGCGCCTGTCGTTCTTTGGGAAAACTCGCGCGGCACGTTTATCGGTTCGCGTTGGATGTTTGTCAATGTACCGCTTAGTCCTTCGTTTTGGAACGAAGGCGGGGCACATGCATTGATGGGGTGGGCGGCATTTTGCGCTAATGGCGTTACGGAGCTGTGGATCAAGCCGAATTATGCCAGCTTCGAGCCGGGAGAGCATGCGATGCTCACGCTCCAAACTCAGCTAATTGGTGGGCGCCAAACTGGAGCTGCCTCGAAGCAGTGGACATTTGATCTTCATGTAGCTCATGAAGGTGGCGCACAGGACGTGTGGACCCATCGTTTGACAGCCCAAGTGAATAAAGAATTCAATGTGGTGCGCATCCCGGTGCCACTAGACATACAACGTGGTTTATACCGTGTGACTTGCACGGCAACATCTGAGGATGGGGAGCTTCGCGTGCTTCGCCAAGGCTTCTGGGGGCACGACCCCTTGCTGCTTGCGGAGGGACAACCGATTACCTGTGATCGCGATTATTTCATCAAGGACGGACGTCCGCTGCCGATCGTCGGCATGACGTATATGACTTCCGATGTTGCTCGCAAATTCTTGTTCCTTCCCAATAGCGATGTCTGGGATCGTGATATGGCCCAAATGGCCAAAGCGGGCATCAATTGGATCCGAACAGGGATTTGGACGGCTTATCGCAATATTATGCAGGTGGACGGACATGCTTCCGAAGAAGTTCTGAGAGCAATTGATGCTTTCTTCTTAACGGCTAAGAAGCACAATCTCCAGGTAACGTTCACCTTCTTCTCCTTTACGCCAGAGACTTGGGAAGGGGTTAACCCTTATCTCGATCCGCAAAGCGTAGAGGCACAAAAGCGGTTTATCCGCTCTATTGTTTCGCGTCACCGTGCTACGACGCATGTGGATTGGGATCTGATCAACGAGCCTTCGATGTTTGATCCTGCGCTGATTTTTTCCGAGGGACCGCGTTCCACCCGGGATATCTACGAACGGCAGGCTTTTGTAGAGTGGCTTAAGCAGCGTCATGGCAGCATCGAGCTTCTTCAGGAACGGTGGAATATGTCGCCTGAACAGCTTCCTACTTTTGAGTCAGCGGCTATTCCCGAAGCTGAAGAAATCAATTTCGACGTGCAGGATATGCACAAGGGCAAGAAAGGGACACGTTGGCTCGATTACTGCTTGTTCTCGATGGATATGCATAACCGTTGGGCCAAAGAGCTCTACGATACGATTAAAGAGATCAGTCCGGATCATCTTGTGGTGGTCGGACAGGATGAAGCACTTGGCGCGCAGCGACCTTCTCCTTTGTTTTATGAGGAAGCGGTGGATTATACAACCGTGCACTCTTGGTGGCTGAACGATAACCTCGTTTGGGACGGTATTTTTGCCAAAACAGCGAATAAGCCGAACGTCATTCAAGAAACAGGCATCATGTACGTGGAGACACCGGATGGGCGCGCTAAACGTTCGGAGAACGAACTGCGCAGCCTGTTGGAGCGCAAGTATGCCTATGCATTTGCTACCGGAGGCGCCGGTGCTATTCATTGGATTTGGAATACTAACTTCTATATGGATAATGCCAACGAATCACATATCGGTGCGCTTCGTGCTGACGGTACGGAGAAGCCAGAAGCTGATGTTTCTTACGATTTCGGGCGGTTTATGGCTGGAATCAGAGATTTGTTCCAAGATCGGGCGTTGGAAGACATCGTCGCGATTTTCCCTTATTCGAACGATTTTTCCAACCGGAAATTGGCGTTTGATGCGACGACTAGAATGACGCGCGTGCTGTCCTATCAAATGAAGATGCCGTTCCGATCGGCATCGGAATATCATTTGGATGCGTTGGAGGACCAACCGGCGAAGTTGATCATTTTGCCGAGCGCGCACAATCTTGATGAACAAGCTTGGATGAAGCTTGTAGATATTGTACAGCGTACAGGTGCGACGCTGCTTGCGACTGGTCCGATCAGCCTTGATGCGTATTGGAAGCAAACTCCGCGTCTAATCGATGAGCTGGGTGCAGCTGAGCTTCACAATGTTCGCCGCGAAGAAATGCTTGGGCTGCAAGGTGCAGCACTCCCGGTTTCCTTTGACAAGCGCCGAATTGCTGAAGTCGTGAAAGAAGTGCGGGCTGGACGTTCGGAATCAGGTACAGCTTCTAGCAGCGCTGGCGATGCGGTTGTCGATATACCTCTGGGCAAAGGCAGACTCATTTGGAGTCCGCTGCCTGTTGAATTGAACGAACGACTGGACACGGTCGCCAGCCTGTATCGATATGCCATCGATGCCGCGGGCTGTGAAAGCGGATTGCAATGGCTGCTGGGTGGCGACATCGCAGGTGTATATGGAAGGAAGTTACGCTTTAAGAACGGTTTCCTGTATGTATTCGTATCTGAATTTGCATGGAACGTGAATATCGAAGTGAAGGATACGGATAGCGAGGCAACTTATGCATTTACGCTAGAGAAAGAGCGTTCCGTTCTCTTTGCTGCAGATGCGCAAGGCAATCTCATCTCCGTATACCGTCCGGAGGAAGTCCATATTGAAAGGAGTTAAACGATGAGTACCAAGAGAACCGCTCATATCATTTCCCATACGCATTGGGACAGGGAATGGTATTTACCATATGAGAAGCATCATGTTCGTCTCGTTAAGCTAGTAGATACGCTGCTGGATAAAATGGACCTGGATCCGAATTATCGCAGCTTCTTTTTGGACGGACAAACGATTATTTTGGAGGACTACCTCCAGGTTCGACCGGACCAAAAGGATCGATTGACCAAATTTATTCAGGACGGCCGTATTTTAATAGGTCCGTGGTATATTTTGCAGGATGCATTTCTGACCAGCGGTGAAGCCAATGTGCGTAATATGCAGATCGGGCATCAAGATGCGAAGAAATATGGCGATGTATCGAAGATCGGTTATTTTCCTGATACGTTCGGACTGGTAGGCCAAACACCGCAATTGATGCAGCAGTCTGGGATCACGAATGCCTTATTTGGTCGCGGCGTGAAGCCGACTGGTTTTAACAATACTGTTTCTGACGGAGATTATGAATCGTCATTCTCGGAACTACTTTGGGAAGGACCCGATGGTTCCCAGGTACTCGGCATTCTGTTCGCCAACTGGTATTCGAACGGAAATGAAATTCCAGTAGACCGGGAAGAAGCGAAAGCGTACTGGGAGCGGAAGCTAGCGGACGCAGAGAAATACGCATCGACTGGCGAGCTGCTCTTTATGAATGGGTGCGACCATCAGCCGGTTCAGTTGGACTTACCTGAAGCGATTCAAGCTGCGCGCGAGCTGTATCCGGATACGAATTTTGTTCATTCGAATTTTATCGATTACTTGCAGGCTGTTCAGCGTTCCTTGAAGCATGAACTTTCTACGGTAAAAGGTGAGCTTCGCAGTCAACGGACAGACGGTTGGTCTACGCTCGTGAACACCGCTTCGGCTCGTGTTTACTTGAAGCAAATGAATCAGCTGGGGCAAGCGATGTTAGAAAAAGTGGCTGAACCGCTGGCCGCTTTCGCACATGTCCTCGAAGTTGGGGAGAAATACCCGCATCATCTGTTCACATATGCTTGGAAAACATTAATGCAGAATCATCCGCACGATAGCATTTGCGGCTGCTCCGTAGACGAAGTACACCGGGAAATGGTGACTCGCTTCGAGAAAAGCCGTCACGTGGCGGAATCGATCGTTGATGACAGCAAACGAGCGATTGCTGAAGTGATCGATACGTCGAGCTTTGCGCAAGCGGGCGAAGGCGCCCTGCCGGTCGTTGTTTTTAATACATCCGGTTGGGAGCGTACCGGCGTAGTGAGTATCGAGCTTGATGCCTTGCGTTTGTACTTCCGTGATGGATACACGCTAGAAGAAGCAAGCAGTTTTGCGAAGGCGGCGGATCTTTCAGGCCGTACGCTCGTGGACGCGATGGGAAATGACGTAGCTTGCACTTTTGAAGATCTCGGACTGCAATTCGGTTACGATTTGCCGGACGACAAGTTCCGTCAGCCGTATATGTGCCGTAGAGTGAAGCTGACTTTTGAAGCGGAGAAGGTTCCTGCTTTGGGACTCAAGACGTATGCTTGGGTTAAAAGGGATGAGGAGATTGTTGATTCCTCGCTGTTAGTGGGTGACCGGGTGCTGGAGAATGAATCGCTGAAGATCGAAATCGCGGATAACGGTTCATTCACGTTGACTGACAAGAAGAATGGCCGTACCTACCGTGATTTAGGCGTATATGAGAATACCGGAGATATCGGCAACGAATATATGTACAAACAACCGGATGGCGAGACGCCGCTTACAACCAACGGCTTAGCTGCTCATATCCGCGTGTTAAAGGATACAGCCTATCAGGCAGCTATTGAAATTGTACACGACTGGGAAATTCCTGGGTCAGCGGACGAATTACTGGAAGAAGAGCAGCGCGATTTGATCTACTATCCACACAGAAAAGCGCAGCGATCAGCTCGCATGGTACCTATGCAGATCCGTACCATTGTCAGTCTGAGCCGTGGTGGCAAAGGGGTAGAGATCGAGTCCTCTTTCAACAATCAGGCCAAAGATCATCGTTTACGGATGTTGTTCTCATCGGATCTTAATTCACAGGTTCACCGCGTCGACTCCATGTTTGAAATCCCGCAGCGCGACAACACGCCAACAGCTGAATGGGAAAATCCAAGCAATACGCAGCATCAACAGGCATTCATTGATGTAAGCGAGGCAGAGGCTGGTCTTGTTGTTGCTAACCTCGGATTGAACGAATACGAAGTTCTGCGCGACGGACGCAATACGATTGCCGTGACGCTGCTTCGCGCAGTAGGAGAGCTGGGCGACTGGGGCTTGTTCCCGACGCCGGAAGCTCAGTGTCTGGGCGAGCACACCGTCCGAATGACCATCATTCCGTATAATGGAGAAGGCGAACAATACGGCGCTTATGAGCAAGCCTACCAGTTCCAAATTCCGTGGACGTTATGTCAAACGGGCATTCACTCTGGACGCATCGCACCTACGTATGCACCAATCCGTTGGGAAGGCGAGAAGATGGCTTTTTCCTCCATGAAAATGAATGAAGGAACTGGCGATCTGCTGCTCCGTTGGTACAACATGAGCTCCCAAAACACCGAGCTCAAACTAAACTCCAATATACCTCTATACACCTTCTATAAGAGTACGATTATGGAAGTACACGGTCCGAGTATTGAAGCTAACGCCGGAGGCCAAGTATCTTTGCCGACAGGTCCTTCTGAAATTGTTACTATCGGGATTCAACGATAAGATTAGCTTACTGGTAAAAAAATAGGGCTGTCCTCAAGTAGATTTTTATCTATTTGAGGACAGCCCTTTAATTTTGACCTTATGGAACATTCGAGTTGTATTCAGCTTGCAATGAATACTTCCATTGGAATTTTCCAATGGAATCGACTCTCCTGCCTCGAAATTCGCAATTGTATTGGAAATATTCCAATACAATTGGCTTTTAGTCTGTCAAATCTCTATTTCCATTGGATTAATCCAATGGAAGAGCATTCAGGCTTCGAAGTTTTAAAAACTGAATATTCTAAATTCATTTTTTGGGGATAGCCCCGGTGAGATCAGGATTTCACGTCAATCAGCGGCATTTTTCTGCGCTTCGCCTTGAAAGCTAGATAAATACAGGTCACTACAGCGCCTATGGTTCCGCAAATGATATCCGTCATCGTGTCGACCAAGCTTCCGAACTGTGAATGGAGACCGAAGAGACTATCCGTCGTAAACTCGTATATTTCCCAAACGCCGGCCATGGCGATGGAAAAGAAAAGGCAAAACCACACGGCAACTTTCGCATTCGGCACGGCCGTTTTCTCGCCTTTACTTGCTTTCATATAAATCAATAAACCGATGAAGCAAAGGATCAAGCCCGAAAAGATATGCTCGATTTTATCTAGATAAGGGATTACGCTGTAAAATCCAAACTCGTTTGCCAAAAACATTGTGATAAAAATGAACAATAGGACAGAAAATCGCAACGCTGCAAACATCGTGGTCTTTGTGAATTTGACTACGATTCGGATGATCAGCAGCACAGCAACAATCAAAATGGCCTGAAGCATCTTTGCTTGGCTGCCTTTTATCCAAAAATAAACAAAGCAGATTGCGGCAGTCACATACATGGCCAATTCGAAGAGGTCGTTCCATTTGTCTTTGTGTTTTTCCATTTTCATCTCCATCACTCGCTCCAAAATCCGAAATTAGTCGTTTAAGTAAACATTAAACATTATATTTTACTCTTAAACAAGCCAGCACAATCATTAAACATATAAAAATCTACGTTGCCTCTTTAAATAATTGCCCGGGAAATTCTTGACACATTTACAGTCAAACGATATTATAGACACATGAAGTCTGTAATTGAGGTGAGATCATGAAATTTTCAAAAGCAACCAATTATGCTTTGCATACGATGCTTATGGTCGTTGCCGCTTCCCCAACCAAGCCCGTAGGCGTTCAGCAATTAGCAGAGGCTCAGGGAGTCTCACCAAGCTATCTCTCTAAAATTTTAACAAAGCTTGTGAAAGCAGGGATGATTGAATCGGCTTCTGGGGCCAATGGAGGCTACCGACTTACCCGAAAAAAAGATGAGATTACTTTCTTGGATATCATTCATGCCATTGAGGGTACTGCTTCCTTATTTGACTGTGATTTTGACCACGGTTCTGAATGTTTGATTCAAAAAGTGATGGTTGAAGCAGAAGATTTGATGGAGCAGCATCTCAAAAAAACAAGAATTATTGACTTGGCTCACAAAGTTAATTTCAGTTTGAGCTAAGTCGTTTTTTTAAAGTAATTATAGATATTAAGAGTCTGTTATAGCTTTAATCGAAAACTTTAATAGGAGATGATCATCATGATTTATGATTGTGCCATTATTGGCGGAGGACCAGCTGGTTTGAATGCAGCACTTGTACTTGGTAGAGCTAGGAGAAGCGTAGCTTTGATTGACAATAATCAGCCTAGAAATGCCGTAACACACGCATCTCATGGATTTATTACGAGAGATGGCATAGCACCGTCTGAGTTCAGACGTATTGCTTATGAAGAAGTGCTGCAATATCCGTCAGTTAACCATTGGCGAACCGAGGTTACTTCTGTTAACAAAGCCAAATATGGATTTGAGATGTTCACATCATCTGGTGTTAGTGTTCAAGCGCGAAAACTGATTTTGGCAACGGGTGTAAAGGAGATCTTTCCCGAGATCGAAGGTTTTTATCCGTTATATGGGAAGAGTTTGTTTAATTGTCCCTTCTGTGACGGCTGGGAGCTTCGGGATCAACCGCTTGTTGTTGTCTCCGAGTTTCCGTCTGCTTTCCACACGACCAAACTTCTTCTCAATTGGAGTAAGGATGTGGTGCTATGCACGAACGGTCATGCGTCATTGTCGGATCAGCAAAAAGAATGGCTTGAATCGAAGGGAATTAGGGTCATGGAACAACCTATTAAGGCCTTTATCGGTCAAAATGGATTGCTTGAGCAGGTCCAATTTACAGATGGTACTCATATCCTGAGAGCTGGTGGATTCGTTACCCCTAAATTTGTGCCAAAAACATCTTTTGGAGAAAGCTTGGGCTGCGAATTGACGGAATTAGGTGGAATTAAGACAGATGGGTTTGGAAGAAGTTCGGTCACTGATTTATATGCCGCCGGGGATGCGTCGTATTTCATGCCATCGCAATTAATTTATGCCGCGGCCGATGGCAGCAAAGCAGCTATGGGTGTGAGTATGGATTTGATGGAAGAATTCATAGAATGACCGTTGTTTGTTTCGAAGATTCGGATGTCACCTAAAAATCTTATCTATTTTTCAATCATTGCTAGCTGTTAAAGAAGATGGAATGTACTATATTTGCTGTATGAAAGGTGTTAAAATACGATGCAAAGGAGTACTCTTCCATGGTTTTCACAAGCTCGCTGAAATCAAGCAAGTTTATCACAAGACATGCTATGAACCCGATTCTAGCTCCGGGCGATGTCCCCTATAATCCTGCACTTGTTTTTAATGCAGGTGTTGCCAAATATGAAGGACAGTATGTCATGATGTTTCGTAATGATTATGGCGATGCTGCAAATGAAACGTTACTTCCGATCAGCACCACCAATTTGGGGCTTGCTTTTAGTAAAGACGGCATTCATTGGGACGTGCAGAAGCAGCCATGCTTTGACATTGAAAGCGATGAGATTATTCGAACGTACGATCCGCGGTTAACGGTAATTGACGGGCGCTGCTATGTTTGTTTTGCAGTAGATACCAAGCACGGTGTGCGCGGGGGAATCGCGGTTACGGATGATTTCGTGGACTTCGAGATTCTTAGTCTCTCTGCCCCAGACAATCGAAATATGGTGTTATTTCCTGAAAGATTGGGTGGCAAATATGTCCGCTTGGAACGCCCGTTCCCGGTCTATGGTAAAGGCGGAAAAGATAGCTTTGATATATGGATCTCCGATTCGCCTGATTTAAAATATTGGGGGAATACCGAGCTGCTGCTCGGCTTGGAGCAGGTGCCGTTCGCCAACGATAAGATTGGTCCGGCTGCGCCTCCGATACGAACCTCCAAGGGCTGGCTCACCACGTTCCATGCGGTAGATATTGATCATGCCCGAGGCAAAAACGAGCTGGGAACCGCATTGGAAGAAGCGATACACAGCCGGCATCATGCTGCTGGATTTGGACAATCCCTATCGAATCATCGGGATGTGCCAGGAGCCTTTACTTGCACCGGAATTGAGCTATGAGATAGAAGGCGGTTTTCGCAACGATGTCATATTTCCAGGGGGAATGATTTTGGAGGACAGTGGTGAGGTCAAAATCTACTATGGAGCGGCAGATACGGTAGAATGTCTGGCAACAGCCCATGTTTACGATCTAATCCGGTTGTGCTTGCCTGATACAAAATAATAGTTATTACCTAGGGAAGTTGCGTTCAGTGAGCAACTTCTCTTGTTGGTTTTCTACGCGCTGTTCTTCAGGAGGAATTCATTGCCCTATGAAACATAACCACCTCATTCAATATATCAATCAACATTTTAAAGTGAAATTAATTCTAACGCTGTCTGTTATTATCATTGTCTGTTCATTGATAACGGGATATGTTTCATACCGGATGAATGTAAACCTGTTTGAGAGCGAGATCAGCAAGCAGTATCTCAAAACAAGCGAACAAACGATTCAACAGCTTGGCTTTAAAATTCAGGATATGTACCGCATAACCGACTTTGTTTTTTTTCATCCGTATGTGGAACAGATCGTTCAAGAGATGTCTGCCGAGCCGGCAGAAGGTGAAAGCGGTGCTTACCGAAATTTTTTGCTGGAGAGGGATCTGGCCAATATTTTACTCCCCCTAAAAAATGAAACACCGCATATCAGGGCCGTATACCTTGTCGATTTGCAAGGTTACAACATGTACTATAGCCAATCGAACCCTTCGATACAGGTCACCTTTCCTGATTTTTATGAAAAGGTCAAGAACGGCAGGAAAGATACGTCTGCGGAAATGGTGTGGCAGCGGATGAAAATTCCCGATTCCTCCGAACCGTCCGGTGAAAAAAGCAGCCTTGTTGCTGCCCGTTGGCTTAAATCTACGAAGACACAGACCGTATACGGCATGATGATTTTGATCATCGACGAGGCATTTTTGGGCAATTCGTTGGACCCGCTTTTAGCTGGCCGGACATCAGGAGCCTATATCTACGATCAATACAATCGATTGCTTTATAGCCGTGAGCCAGAAGGCAGACCGGGGATTGAGCCAAAGCTGGAAAATAAGGAAGCAACGGTTATTCAACATCACAACGGGGATGATTACTTATTTGTCAAAAGTGTATTCGAGCCGCGCTCGTTCACTCTGGTGAGCGGGATATCACTTGCAGAGATCAAAGCTAAGGGATTGAGTGTCTATCATTTGGCCATTTTCTCTGGATTTGTCAGTATTATTTTGATGGCGGTGAGCGTCTCCTTATTTAGCGGCAGAATGCTGAAGCCCTTACACGTGCTTGTAAAGGCTATGCAGCGGGTGCGGGAAGGGAATTTACGAGTCGTTATTCCCAAAACGTCGAATGATGAATTCGCTTTTTTGGCGGATAGCTTTAATAAGATGGTTACGGATATTCAATCGTTAATACAGGAGGTGTACGTAAGCAAGCTTAGCGAAAAGGAGGCTGAACTTAAGGCGCTGCAAGCTCAACTGAATCCTCATTTTTTGCATAATGCCTTGAATTCAATTTATTGGAAGATCATGCTTCTTTACGATGATGATGAAACGGCCGCGCTCGTTACCAGCTTGTCGGAGCTGCTGAGATATTCTTTGGCAACGGTTACAACACCCAGTACCCTGCGGGATGAGTTGGCTCAAATACGCAACTATATAACCATTCAGGAAGCGCGTCACGGCGAAGAGCTTTACGTTCATATTGAAGCGGATGAGACACTAGCGGAATGCCAAATGCAAAGGCTGCTGATTCAGCCGTTGGTCGAGAATGTGTTCGTTCATGCTTTTCAGAATCAGACGGTGAACAAGCGATTAACGATTCGCGCTTTCCGTAAAGATGCCAATATGCTGATTGAAGTTGAAGATAACGGATGCGGCATGCATCCGGATACCGTGTTGAAGCTTTTGGTTGATCAGAATATGTACGATGGGAGCAGGGAACGTGAAAGCATCGGCGTTCGCAACGTTATCAGACGTATAGACTTAGTTCACGGTGAGCCTTATGGGTTGGATATAGTTCGTTTATCTACGGGTACTTTGATTCAGCTAATGTTGCCTTACAACATTGATCATACCAGAGAGGGGGCGATGGCAGATGACACGAATACTGCTAGTTGAAGATGAGCCCTTGTTTCGTAAGGGGCTTGCGAAAATGATCGCAGAATCCGGAACTAGCTGGAACGTCTGCGGGGAAGCCGAGAACGGACAAGAAGCAGAGCGATGGATTGCCGAATTGCAGCCTGACCTTGTCATAACAGATATCCGTATGCCATTAATGGACGGTTTAGAGCTGTTGAAGCGTGTCAAGACTCATTTCCCCGAGATTGAAGTCATTGTCATTACAGGGTATCAGGATTTCCAATATGCACAAGCGGCGCTGCGTTACGGAGCACTCGATTTGCTTGTCAAACCTTGCAGTAAACAGGATATGTACGGAGCCTTGGAGAAAGTGAGCGTCCTCATGTCCGACAAGCAGGCCAGACTGAGAAAAGAAGCAAGCGAGAACCAACTGCTACTGGAAAATACGATTCGCGCAATGATGCTAAGATTTCCTTACCCCATGGAATCGGTATTACATTTACGGGGGAAGTTGCAGAATTGTAAGTTCGTTTTGTTTCAAATTACCGACTATTTTCCCATTCAAAAGCAATATCTTAAGCGTGATGTGCCGCTGCTGCAATTCGCTGTCCTGAATATTATTAGCGAAATACTGGACGCATATGAGATCCCTGGAACATTGCTGCTTATCGAATCCGGGCGATTTGCACTTTTCGTCAAGCAAGACGTGGAAGAACAAGCCTTGTGTAAGGAGGCATGCGAAACGATTCAACAGCTGCTTGGTTTAAACGTCCGAGCTTTTGAGGCTGGCATCATTCATAATCCAATAGAACTGCCGGAACTCTATGAGTCCTTGTTGACAAATGCCGGGATGGACCAGCCAGCAAGTCCCGATAAGGGACATGACGTCGAGCCTACTTTACAGATCAATCGGGCCAAGGTGCAGCTAGTTAGCGCACAGATGGGGGCATTTCTGTTAGCCGGGCAGTCCGATTCTTTAAAACAGTATTTGGAGCAGCTAATGAAGGACATCTGCCGCATGCACGCCGATATATGCAAGATTGAAGCATTATCACTGAGTTTCGCTATGCAGGAGACGGCCCGTAAACAGCTTGAACAAGATCACAATCCACAAGCAATGAGCGATAGGATTAGTAAGCTGCACGATTGCTCCAGCACGGAGGAAGTTTATGATTGGATGAGGGGTGAAACGGATCTTTTCATGAACACGTTTTTCGAATGGCAGTATAAATACAGCGCCAAAACGGTATCGAGGGCGATTCACTTTATGAAAGAGCATTTTTCCGAACAGCTTTCTTTGCAGCATGTAGCATCGCAGATTCATTTGAATCCGGCCTATTTCAGTCATTTGTTTAAAAAAGAGACGGGGCGCAGCTTCGTTACCTATTTGATCGAATTGCGGATGGAGAAAGCCAAACAACTGCTTTCGAATACAGATATGAGCGTTACCGAAATATCAGGCCATGTCGGCTATGATCTGCCTAATTATTTTGCCAAGCTGTTCAAGCAGTTTACCGGCTGCTCGCCGAAGGAATACCGCAAGCTGAGTGAAGTCAACTAGGAGAGAAAGGAAGAGATGATTGACTTGATGAAACGGGTTCTCCTTCCAACACTGATGTTGGCTGCACTTCTAAGTATGGCGGTTAGCTGCAGTACCAAAGAGAAGGATGCGGAAGCGCCAATAAGCGCAAAAAGAGGTAAAATTACAGTCACTATCTATGACCGTGGAAACATTCCTTCCCAAGAAGGGAAGGTCGATAACAATAAGATTACGCAATGGATTAGTGAAGCTGGACCTGTCGATGTCAAGTTTGTTCCTATCCCTCGGACGCAGTCGGAACAAAAGCTGAATGCGTTATTCGCCGCCGGGGAAGCGCCGGATTTGATTCTGGAATATGCCCCGCAAATTAAAAATACGCTAATCGATCAAAAATTGCTGCGTCCAATCGACGATATGATTGATACATACAGCACGAATTATAAAGAGCTGCTGAAGAAATATCCGGCACTACGAATTGCTGGAACCGGATCCGATGGCAAGTTATATCACTTTGGACGGATTAATGAAACCATACCCCAGAGAGGCTTGTTTATACGTACTGATTGGTTAAAAAAGCTGAAGCTGGACATTCCCAAGACGACGGAGGAGCTTTATCAGGCAGCTAAAGCTTTTACCAACCTCGATCCTGACGGCAACGGCAGAAACGATACGTACGGCATGGCCATGTCCTATAACTCCGGAGCTGTTCTGAACGAAATGTTTGGTGTTACCTACCCGGACTTCGTAGTTCAAAACGGCGAACTTGTCCATGGATGGGACCATATCCAAGCGGTCGTTGCGTTCAAAAGAAAGCTGTACAGCGAAGGTTTAGTCGATCAACAATATTTGAACGATAAGAACGGCTCGAAGGCGAAGCAGGATTTCCTTACAGGCAAAATCGGCATTTACATGGATCAATTTAATGTTCCGATTACCTTTTATAACGACTATTATATGCCTTTGAAACGATCTAATCCGAATGCCGAGATTACGGTCATTCCTTATCCGAAGACGCCGGTGGGGCAATTTAATCCTATTTTTGTGAATCCAATTCAAATGACGGGTGTTGTCAATGCGGGGACGAAGGACCCGGAGGCCGTTATGAAATTTGTCGATTTCGCCTCTTCTGAAGCCTTTATGAAAACGATGTATTACGGATTTGAAGGTGTGCACAGTAAGACGGAACCGGGGAAATGCCCGCAGGTGACAGATCTGGACAAATGGAAAACCGAGTTTAATTTCGCCACCGGTGATTTTGCCATGCTGGCTTCTCCTATTTTGTCGGGCAATTGTTATTACGGAACGGAGAAACTGAATGCGAATGATCCCTTTCAAGCGGACGTGAAGAAAATGTTTGAGTTGAACTCTTCGTTTATCAATTTTGATCTTCAAGTTGCGGGTCCGACGCATTCCGAGCAGATGCCTCAGCTGCCCAAAGAATTGCAGCAGATCTTGTCCAACACAACGAATCACGTGGGCGTCGGCGATGGCTATATCTGGATCAAGTCCATTTTGACCCCCAATTATTTGCCGGAGCAGGCCATGCAGGATGCCATTGCACTATGGGAGAAGGCTGGAGGGAAGCAGGTCGATGATTGGTACAGAAATTATTATGCGAATGAAAAGAGCCATATGATTTTAACGAAAGACATCTATGATATTTTCAGACAGCAGCGCGCTGCTCAAAATAAATAAACAGAGTCCGGATGATCGCATCCGGGCTTTTTTTTGTCTCACCTAAAAATAGTATCCATTTTCCCAATGTTCGTAGATGTTGTCGAATTGCGTAAATACTATACTTGCTTCATAGAGGTGAACGAAAGCCACAGAAACACATATCAACAAGAATTTGAGGTGAAGGAAATGAGTTCCGTATCTGCCAATGTCAAAGGCACATTTCGTTATTTGAACAAAAAGAAGTATCTGTATCTGTTATTGCTGCCCTGCGTCATTTATTTCCTCGTTTTCAATTACATCCCTATGTATGGGGTGATGATTGCGTTTAAGGATTTCAATTTTGCAAAAGGCATTCTTCACAGTCCTTGGATAGGGTTGGAAAATTTCAGGTACATGTTCGGCTTAAGCGACTTTTACAAGGTGTTTTGGAATTCACTTTACCTTGGTCTATTGCGGCTCGTTTTCGGGTTCCCGTTCCCCATCATACTGGCTTTGTTATTGA
The DNA here is from genome assembly GCF_013141715.1 of Paenibacillus phytorum. Lineage (GTDB taxonomy): Bacteria > Bacillota > Bacilli > Paenibacillales > NBRC-103111 > Paenibacillus_E > Paenibacillus_E phytorum. The sequence continues at coordinate 86,352 of NZ_WHOA01000085.1, read as the reverse complement.
ATGAAATCCGAATGGCTAGTTTTCAACGCGTCACTCAGACCATGATCTATCTGCCTCACTTTATTTCGTGGGTTGTTATTGGAGGCATACTGGTCAACTTCCTCTCCCCGTCTTGGGGAATTGTCAATATCTTTCTCAAAGAGTTAGGCATAGATCCTGTATTCTTTCTAGCCGATCCGGATTATTTCCGCCCAATCGTCGTGCTCAGCAGCATATGGAAGGAATCAGGATGGGGGAGCATCATTTATCTGGCTGCAATTGCAGGCATTAATTCAGAATTATACGAGGCAGCGAGTATAGACGGGGCAAGCAGATTGCAGAGATTATTGCACGTAACGCTGCCAGGTATCAAATCTACGATAGTCATTCTATTCATTCTGAGACTTGGTCAATTGATGGGAAATGGCTTCGAACAAATTTTCGTGCTTCAAAACCCAATGAATCTGGACGTCTCCGAGGTGTTCGAAACGTATGCGTACCGAGTGGGTATACTTGGAGGTCGCTTCTCCTTTGGAACAACCGTCGGGCTATTCACCTCCGTCATTGGCTTCATCTTTATACTCATCAGCAACCAAATTGCCAAACTGCTGAAAGAAGACGGGATTTGGTAAGATATGCCATTAGTAAAGGCCATTAGAAAAGGAGGCCCCTGTATTGATAATTCGATCCTTTGGCGATAAAGTTTTTGACTTTTTCAACTATATCATTGTCTCACTATTCGCTTTAGCTTGCTTATTCCCGTTCTTTTATGTGGCTTCCTTCTCAGTTACACCCTACTCGGAATATTTGCAAAATCCTTTAAAGCTGATACCCAGTCACGTCGAGTTCGGTGCTTACAAACAAATTCTTCAGATGCCGCTTATGTGGACCGGCTATAAAAATACCATTTTGATCACCGTTATCGGCGTGGCGTTAAATATCTTTTTGCTTCTTGTCTCTGCGTACCCGCTCTCCAAGCCGGATCTTAAGGGCAGGAACGTGATCTTGGTCCTCATCACATTTACGATGTTTTTCAACGGTGGATTAATCCCCAATTTCTACCTGGTGAAGACGCTGCACCTCTATAACACACTTTGGAGTATGATTTTGCCCGGCGCACTTGGCGCCTACAACCTGATTTTGATGAAAAACTTTGTAAGCGCCATACCGGCGAGTCTTGAAGAATCTGCTTTCATCGATGGCGCCAATGAAATTAAAGTGCTTTACAAGATTATTATCCCGCTCTCCAAGCCAGCGATTGCCACTTTTGTGATTTTCCATGCGGTGACGCAGTGGAACACCTTCTTCTCGGCCATTATTTATACCTCCAAACGGGAGCTTTGGCCGCTCATGCTGATCTTGCGGGATATGGTAGTAGATGACGGAGGCATTGTGAAGGATGCGATGGATACCAGCTCAGGCGTAACGGAATTTACGATAAAAATGGCCATCATCATTTTTGCCACACTGCCGATCGTGCTTGTGTATCCCTTTTTGCAAAGATTTTTTATGAAGGGAATGCTCGTGGGCTCGATTAAAGGTTAAGCGGCTGATTTCCAGAAGTTCGGTTTTATCTGCAATCTTTTGCAGTTGAAATATAAACTCGATGTATAAGGGAGTGTTCACAATGAAAAAGGTGGGAAGAAATTTCGCAAGTACGTTCGCTTGTCTCATGCTGATAGCCACTGTTTTAGCGGGCTGCGGCGCCAGTACGGACAACAATAAGGGTGAAGCGGCACCTACAAGCACCAGCTCGGCAGCAAGCTCGAGTCCAAAGGCTGCGACTGTATCTATTAAGATGTTTAATAGGGTGAATGCCGGAATTGTGTTAGAAAATAATCCTGTCATTGCCGAAGTTGAAAAGCTGGCCAACGTCAAATTATCCATCGAAGCTCCGCCGATCAATAACTATGTGGATAAGCTGCAGGTGTTAATGGCATCGGGCGATCTACCGGATCTTGTTTACAACTGGGGCGGCGCTGACGCCAATATGGAAACTTGGGCCAAAAACGGTCTTCTAGCGCCATTGGATGACAAAATTGCCAAATACCCCAATCTGATGAAAAACATCACGAAAGAAATGTGGGACGGCGTCAAATCAGTTAACGATGGCAAAACCTACATCATTCCCAGAGCGAATGTCGTTAATCATTGGGGATATATGATCAATCAGCAATGGCTCGATAAGTTGAATCTAAAGGCTCCTACAACCCTTGATGAATTTACGAATGTTTGTAAGGCGTTCACAAAGAACGATCCTGATGGCAACGGAAAACCGGATACGTTTTGCTTGAGCTTCTCCAATCCATCGCTAGGCAACAACTCGATATGGAACGCATCAAACTTTCTTGCTTCCGCATTCACTCTACCTATTGTTAATGGCGCAAAGGACACGGACGGAAGCTATAAAATACGTGAAAAGATGTCAGGCTATATCCCTTACTTGACTTACTTAAAGCAATTGAATGATGAGAAGTTGATCGATCCTGAATTTTTGATCAATAAAATTTATGTGGATCAAGAAAAGCTAAACCAAAACAAAATCGGTATCATCTACGCTCACCAATACGCGGTAATGGGGAACATTTCCAAGGAAAAAGAGTCGGATAAGAAGTACACCTATCAAGGCGTTTTAAAAGATAGCAAGGGTGTTGCTACGGATTGGGTGACTCCTGCAACGTGGGGCGGATGGATGATTTCCAAGTCGAGCAAAAATATAGATACTGTCTTGAAATTCCTGGATTGGGGCAATACGACGGAAGCAAATACCTTGTTCCAAATCGGATTGAAAGGGCTTACATTCGATAGCTATAAACCTTCCACGAAGATCATTAGCCGTACAGCGGACCAGACAGCCAAGCTTCCAAGCACGACAAGTACTTACATGACAATCGCTAACGCGATTGACGGCAATCCCGCGATCATTGAAAATGCCGACACGCCAGAGCGTCTTGGCAAATACAAAGCGCAGTTGGATACAGCAATGAAACAAATGACATCCGTTAATGTGCCGGCCGTAAGATCGCCGAAAATTTTAAACTTGAACAGCACTATTCCGGATGTGGTAAAGAAAAAAGATGACAGAGAGATGAAATACGTCATGGGTGCTATTTCGCTGCAAGAGTTTAAAGATTTCCTTGAAAAAGAATGGTATCCGGCAACCGCCGATGCCGAAAAGGAATATGTCGACTACATGAACAAGCTTAAATAAAAAGCGGAATCCCGCGCAGGGCGGAACTCATTAGTCATGCGCGGGTTAGTTTTAATGAGGGAAGGTATGCTGAGAACTTTTTTACCACATAAATCAGCCGGAGACACAAGTGTAAATTCAGCAGATGCAGCGGCTAGCGGCGGATCGCTCAGCTATGGCAATTTTAATGCCGTGGGCGATTGGATTCAATATACAGTAAATGTTCCGTCTGCTGGAACTTATATCGTAAGCTCAAGGGTCAAAAAGCATCCCGATAGAGGCACTGCTCAGTTGTATATCGACGGTATCGCTCAAGGGAACTCAGTAGATCAGCGTCAGAGCAGCACGAACTATACGACAGTAAGCTTTGGGGAAGTGACCTTTGCTTCACCTGGCAACAAACAATTTAGACTACAAATAACGGGCAAGGATCCGAGTAGTAACTCGTACACACTTGCTAATGACACCTTTAGTCTTACAAAGATTAATTGATGATGTTTTATCTACCGCGTTACGACTAACCGTCGTAACGCGGTTTCTTTATTGTATGGGAAGTTATGAAAGAAGCCGCCCGTTAAGCGCGGAAAAGTCGCTTACAGCTCGTCGCGCCGCGCGAGGTCCTATCGTGTCTTAAATATGACGCTATATATGACGTCATATATAAAATAAGTCCCTATAATAGTGACAAATGATGATATTTTTGTGAACTTTAAAATATATATTGTACATTATATAACCTTATGATACATTTATGACATACTAAATAATGAAATTGGGGGATGGAGATGCGAGTTGGCATTAGTGGTACAGGTAGAATCGGAAGGCTTTGTTTGAGAAAAGCATTGACCGAGAAGCAGCAGGATTTTGAAATCAACGTTATCAACTCAACAAGCCCCATTCATGTGTTAGCCCATTTATTGAAATATGATTCGGTTCATGGCACATGGGACGCGAAAATTGACGTGTTGAATGACAACTTAATGAAGATTAATGGAAAGCTGATTTCTGTCATTTGTGAAAGAGAGCCGGATTTATTGCCGTGGGAGGATTATGGTGTTGAATTGGTTGTGGATGCAACCGGAAAGTTCAATCATCGGCATGGTGCTGAACGACATTTATTTGCTGGAGCTAAGAAGGTTTTGATTACTGCACCAGGGACGAATATGGACCTCACAGTTGTCATGGGTGTGAATGAAGAGAAGTATGATCCCAAGCAGCATCGCTTAGTATCTGCAGCTTCCTGTACAACCAACTGTATCGCACCAGTTTTGCATATCCTAGATGAAGCTTTTTCTGTTAAACAGGGTTGGATGACAACGGTTCATGCTTTTACGAATGATCAAAATCATATGGATAACCCGCATAAAGATCTTCGACGTGCGAGGTCATGCACAAATTCTATTATTCCGACTTCAACTGGCGTGGGGAAAGCACTTATCGATGTGATTCCTCATCTCGCATCCCAAATTCAAGGCGTCTCCGTTCGCGTGCCAACACAAGATGTTTCTTTGTTAGATCTTCAAGTGGTGGTCGGTCGTAAAGTTAGCGTTGATGATGTGAAGTTCGCTATTAAAAAGGCGATTGCTGGGCAAATAGGAACCTTTGTTGACTACAATGAATTGCCGCTTGTTTCTGCGGATTATATAGGTAATGAGAAATCTGCCATTATTGACGGTCTTAGCATTATGACGCACGAAAACCAAATTAAGCTGCTGGCCTGGTATGACAACGAATGGGGTTACACAAACCGAGTCATTGATTTAGTAGCTCATATGTCACGTGCCGAAAGCACACAACTAAAGGGGGAAACGAAATGTCTAACACAAACCATGTAACATTGGCGGCCATTCATCGGTATGATCTTGGTGTTATCATTTGTAAATCATGTAATGAAGTGATTGCAACGTTACCTACGGACGGATATAAAAAATTCTACGGCTTGTGCAATTCAACCCAATGTATCGATAAAAATAAGGAGGCTAACAAATAATGACTCAGAAACAAGTGGTACCCTTTCAGGAGGGAAATGCTTCAATGAAATCTTTACTGGGAGGAAAGGGGGCTAATCTCGCTGAGATGACACGTGCCGGCCTTCCCGTACCACCGGGTTTCACCATTACGACAGAGGCCTGCTTAGCTTTCTTTAAGGTTGGTAATCGGATCTCAGAGGACCTGCTTGAACAAATTGCAGCAGCTCTCAAGCAGTTAGAGAAACAAAAGGGACAAACATTCGGGGATGCGAACAATCCACTTCTTGTTTCCGTTCGTTCCGGTTCTGTCTCTTCGATGCCGGGGATGATGGATACCATTTTGAATCTAGGTCTCAACGACGTAACCGTTCAAGGGTTGGCTGCTCTTACGAACAATGAAAAGTTCGCTTATGATTGCTACCGTCGCTTGATGCAGATGTTTGGTAACGTAGTGCTTGGCATTGAAGGGTATCATTTCGAGCAGCTGCTGCACCGTTTGAAAGAGAAAGAGGGCGCCCAGCAAGATCAGGATGTTACAGCTGAGGGTTGGAAGGGTCTTATCGAAGATTACAAAAAGTGTATTCTGGCTAAAACAGGCCTAGCTTTTCCACAGCATGTCTACGAGCAGTTGCGATTGGCAGTTGAGGCCGTATTCAAGTCATGGAACAATCAAAGAGCTCAGATTTACCGTAAAATAAATCGGATTCCAGATGAACAGGGAACAGCCGTTAACATTCAGAGCATGGTATTTGGCAATATGGGCAGCAGTTGCGGTACAGGCGTTGTCTTTACGAGAAACCCATCCACGGGTGAGAATACATTTTTCGGTGAATACCTGATTAATGCACAAGGGGAAGATGTGGTTGCCGGTATCAGAACACCGCTGGCGATTGCCGCGCTGAAAAGCGAAATGCCCCTGATTTATGAGCAGTTGTTTGCGGCATCCAAGCAGTTAGAGAAACATTACAAAGATATGCAGGATATCGAGTTTACGGTTGAAAATAATAAGCTTTACCTGCTGCAAACCCGAAACGGGAAACGAAATGCCCAAGCTGCGCTCAAGATTGCCGTCGATTTAGTGCATGAAGGTTTACTGACTAAGCAGGAAGCCGTTGAACGCATCGAAGTGTCTCATCTTGATCAGCTGCTTCACAGAGGTATCGATGAAGAGGCTGTAAAGGATGTGTTGGCTAAAGGACTTCCTGCTTCGCCGGGTGCCGCGGTTGGACAGCTTGTATTTGACGCAGACACGGCTGCAGAATGGAGCCGCGCCGGCAAGACGGTCATTCTAGCAAGAAACGAAACAACACCCGAAGACATTCATGGTGTGATCGCATCGGAAGGCGTGCTCACGAGCCGCGGTGGGATGACGAGTCATGCCGCTGTTGTGGCAAGGGGAATGGGTAAACCTTGCGTTTGCGGCTGCGAAGAAGTCCGAATTGTGCTTGATGAGAAACGGATGTTTGCGGGAAGCAGAGTCGTGGAAGAAGGCGATTGGATTACATTAGATGGCGCAAGTGGGCGCGTCATTATCGGTGCAATGCCTTTACATGAAGCGAGAATGACGGATGAACTTCTCGTTATGCTGGAGTGGGCGGATGATATTCGCACGCTGAAAGTATACGCGAATGCAGACAATCCGGAAGATGCGAAAATCGCCAGACAGCTGGGTGCTCAAGGGATCGGTTTATGCCGAACGGAGCATATGTTTTTCTCACCAACTCGTCTGCCTGTCGTTCAACGAATGATCCTGGCGGATAACAAAGAGGATCGCTTGCAGGCTCTTTCACAGCTGCTTCCCATGCAGCAGTCAGATTTTGAAGGCATGTTCGAGGAGATGGATGGCCTTCCGGTAACGATTCGGTTGCTGGATCCACCTTTGCATGAGTTTTTACCGAACCTCGAAGATCTGCAAAAAAGACATACGGAGCTGACTTATAATAAAGGTGCGTCAGACTTAGAAAGAGAAGAGATCGCTCACCTGCTTCGCAAAGTGCAAGCTCTCCATGAGGCTAACCCGATGCTCGGACAGCGGGGCTGCAGATTGGGAATTGTATATCCGGAGATTTATGATATGCAGATAGAGGCCATCTTCTGTGCAGCTTCAGGCTGTATCGACAGAGGCGTTCGAGTTCTTCCAGAAATCATGATTCCACTCGTGGGTCATGCCAATGAACTGAAAATTTTGAGAGAGCTTGTTGACTTCGTTGCGGAACAGGTGCTGGGGAAAGACAAACTTCGGGATTGTCCATATAAGGTCGGGACCATGATCGAGGTTCCACGAGCGGCTCTTACTGCGCGCCAAATTGTAGCCTATGCCGATTTCTTCTCTTTTGGCACCAATGATTTGACGCAAATGACGTATGGTTATAGCCGTGATGATGCGGAGGGTAAATTTCTAACCCACTATGTCGATCAGAAGCTTCTCCCGCATAATCCGTTTCAAGTGCTTGACACAGAAGGAGTCGGACAATTGATTGACTTAGCCGTGAATGCGGGTAGGCTCGTTAAGCCATCGCTCAAAACGGGCATATGCGGGGAACATGGCGGAGATAAAGAGTCGATTTTCTTTTGCCACTTGACGGGGTTGGATTATGTTAGCTGTTCCCCTTACCGAATTCCATTGGCTCGAATAGCTGCAGCACAAGCGTTCATCTTGCATGGTGTTATCGGTGAACAAAAGGTTGCTCAAGCCATTTGATACAGCGAGAAAATCGGTTAAAATGGGGATGAACATGAAAGTTCGGGGAGGGAAATACGATAGAACTTACATCCCGTCAAATGGAAATCATTGAACGTGTAAAAAAACATGCTCCGATTACCGGAGAACACCTAGCTGAAATGCTCGGAATCGCTCGTCCTACTATTCGTTCCGACCTTGCCCTGCTTGTTATGCTAGGTTATTTGGATGCGAAGCCAAAGGTTGGTTATTTTCTCGGCAAAACACTGGAACGTGAGGAATCATCGTACAAAAAGCTTGATGGCATTTATGTGAAAGATGTTATGGGTTTACCTGTCGTTCTTCAAGAAACAGCTACGGTGAATGATGCCGTTGTCTCTCTGTTCCTTGAGAATGTGGGTACTCTGATGATTGTGAGCAGTAATCGGGCATTAGTTGGCATTGTCTCTAGAAAAGATTTGCTAAAGGTAACGTTAGGCAATGCGGGTGCTCCTTCCATGCCGATTAGTCTTGTGATGACGAGACACCCGAACATTGTTACCGTAAGTCCAGAGGACCACGTCATTGATGCAGCGCGCAAAATGATTCATCATCAAGTTGACAGTTTGCCAGTCGTGAGTTTGGATGCCGAACAAGACAAAGATGGCGTTATCGGACGAATAACGAAAACAACTATGACCAAATTAATGTTGGAACTAGCTGCGAATTAGGAGGTATTCACGGGTGGAGGAGAAAGTCCATACGATATTCGTTTGTTCGGACTCGGTTGGGGAAACGGCAAACACGGTTGTTCAAGCGACAATTCGTCAGTTTAACGCCAGTCAAGTTCATGTAAGGCGTTTTGGAACTATGCGTACGGAGGAAGAAATCCGAAGTATGATGGAGGAAGCTTCCCGACTTGGCAGTTTTGTTGTTTACACGCTGGTTCTTCCAGAATTAAGAGAGATGATGCGTCAAGAAGCGATTCGATTAAACGTGACCAGCATCGACATCCTAGGTCCTGTTATGCAAGCTTTCATTGATACTTTTAATGATTCTCCCAAAAGGAAAGCAGGGCTGCTGCACCAAATGGACGAAGAATATTATAAGCGGGTCGAAGCGATCGAGTTTGCAGTCAAAAGCGATGACGGTAAAGACACAAGCGCTCTAAAACAAGCTCATATTGTTCTGTTGGGCGTTTCAAGGACGTCGAAAACACCGCTAAGTATTTATTTGGCGCATAAAGGATATAAAGTAGCCAACTATCCATTAGTTCCTGAAGTAAAGCCTCCGCAAGGGTTGTTTACGCTTAACAAAAGTAAATTGATCGGATTGACGATGAGCGCTGAACAGCTTGTTAAGATCCGTACAGAACGGCTGAAAGCAGTTGGGCTGCCATTTGGCGCTAAATATTCGGCGTTAGAAAGAGTGGCGGAAGAGCTGGAGTATGCATTCGGTTTGTATAAGCAGCTTGGATGTACTGTAATCGATGTCACTGAAAAAGCCATTGAGGAAACGGCTGGTATCATACTGGACGCGATGTAGCCGCGAATACTTGGTTTAATAATAAAATGCGAAACGAGCTTTAGAAGGAATTCTAGAGGTTCGTTTTTTTGCTATTTTTTCGCTTATTTTCGGTCGTTTGGCCGTCGTTTCAAGCCGCTTAAACTGATCGGTTTTTCAATTTCTGCATAGTTATCATCAATATCACTACGAATCGAATTCAGCAGATGAATAGCGTGGCTTCTTTCATCGTACTCAGGAATCAATTGAATCAATTCTTCCAATCGTTTTAATCTCGTTTCTGTAACAAATCTCATTAGCGAAGCTCCTCTGCTTAATTCCTGTATCCTATAATATTCGTCTATGACTGTTCATATCGGTCTATACTTTTGACATCCGGTAAAAGGTATTTATCCCTTTATCAATATTACTGATAGATCACATAAGATCATTCTAATTGACCAATTTCGACATACATGATAGTTTCAAGAGAGTGAAAATAATGCGAAAAATGTATAATAGGAATTAATATCATTGCAGGCTATGAGAGGTGGATATTCTTGGTACTTCAAGTAACAAACAGTCCTTTTAATCAGGAACAAGTAGAATTGCTTAATCGATTACTTCCTACACTAACGGAAACACAACGAATCTGGCTGAACGGGTATCTTGCAGCACTTCAAGGATCGGCTGTAGTGACGGCTTCTGGTGCAGCTCCCTTAGCAACATTGGCGGCAAATGCGCCGGTAATTTCTAAAGAGGTGACCGTACTCTTCGGATCACAGACAGGGAAATCTCAAGGGTTAGCGAAGAAAATGTCCAAAAAGCTAGAAGAGCTAGGCTTTCAAGTAGCGCTCTCCTCGATGGCAGACTTTAAACCGAATAACTTAAAAAAGATTCAAAACTTGCTTGTTCTAGTGAGTACTCACGGAGAAGGAGATCCACCGGATAACGCGATTTCCTTCCATGAATTCCTTCATAGCAAGAGAGCTCCTAAATTGGAGGATCTACGGTTTTCCGTGCTTTCACTTGGAGATACATCTTACGAGCTTTTCTGCCAAACAGGTAAGGATTTCGACAAACGTCTGGAGGAGCTTGGCGGCAAACGTCTTGCGCCGCGTGTCGATTGCGACGTGGATTTCGATGAGCCAGCAGCAGAGTGGATGAATTCCGTATTAGGCTCTTTAAGTGAAGCTTCAGCGGGCTCAATTGCTGTAAGCAGCGTCGGAGCAGCAGTTGAAAGTGGAACAGAATCGGAATATTCGAGAACAAATCCATTCCAAGCCGAGGTTCTTGAGAATTTGAATCTGAATGGCCGTGGATCAGACCGCGAAACCCGTCACATTGAGATCTCACTAGAGGGATCCAATCTTCAGTATGAACCGGGTGATTGCTTAGGCATCTATCCGGAGAACCACCCACGCCTTGTGGACGAATTGATCGAAGCCATGGGTTGGAAAGCCGAAGAACTCGTTACTATTAATAAGAACGGCGAGAAGCGTTCATTGCGCGAGGCGTTGCTTCATAATTATGAAATTACTGTATTGACGAAGCCGTTGCTGGAGCAAGTGGCAAAGCTTACCTCAAACAATGGGCTGCAAGAGTTGTTGGTTGCAGGACGTGAGCAAGATCTCAAATCGTACACCAGTGGGCGCGATCTATTAGATTTGGTGCAGGAGTACTCCCTTAAGGGAGTACCAGCGGGCGAATTCGTAGCGATCCTGCGGAAGATGCCTGCTCGACTGTACTCGATTGCAAGCAGTTCCAAAGCTTTCCCGGAAGAGGTTCACGTTACCGTCCGTACGGTACGATACGAGACTCAAGGCAGAGAACGTTACGGCGTATGCTCCGTGCAGCTCGCTGAGCGAATTAAGTCTGGCGAAACGCTGCCGGTTTACATTCAAAATAACCCGAATTTCAAGCTTCCCGAGAACTCGGAAACGCCTATCATTATGATCGGACCTGGCACGGGCGTCGCTCCGTTCAGAGCCTTTCTAGGAGAAAGAGAAGAGACTGGGGCTGAAGGCAAATCATGGCTCTTCTACGGTGATCAGCACTTCTCCACAGATTTCCTTTATCAGATTGAATGGCAGAAGTGGCTTAAGGATGGCGTGTTGACGCGCATGGATGTTGCATTCTCCCGCGATACCGACCAGAAAGTATATGTGCAGCATCGGATGCTTGAGAAGAGCGCCGAGCTCTATAAATGGCTTCAAGAAGGGGCAATCGTGTACGTATGTGGTGACGAAAAGAAAATGGCACACGACGTCCATGCGACCCTAGCAGCAATTATTGAACAAGAGGGCGGTTTCAGCTCGGAAGAAGCAGCGGAGTATTTGACCCGTATGCAACAGCAAAAACGTTATCAGAGGGATGTCTACTAAGTTCAAATCCCAAAGATCGCGAGAGGAGAAAGGCCAATATGTCAGAAAACAATTTACTTTCAAAGAACAGTGCGCCGCACAGCGAAGTAGAACACATTAAAATAAGAACCAATTACTTGCGGGGGAGTCTCGAAGAGACTCTGAAAGACGCAATTACGGGGTCCATCCCCGAGGATGATAACCGTTTGATGAAGTTTCACGGAAGCTATATGCAGGATGACAGGGATCTGCGTAACGAACGGCAGAAGCAGAAGCTAGAGCCGGCTTATCAGTTCATGCTGCGTGTGCGTGCCGCTGGCGGAGTCGTTACGCCAGAGCAATGGTTGATGATGGACGAGGTTGCACAGAAGTATGCTAACGGTACGATCCGTCTGACAACTCGTCAATCTTTCCAGCTTCACGGCGTGCTGAAGTGGAATTTGAAGAAGACAATCCGTGAAGTGAATGATTCGTTGTTAAGCACACTAGCCGCGTGCGGTGACGTTAACCGAAACGTCATGTGTAATCCGAATCCTTACCAGTCGGATGTTCATGCTGAAGTATACGAATGGGCCTGCCGCGTTAGCAACCATCTTGATCCACAGACCAAAGCCTATCACGAGATCTGGCTTGACGGCGAAAAGGTAGTAGACAGCCAAGATGGCGTAGAGCAAGAGCCGATCTATGGAAAGGTGTATTTGCCACGTAAGTTCAAAATCGGTATTGCCGTACCGCCTTCCAATGATGTGGATGTCTTCTCGCAGGATTTGGGTTTCATTGCTATTGTTGAAGATGGACGTCTGAAAGGCTTCAATGTATCCGTCGGTGGCGGTATGGGGATGAGCCATGGTGATCCGTTGACTTACCCGCAAGTAGCCCAAGTGATTGGATTCATCACGCCGGATCAAATGGTAGATTTGGCAGAGAAGACGGTTACGATTCAACGGGATTATGGCGATCGTTCTGTGCGGAAGCATGCACGTTTTAAATATACGATTGATGACCGCGGCGTTGATTGGTTCGTTGGTGAACTAACCTCTCGTTTAGGTTGGAAGCTCGAAGCGGCGCGTCCATACCATTTTGATCATAACGGTGATCGCTATGGCTGGGTGAAGGGAAATAACGGGAAATGGCATTTTAACCTGTTTATTGAAAACGGTCGTGTTAAAGATGAGGATAACTACCTGCTGATGACCGGACTTCGTGAAATTGCCAAAGTGCATACCGGGGACTTCAGACTTACGGCGAACCAGAATCTGGTGATCGGTAATGTGAGCACTCAGAAGAAGAAAAAGATCGAAGAGTTGATCAAAGAATACGGTCTTGCGGATGGGCTTCAGTACTCCGCATTGCGCAGAAGCTCTATGGCTTGCGTGTCTCTGCCGACTTGCGGTATGGCGATGGCTGAAGCCGAGCGCTACCTTCCCGGCTTAATCGATAAAATCGAGCCGATGTTGGAAGAAGCCGGTTTAGGTGATAAAGAGATCGTCATTCGCATGACCGGTTGTCCAAATGGATGCGCCCGCCCAATGCTGGCGGAAATCGCGTTCATTGGTAAGGCACCAGGCAAATACAACATGTATTTGGGCGGTGGACATTCCGGAAACCGACTGAACAAGTTGTATAAGGAAAACATTGGCGAAGCGGAGATTCTGGATTCGCTGCGACCGATTGTTAATCAATATGCGAAGGAACGGCAAGATAATGAGCATTTCGGTGATTTTGTCATTCGCGCCGGCTATGTGAAAGAAGTCCGTTCCGGGCAAGACTTTCATTCGTAAAATTTGGTTAACTAATCTCAATTATTGGAAATAGAAAGAAGTGCGTTCACTTAGGCGCACTTCTTTTTTTTGCCTCTGTTTTGATTTTATGGTTGATTTTACGCCAAATAATGTAGATTAGCGGAACGTCGATTCGCTATTTTGGGAAATCTGTGCTTGAAATCGAATGAGAGGAACGTGGGGGCGCTAATTGATCAATTTTGAACGATCCGGAGGCAAAAACCGCGAAATAACGTATCGTCGTTCCTCTTCCTCATGATTTCGGGCGTTTTTCGGCTATATAACGCATCGTCGTTCCCTCAGCGCATTCATTTCTACCATAGCATAAGTACAGTAAAGGGTAGGTAGGCATAAATGTATATTGGATTGAGCCCACTCGTCTTATACAAATCTTGCTCGAGCAAATTCACAAATTAATTATGCAATATTCCTTGACAGGAATATTCAGATTGAGGTATATTGTAAATAGAAATAAGGTAACTTGCTAACGAAACGAGGTGGCCTGACTTGACTAGAACTGGAACAGGAAATCATCATCATGGATAACACAACATTTAACGCACTGGCCGAACCCAACCGTTTACGCATTGTTGAACTCCTGTTAGAGGGTCCCTTGACTGTAGGGGATATCGCCGATGGCCTTGGACTTCGCCAGCCTCAAGCCTCGAAGCATTTGCGTGTCCTGCTGGAGGCCGGACTAGTCGAGGTGCAGGCTGTTGCCAATCGCCGGAACTACAAACTTCGTTTGGAACCATTTCAAGAACTGGATAGTTGGCTTGAAACCTACCGCAGTGTCTGGGATGAACGACTTGACGCTCTGGAGAATTACCTGCAGAAGCTGAAAAACAAACAAAATAACCAAAACTAAATTTTAGGAGGATTTTCAATGTCAAACAAAATGATTTCCAAGGTAGATGGTCAGGAACTAATTTTGGAGCGTGTTTTTAACGCGCCGCGCGAGCTTGTATTCAAAGCATTCTCCGAGGCTGAGCATCTAAAGCACTGGTGGGGACCTCGCGGTTGGACGCTTACAGTTTGCAACGTCGATTTTCGTCCGGGCGGTATCTGGCATTACTGCATGAAGTGTATCGATCAGAACCAAGGGGATTTTTACGGATACGAATCTTGGGGCAAAGCAGTCTATGATGAAATCGTTGAGGCGGAGAAAATCATTTACGTCGATTACTTCTCGGATGCCGAAGGGAATGAAACGGAGGGTATGCCGTCGTCTCACATAACGATGACTTTTGTAGAATTTGAAGGCAAGACGAAGCTTGTCAGCCGCTCAAAATACGCTTCACCTGAAGCGCTCAAAACTGTCATGGAAATGGGAATGGAGCAAGGAATTACTGAAACTTGGGATCGTCTCGAAGAGCATCTGCAATCCATCCAATAATCTCTTATCACAAGGCCGTCCGGCATATAGCCGGCGGCTTGTTTTAGGAGTTAGTGGGTAAAACAAAGTGATCCTAGTAAGTGTAGCGATGTATTTCATCGCTACACTCACTCCTAATCGCTCATACGCAACTCTAGCGATGAAAAACATCGTCTCAGCATGCACTTTAACCAGATGGGCACTCATTCTGAAATAATTTCAGCCTTTTTATAGGCAATAGAGCTACTTTGCGTTGGTTATTTTTTACAATATTCGCGTGGATAAACACGGATTAGCTTGCTTAATGCTGTATAAAATACAACTTTGTCGTTCCATCCAACCATGTTCGATAATGTTAGTTACCCATCAACAGTAAATGACATTAAGACGCAAAAAAACAGAAATATTATTCTATGTTGAAATAATATTTCACAAATTTGTCATAAAGTTTATCCACCCAATCATTACCTTTTATAGCATCCTGTTTTATAATAGGTATACAAACCATTATTGAACAGAATTGGTGTGAATAAGTGATATGGAACTACTGCTATTAGAAAAAATCGAAGCATTACGCATTGAAATGATAGAAGAGGCGTATATACGCGGAAGTTTTACGCATGAGAAAGTAGTAGATCTTAGTCAAAAATTAGATGAATATATTGTTAACTTTCAAGAGTTAAAATGATAGTACTTTTATAGAGAATAGACCAGGGGATATGCAACTGCATATCCTCTTTTTTTTTAGTTAAGTTCGATTATAACTTATCCTGCCCTCTTGAGAACATCATGAATAAGATCCCGAGGGAAAACGCCACAAGTAGAAGAGGCGCAATCATAAGCAGAAAGAAATCCATAATCATCACCCTTTCTTGGTGGGATTCCCTCGCACATATTCAGCATCAAACAGGAACAGTCGCATCAGTAGAACAAGTGATGGAATAAGCAGACATAATCCAGCAAGGAAAACGACAATTAGCGAGATAGCCATAGCATCGTTCGTGAAATTCTGGTGAATGGTAATGAACGGATAAAGGATATAGGGCAAGTGGGAAGCTCCATATCCGAAGAAAGCAAAGGCGAATTGCAGCATAACAAGTATAAATGCCCAGCCAAAGCTTTTTCGTTTGAACATCAGATAGACCGCACCCAAGAAGCATAGTAACGAAGCAACGAACATCCAAGACAAATCAAGCATAGCTTGAAAATGTTCCGGATTGTGCCAGCGAATAGCGAAAAAAACAAATATACTGCACACGATTGTTGGAGGACTCCAGCCTAGTGCGTAGCTTCGGACGATTTCAAGTGC
Source organism: Paenibacillus phytorum (assembly GCF_013141715.1). Lineage (GTDB taxonomy): Bacteria > Bacillota > Bacilli > Paenibacillales > NBRC-103111 > Paenibacillus_E > Paenibacillus_E phytorum. The sequence continues at coordinate 70,223 of NZ_WHOA01000085.1, read as the reverse complement.
TTCATAATCCTGCGCTTTGTTGGCATAGTAGGAAAGAAACATCGCAGAAATGTAAAGAACACTAACAAGTGCAAGAAGTACAACCGACCAGGAATAGGAGCTTGTGAAGAGCTTGCTAAAGTGTAAAATAACCTTGCCATTCTCTTCTGTCATATAGCCACCTTCCGATATCGTCAGGACGGTCGATAAGGAAGCAGGAATGAGGAGGCCGGTTGCTCCATACAAAAATGTATACAAGTGGCTTTGTTTTTGCATTTGTCCATATATACTAAAAGCATAGTAAGAACCGCGTATCGCAAGTAGCACAATCGCGATGCTGCCAGGCACCAAAAGGGCTGTTCCAAAGTAATACGAGCTATCGGGAAAGAAGCCGACTATGCCAACAAAGAAAAAAACTAGGAAAACATTCGTTACTTCCCATACGGGTGATAGGTAACGTTTGATGATGTTTTCAACGAGATGTTTTTTTCCTGTAGCGTATGAGTAATAGCTGAAGAAGCCTGCCCCGAAATCAATGGAAGCAACGATCAGATAGCCGTACAGAAATATCCATAGGACTGTAATGCCGATTAACTCGTACTTCATTGTGTAGGTCCCCCCTCAATACCTCTGCTCTTAAGTTCTTCTTGTACATCACTGTTCTTGAACATTTTCCTTAGCACTTTGACCAAAGTTAACCCAATCGCTACATATAGGATGCAGAACAAAAGGAGCATCAGATCCACATGTGTGGAGGTGGTCGCTCCATGGACGGTCTTCATATAACCTCGAAGTATCCAAGGCTGTCGGCCTACCTCAGCATAAATCCAACCCAATTCAATCCCCAAAATGGCAAGGGGGCCAGAAAGGACGATCAACCTCAACAGCCAACTTGGATATTGGACACTCTTTAATTTGTAAACCATCCAAACAGATGCCATAGAAAGAACCGTAAGGAAGATGCCTATCGTGACCATCGAATCAAAGTAGTAATGAACAATAAGAGGGGGACGCTCAGCAACAGGTGTTTCATTTAAGCCCTGAACTTCGGAATTCGGGTTATCGTGAGCTAGAATGCTTAGGGCGAATGGGATTTTCAACCCGTATTTAATCTGATGATCTTCTGTTAAAATCCCCCCTAGAACAAGCGGCACCTGTCTAGCCGTCTCAAAATGCCATTCAGCGGCAGCCAGCTTCTCGGGTTGGTATTTGGCCAAAAATTTCCCGGAAAGATCTCCAATGAGTGCAGTTGTAATCGAGAAAATAAGAGCAGCAATCATCGTTAGCTTGAGTGCTTTACGGTGATAGAGCGAATCGCGCTTCTTAAGCAAAGCAGCGCCAGCTATCGCCGCAAGGACGAAGGCGCTAGTCATATATGCAGAAGAAAGCACATGTGCGACCTTCGTTGGAGTAGCGGGATTGAACATGGCTATAAGTGGCTTAATGTCTGTAATGGAGCCGTTGTTCAGCTTAAAGCCCTGCGGGGTATTCATAAATGCGTTAACGGTTGTGATAAAAAAAGCAGACGCTGAGGATCCGAGCATGACCGGAATACTGAGCAGAAAATGAGTGATGGGCTTGCGGAATCGATCCCAAGTGTATAGATAGATGCCTAAGAATATTGCTTCAAAGAAAAATGCAAAGGTCTCCATAAACAAAGGCAAGGCAATAGCTTGGCCCGCAACGCGCATAAAGCTCGGCCACAGCAGGCTGAGCTGGAGACCTATAGCGGTTCCAGTGACAACACCAACAGCAACGGTAATAACGAAGCCGCGGGCCCAGCGCCGCGCAAGAAGCAGGTAGTAAGGATCGTTTCGCTTAATGCCAGACCATTCGGCGAATGCGATCATGATCGGAATACCGACACCTACGGTAGCGAAGATAATATGGAAGGCGAATGTGAGCTCTGTTAGCATTCGGCTATAAAGCACGGGATCATAAGTCATATGTGATGTACTCCTTTTCAGTTTGAAAATTGCTTGGGAAAGCATTTATTTCGAATATGCGATCATCTGTCGGAGCCAGGAAAGAAGCATGAGAGAAGCGACGATGATACAGAGCCATATTAACCATTTCTCTTGCTTTTTGTACTTATCTATATGATCACCTACTGTACGGGTCAGATTGAATGGTTACATTCTATTAGAATGCCAATATTTTGAAATTTTACTCCATGTACTTGATTGCCAATCCGACATTTTGGAGAATAGCAAACACTGTTGATAATCATGCATACAGAAAGACCCTCAGGCAAAATGCCTGAGGGTTCTCCATCGACAATAAACTAAAAATAATATGGAGTGCTCTTATCATTATTCATTTCGATTTGCCACTAGATAATCATACTTGAATCGTAGAAGTTCAATGGCGTTAGTAACATCCTCATTTGACGTTAAATAAACCGATACCCAACCAGAATCAGGATACATATGATGGGGCTGCGCACGCCCTGAAACTATAAGCTGATCGCGAAACGATTTTGGCATGAGCAAGTCGACTAGAGGATCTCCATGTAGATGACCAATTTCTTTTCCGATAAACAGAAATTCAATCCCTCCGAAACGGTGTGGCTGCTGAGTTACTTCTGGCCATGAAAGCAATTGGTCGATAAAAATTTGCCTCACATTACCATTCATCTTTATGTTCCCTCCCCTAATCGTGATTTGTTCAATGTTCAATTGCAACGCTTGGTTTCTTGGTACGGAATTGCAAGTGGTAGAAGAACAAGATCCCCACATGCATTGCGGCAAGAACGAGATAAAAATTGCTGTATAGGTAACTGTTCGGATCGACATTTAACGGATTCCAATGAACGGAGGGACCCTGTGCAACCACAATACTGTAAACGCCTGCAGCTATTCCTTGGGCTATAAAACTGACCATCGAGAAAAGACCCATGCCCACGCCAACCTGATCTTTGGGCAATGATCTTGAAACGGAATTGGACATGGCAATCTGCAAGAAAGATTGGCCTACGTTACCAAAAATCAAAAAGAATGAAATCCATAGAGGCGAGATTCCTGTAAAGATGGACAACAAGACAAAACAAGTAATTAAAGAACCGGAAGCAACAGAAAATAGGTATGAATTGCCTTTCAGATCAGCCAGTTTCCCGCCTTTTCTCCCTAGAAGTGCTGAGGCTGCCGCAGCAGGGACCATGGCGAAACCAATCCAATTGGAACCAAGATGATAAACTTGTGAAAACAGAATCGGAGTTAAAAAATACAAGGAGATGCCTATGCCACTAATGAGAAACGCCAGTGTTATTGCGATGGTATACTTCTTGTTACGAAACAACTGAGGTTGGATAAAAGGTTCTTCGGCGGTACGAATTCGTACGATGAAGAGGCTTAAGGTTGCTAAACCGATAACCAAATACCACAATGATCGATTTGTGACCCCTAGCAGAAGCAGCGCAATGGATGCGGCGAGCAAGCTTCCGCCAAGCCAATCGAATTTGCGCGGAGCTTGTTTCACTTCATGCTCGAGATATTTTCGATACAGCGGCAGCAATAATAAAATTAATAGGGAAGGCAGAAACAGCCATCTCCAATTCGCAAAGCTGACGATAGTAGCGGAAATAACAGGTGCAAGAGCGCTTCCGAGCGCAATCCCGACGGCTGTCATGCTTAATGCGGAGCCTCTCTTTTCAGGTGAAAAATACCTTACAGGGATAATCAATGCAATTGCCGGAATAGCCGCGGCACCTGCAGATTGCAGGCACCTTCCGAGTAGAGCGAACCAGAAAGTTTGTGAAACGAGCCCCATTAGAGAACCCGCCGCAAACAATGTCAGTCCGAACGTCAATAGGCTCTTCAGTTGGAATCTGTCCGCAAGTTTCCCATAAGTCACGGTTCCAAACGCGTAGATAAGCGTATAGGCGGATGACAGCCAGCTCACCTGGGCAAGGGTAAGATGAAACTCCTCGCTGATTTGCGGGAGCACAACGTTAAACATTAGGGCGCTCATCGATGACATCATAACGGTAAACAGCAATAATCGCATTAAGATAGGACCTTTTTGCAGCATTGTTTCAGAATTCATGGTTTATCGCTCCTTTGAATGAATGCAAGCACATACTTGCATTGTGGCTTTTAAAAAAGCTAGGGAGTTAATGCCCTAGCGAATAACCGCACGCTTTCTTCAATAAATTCGTCCAAATCTATGGGAGAAAAGTTGCTATTGAACGCACCATGATTCATCAACATGAAAGCATATGCCTGTATGTCAGGTTTTGAAGTTATCACTTTACCTTGCTCAGACATGGAAACCAAATAATTCGTTAATAGCTTCCTAAGTTCCTGAGGATGGCGGTGGGCCTCCTGATATACTTCTGGAGGGAGACTGCTGCTTCCTTTTTGAATAATCTGAAACAGTTTTCTATTCCGATTCATGAGATAATGATACTTTTGGCTGATAATAAGAAGGTCCTCATGCAGCTCGCCTGTCAAAGATTCGTTAAAAAGCTTTGTCATCTCTAAGGCATAGTGATAACGGTTGAAGGCAGCTGCTAACAGCTTCTCTTTCGTGCCGAAATGGCGAAAAAGCGTGACTTCGTTCACTCCAGCAGCAGCAGCGATTTCCTTAGTAGTCGTGCCATCATACCCTTTTTCCGCCATGAGATCGATTGTTGCTAACAGAAGTTTATCACTCGTACTTGGATTGTTGCTCATTGATCTACCCTTCTTTAATGCAAGTACTTACTTACATTTTTTATTATATGAGAGCTGATCTGCAATGTCAAGGACTGGAAGCACAAATTTTTAAAATAAAAAACTGCCCTTCCTATGTAAATAGCGAAGGGCAGCTTTCACAATCCTTTTAACATTTCTGTGTTAATGCATGAAAAGCCTGAGCTAGTTTGGATATGCCAGACGCGATCTCATCCATTGAGGGACGAGCAAAGCATAATCTTAGATGTCCTGGCTCAGAACCAAATACAGTTCCTGGCATAAATACAACCCCTCGTTTTATCGCTTCCTCCAATAACTTCTGATCGTCAAGCTTGTCCTTGATGGTGCACCATAAATTTAGACCTCCACGAGCCGGAGTAAAGCTGATTTGATCAGGCAATTCTTGCTGAAGGGATCGAATCATGACATGCTGCTTCAGAGAAAGGGAGTCTCTTAGGAAGTGTATATGTTGATCAAACAAATCCGATCCCAGAAATTTATTAGCAAGCCACTGTGGGACAATGCTTAGGCCAAAGTCCATTTGCTGGCGAGCATCCGCTAATCGTTGTACGACAGCCTGGGGAGCTACCAACCAACCGATCCGTAATCCTGAAGCTGCAACCTTGGATAAGGAACCGACATAGAGTACGGAACCGTGAGTATCGATGGATTTCAACGTATCAGGAGGACAATGATCAAAGAAGTAAGGCTGAAAGGATTATCTTCTACGATGGGTATACCGAGTTCTGCGGCGATCTTCAGCAAGGCTTCTCTTTTAGATGCTTGAAGGATCGTCCCTGTCGGGTTCTGATAGTTCGGATTCAAGAAAATCATGCGAATGCGATGTTGGCGGTACAAATTCATAATGTCTTCGGGTTCGATGCCATCTTCTTTTACGGGTAAGCGAAAAATGCGGAGCCCGGCAGATTGGAACATAGACAAAGAATAGTAATAAGACGGGTCTTCAATGGCAACCGCATCCCCAGGAGCTAACAAACATTGCATAATCAAATACAGAGATTGCTGTGAGCCGGAGGTGATAAGGATGGAAGCTTCTGTCGCTCGAATACGTAATCTTTCCTCCAGAAAACCTACAAGAGTCTCTCTAAGCGGCAAATACCCACTAGGATCGTCATATCCTAAGTAGGCTTCGAAAGGAATGTCCTTCATTATTTGCTTAATCGCATCATTGGGGAATAAGTCGGCAGATAATTCGCCACTAGCAAAGTCAATGATTGATTCTCGTTCACGTAGAACCTCACGGACCCGGCGGATATATGGAAGATTGGGGGCAAAAGTGCCACCTTCGACATATTGACGCCAATTAGGTGTTAAATTAGGCCTAATACCCCAAATATGGTTGCTGACCATGGTACCGCTTCCGCTGATACTTTCGACTATTCCTCTTGCACGTAATTCCTCATAGGCCTGTACGACGGTGCTTCGGTTTACTTCCAGTCGTTCGGCTAGTTTACGTTCAGAAGGCAAGAAACTTCCAGGCGGATATTCGCCATGTATAATACTCCTCTCCATCTCATCTGAGATCTGTTGATAGAGAGGTTTTTTACTCGTTCGGTCAGGTTTGCGCATGTATACCACCATCTTTGAGAAATATCAATTTATTCCATAGTATAATACAGTTCATGAATTCGTTGTTGAACTCTCAAGTAGAATATATGACAAACTCGCTAATCTTTTAATAATAGTGGGGATATAATGTGCAAAAATGGAGAAAGGGTCTGGTTATTATTTGCGTAATAATTGGAAAATATTCCATGGAATTTGCTGTGGAGCAACCCCTATATTCCATCACATTTTTATTGAGATACGTAGTTGAAATAAGATATCGCCCGCTTTAAGCCCTTCACAAGAGCATCAATATCTTCTTCCGTATTGTAAATATAAAAGCTTGCGCGCGCTGTGGATGAAACGTTAAGCCATCTCATCAAAGGCTGGCAGCAGTGATGGCCCGCTCGAATCGCAATTCCTTCCGAATCCAGAACCGTTGCGAGATCATGGGGATGCACATCTGACACATTAAAGGTGACTAATCCGCTTCTAAGTTCGGGCTGCTTTGGGCCATAGATCGAAACTTCTTCAATCAATGAAAGTTGCTCCAATGCATAGCTGACCAGTTGATTCTCATGCTGACGAATGTTAGTTAACCCGATTTGTTGCAGGAAATCGATTGCGGCGCCAAGCCCGATAGCGCCTGCAATGTTCGGCGTTCCTCCTTCAAACTTCCAAGGAAGCTCCTTCCAGGTGGATTCGTATAAGTCCACGTGATCGATCATTTCTCCGCCATATTCATAAGGCGTCATTTGTTCCAAGAGGGCTTTCTTGCCATACAGAACACCTATGCCGGTAGGGCCTACCATCTTATGACCGGAAATGGCCATAAAGTCACAATCCAAGTCTTGAACATCCAGCTGAAGATGCGGGGCGCTTTGAGCAGCATCAACGCAAATCACGGCCCCGTGACGGTGGGCGATTGCCGCAATCTGTTTCACAGGATGAATAGTTCCCATCACGTTGGAAACATGGGTTATGGATACGAACTTGGTTTTCGAAGTGATAGCTTCCTCGACATCTTCTAAGCGAATGGTGCCATCAGGTTGGATGGGAATATAGCGAAGCGTTGCCCCTGTTTTATTAGCTGCCTGCTGCCAAGGGATGAGATTGCTGTGATGCTCCATTAAGGTGATCAAGATTTCATCGCCCTCTTTAAGAAACTCTCTCACATAACATTGAGCGACTAGATTTAATGAAGCGGTTGTTCCGCGAGTGAACACGATCTCGGCCGACTCCCTGGCATGGATAAACGATTTGACTTTATCTCTGGCATTCTCATAGGCATCTGTAGCTAATGAACCTAACGTGTGTGCACCGCGATGAACGTTGGAGTTGTAATTCGTATAATAATCCCGTAGCGCTTCAATGACAGCATAGGGCTTCTGTGATGTGGCCGAACTATCTAAATAGACCAGAGGATGTCCATTAACTTGCTGCTTTAAAATCGGAAATTGGTCTCTTATTTCTTGGATATTCATGGTGAAAACACTTCCCTTCAAAAGAATGACTATAGAATGACATGGTTTGATCTATAATACAAATACTATTAATATTATATAATCATAATAATTTGATTATATATCTGGGGGGCTTATGAATACTAAACACTTGTCCTTGTTCTTGCAGGTTATTAAAAAGGGGAGTATTACTCAAGTTGCAAAGGATACCTATGTGAGCCAACCTGCGATTTCCATGCAGCTTAAGCGTTTGGAGCAGGAAGTAGGAGTTCCCCTGTTTACGGTTGTTGGCCGGGATATCGCTGTGACGGATGCAGGACTTACTCTGATGGAGTATGCAGAGACCATGCTGTCCTTGGAAGGGCAGATTTATCGGGCAATGGAGGAATATCGGCTAGGGAATCGAGGCAAAATCATTGTAGCTGCCTCCCAAGTAGTCGCCGCTTATTTGCTACCGAAAATCATGTATTCGTTTACTGAAACATATTCCGATATCACAGTAGAACTGCAAACAAGAACGGATGAGGAAATTGAGAGATTAGTCAGAATGGGCAGCATTGATATCGGAATGACACTGCAGCCGCCAGACGATCATTTTTCATTTCGAGTTACGCCATTTGCTCAGGAGCGATTGATAGGTATTCAACCTTCGTTGTCATTCCATAGCCGAAAGTTGATTGTTCCTCGAGATGTTGTATCCTTACCCATAAACGATAAATGGGATATGGAGATCATGCCTCTCGATTCCACCGAAACGGTTAAACAATTTGTCATGCAGGGGATGGGGTATGGAGTGATCTTGGAATCAGCAGCTAGTTTAGAGCTATCTTATGGGAAGCTGCTGCCTTGGACAACGTTCACACCAATACCTGTGGTAGCGAGTGTTATTACAAGGCCTGCCGAGCGTCTGTCCAAGAGTGTTTGGTATTTCTTGAATCATCTAAGGAGTGGAGAGGACTGATGAGATGGGAAAGAATGGCGGGATTGGTTGGGAAAGAAATCTCGAAATTGGGTGGTTACATACCAATGAGGCTAAGCTACTATTATGTAAATAAGTAGTTACCTTTTCATAGGAAAAAACAATAGGATAGATTGGGGAGTATATGTCAGCTCTGAATACACAAAACCTATCGACCGGCGTTATGTCTGCTTTGATGGCCTGCACGGGTGGCGCCATCATGATCATAAATAGTGCTGAAACAGCGGGGTTTAGCCGGTCGCAGCTGATTTCCTGGTTGTTCTGTGTCTACTGCTTAGGCGGTATTCTAAATTTGGTATTGACATGGAAATACAAGATCCCTTTTGCCGGGGCACACTCGATCACGGCTGTTGCTTTTCTAAGCACAGTTGTCGATCAATTTACGCTGAATGAATTGGCAGCCGGTTTCATTATGGCGGGGGGACTTATCGCTATATTTGGCTTTACAGGATTATTCAGTAAAGCGTTGGATTACATCCCAAAGCCTTTTATTGATGCTATGCTAGCCGGGTTGGTCCTTCAATATGTGGTGAATATCATTCCGGCGTTAAAGGATTCACCTCTTATTGGCGGAATGGCCATTTTAGGTTTTTTTATCGCCCCCAAAATTTCAAAATCAATCCCTCCGTTACTAGGGGTCATACTTTTTGGCGTCTTAGGACTTTTCATCGGATATGATTTTCCGGCAGTACCGGAGGCTGCTGAATTTGCCTTACCTCAAATCATTATTCCTTCCTTTACCGTTCACAGTTTCTTCTCGATTGCGATTCCGATTGCCGTTCTGATTCTGACAAACGATATTGCAGTGGCTTTAGCTGCTTTGAAGAAAAACGACTTTCAGCCTCCAGTTAACCAGACGCTTGTACTTTCAGGGGTTGGCACGCTTATCGCCGGTTTTTTTGGAGGCCATGCCGTGAACATTGGGGGGATGATGACCGCGCTCTGCAGCAGTAAGGAAGCGGGTCCGAAAGAAAATCGGTTAGGTGCGGCACTAGTTTCCGGAGGATTAGTCACTTTATTCGGTTTATTTGCATGGAAAGTCATTGTGATTATTGAAATGCTGCCTTCCGCTTTTATTACGATGTTATCAGGATTTGCTCTCATAGCTGTATTGTTAAATAGCATGCAAGCTGCGTTCTCGGAGTCGTCATATCGATACTCGACCTTGTTTGCTTTTCTAATCGCGATTTCAAACGTCTCATTTATTGGGGTATCCTCTCCTGTATGGTCTTTGTTGGTAGGGATCATTTCAGCACAAATTTTCGGTGAAGGAAAGTTCAACAAGAGAACAGAACGGGGAGAGCAGACTTAGCGATTCGAAAGTAACCGTAAAACTGATCGAACAGCAGCTGTTCTATAAAGAAGCAGCTGCCATGACCAAAAAGTGGTATGACGAGGGTAAAACTAATCGGGACGCGATGATAATCTGTGGAATGCGCTGTTGCTATCTTCCTAAAGATCCTGATTTCAAAATTCTCTTCTCTTTATAAAGCACGTTCATTATAATAACTAGCGCAACCATCACCAATGTGATCGGTATGATAAAAATAGTTGGTGATATACCTCGGATCAATACGGGCAGTAAGTAGCCGATGAGTGATGCTGTTTGGGAGATAAAAAGGTACAAACTGGCCCCAAAGCCTGTGTGGTTGATAAACATGCGCTGAACGTAACCCATTGCTACACCATATAAAATAGAGATGGATAAAGAATAGACAGGCTGGACCGTAAAAAACAGCGCTAAAGGAGAAGACAGTGTATACACGATATAAGTGACGAGCGCACATATGCCGCCTAATACCATGATGGGTTTGCTCCCGAACTTGGCCGCCCAATAACCTGTCAAGGTCATGAATAACAGTTCAAAAACGGCCTGACCGCTCCACAGGTACGACATGAGATCTGGCCTTCCGAACCTTTCGTTGAAAACTAATGGTAAATACAATCCGCGGATGGCGTCAGCACATAAAAGCATCAAGAGCGCTATCAACATGGCCAAAGAGAACGGTTCACCAGCCTTGATGGCTGCGGTTTCAGCCGCTCCTTTAATTTCGTTATAAAATAACAGAAGCAAGAAGAGACCCGTAAATCCTGCGACATTACCCCAGAGTACTCCTCGGAATCCTGTAATCAGATACAGATTAGCGCCGAACAGCAGGCCCATAAAAAAACCAACGCTATACCCAGCACGAAGCCAAAGCATCGCTATTTCCATAATGGATTCGGCTTGTTTCTTGAAATGATTGCGGGCCATAGCAAAAAGTTGTCCCATGATCAATCCAGATGGGCCCACGGCAATCGACATGCCAGTCAGAGCCTCTATATAATTGTCAGCATGCATGTAGATGATGAGCCCGCTTGTGCAAATTACAGCAGCAATCATCGGAATTGGTTTTTTTCCCTTGATCCTGTCACTGACAATGCCGACGGATAAAGTAATGACCATGTTCAGAAATAATGAGATAGAGAAAATGGACGCGATCTCGCCTTTTGATAAACCTAGATGATCCTTCAAATATACCGCATTCATGGGAGCTAGTATGCCAGTTCCGATTCCGTAAATAACGATAGCCATCAGAAGGTATCCGGCTCCCTTAATACGCAGAAATAACTTGATATCTGATTTCAATTGCATGATCTACGTCCTTTCATTGTTAAGGTTATATGTTTATTTATCAAGATGCTGCTCTCTAAATTGAGAGGGGGAGGAGCCATGAAATTCCGAAAAGGTTTTGATGAAATGACTACTGCTGTAATAACCCAGTTGGTTAGCTATTTCTTGAATTTTCATGTTCGTCTTTTCTATCAATATCTCCTTGGCTTTATGCATACGAATCTGGGTAATGTACTTCGAAAACGTGACACCAACTCGTTTGCTGAAGAGTGTACTCAAATAATTAGGCGTAATATTGAATTGGGTCGCTAGTTGATGGATGCCGATATCATCCATATAATGCTGCTCAATATGGCGAATGACATGATTAATCAAATCCTGATTGGCCAAGTCTTTATTAGCTGAAGTAGGTAACAACTTCTCGCCGAGTTCCCTGAGTTTTTCTATCCATATTTTCGACTGACTGTTAGGGTCAAAAGCTCTTTTGATGGTCGTATTAAAGAATTCACAGATGGCGTGAATGGTTTTGATCTGATGCAGGGGAATAGAAGTTAATTGTCGCTCCAGGGTGTCTATTTCTTTCTTATAGAATAAGTATTCATTGCTTTGATAATAGCGGACGATCCTTTCAGCAGTTCGGCTAATTTCAACGATAGGCTGATCGTTATTTTGATAGAAATCCAAATCTTTCTTTAACCATACGCCACTATGAGGTAAGACGGCCCTTAGCGGAGCTGCGTTTTGAAGACTTGAAATTTGCCCCATACATGTTTCCAAGTCATCACTAATATCACTTTGCAAAGCAGTTAATGAAAAATAGTCGGTTTTATATTCGATCATCTTGGATTTAATAAAATGGACTAACTCTGAGCGTATACTCATCATAATTGAACGATGCGAAGGATTCCAGGCTGTTATAATCGCATAATCGCCATTGCGTAGCGTAATTTTGGCATACCTGATATCTTTATGATTCATCGTTTTTTTCATATGGGTTTGTATCTCTTTCAACCATGTTTGTATCAGCTGTAGCTTTAAAGATTCAGATAAGGAACTGTCTATACAAATAAGGGTGCCGGAAAACTGATGAGATTGGAATCCTGATAAATCCTGTAATGTTCTGTTGCCCCATACGAAAGAAGAAATTAAAAACTCGAATTCATCATTACCTTTTACCAAATCATGATTATAATCCTCTGAAATCTCCTCTACACACGCTGACAATGATTGTGGGTCAACTGGTTTTAACAGGTAGTTTTTAACGCCTAGTCGAATGGCCTCTTGCGCGTATTTGAAGTCGGATGAACCTGACGAAATGACCCATCTAGTTTGGGGGGACAGCTCTTTCGCTACTCTAATTGCCTCAAGACCATCTATCTTTGGCATACGGATGTCTACGAAAGCGAGCTGAGGCTGATGCAATTGAGACATTTCAATCAATTCTTCGCCATTGCTTGCTTCTCCAACAATATCGAGAGGCATGTCTAGCTCCATCAGCATATTTTTAATTGTCGTTCTAACCCAAGTCTCATCATCGGCAATGATAATTCTCATAAATGTGCTCCTTCTAGTGGAATAGTAATATGAACGGTTGTCCCCACTCCAGGTCTACTCTGAATCATGAAACTAGCATCAGGATAAAGCATTTCTAATCTTGCTTTTACGTTAGAGATTCCAATATGTTGCTTGGTTGATTGAAAGTCACTCATTTCGAATCCGACCCCAGTATCACGTACTTTAATTTGGATGAATTCCTTATCTTCATGGACATAAATAAGAGCCTTAGCTTCAACAAGACCTGGTTTTTCGCTAGGTTCAATGCCATGAATGATCGCATTCTCCACAATCGGTTGAATTAAAAGCTTAGGAATTTGAAAAGAACCTACAAGTTTCTCGTAACCGATATCAATTTGCAGTTTCTCGTTGAACCGGAGTTTTTGAAGCAAGGCATATCCCTGCAAAATTTGAAACTCTTGTTCAATTGTCGTGGTTTGATTATTGGCAAGAATATAGCGGAGCATACCGCTCAAGGCAAATATGGCATCTTCAAGTTTTCGCTTTTCACCTAGTTGATTCAAACCAATAAATCCTGTCAATACATTGTAAAGAAAATGAGGTTGAATTTGTGATTGAAGGGCTTGATATTCAGCTTCTTTTAAGGAAAGGGCCGTTTTATATTCGCGGTTAATCATATCATTCAATTGAGAAATCATCTTGTTTAAGGATTGTCCAAGCTGTGAAATCTCATCCTTTCCGATAGAGGTAAAACGTGCTTGTAAGTTTCCTGTCCGGACTTCTTTCATGACGCCATTCATTTGTTTAAATGGTGTTACGATCCATCTGGTTAAATACATAAAAAGAATGAAAGTGACCAAGATACCACCGGCCGAGACAATGATAGCAACAGTGGAAATCCATTGTATTTTAGAATTCATTTCTGACTCAGAAAGAAGCACGACAATATTCCAATTCGCAGATTTTAGGTTTTTGGAAAGGGTTACGTATTTTTGGTCACCGATTGTAATCTTGCTGCTTTTGTTAGAGAGTTGAGTCACCAAAGTGTCAGGCACTTCTTTATTGGAATAAAGCAGTTGATTGTCCTCATCCATAATCACAATCATAGAATTCATACTAAATGAAATATCTTCCGTTATTTTGCTCAGTGCCCCATAATCTGCATCTGCTATGATAACAGCAATAGGTTCTTTGGAATCGGGATCTTTGATCATACGAGCTACTGAGAATACGCGAGTGTTATTCGTTCCGGATAAGTAGTCTTGTTTATGGGATCCTACAAAAGCTGCATTACCATTGGCTAGAAGTGCCTTCTGGAACCAATTTTGCTCCTGAAAGGGAAAGTCCTGCACAAGATTATTCGCATCAAACCTACTACTCAAATATCCTTTTCCATCTTTGGTCACAATAACTGTGTTTAGGATCTCTTTTCTTGTATTGATCAAATAACTGGGCAAGGCCCCATTAAGAGCACGATAAGTTCTTAGTTTGGTATAATCGTCTAAGCTCGAATTGGACTGGTATGCGGTAATTTTGAGAGCTTGTATAAGTTCATCGTTATAATAAGGTAATAAGGTCAGACGATCCAAGTCATCCAAATATGTTTCTAAGTTTCTGGATAAGGAATTCATGGCGCCGGAGGTTACATGCTGCGTTTCTTCACTAATCAAGCTTTTGAAATAATAAGGTAGAATTATCGCTAGAGTAAGAAAAGGCAAAATAATGGTTGCCGTAAAAATAATCATTAATTTATTGCGAAGAGATAGGCTGATTGTCATGAAAGCGCCTCCTATGAGACAAGCATATAGTTAGGGGGCTGACGTGTCAATCCATGTTGAACTGTGTAGAAAATCGCAATCAGAGTGTAGATATCCATCATTGAAAACGGTTTTACTCATGTTAGGATATGAATGTAAGCAGTTACAAAACATATCTGAGGGGGAAGACAAAGATGAAAAGTGTAAAATGGCAAGCCACATTGTGCATATTAATCGCAACTACAGGAATTTTGTCCGCTTGTGGCTCAAACAAACAGGCAGCCGATATCAAACCTGCTGCTACAACGGAAACAAAGCAAGAGGATAAGAAGGATTCAGCTAAGCCAGTAACGATTAGTGTAGCAACAAACGTGGTTGGTGAACAAGCCAAAGTCCTTCAAACCATCGCTGATAATTTTACGAAAGAGAATCCAACCATCAAGGTTGAATTCAGTGCTCCAGGTAAAGATTACGAAAACATGATGAAAGTAAAAATGGCAAGTAATGATCTACCGGATGTTTTCTCTACACATGGTTGGGCCAAAATCAGATATGGACAGTATTTGGCTGATTTGAAAGATCAAGCTTGGGTAGGAGCTCTGGATGATGCTATTAAACCTGCTGTAACTGACGACAAAGGTAAAGTATACGTTTTGCCAATGGATCAAGATAAATCAGGAATTGCTTACAATGTGGATGTATTAGAAAAATACAACATTGCAGTTCCTAAAACGTATGATCAAATGATGCAAGCGGCAGAAACAATTAAAACCAAAAGTGGTGGTACAGTAGCGCCTTTCCATATGGGTGGTTCAGATAACTGGCCAGTGGGACAGTATTTTGACTATTTTGCTACTCCGCTTTATGCAAGTGCCGCTACAAACAATTCTGCCCAGCTGCTAGATGGTACTTTTGATTGGAATAACTGGGATAAATTCGCCAATATGTTTGCTGATCTATACAAAAAAGGTTACTTAAACAAAGATGTCTTAACGGCTAAGTACAATGATGATGCGAAAGCATTAGCAGAAGGAAAAACGGCCTTTCTTTTCTACGGAGCTTATGTGATTGAAGAAGCAAAGAAAGTGAATCCAAAGTTGAATGCTGGTTTCATGCCAATTCCATCTATCGTTGAAGGTGACAGCCCTACCTTTGTCGGCGGGGAAAAAACAACATGGGGAGTCTCCAAAGATTCCAAAAACATAGAAGCAGCCAAAAAGTTTGTCGCTTACTACGCAAAACCTGAGAATGCTCAATTGGTGGCTGTTTCCAATGCGTTGCCTTCAGGAATCAAAGGTGCCAAAGTGGATGCCGGCGATTTAAGCAAATACTATGAGCAGTATAAAGATGTGCGTGTACTTCCATATTTTGACCGTGTATTTTTACCGAATGGCATGTGGGATGTTATGTGTAAAAATGGTCAAGATATCATTGCTGGCGGAATTACAGCTAAGCAATTCTCTGAAAATATGAAAAAAGAATACACTCGTTTAAGAGCAACAGTTACAAAGTAAAGATAAATAGATGGAAATAGAATAGCCCCTACGTGCATTTATGTTTATGGGCTATTCTTGTTCCGCCTCGCAATGGTTTAGGAAGGAGAGAGAAAAATTGAATACTGTAGATACGAAAGCGATACAAAATAAAAATCGCGTAGAAATACATAAATCTAGTTGGATTAAGAAGCTGCTTTTGTCTCCAAATGCGTTAAACATCATGTACTTACCTGCTTTGCTTTTGTTTGGTTTATTTATTTTTTATCCATTGGTCAAAGGAATTAGAATCTCTTTTACGGATTGGGATGGCTACTCACCAACGTTTAACTGGATAGGTTGGGATAAATATACCCAGATGTTCACGGATAAAAAAATATTCATAACGATGAAGAATACGCTTATATATGGGCTTGGAAGCACACTGTTTCAAAACCTGTTAGGGCTTGCATACGCCTTGTTCCTGGATCAGAAAATACGTGGAAAAGGTTTGGTCAGAACCATTGTTTATCTGCCAGTTATTATTAGTCCGTTGATTATGGGTTACATTTGGTATTTCTTTTTTCAATATGATGGTGGAGCGATTAACGATATTAGGATCCTGTTTCATCAAGCTCCCACCGATTGGCTCGCTAATGGCCCTGTGGCTGTAGGGATTATTACTTTTGTTAACACCTATCAGTTTATGGGAGTAGCGATGATTATTTACTTGGCAGGCTTGCAATCGATACCCAAAGATTACTATGAAGCTGCTTCAATCGATGGCGCCAGATGGTTTGCACGTTTCCAAAATGTAACCTTACCGTTATTGATGCCGTCGATTACGATTAATGTTGTCGTCAATATCATTGGTGGTTTGAAGCTATTTGACGTTATTGTGGCGCTGACCAACGGGGGGCCTGGCTATGCGTCTCAATCATTATCTACGATGATGTACAACTTGTACTTTGCACGACAAGACGCCGGATATGCAGCTGCTCTGGGTAATGTGATGTTTATACTCATTGGTATTGTCAGCTTGACCTTATTGAGAATGCTACGTAAAAAGGAAGTGAGCATGTGAGTAAGAACATTTTGAAGTATTTCATCATCGGGCTCATCTCGATTGTTCATATTGTTCCTTTTTATATTTTAATAAACTTATCATTTAAGGGTGCAAGCGATGTAAGTTCCAAGTGGCTTCCAGCTACTTCATTAAGTCTTAGTAACTTTGTGGACGTTTGGAAGCAAGCGCACTTAGGCAAAGCGATTCTGAACAATATAATCATCACAGCTATCGTTCTTGTGCTAGTTATTCTAATTGGTTCGATTGCTTCCTATCCGCTGGCTAGACATAGAACCAAATGGAACAATTTTATTTACACCGTCTGCATATCATGCTTAATTATCCCTGCACTTACGATTCTAGTACCTCTGTATAAATTGATTGTGGATATTGGAGGTATTAATACGTACTGGGCGATCTCGTTAGCACAAGTAACGTTTGCTCTTCCAATGACCATTTTTCTCTACACTGGCTTTATAAGCACAATTCCAAAGGAATTGGATGAAGCAGGCGTCATTGACGGTTGCAATCAGTACGCTATTTTCTTTCGTCTAATTTTGCCATTATTAAAACCTATCACTGCGACTATTGTTATATTAATTGGTGTCCAAGTTTGGAATGATTATCAATTTTCCTTATTTTTTCTGCAAAAAAGAGAGTTTCAAACGGTTCCCGTTGTTCTATCCATGTTTATTTCACAGTTCCAAAGTAATATTAATTGGGTAGCAGCCGGATGTTTGATGGGGATGTTGCCAATTACAGTTGTTTATCTGTTTCTTCAAAAGTTTTTTGTAAAAGGTATGGCGGATGGAGCCATTAAAGGATAGGTGCTTGTGTTAGATGCATTCATGGAGGAAGAACATGCAGGAAAACAAACAAAGATGGACCCTTGGTGTATATTTACGGAAGGTTTATTCGGTATTAAGCCAACTGGATTAAGCGGCGGAATTTCTCACACTGGCTCGCAAAGGGCATGGCTTGACGGAGGAACCGCTAAAAAAGTAAGTCAGATGATTAGTGTACCTATAGCCGGAACATATACTCTTTCTGGTTGGGTGGCATCTATATCTACAGGCGGCGTGTTTGGGATAAAGGTTAATAATGCGGTAATTGCTAGTGTAAATATTCCTAATAATACAACTTATAACCTACAAACGATGTCCAATATATCGTTAAATGTAGGTGATAGTGTAGAAGTATATGTTACAGGTGCAACTACAAATTGGGTAAACTTTGATGACGTTACTTTATCAAAATGAAATAACTAATGTATTATTTGATCACACAAATTGTGGTATTTCTTAAATGGAATCTTATTTTGCTAAACCTAAGCGACGTCAATACTAAGCTGAAACCCTTTGATTTAACACGGGGGTTCAGCTTGTTTTTATGATTAGCGAAGTATCCCATCTCGTTGGAGCATGGAATGTAACATACCGTAGGCAAAGCCTTGGGTTTGCGGCTCTGCGCAACAATTGCGACTTGTAGGCGACAAGGATTGAATCGTATATTGCAAATATCAAATTCTAAGCAGGCCGCAACAAGAGGTTGTTTCAATATTCTATGAAAGCGAGTGACAAAATGAAAACAGCAGCACAGCTTTATACAATAAGGGATTTTCTAAAAACACCCGAGGATATTTCTATCAGTCTGAAAAAGATTAAACAAATCGGATATCACGCCATTCAAGTTTCAGGAATAGGTCCTATCGGTAATAAGGAATTGAAAGAAATTGCAGACCGGGAGCAACTGACGATCTGTGCGACCCATATTCCATATGCGGATTTAACCAATAACTTGGATGCTGTTATTGAGAAGCATAAGATTTGGGATTGTAAATATGTAGGATTAGGAGGTATGCCGCCGGGAAATCGCAGCAGCAAAGAAGGATATATAACTTTCGCCAAAGAAGCATCGGACATTGGAAGAAAATTAAAACAGGCAGGATTACAATTCTTTTATCATAACCATTCTTTTGAGTTCGCGAAATTCGATGGGAAAACCGGGCTAGAAATCCTCATGGAGGAGACTGACCCAGAAGACTTTGAATTCTTACTTGATCTCTACTGGGTACAATCTGGAGGAGCAGATCCAATAGAATGGATAAACAAACTGAAAGGAAGAATGAAACTCGTACATTTGAAAGATTTTGCAGTAATGAGTGATATGGAGCAGCGATTTGCCGAGATTGGTGAAGGTAATATGAATTACTCCCGGATTTTGGAGGCTTGTAAACAAGTTGGTGTTGAATGGGCGCCGGTTGAACAAGACGACTGTTATGGTCGAGATCCATTTGACTGCTTGGCGACGAGCTTCAATTATTTGAAGAAACTTGGTTTGGATGTTTAATTTTTAAGGTAGGGCAGCTTGCCGCTGAGCGGTAAGTTGCTTCCTTTATGTGTTGTAATTAATTCGAAAGCATCAATAGATAGGCGTTCACTCTATTTGGAGAACGCTTATTATTTTTGTTGTATGGAGGAGGCCTTAGGCGTTATGTACATGGAAGCAAGTCAACCCGGGTATTTAGCTAGGCGTTCAGAATCGAAAAAAATGTATAAAATAGTACAAAATAAACTTCTTCCCGATGAGAGTAAAGACTTGTATAATATTAGAAAACAAAACTTGGGAATTTTTGAAAGCGTTCTCCTTCGATAAGCCGAATTAATGGAGGTGTACACACTGTATAGAATTGTGATCGTCGATGATGAAGCTGAAGTGAGAGAAGGAATAAAGGAGAGTATAGAGTGGGATAGGCACGGTTTTGAATGTATTGGAGACTATCGGAATGGCAAAGAAGCTTTGGAAGCCATTTCAGAACTCAAGCCAGACCTCGTCTTGTCTGATATTTGTATGCCATTTATGGACGGAATTGAATTGACTAGACAAATTCATTTGAATTATCCCTATATCAAGGTGATCATCCTTACCGGTCATGATGAGTTTGACTACGCCCAGAAGGCACTGCGCTTGAAAGTACACGATTTTATCGTAAAGCCTATTACGGCAAACGAACTTCGCAGTCTGCTTGACAAAGTGAAAATAGAGATGGATAAGGAAGCGGAAAATCGCGAAAATCTCTCTCACCTTAAAATGCAACTTCATCAAAGCTTACCTTTATTAAGAGAACGCTTTCTTGAACAGTTAATCAACGGGACATTAAGAGATTTAAAGATCCAAGAAAGGTTTGAATATTTCAGCCTTCCTCTGATATCTCCACCTTATCTTGTCGTAGCGATTGACATTGACGACTTAGACGAAATAAAAAAAGAAAGATGGCAAAACGATCCTGAGCTTTTCCGATACGCGGCCTTTAATATTGTTCAAGAAGTTATGGAGGGTAAAGATGTAATCGTCTTTCGAACGAGGGAAGAACGAATTATCGTTATTTTTTCCGGGGAGGCGGAAGAAGGACTCAATGAAACTGCGATCAACTTATCTGAAGTGATTCGCTTCTGCATAGAGAAATATTTGAAATTTACAGTAACGGTTGGTGTCGGTAAGCTGTGCAGCACCTTAAACGAGCTCCCTTTTTCTTACAAAGGGGCAATCTCCGCACTGGATTACCGTTTTTTGCATGGTAAAAATAGGGTCATCAGCATCCTGGATATGGAAGGTGCAAATAAACCCGCGCAGCAGCTGGATATCGAATGGAACCGCAGGTTTTCTACGCTGATAAAGACGGGGACGTTCGAGGAAGCCCAAATTCTAATTGGGCAATTAATCAGCAAACTAAAGGATTCCTTGATGTCATTGGGAGCCTGTTATTTACAAATTCAAGCGATTATTATTGCTATTATGACTATGATTCACGAGTTGGTTGGAGATGACAGTGCTCATTTTAAAGGACATGAAATCCTACTAGAAGATATCAATCGGTTCAAAACTCTGGATGAAATTGAAACATGGCTCAACACGATTTGTAAAGAAGCAATTTCATATATTTCAGAGCAAAGAAACGATCAAACGAAAATGCAAGTTCTGAGCGTGATTGCCTATATCGAGAAGCATTATTCTGACGAGAACCTTACGGTCGATGACCTCTGCCGCCATGTACATTTGAGTAAAAGCTACTTCAGTACTGTATTTAAGCAGCATAAGGAACAAACGATTATGGAATATGTAACTCGAGTTAGGATTGAAAAAGCCAAAGATTTGCTGCAGCATACCCCAATGAAATCCTATGAAGTTGCGTCAAAAGTAGGCTATGGCGATCCCCAATACTTTAGTGTGCTGTTTAAAAAAAATACGGGGACAACCCCTACCGAATATCGAGAAAAGTTGTTGAGGGAGAAAATTCAATGAGAAAAGAAAGGGATGTCGGGTTGTTTCTTTTCAAATTTAGAAGCATCCAATCCAGTATTTCTGTCGTCTTTTCTTGCTTAATCTTATTTTTAATCGTAATCACGAGCTATATCTCCTATCGTCTCTCGGCTGACGCGGTAGAAACGAATTCCAAACATTACATATCTGAAATTATCCAACAGATTAATATCAACATCCAATCCTACATAACCAATATGGAAGATATCTCTATGCTGGCATCAACGAACAAAGACGTGAAATATTACATTACGGAGACGAGCTTCATAAACGATGAGGAACGTAGGCCGTATGAGAAAAGAATATCCGATTTATTTCAATCGATATTAATTACCCGCAAAGATATTGCCTCGATCATGGTTTTTGGGTATAACAACCGATTTGTCTCAGACCGCAGAATTACAAGTTTGAACATAAACGCAAATATTGAGGAACAGCCTTGGTTCAAAAATGCGAAGGCAGAAGGTGGTAAATCCGTCATTTCTGCCCCGCACGTCCAAAATATTATCCAGAATGAGTACCGCTGGGTCGTTTCATTGAGTCGGGAGCTGAAGAGTGCAGACGGCATAACAGGAGAAGGCATTTTCTTGGTTGATTTGAATTTGAGTGTCATCAATGAAATTTGTAATCACATTAACCTGGGAAAAAGAGGATATGTATTCATCGTCGACAAGGATGGAAGCATCGTTTATCACCCTCAGCAGAAGCTTATTAACAGCAATCTAAAGACGGAGATGATCGATAAGGTCAAACAATCCAGCAGTGGCAGCTTCATAACGGGAGAAGGAAACAAAAAACGGATTTACACGATCCAAGAGACTCATTTCGGATGGAAAATCGTCGGCGTCGCCTATGCAAGCGAGCTGATCGCCAACCAATATCAAATCAATTTGTCTTATTTTTTATGGACGATTTTAGCTTTAGTGATCGCTTTGTACCTCTCCTTTTTCATCTCCCGCCACCTTTCGCGACCCATCAAGATGCTGCAAAGCAACATGAAACAAGTGGAAAAAGGAGACTTCAGCATCCGATCGGAATTTCGGAGCAAGAATGAAATTGGACAATTGAGTCATACCTTCAATATCATGGTGGGTCGAATCAGAGATTTAATGAATCAAATTATTCAGAATGAGGAAAGCAAACGAAAGAGCGAAATGAAGCTGCTTGAAGCACAGATCAATCCCCATTTTTTGTACAATACCTTGGATTCGATTATTTGGATGGCGGAACGTAAAAAGCACGATGAAGTTGTTCTGATGACTTCTTCTTTAGCCAAGCTGTTTCGCTCAATTATTAATAAAAATAATGAAACGGTCCCCGTGCGAGTTGAAATTGAACATATTACCAACTATCTGTTGATTCAAACGATGAGATACAAGGATAAGCTTGACTTTCAGATCGATGTTGATCCCAGTATACTTGAAGTTCATATTCCCAAAATTATTTTACAGCCTATTGTTGAAAATGCGATCTATCATGGTATCAAAAATAAGTTGGAGTCTGGCTTAGTTAAAATAACTGGGAAAGCAGACGGGGATACCATTGTATTTGTCGTTGCGGATGATGGAGTAGGCATGGAACAGGAAAAGCTGGACCAAATTTTGAAGTTGAAAGAGGGTATTATCAGGGGGATTGGGGTCAGCAATGTGAATGAGCGAATTAAATTGTTCGGAAATGAGTTTGGTCTTACCTTTGAGAGCGAAAAGTGGGAAGGTACTAAGGTTACGATCGTACTACCCAAATGTGTCCAGAAAGGAGTTATAGATGGCACATAAGAAGCCTGTTTTTTTGGCCGTACTTCTCGTTATTGTGATCGGATTTTTAGTGGTATACAGCGTGGAGATGCTGCGAATTACGAAGCAAAGAAAGTTTGAGATCGCTGTCGTGTTGAAATCGAACAATATTCGCTCAGACTATTGGCAGATGGTTAGTACAGGTGTAAAGGCAGCAGCAAAGGAATTCGATGTAAATATCGACATTACGGGACCGTTATCGGAATCGGATACAGCTGGACAAATTCGCAACGTGGACGAGGCTCTTGAGAAAAAGCCCGACGCTATCATCCTCGCAGCAACAGATTACGATCGGCTTACACCTGCCGCCCAAAAAATAAAGGAGTCCGGCACTAGGCTGATCCTGATCGATTCACCCATCCATACCCATGTAGAGGCAAGCCTTATTGCAACCGACAATACGGAAGCGGGGAGAAAAGCCGGAATGATATTGGCCGGAAGGCGGAACGGCAAATTATATAAAGTAATGACGCTAAGCAGCGGCACAGGATCGATAGCTGAAAAGGAACGTAAGGACGGATTTAAGGAAGCAGTTGCTGATTCTCCAGGAATTGAATATGCAGGTAATTACGAGTTTAATGGGACAGAGGATGCAGCGTATGACCTGGTGAAGAATCTGCTGTCCATGTATCCGGACATTCAAGGCATTGCCGGTTTGAATGAATCGGCTACTTTAGGGGCAGCCAGGGCTGTTAAAGAGAAACAATGGATAGATAAAGTCAAGATTGTCGGTTTCGACAGTTCCATTTACCAGATCAAACTTTTGGAGGAAGGCATCATACAGGCGACAGTTGTGCAAAAGCCGTTCAATATGGGTTATTTGTCCGTTGAAACGGCGGTACAGGCCCTAAACGGGATCAAAGTGAACCCAAAGGTGAATATAGATGCCATTGTCATTACGAAAGAAAACATGTATACCCAGGAAAATCAAGAGCTTCTATTCCCTTTGGTGGAAAAGTAGCGGTGTGACGGAAGGGTGGATCAATTAATGAGCCAATTACATAAAAGAAAAATGGGTTCTTTGCTCGTACTCCTTCAATTTACGACAATGCTGCTCACCGGATGCATGTGGGGGGACGCTCATCATCCAGTTTCGACCGATACCGACGCTAAAGCGTCTATTATGTTTGTGGCTCCTGAGTATAGCGCGTCTACTAGACCCTATTTTGAAAACTTAGTGAAAGAGTTCGAGAAGAAGTACCCTAACATAAAGGTCGAACTCCAAGTGATTAACTGGGACATATTAGATAGTGCTTACAATACCATGATCAGCCGCAATCAACCTCCAGATTTGCTGCTCACGAACATATACGCGCATTTCGCTAAGGATGGACTGTTGAATCGTATGGAGGACCTTCTTTCTCCCGAATTGAAGGATAAATTTTACCCTTATCTTATGGATAGCAGTAAAATGCTTGGCACTCAATATACGGTTCCCTATGTAACGACGATCCGGGAATTGTATTATAACAAAGATATTTTCAATGAAGTTGGTCTTACAGAACCGCCAAAAACATGGAGAGATCTAGAGGAAGATGCACGCAAAATCAAAGATATGAAACAAGTGGACGGTTTCGGTGTCGATTTGACGGATAATGAAATTTGGGCTTATCTCTCCTATTTTTTCTACGGAGCCGGAGGAGGCTGGATGAAGGATGGCGAGTGGGTTATCAATTCTCCTGAAAATGTGGAAGGTATAACGTTTCTAAGAAACCTTTATGAAAAGGGTTTAACGGACCCAGAGCCAGCAATCACGACGCGCGACGAAAAACAGCGAATTCTAGGAAACGGCAAATTGGGGATGCTCATTTCCGGCAATTATTTTGAGGCGGTCGTACCGCAGGAATTCCCAGGGTTAAAATGGGCGAAAGGACCGATTCCGGTAAAAGAGGGACAGACTCCTCTGGTACTAGGTGTGCAGGACGTTTGGATGTCATTCAAAACTGATCATACCAACAAGGAAGCGTTGTCTAAATTTCTCGATTTTATTTACGAAGATGCACGTTATGAAGAGTTTGTCCTTAGGGAAGGATTTCTTCCTACAATTCGTACGGTAGGCGATAAATTGGCGGCTACTGATACATTCATGAAACAAAATCTCAACTCTATCCAAAGCGCGAGGTTTTACCCGATTAATAATCCAGCGTGGTCTGCCGTTCTTAACGCGACCAGAAATATGGGGCAAACCGTTTTGCTCGGCCAGATGACACCCAAACAAGCACTCGATCGGCTGCAGCAAATCGCACTCGACAAAAGTCACTAATCCATGTAAGAACGAAGGGGCTTGTCCTGCAATTCATTTTTGGATTTTTGAACCCCCACCCTGACATGAATTTTCCTATCAAAAAACGTCTCCATCCCCATTTGCGTAGTGGTTTTGGAGGCGTTTTTGCATGTTTTTTGGGACTCGTTCATTCACTGATACCCTTTTGGGACAGCTCCTTTCATTATTTGTTTTGGGTTTGGGGGAAGCGAAGCATACCCCTTATTTATTAGGCCGTAGCGGAAACGGATGTATTCATCGCAGAAGTGTGGGAATGGTGCTATAGCGAAGTGAGAGCTCGAAATGCACTTTTCAGATGCTCTAAGTAAAGTAGCATATTGAATCCTGAGAAGGCAGAAAGGGGCGTCTCAGAGGCCTGAACTGAGCGAAAGTGTCCTGAGACGCCTGAAAAGGACCTCTCAGCTGCTGAGAGAAGGCAAGTTAGCGGGTTTTGCGTCCTGAGAAGTCTGAAAAGGCTGTCTCGGAGGCCCGAATGCAGCGGAAGTGTCCTGAGACGTCTGAAAAAGACCTCTCAACTGCTGAGTGAAGGCGAGTTAGCGGGTTTTGCGTCCTGAGAAGTCTGAAAAGGCTGTCTCGGAGGCCTGAACTGAGCGAAAGTGTCCTGAGACGCCTGAAAAGGACCTCTCAGCTGCTGAGAGAAGGCAAGTTAGCGGGTTTAGCGTCCTGAGACGCCTGAAAAAGACCTCTCAACTGCTGTTTGCTTATATGCTGCTGCATCAATATTTTAAGAAGTGGAGATCACATTGCATGGGCTTAATTTGTATAAGCTTAGAGGTGATCGTTCTCCAAATGACAAAAGACAGTACATTTTTAACTATTTACAGTACTAATTTCAATGGTTGTATACCGGGAAAATCAATATGATAAAGGTGCACGAACCAATAGACAATTGTTCGAAGTGGATGCTTCCGAAACAGGTATGCTCCGCAAAATTCTAGGGAGGTCGTTTCAATGATTAATTCAAAAAAAGCAATGGCATGGAGTATGGTTTTGTCGACTGTTTTTCTTACACTAACGGGTTGCGGAAGTAACAATGCGGGTACGAAGCCCGCTGAAAGTGTAAAACCGGTCGAAAGCACCAAACCGGCTGCTAGCGCAAAGCCAGAGGGAACAAAGCTTGCTGGAGACTTTGAGATCCAGTATTTTGTAGGTGGGTATGGTGACGCGTGGTGGAAACAAGCCATTGGCGATTTCCAGAAGATGAACCCGGACCTTAAGATCAAAGAATCCGCTGGAGCGAAAATTAATGATCAAATGAAACCGCGCTGGATTCAAGGGAACCCGCCAGATTTTGTTTACATCGATGGAGCCGGCTCCAATACAAGACAAATGGTAACCGATGACCAACTTATGGATATTACAGACTGGTTGAAGGATGCGAAGAACGTAGATGGGAAGAAAATTCTCGATCTCCTGATCGCTCAGCCTGAGGAATATAAGCCAGGAAAAGCATTTGCCGTTCCGTTAGTCTTCGGTTCTTGGGGGACGTTCTACGATAAAGCGTTATTCAAGAATAAAGGCTGGCAAGCGCCTGCCGACTTCGAAAGCTTCATGGCTTTAGGAGAAAAAATTAAAGCTGATGGCCAGATGAGTGATTACATCCATACGGGGGTTTATCCGTACTACATCAACGGGGGCTTATTAGACCCAACGATTATTGCAATGAACAACTATGATACATCCATCTTTAAGAAAATTAACTCCCTCGAAAAAGGTGTTTGGAAAAGCGAACCCGTTATGAAATCACTTGCTAAAATTGTGGGAATGAGAGATAAAGGCCTCATCGACAAAGGGTCACCGGCTCTGAATCACACGGATTCCCAATCCCAATGGCTGCAACACAAAGCGGCTTTCATACCGACTGGCATTTGGGTTGAGAGTGAAATGGCGAAGGACATTCCAGCAGGATTTGAATTTGGATTCTTACCTTCCATTGGTCAAGACAAAGGTGGTAAATTCGTAGCGAATCCATACACCTCTACTGTAGGAATAGCGAAGAAAGCGAAAAACCCTGAAGCGGCCAAAGCGTTCATGCAATTTATTTTCACAGAAAAGCAAAGTAAGGCATGGGCAGAGCTTTCCAAAGCCCCTTCGAACATCAAGGCGGATCTCGAAGGAACGAATGCACCGGCTCTAACGAAAGAGGCAGCCAAATTCTATAATTCACCGAATACCGTTGTTGCGCCTGAAATCGTTATTCCAGAGGAACTAGTAACAGCGAGAAACAACGCAACTGTTGCTCTTACCAAAGGTGAAATTACACCGCAGCAGTGGGCAGATCGCATGGAAGAAGCGACTGATAAAATTCGCTCCAAAGAAAAGAAATAAGCCATATTAAGGATTTGAATGATAATGAGGGAGATCATAAGAGTCCCTTATTATCATTCAGAAATTTAGATTGGAGGAAAGTATGAAAGAGAGCAAGACAGCCGTTACTGGCATGATCGATCAGAAAAAAAGTGTTAGAACCGGCACAGCGAAGATGAAGCGTAATATCTTCATTCTTTCCTTTACCCTTCCAACCTTGCTTCTTTATCTCGTATTTACCGTTTACCCGATGTTTAAAGGTATTTATCTTAGTTTGTTTGATTGGTCGGGCGGCTCTGAAACCTATAACTTTATCGGTCTTGGAAATTTCAATGAGATGATGCATGACAGTGTGATCATGAAGACAATTCGAAACGATTACATTCTTGTCTTCGGCAAAGTCATTGGTTTTATGGTCCTGTCCATGTTCTTCGCGGTAGCGTTAACCCGTTTCAACATCAAAGGCGCGGGTATTTATCGGATCATTTTCTTTATACCTAATGTGCTTTCTGTTGTTGTGGTCGGCGTCCTATGGCGTTATGTGTATAATCCAAACCTTGGATTTTTGAATTCCTTTATTTCTTTATTTACAGATAAAAAGTACGATTTCGCTTGGTTAGGCGATAAATGGTCGATATTTGCGCTCTTGCCACCCTCTATAT
This sequence comes from Paenibacillus phytorum, assembly GCF_013141715.1. Lineage (GTDB taxonomy): Bacteria > Bacillota > Bacilli > Paenibacillales > NBRC-103111 > Paenibacillus_E > Paenibacillus_E phytorum. The sequence continues at coordinate 41,773 of NZ_WHOA01000085.1, read as the reverse complement.
GGGCAGGTATAGGCTTTACGATCATATTGCTGGTTGCCGGTATTCTTAGTATCCCATCGTCGTTATTTGAATCAGCTGACATTGATGGGGCGTCACAATGGCATCAGTTTTGGCTGATTACCCTTCCCTTGTCGTGGGAACAAATCAAGACATCCGTTCTATGGATCGTCATGACGACACTTAATGGATCATTCGTCATCGTCACGATTATGACCTTTGAAGGCGGAGTAGATAACGCCACACAGGTTATGGGCTCCTATTTGTATTTGAATGCATTCAAATTCGGTAAATTCAGTTATGCGTCAGCGATTGGCGTCCTCATTTTGGTTCTCTCATTAATAACCACAGCAACCCTTCAGAGGCTGATGAAGAGAGAAACCATTGAATTAACGTAGAGGAGTTATTCTTATGGGTCAAGGTGTAGTCAATCCTGTATTTCGGTTGTTTTTCAAATTTTGTCTTATTGTTTGGTCGCTATGTATTCTTTATCCGCTGCTTTGGACAGTCTTTAGCTCATTAAAAGATAATCAGCAGTTTTTCTTAGGCAAACCGTGGGATCTGCCGAAGCTCCCTTTGCTTTGGTCCAATTTTTCATTTGTGTGGGAAAAATATAACTTTGGTCAAAATTTTATGAATTCTCTTTTGGTGACAATAGTAAGCACAGTATTTGGCGTGCTCTTATCGGCTACGACGGCCTATGTGATTGCCCGATTTACGTTTAGAGGAAATGGATTGCTTTATTATTCATATCTTTCCTACATGATGATTCCAACATTTCTTGGCATCATCCCCTTATTCTTTTTGCTGAATGATCTTCATCTAACTAACAATTTGTTCGGCCTAATTTTAGTTTACATGGTAACGGCAGTGCCCTTTGCCGTTTTCGTCTTAGTCAGTTTTTTCAAATCACTGCCAAGTGAACTAGAAGAAGCGGCTTCTATTGATGGTGCTTCCCATTACGGGATTTTTTTCCGGATCATGCTTCCACTCGCTAAGCCGGGATTGATGTCTGTGGCTATTATTACTGTGCTGAATATATGGAATGAATACGTTTTTGCACTTGTGCTTATTAATGATCCAACGAAATATACGATACCGGTAGCCATTGCGGTCATGCAAGGTGAAATGCAGTACAGGACAGAATGGGGACCTCTTTTCGCAGCCCTGATCATTTCTATGGGTCCGACGATTATTTTTTATAGCATTTTCCAAAAACAAATTACAGGAGGGATTACGGCTGGGGCATTAAAGGGTTAAGAACCCCTCGGTAGATTGGCCAAAGTTGAGAATGAAGAGGAGAGTGTATGATTTGAAGACGCTTAAAAACGCTTTTGGGTTTGCTTTTTGCCTGGTGTTCGTATTAGCGATTCTTTTCATTGGTGGAACAACGACTCATGCAGCAGCGGTTGGCGACATAACGAATTTTGAGAAAACAGATGCTAAGACATTTACGATCACGTCCGGTTCCGATAAGGTGAAAGTTGTTTTTAATCGCGATGACATGGTTCGTATATGGCTTGGAGTAGGCGGTAATTTTCAAACGCTAGCCGGTAAAAGCTCGGCAACGCCAAAAGAGCCGATCGTCGTGAAGGAAGATTTTGGTCCGGTTGCTGTAAATTGGTCAGATGAGGGCAGCTACTACAAAATCGCGACGGGCAAATTCGTTTTACGCGCCTACAAAAGTCCGCTCAAATTCGCGATGTACAAGAGTGACAATGCGACTGTCGTATGGCAAGAGGAGTCTCCGTTAAACTACAGCTCATCATCGACAACTCAAAAGCTTGTACGAGGAGCAGATGAGTATTACTACGGCGGAGGGATGCAGAACGGATTTTTCTCTCACCGTGACAAGACGATTAAGATTGCCAAAAACTTCGGCGACTGGGGTAGCGGCACCGTGTCCAATCCGTCTCCGTTTTATCTGAGCACGGCTGGCTACGGCGTACTGCGGAACACATTCCAAGATGGAACATACGATTTCGGCAGTCCCACTCAGCTGACACATAATGAGAACCGATTTGACGCGTATTACTTTTATGGCGATACGTTCAAAGATATTTTGAATGGCTATACGGATTTGACCGGCAAGCCTTCACTGATTCCTAGATGGGGAATGAGTATGGGGGATGCGGATTGTTATAACACAAGCAATACGGGTGCTAACAAGCCGAATAAGCTTACGACGCCGGATGTGCTGAAAGTTGCTCAAGGCTTCCGCACCAACGACATGCCGGGCGGTTGGCTTCTGCCGAACGACGGATACGGCTGCGGGTATGTGCAGTTGCCAAGCACTGTTCAACAGCTTCATGATTTAGGCTTTTACACCGGCCTGTGGACGCAGAATGGTCTTGCTAATATCGCAACAGAGGTAGGAGTGGCTGGAACTCGCTTGAACAAGCTGGACGTAGCTTGGGTCGGACCAGGGTACGACTTTGCTCTTGATGCAACAAAACAAGCGCATCAAGGGGTTGAAAACAACTCAAACGATCGCGGTTTCGTATGGTCCGTCGGCGGATGGGCAGGTACGCAGCGTTACTCAACCGTTTGGTCGGGAGATCAATCCGGGAACTGGGAATATATCCGCTTTCATATTCCTTCCGTGATCGGTGCGGGGCTGTCAGGCATGAACTACGCTACCGGTGACGTGGATGGGATCTTTGGCGGCAGTGCCCAGACCTATGTACGTGATTTGCAGTGGAAAGCATTCACACCGATCCTTATGAGTATGTCCGGTTGGGCATCGGTAGATAAACAGCCTTGGCGTTATGGAGAGCCATACACAAGCTATAACCGCGATATTTTGAAGCTCAGACAGCGCTTAACGCCTTACTTCTACACGTATTTGAACGAAGCTTATGAATCGGGTGCACCGATGGCGAGAGGGATGGTGTATGAATTCCCGAACGACCCGAATACGAAGAACACATTGACACAGTACCAATTCATGTCTGGGCAGTCACTGTTGGTTGCGCCTGTATACAAAGATACTGCGGTAAGAAACGGCATATACTTGCCGAAAGGCAAATGGATCGACTACTGGACAGGTACAGAGCATTACGGCTCCAAAATGCTGGACGAATACAGCGCTCCGCTAAGTCGTTTGCCGCTTCTCGTCAAAGCAGGGGCAATTATCCCAATGTATCCGGAATCGCTGTATGACGGTCAAGTGCAACCGAATCCGATTACGTACGACATCTATCCTTACAAAACCTCTACCTTCACGATGTATGAGGATGACGGCGTTTCGAGAGAGCACCGTAATGGCAAATTTGCGAAAACACTTATTACTTCGATCGCTCCTGAAACTGGAACAGGCGACTTAAAAGTTCAAGTAGGGGCGAGCGTAGGCGATTACAGTGGCAAACTGGCTGCGCGTACGAACCAATTCCAAATTCATATGCATGCGAAACCGGCAAGCGTTGTAGTTGGCGGCTCCAATTATACGGAATATGCAAGTAAAACAGAATGGGCGAGCGCTGCAAGCGGCTGGTACTATGATAGCGCGGATAAAGGCGGCATCGTATATGTGAAAACGCCGGATATGCCGGCGGATCAAGGCTTTGAATTGACAGTGGCCGGTTTTGTGGCAGATACGACTCCACTTACAGACGCAGTTGTCATTTCGCTGCCAGAACCAGATAACGATCCGACGAAAATCGTACAGGCTGACATCGTAGCAACGGCTACGAGCACCGATGCTACAAGTCCTGTAGCTAATGCGTTGGATGGCAGCATAGAGACTATCTGGAGCACTAAGCTGGATGGCAGCACACCGCTACCACAGTCGATCACGCTCAATCTCGGCACGAAGCTTTCCGTCAATAAATTGAAATATTTGCCGAGACAATATTTAGGCTCGGATGGTATTATTACAGCTTATAACGTCTATGTGAGCACGGATGGAACCAACTTCACGAAGGTGGCCACCGGTGCATGGAATGCGGATAAGCTAGAAAAAACAGCGACATTCACTACCGTGGAAGCGCAGTATGTAAAATTGGAAGCGACAGCTGGTGTTAATGGTTTTGCGGCTGCAGCTGAACTGAACGTGTACCGAGACGCTTCTGTTCCGATACCGCTGGCGATTCCGAAAAATCAGATGACAGCTACAGCAAAGAGCTTCCAACCGGGCAGTGAAGCGTCCAAAGCCATTGACGGCGATTCGAATTCCGTCTGGCATACGAAATGGGACGGTTCTGACAAACTACCGCAATCGATTATTCTTGATCTCGGCAAGGTTCGCAACATCAGCCAATTCCGTTACGCACCGCGTACGGATGCTGGAAATGGCACGATTACGACCTACAATCTGTATGTAAGCACCGATGGAACGAACTATACCCAAGTCAGTACGGGGACCTGGGTTCGCAACAATATAAAGAAATATATCCAATTTACGCCTGTGGATGCGCGTTATGTGAAATTAGAGGCGGTAGTGGCAGTAGGCGGCTTCGTATCCGCTTCCGAACTTGATGTATATGAAACGCCTCAGGCACCGCCTACTTTGGGTGACATTTTGAAAGGCAAGCCGGCAACGGCAGACAGTGTGGATCCGGCGTTCCCAGCAAGTAATGCCAACGACGGCAATGCGGCTACGATGTGGTCGGCAAATGATGCCAACCAGGGTCATGTTTGGTCCGCCGATTTGGGTAAAATGCATTCGATCCAAGGATTAGAGATTTCGTTTGGACAGAGCGACAAAGTGTACAAATACAAGCTGGAAGTCCGGGAAGCGGGCAGCAGTAACTGGATTCAAGTGTTAAACCGTATGAACAATACCGAAGCTGGTCAAGTGCTGAAAGATACATTCGGCAGCCAAGGACGCTATGTAAGAATTACAATTACCGGGCTGCCAGACGCAAATACGAAAGCAAGCATCGCGGATGTGAAGCTGATTGGCTTACCAATCATCGGAACGGCGCCTGTGACTGGTGTAACGCTGAATCAAACGGCATTGAATTTGAATGTACTTGATGCGCCTGTTGCTCTAGAGGCAGCGGTAGCGCCTCTGAATGCGGCGAACACTTCGGTTACGTGGAGCAGCAGTAATCCGGGCATCGCGATGGTGGACGGAAACGGCGTCGTATCTCCAAAAGGAGCAGGCACGGCAACAATTACGGTCACTACGGCGGATGGAGGCTTCAAAGCGACTGTGGATGTCACCGTAACCGGGCAAACAGGTTTGGTGAAAATTACGCAAAGCCAAATGACGGCAACGGCTACAAGCTTCCAACCTGGAGATGACCCAAGCAATGCACTCGACGGCGATGTGAACACGTGGTGGCATATCAAATGGTTCGGTACCGATCCACTGCCACAATCGATTATCTTGAATTTGGGTGGAGCTTACAAAATCAGCAAACTGGACTATTTGCCCCGTCCCGATGGCGGTAACGGCACAATCACTGCATACAACGTATACGTCAGCCAAGACGGTGTGCAATATACGAAAGTAGCAAGCGGTGCGTGGCTGCAAAACAACTTGCTGAAAGAAGTGAACTTCGCTCCAGTAAATGCTTCTTACATCAAGCTTGAAGCAACTGCGGGTGCAGGCAACTTTGCTTCCGCATCCGAACTGAACGTTTATAAGATCGTTGAAGCACCGACGCTGCAAACACTCGCGTTTGACGCAGCGAGCTATGAAGTGTATAAAGGACAATCCGCAGCGGTGAAAGTGACCGGACAGTATTCGGACGGTACAAATCAAGACGTGACAACGGCATCTATGTTCGAGGTCGGGAATACTTCATTCGCAACGGTTACGAGCGGTACGATCATCGGTGTATCGCAAGGTGAAACCGTCGTTACGGCAACGTACGGAGGAAAGCAGGCCACTGCTGCGGTAGTGGTGAAATTGGTCATTGATACAACACCACCAGCAGATGCAACCTTAGCTGCAGATATTACAGCACCGACGAACACAGGTGTCACGGTAACGATTAACTATCCAACTGACGCAGCGGTGAAGGAATATAAAGTGGGCGCAAGTGGCACATGGACAGCGTACACGGCACCTATTGTCCTTTTAGCAAATGAAACCGTGTATGCAAGAGGAACGGATGCGGCAGGTAACGTATCCAATGTAACTAGCATTGTCATAAGCAATATCGATAAGATTGCACCCGTAAGTGTCGCATCTTTAAGTCCGACTGCACCTAATGGCAGCAACGGATGGTATATGTCGGATGTAACGGTAAGCTTCTCTGTAAGTGATAATGTATATGGCATGGCAAAAACAGAATACCAAGTGAATGACGGGGGTTGGATTGCCTATACCGGTTCCATTCCTGCCTTTGGTGAAGGGAACTATAAGGTCGGTTATCGCAGCACGGATCTAGCAGGCAATGTAGAACCGATCAAAACCATCGAGTTCAAGATTGACAAAACGGCTCCAGTATTAACCGTTCAATTAGATAATACGTCAATATGGCCGGCGAATCATAAAATGGTGACGATTCATGCTACGCTGAATTCGAGCGATGCTGCGTCAGGCGTTGCCTCTGTGGTGTTAACCTCCATTACCAGCAATGAGCCGGATAGTGGTCAAGGTGACATTGGGGCTAATATCGGTACTGCGGCCACTTCATTTAGTTTACGTGCAGAAAAAGGTCGCATCTATACCATAACCTATACAGCAACGGACAAAGCGGGCAACCAAACGGTTACTTCTGCTATCGTCATAGTGCCTCATGATCAATCAGACAATCATTAAGAAAAATACCCCCATTTGCAATACGGATCATTCAGGAGGATGGCATTATGCTATCCTCTCTTTTTTTTTGCAGATTATCGAAAACCTATTCATCTCTCCTAATGACTCGAATTGGCGAAATTCGGACATATACCACTGATCCTAGTTGGAATTGCTACAGGTTTAATGGGTGACCCTAGGGGCTCTCTGAATCCTGTGAAAAAAACATGTTTTCGGTGGTATGCCCCTGATTGGTTTTCAGCTTGTCGATCATACCGTGCAACTCTTCGGTAGTTGCGGTGGACGTCAGACCGATGTTCAGCGTACCTTTCAGCTCGTTTACGTGCAGTTCCTGAATTTTGTAGGTAATATTCGGGGGCGTTGTGTGCTTTAGATCGGCCAAATAATTGTTCAGCTTCTCTTTGAGCTGGTTATCCAGATGATCCTTCAGTTGAGCCTGGAGCTGATCTTTCAATCGTTGATTTTCCGCCTTCAACTCGCATTGCTTAAACTCTAGCATGGCAATTCTTTGTTCGAATTGGCATATACAGGAGTGCAGATAAGCATGTGCATCATACATGATGCCGCCTCCTTCAGGTATGGAAAAACTTGACTTTACAGCCACCGATCATTTGGCTACAGGGTGTATGGGCGGTATCAACTCTTCTTCCGGAACCACGGCGGACGTCTTCTCGTTCACGCCTTCCGCAATCTCCGTCGCCCTGTTATCCGACAAAATGTTGTAGCCTATATTGAGGGAGCCCAGGTTGGCGATGGAGTTGATTTTAATATGGTTAATATAAAAGTTCATCGCTTGCGCTCTCCTATACGAGGTTGCTATTTCCCTGATCGATGATATCCGGATCCAGAACGCTGTTTCGGTCCGTATTAACTGAAGATGTGGCGTCACCGATGACAGTGTTGCCTCCGACCGCTTTGGAATTTGCCGCATTTCCGCGCAACAGGTTGTCTCCGAAATTGACGACGCCGCCAGTAGCGACTTGATTGATATTGATGTTAAAGATGTTAAACACATTCGGCATAAAGCTCATCCTTTGGGCAGTTTGACCGCGAAATATAGGTCTTTTGCACGCTCGGTACATTAACAATAAGATATTCCGGCATTTTATGGATTCGATAGCCGGGTTGTCCTTGCGGAAGGGCATCGGACTTTCCGGAATACCGTTTCAATTCGCCTCGGATATCGGATTCAATGAGTTCAGGCTTTTGCAGCCGCAGTTGCGGATTGGACGTGAGTTCCGGCGTGAAGATGTGTGTGATGCTATTCCACTGAAAAGCCGTCTTCGTCTGTTTCATCCGATTCCCACTCCCTTTCATTCACTCTTGTGATGTAGTGTATTCATTTTCGTAGGCATCTGTGTCTCAAATTCTTGCTGGTAATGAACGGAGCGAACCAATTCTGAGTGGACATGATGATTTTAGACATTTGACAAGGTCCTTTTTGATAATACCTGATTTTGATCCTTATTTATGCAATAATGTAATAACATATATCTTTAAAGGAGAAAAACATGCCAAAACAACGCAAACTGATAGAACCTTCAGACTTTGAAAGGATGCGGGTATTTCGACAGCCAATCTCGATCTTTTTACAAGGTGAACAAATTGGTGAAAATGTCATTATTCAATCTCATGATGACGATATTGTTGTAAGCACGACTGGAGAACAATACGTGAAGGCAAATTGTGAATTTCTAAGTAAAAGATAATGCCAATTTCAGTTCACTATAAAAGTCATGTTATATTTAGATAGCATTATATAGTAGTAATAGGGGGTACATTGACGACTGGAGGTTTTCAAATGCCTAAGGTAGATTTCGATCGAGACTCTGTTTATCAACAAGTATATACGTTTGCTCCAAATGCTATAGCGTTGGTGTCCATGGATGGAACTATCAGGAGTGTCAATCCCTCTTTCTATCCAACTCTCGGTTATACGGAGCAAGAAGCAATTGGACTTACACTTAAGGAAATAACCCATCCTGATGATTTGAATAAAGTTAATGCACTAATCCAAGAGGTATTGAATGGAAATTCACTATTCTATGAGTTAGAAAAGCGTTGTATTCAGAAGAACGGTAACCTGATTTGGGCGTCTGTAAGGCTCTCTTTGGTACGAGACGAAAAACAAGGAACACCATTATACTTTATTGTTCATATCATCGATATTTCAGATAAAATAGCCACTGAACAAAAACTTTTAAAGATTGAAGAATTGTATGAACTTATCTCAGAAAATGCTCAAGATATTATTACTTTAGTGAATCCTGATGGTAACATCGAGTATTTATCACCCTCCGTTCGTGATTTATTGGGATATGAGACAGAAGAATTGATCGGAAAAGATAGTTCTGAATTAAATCATCCTGAAGACTTAGAAAAAATAAGATCTGAACCTTTTTCGGATAATGAGGTAGTTACCTATCGTTCACGCCATAAGAATGGTACGTATATTTGGTTTGAGACTGCGATTAAACTCATTAGAGATGATCAAGGCCGTTTACAGAAGGTATTAGGGATCGGGCGGGATATTACAGAGCGAAAGAAATACCAGGATAATCTTGCGGAGGCTCAGCATATTGCCATGCTTGGCAGTTGGGAATTGGATATTCTTGACGATAAGATCACATTCTCTGAAGAATTTTACCAAATTAATAACTTGTTCAAAAAAAATTTACCATCCAATCCGACGGATCTTGCATTTATGATTCATCCAGAGGATCAACAACGATTTCATGAATTCATTGATCAAACCATGCAAGGTACAACGATTAGCTCGGAATTTCGCAATCTGCAGCTCGATGGAACTATTAAGTATATGCAAATTCGCGTTTCAGTAACATTCGACGAAAATGGAATTCCTGTCAAAATGAATGGAACTACACAGGACATTACGGAACGTAAAAAAGTAGAGTTGAAGCTGCAAGAGTCTGTTGAGCGCTATACGTCTCTGAAAAAATACAACCACGATGCTATTATTTCCCTGGATGTGAAAGGCAGGATCATTAACACCAACGAAATGGCAGAACGACTGACTGGATATAAGGTTATTGAGATGAGAGGAGAGCGTATTTCCAAATTTATTGGTGAACGAAATCTCCGTAGGATACTTTCCTATTCCATTGAAGACGTTACTACGGAAAGAAAGATTAATAAAATCAGACATAAAGATGGACATCATGTTGAAGTGTTAACAACGATAGCGCCCATCATCATAAATAAGGAAAACGTCGGGTACTATGTTATTGCGAAAGATATGACTGAACAGAAACAACTGCTTATTGCTAAGGAAGCTGCCGAAAATACAAATAAAGCAAAGAGTGAGTTTTTAGCCATGATGAGCCATGAAATCAGGACCCCTATGAATGGTGTGATCGGCATGACCGACTTGCTATTAACTACGACGGATTTGGATGACGAGCAAAAAGAATATGTAGAAATCATTAATAAAAGCGGGAACACGCTGATTAAGATTATTAATGATATTTTGGACTTTTCCAAAATTGAAGCAGGCAAGACTGAATTACAAGAGCAGCCATTTGATATTAGAGACTGTATCGACGATACGCTCGCTGTACTGATGCCAAAAGCACATGAAAAAAAGCTCGATATTCAAGTTTCTATGATTACAGAATTACCATATAAATTAATTGGTGATTACGATCGCGTTAAGCAAGTATTAATGAATCTCATTAGTAATGCGATCAAGTTCACATATAGCGGCGGGGTTTTCATTGAGGTGGAAAATAATGGGCGGGAAAATCAAAAGCTCCAGCTTAAAATCTCAATTAAAGACACTGGGATTGGTATCCCCAAGGAAAAACTCAATCATTTGTTTGACCCATTCTATCAATTGGATAGTTTCATGACGCGGCAATCGGAAGGAACTGGACTAGGCTTAGCCATTAGCAAAAAAATTGTTGGGTTGATGGGTGGAGATATTTGGATCGAACAAACGGGCGAACCTGGGGCGACTTTTGTTTTTACAGTTTGGTTTAAAGAAGAGGTATCGTATCAAGAAGACTCTTCATTACAGGAGATCTTTTTTGTTCAAAAACCTTTGAAAGTTCTAATAGCTGAAGATAATCAAATTAATCAGCTCGTATTAAGAAAAATGATTGAAAAGATGGGGCATTTCACTAGCATTGTAGAAAATGGCAATCAGGTTATTCGAGCGCTGGCTTACGAAACATATGATATCATCTTTATGGACATCCAGATGCCTGTCCTGAATGGTCTCGAAACGACCAAACAGATCAAAGAAACTATGCCACCAGAGAAAGTCCCTTACATAATTGCTGTGACAGCTAACGCTTTAAAAGGCGATCGCGAAAAATGTCTTGAAGCTGGAATGGATGATTACATCAGCAAACCCATCAAAAGCGAGGTCATTTTCGATAGGATTGAAAAGTTCCAAAAAACTCAAAGGCGGGAAATAAATGGCGGAGTATATAAATGAAGGACAAGACAAAAAGCCGAATATCAAATTCGCTGTCATTACAGATACACATGTTGAGGATGAAATAGAAGGCGTACATTCGCAAAATTTCATTCAGGCCATACAGGATATCAGGGCAACTTCGCCCGATAGTCAAGGAATTATGCATATTGGTGATCTGACTAACAATGGCAAGCAAACAGAATTTGAAACGATGACTCAAATTTTGAAGGATCATAGAGAGGGTCTGCCACCCATCTATTTTACTTACGGCAACCATGATGTTCGTTGGGCGGACCTTGATACCCAAATGTCTTATTTTACAGCAAGTACGGGTATGGATAAAAAGTATTACGATGTTTGGATGAACGACTATCATTTTATTTTCCTAGGGACAGAGATAGGGTTAAAAGATTTTTCGTATTTATCAGAGACGCAGCTTGAGTGGTTAGATCTTAAGTTATCGGAGCACGAAGAGGTTCACAAACCGTCCTTTATTTTCGTTCATCAGCCTTTGAAAAACACCGTTTCAGGGTCACAAAACAAGTTCGGTTGGCATGGTATTCGACAGGATAAGGAGCTTAAGACAATTCTTGCTAAGCATCCACAAACGATTGTATTTACGGGTCATACCCATTGGGAACTGGGCTCGGCAGATACCATGTATAACGCAAAGTATGCAACTATGTTTAATGCAGCCTCCACAGCCTATTTATGGACGGATGAGGATGTGGAGAAAGCTGGTTCCCAGGGATATTTCGTAGAGGTATATGATCATAAAGTAGTCGTAAAAGGAAGGGACTTTCTCGCAAAAACGTGGATTGAGGATGCCACTTTCACAGTACCACTTCCTTCGTTAATTCCGATAGTGGACCCTGAAGACGATCCCGATCTGACGCTCGGTAGCCCGACAATGCAGATAGACAAGGCCGTTTATCAGACTCGCGATTTAATTGAAGTTACTTACAAGGGGTCAGTGGGAGAAGATGCGTTCGGTATTTTCCCAAGAGGTGCTGTACCAAGTGAGATTCTACCTATTACTACCATTGCGCATATTAAAACCAATTCGGCTAGTCAGCCGGATGGGAAAATTATATTCACTGATCTGAATCTTCCAGTGGGATCTTACGATATCATCTATTTGGGGGAAACGTTGAATACTGAGATGGTTCGCATATCTTTTGAGGTTGTTTTAGAGGATTAGATGATGGTTGAGTGCAAGATGAACAATTAAAGTACTAGGAATCCGGTTTTATGCCGGATTCCTTTTTGTTATCTACTTTATTCTAGATCCGCAAGTAAGTTTGCCTCTTCAAGCGATGGGATAAGAAGTTTAGGTTCAATTGGTGATGACATCACGATTAGAATCGTATACGTCCCATATTTATCACATTGGTTGCCGAACTCTTCGAGAGACCGTGTGGAGTCGGTCATTACTTTCAATAAGTAGTTGTGCTCTCCGCTTATGCGGTTGCATTCGACGACATCGGGTGATGAGCGGCAAAAATCAAGGAATGCATGACAATCCCACGTACGAAATAGGATGTAGGCGGCTGCTTGCTTCCCGATTTTCTCCGGGGAAATCATGGTGCGATACTCCTGGATGATCCCTTTTTCCTCCATACGTCTTACTCTCTCCGTTACTGCGGGTTGCGATAACCCGACACACTTGCCTAGTTCCGTCATTGATATTCTTGCTTGGTTTTGAAGATGGTAAAGGATTTGTTTATCAACATGGTCCATTGAAATCGGCTCCTTTAAATTTAAAGTTTTGTTTATAAACTAACTCGTTTTTATTTGTTAAAGAGTAGATATAACTTGAATGCCTTATGTAAAGCAAGTCACTTAATTATTATAATAAACTAACAATAGTGAAGTGATCAAATCTTTCCTATTCAGAGAGGATGAAAACCAATGAATAAGTTGAATACAAACAGAATGAATCCTGAGCGATTACAATCACGCATGGATGAAGTAATCGATCGTACCCTTGCCGATAAACGGTTGGTCGGCGCTGTCATTAAAATAGCGATAGACGGGGTACTGGTTTATAACCGCGCTGCCGGTTTTGCAGACCGTGAAAAGAATCAGGCGATGCAAGGAAATGCCTTATTTAGGCTTGCTTCTGTAACTAAACCTATCGTTTCAACAGCTGCGATGGTACTAGTTTCGCAGGGACGCTTACGACTGGACGACCGCGTTGATCGTTGGCTTCCAGAGTTTCGCCCACGTTTGGAGAGCGGAGAATTCGCGAATTTGACGATTTGGCATTTGATGACGCACACGGCAGGACTGACTTATCGCTTTTTTCAGGAAGAGAATGGTCCCTATCATCGCGCCGGTGTATCGGATGGTATGGATCAGGCTGGTATTACTTTGGAAGAGAACCTGCGTCGTATTGCCTCTGTTCCGCTCCTTTACACGCCTGGCACTCAGTGGAAATATTCAATCGCGACTGATGTTCTCGGCGCCGTGATTGCGAAGGTTACAGATTTACCGCTTGGCGAAGCCATTCGTACGCTAGTTACAGCGCCGCTTGGCATGGACGACACTGCGTTTACAGCAGTCGATCCAGAGCGACTAACGACGGCCTATGCCAATGCTGTTCCAGAGCCACGGCCTTTGCGTGATCCCGATAGCATTGATTTTATAGAAGGCACGGCTGGCTTCCGGCTTGCCCCTGGCCGGGCACTTGACGATACGGCCTATCACTCCGGTGGAGCCGGCATGGTCGGGAGCGCCGGCGACTTATTGCTGCTGCTGGAAGCATTACGCAAGGGCGGAGCACCCCTGATGCCGGAGAGTCTGGTTCGGGAGATGGCTACTAACCAAATAGGTGATCTGCCAATGGCCTATTGGCCAGGGAGAGGCTTTGGCCTAGGATTTATACTGCTCAATGATCCTATCGCCGCAAACACTCCGGAATCACCGGGCACCTGGCGCATGGGTGGTACCTATGGTCATTCCTGGTTAGTTGATCCTGAGAAGCAACTAAGTGTCGTAGCGTTTACCAATACAGCTTTGGAAGGCATGTCAGGCCAGTTTACCGTTGATCTTTGTGAAGCCGTTTATGACGGGATCAGGAACGAATGAATGAACTGAAGATAAACCCTATATTCTTTATCGCTCTGGGCTTATTCGGCGTGTATACCATTGAGTTTGGCGTTGTTGGAATTTTACCAGCTATTACGGAGCGTTTCAATGTCAGCACGTCTCAGGCCGGCATGCTCGTCGGGGTGTTTGCACTTGTTATAGCACTATGTGGTCCCTTTATGGTACTGATTCTTTCTAAATATAATCGTAAAAACGTAATAATGGTGTCTTTACTCATTTTTGCTGGAAGTAGTTTATTATCAGCTTATGCTCCTAATTTTTATGTTTTGCTGGCACTTCGGATTATCCCGGCATTGTTCCATCCCGTATATTTTTCCTTGGCCTTTGCAGCTGCAGTTTCGCTCTATCCAAAGGAAAAATCCACTCAAGCTTCTGCGAAAGCATTTGTTGGTACTAGTATGGGTATGGTACTTGGAATTCCGATAACAACCTATCTCGTAGATCAATTCTCATTTGAGGCCGCTTTTATATTTTGTGCCGTTGTAAACACCGCTGCTAGTGTGGGGATCGCCATCATGCTTCCGAAATCGTCCAAAGCTGAGAAAGTCTCTTATGGGGAACAGCTCGGAATATTGCGTAAAGTCCCCCTTTGGATCAATATTGGAGCTGCAACTTTCATATTTGCCGCTATGTTTTCGGTCTATAGCTATGCTGCCGAATACTTGGAACAAGTGATGGGGTTGAGTGGGAAAATCGTTAGTGTTATGCTTGTCATTTTCGGTGTAGGGGGAGTGGCAGGTAACTTATTGGCAGGGAGATTGATTGGGAAAAATAGGGTCAGAACGACTGTTTTCCATCCGATCGTATTAGCCATCTCGTTCTTGCTGCTTTACATGGGGGAAAAATCCATTGTTCCTATCATTGTTATTGTGGTTTTGTGGGGAGCCGCTCATACCAGTGGTCTCATCGTAACCCAGATATGGTTAACTTCTGAAGCTCCGGAAGCTCCTGAATTTGCCACGGGGTTATATATTTCCTTCATTAATCTGGGTGTGTCCATCGGTTCCTTAGCAGGTGGGTGGTTTATTACCACTACAGGAATGAAAGGGACTATATGGAGTGGTTTATTGTTTATTATGTTGGCACTTGTATGTATTGCAATAAAAATAGTTTACTTTAACCGAAAAGGCTTGGAGGTAAATCGGGTTTCAAACGGGGCCTAACTGGAACAGCAAGGAATATGAGAATACGGGCGTCGAATAAGAAAAATATGCTATAATTCAGTGAGATTTATTTCCAGATTTATGATAATAAATAAAAAGCTATATTGGATCGGGGAGGAACTGGATCAAGATGAAACGAAGATTAATGAAATGGGCACTTGCTAGACTAATGCTCGCAACATTCGTGTTAGTTTCCAGTGGATACGCGTTATTAAGCAAAGAGAATCATGCTATTGCTAGCGTACCTACACCGTCTATACTAATCTCACCTATACGAACGGTTATAATGGACACTACACCTGAAGTTATTATGCGAGCTCCAATAGGCTCAACGATCGAGATTTTTGAAGGCATATCGAAGCTTGCTTATAAAGACGGGAATGGAAATTCGAATGTAATTCTTGAATTGCCTCCACTTCGTAATGGAGTGCACATGCTTACAGCAAAAGTCGTATCGAACAGTGAAACGAATACTTTTTCTTTGCCTCCTATCGTTGTCGATGATAACGAAGCCTTCAATATTGAAGACATCGTACCGATTGCTTCAGACGTGGCTGACCACGAGTGGGATATGAATGGAGATGGTATATTTGGCCTCAAAGGGGAGATTGAATATTTACTTTCTCGAATTGAACCAAACACGATAGCATATCCAATCGATGATTTCACCATTGTACCAACTGCTACGTCAGCCACATACGCGACCTTTACTTTTAGCAAGCCATTTGGGGCGACAAGTGTGAAGTTGTTAAAGAAGACTGCTGCGGAATCAACATTTATGGACGCAGGGACTCTCAGCGTCAGCGATGCAACCTATACCGTAACCGGACTTACACCGAACACATCCTATGAATTTAAATTGATAGTAACAGGAGGACCCAAGGCAGGGGAATCGAATAGAGTCTCTGTTATGACCCCACCTATTCTAATTGTCGCCGAACCGCATCAAGCTTTGGATTTCAACGGTGCCGGCGATTATGTAGAAATCGCGAATGACATGGTCTATAATTTATCGTCATTCACGATCGAAGCATGGGTTAAACCGAAGGATTTCGAATGGAAGACAGGAATTGTGTCCAAATATCAAGCGCACGGTCAAGATTCCTTCACACTTCGTTTGAGTGACGGTCCGCCGACTTATCCTGACTACAATAAAATAAACTTCCAGATAGGGGATGGAATGGAGGTTAATTCAGTTACCAACCTTGAATTAAATAAATGGTATCATTTAGCAGCTTTATACGACGGTACGACTCAAACTATGAGATTATACATTAATGGAGTACTCGATTCCATGAGTTCGGGCGTCACTTACAAGACAAATTCGTCCCCGATTACGATTGGCGCCGATTTTTTGGAGGATCCTCGATATTTCAATGGTCAGATCGGAGAGGTCAGATTCTGGACGACGGTAAGAACAGAAGTTGAAATCCAAGATGATATGAACAACCATGTTGAAACCGAAAACCATACGGGCCTTGCAGGCTATTGGACTTTCAACGTAGGGGCCAAGGATGAATCTGGCAACGGGCGAAACGGAACGATTCATGGCAGTCGCAACGATTAAGTAATGACTTGTGGAGAATAAAGACGTACCATAAAAGCAGGCGCTTAGGGCGACCTGCTTTATTCTTTGAAGTAAAGGGCAGGTTAATAGGTAAAGTTTGTCTTCATGGAATTCCGTTAAACACATAGCCCTTTCAGTTCTGGAGGAACGATATGAACATATTTAAAGAGCCGATTCATTATGATGATCCTCTTCTTCGTATTCAAGTGCTTAGCTTTAACAGCATGAAAATATGTCAAGATGGATGGCATTTCCATCCTCAAATAGAGATTATAGCTGTTCGGTCCGGAAGAATGGAAATTCACACACCTGCGGAGGTATACCACTTGCAAGCGGGAGATGTGCTGATATTGGGTTCTTGCCAACCCCATATCGATCTGAGAAAACAAAACGAGGTCGTTGATTATGTAGCGCTTCAATTTGAGCTGGAAGCATTCTTTGATTCCAACATGCTTCCATACTTGTATCTGTTTCAGGAGTCAATCCTACCTTTAGTTGAACTAAACACATTGTTTAAAGATTCGGAACTGCGTCAACAATTCTTCAACACGGTCATTGAATTGCAGCAAGAACATCAGCAGAGGCAGAGGGGCTATGAGCTCGCAATGAACTATTTGGTAAAGAAATGTATTTTTTTATTATTACGTCATGACAACATGGGATTGTTAGGACCAAGCCGATCGATAAACGACTCCAACTTAAAGTCGGTGTTCGATTATGTGGAAGCCCATTTATCGGATAAAATATCTGCCCAGCAAGCATGTCACCTCGTTAATTTCAGCTATACCTATTTCCTCAAATATTTCAAACAGATCATGGGCATTTCCTTCACAGACTATGTGATTCACCGCAGAATCAAATATGCCGAACGTCTCCTTTTGACCGAAGATCTTAGCATTGCTCAGATTGCTGAACAGGTTGGCTTACCGAACATTTCCCACTTCTACAAACTTTTTAAACGACACCATCAATGTTCTCCTAAAAGCTTTAAAGACACTATGATAGCCCGAACTCATGAAACTACTGGCTTGGGCACAATGATCACAACAGAATAGCATCATAATGGAGTGGAATCGGATATGGGCAGCCTTTTTCTTTACTGCTACTATAGGAGAAGAGATGAATACGAAGGAGCTCATACAATGTCACCTGACTTTCCAACAAAAGGAACAAATGGCGTGCGGTTTGTTTATTACACAGATATTGAAGTTGATAGTGTCGCCTTAGCAGGGACCTTTAATAACTGGAACGGCGATAGAAACTATATGAACAAAAGGGAAGATGCGAAAGGTTGGGAGATTGAGTTAGCGATACCTAAGGGTAGACATCTATATAAGTTTGTAGTGAATGGAGAAGCATGGATTTTGGACCCATTGAATCCGAGTGTGTCGGAAGATGGGCAAAATAACTCCGCTATTACAGTTACTGAACAGGGAGAAGTACTGATCAGAACCCTTGATGTTTCAAAAGAACAACCTGGATTTATGTATGAAAACTTTACGGCTATCCAAAGTCCCGACTGGATTAAAAAATCGGTGATTTATGAACTTCATCTCAGGGCGTTTACCGAAAATGGTTTTAATGGACTAACAGACAAAATCGACTATTTCAAAAAAATGGGGATAAATACACTTTGGCTGATGCCTTTCAACGAAGTTGGACATGAGGGACGGTTAGGTAAGTATGGCGACCCCTATGCGGTAAAAGATTTTTATTCCATTGATCCCAGCTTCGGAACCAAAGAGGATCTACTCTCATTTATTCGAAAAGCTCATGACAACGGGATCAAAGTCATTATGGATTGGGTGTTGAACCGCACAAGTGTGGATCACATTATGACAAGAAGCCATCCGGAATATTTTACTCGAAATGAACAAGATGAGATCTATTATGATGTTCCCAATCGGGCGTATTTCGCTGGGCTAGAATTTAGTAACCGTGAGATGAGGAAATATGTCATTGAGGCTATGAAATATTGGATAGTCGAGTTTGATTTTGACGGTATTCGATTGGACGATTCGGACATAACTCCCTTTGATTTTCTCTCTGAAATTAAGCATGCGCTCCAAGAAGTAAAAGCTGATCTCATCCTAATCTCACAGTCCTACGATGAGTATCATCATATTGAATCTTGTGACTTGACTTACGACGGCAGCCCCCGCATTCTGATAAGCGATATGGTTGACGGTACAATCACACAGAGCGATTTTATAACGATTTATAACTCTTATAAGTACAGCTTTCCTAGGAATGCGCTAAGAATGAGTTGGCTGGAGGAAAAAGAACGGTCGAGAGCATGTGACTTTTTTGGCGAAAAGCTTGCAAAAGCTGCAGCTTCTATCTTGCTGACGCTTGAAGGTGTTCCATGCATCATGATGGGGCAGGAATTTAATGAGAGTACGTTGGAAACATGGACATCCTTATTCGATGAATATAAGCTGAACTGGGATCAATTCGATATGGATATGTTCGAGCACTATCAATTTCTGATTCATCTTCGGACGAACAATCCGGCATTTTGGAGGGGAGAATTAATGTTCATTCGCAACTCTGAAGAGCAGGTTTTATCTTACTTGAGGCAGTACGAGGATTGTAAGTATTTGATCATAGTTAACTTAACAAAGGATGCTTTGTTTGTTCAATTAGATAATGACGCGTTAGCAGGCGATGTTATCAAGGACAGTAAAAATGTGATCTATCGAACCGGAAGAGACAACCGCCGCCCTGAAAATGATTCATCCAGTCTATGGATCGATAGCTATGAAACAATCATATATAAAATATAAAACTAAATTTCATAATTGCTGAAAAGCCCTTTTTGAATTCTTACAAAGAGGGCTTTAATCATATGTGGAAAACTATTGGTCTTTTGCAATTTCTTTTCTGTTTGGTGCAATTGGAGGTTGCTCCAACCATTTATTTTTTATCATGAGATCAAACCAATTTTTTGACACAGTTAGATCTTTGAGAATGATTCGCTCATAATCAAGAATTAGATCAGACCTCATGGAACCTGCTAGTCCTAATCCATGATAGGATTGAGAAGTCAGAAACAAAAAACCAGTGTGATACATGATAAGTTTATCTGAAAACGGTGAATCTGTAGATTCGGTTATTTCCGTTTCCCATGACATCGGAACAGGTAAATTATCATCTTTTAGTTTTTTACTTAGCAATTGAATGTGGTCATTTGACGTTTGAACGGCATCTGTTAGAAATTTCCTTATTTCTTTGGATCCGGCAATTTGACTAAATGCAATTCCAAGTGTTTTTGCCATAATACTTTTCTTTAAGTTTAGGGAAATATTACCTATTTCAATGGCTGAAAGAGGACGTTTATCTCCCCAAAAACCATCGAGATATTTTTTGCTATCAATAAACTCTGGGTTTGCACGGGGGAAGAAATACGGGTCTCTTTGAAAGTGCCCCTTTTCAAGTAATAAATCAACGGTACGTTGGAACATATTTTTTCCATCCGTCAAACACGAATCAAAAAAATCCCTTAAATCTCTTCTAACTGATGTAGTAAGCGAATATACGTGACCGTTTAATCCATGTATGGTCATGAGATACAAATAATCCAAACAGAAAACATCTGAAAATAACCTTCCAATATTGGGATTGGTATCTGCTTCTGAAAAACCAATGGGTAATGGAAATCCATCATTAAGAATAAAAGTCGAAACCTGCTGCAATTGATTTTCTGATATTTTTATTGCATCGGCAAAAATCTCTCTAATGGACGTATCTTCTATAATGGAAAGCATATATTTATTTACTTGATTTACCATAGTTTCATTTACATATTGCCCCCACAAAGCTCCGATTTCAGTCGAAGTTAGTTTTAATTGTGTTTCGTTCATATCTATATCACCTCTAAGAATTAGACTGTCCAATTAAAAAAGGATTTATCATTTATCTCCGTAGGAAACTGCCAGAGGTGCTGTAAGCTTGTACCACAGCAACATGCCCAGAGAACTCAGACCTATCAAAAATAAAAGGCCATAGACGTGTTTGAAGGAATAAGGAAGTGACGTATTCTTTTGAATTTCGAGTAGTATGCCACAAATCGCAACAGAAATTGAACCTCCAAAAAATTGGATTAGCTGCATGAGCCCCATGCCCGATCCTATTAATGATTTTGGAAGAATACGTGAGGTCTCGTTGTTCAAAGACGCTATCGTTGCTGAAAAAGCAGGAGAAAAACAAAGATATCCAAGAAGTATAACAAGTGGTGAAGCGCCGAGAGTCAAATAAAAAGCGATCATAACGAAAGATAAAATACAATGCCCTATAAACATAAAGCGTAGATTACCGTATCGATCAATCCATCGTCCGACGAAACGTGTTAAGAAGGCCGATAAAATGGCTCCTGGCGCAATGGTTAAGCCAATCATCATAGCCGAGTGATCAAAGACCTTGGCTAACACCAACGGCATAAGAAATAAATTGCCAAGGTTCAATACTAAGATACAAAACCCAATCGTAACAAGTTTACGATAAGCTGGATTGCCTAATAATTCTGGGTTAATGAACGTATTGTTCGCTCGTTTCAAGTGCCAAGTGTGTACAAGCAATGAAAGACAACTCGCGACAAGCCAGGAGACAGAAAGTTGTGTCACAGCTAAAAGCAGCGTAGTAGCATTGACGATCGTTAAGAGAGCACCCAGAATATCGAACCGAAAGGCTGTCGCATTTTCTTTGGGAAGCAAACGCACGAGAATTGGAAGTATGACCAGAACTAGACATGTAACTGCAAATAACCCGTTCCAACCAAGGTATTCGCTAATCAAGCCGCCAACGATCGGACCGAGCCCGAAAGCCATAGCACTCCCTGCGGAAATCATGGCGATGGCTGACCCCCGTCTTTCGATCGGAATATATCGACTAGCCAGAACCAAACCAAGGCCGGCCATCGCCCCTGCACCTGCGGACTGAAGAATTCGAGCCATAAGCAATGCATTGAAATCCCGGGCAAATAATCCGAAAACCGATGAAGATCCAAGCACCAAGAGCCCCACGGTCAGCAGCTTGCGAATCGATAGGACATCTGAAAGCCTGCTGTAAATAACTGTTGATAAGGCATACCCGATGGAGTAGCTTGAAATTACCCACGACCCGAGATCTGCGGTGATGCCAAGATCTTGAATAATACTAGGGATAGAAACATTGAACATCGTCGTATTCATGACCACAATGAACAAGCCAATTGTCCATACCGGCATTACAATTTTATCGTTCATCTAATACCATCCTGTCTAACTAGAGATGTGTTTTATCTATCCCCTTATTATACAAATGTCAGTCAAACATAAATAGAGCTGCCCGCGGCAGCTCTTTTTAGTTCTTTGGTTAGCTGACAATTCCTTATATGCATAATAGAATGTTCTTTTATCCACACTAGAAGGTATGAAGCAATAGCAAAAAAGCGAGGGGGAAAGATCTATATGGAAAAGATATTATTACGAATTTTATTTGCCTCATCATTAGCAGCTGCCCCATTCATCTTGAAACGTAAAAACCTGCTCATGTATCTGACTGTATTCTTTTCGAAATGCGTTTTATCAAGTTCGATAGATTCCTTCTTTATTAAAAAAGGGAAGATATCGTACCCCGTTCGTCCTTTCGCCAAAGTATTTGACACGAATATTTTGTACGATTTGTTATTCTATCCGCTTTTAAGTGTTATCTGGGTAAGATCGACTTATCAAAGCAAGCCAGTTGAACTCCTCACGAGAAGTTTATATTTTAGTGGACCAATGACTTTGCTTCAATGGTTTTTAGAAAGAAAAACCGATTTGTTTAGATGGAAATCCTGGTCTGTTCTTCATACATTTGCATCAATTAACTTTACTTTGTTTACAATAAGAGGTTTTGTAGGTTTATTAAAAAGGATTACGCCCGAAGTAAGAGGAGGAAATTTTGTAGAGGAACGATCCCATAGCAAGATGCCTTCACCTGAGTTCATAGCAAGTACGGCAAATCACCGTCTGCCAAATGACAACTATGCACAAATCCAATAAAATTGAGAAATTATTATGGGCCATCGCACTCCCTGGGTTTGGTCAATTTTTAAACGGGAAATATGTCAAAGGAATCACGTTGATCATATTGGAATTTATCGTGAATTATATGTCCGATCTCAATCAAATTATAATCAACAGCTTCAAAGGAAACATTCAAGAGGCCATCCAGCAAACCGATTATCATTGGCTAATGTTTTACCCTTGTCTTTACATGTTTGGTATCTGGGATGCTTATAAAGACGGGGGAGATACGGCAGAGTATGCGTATATTCCTTTTGTATTAGGCGCTTTTCTGGGGACGGTAGGAATCATCTATTCGGATGTGTTTCAACCTTTCGGTTTTCTCTTGGGTCCAGTTTGGCTTCCTATGCTCTTTTCATTTGTTGGAATTGCAATTGGCGTTGTTATATTTCTTTTTATAAAACGACGCCAGCCGATATTATAAAGGGTATCCCTGTCAGATATATAAGACAGTTGGAGATCCCTTTTTCTTTTTGTATCTATTACTAGTGTGTTCGTCTATGTTTTTTGACTAGTAGGATTATATATCATGAGTGTCGGTATATACCCAATCGTCATTTCTCTCATAAGCATAAGATATAGTATGGGGGAAATGGGGGGTGAAAAGTAATGCCGAAAAAAGTAATAGTGAAGAAAGGAATAGTAAAGAAAGATACAGTAAAGAAAGATACAGTAAAGAAAGAAAGAGTGAAGAAGGAAATTCCAAAAAAAGAAATAGATATAGAGATAGTGGAAGAAGAAATAGTGAATAAAGATATGATGAAAAGCCCAAGTGCGAGGGAGGGGAAAAATGGTATGACGAGAGTCTCAAGAGAAGAAATTATTGACAAAATTAACGAAGCGATAGATGTACTGGGAGCCTCGAAGCGAAGTGTCTCGGCAGATAAACTGAGACGAGCAGAGGAAGAAATTGATAAGGCCTTACGTATTCTTTTAAGAGCTCAACGTGAAATAAATACGAGAAGAAGTTGGTATATATCAGAGTGAAAAATGCGAAGCAGAGATGAAAATCCTTGCTTTTTTTATTTATCGGTGTTAACATCACTTTCAACGTTAGCGTTTATTTGGACCAAATAAACAAACAAAATAAGATTTGAACCTTCGGGGCAGGGTGAAATTCCCTACCGGCGGTGATGGATACGTAAGTATCCAAAGCCCGCGACTCCCAGTCTGTATGGATTGGGACTGACTTGGTGAAATTCCAAGGCCGACGGTATAGTCCGGATGAGAGAAGGTGAAGGACAACTTGTTAAAAATTCAATTTTTAATAGGTCTGTTTGTCAATGCCCCTGTTGCTTGTAAACAGGGGCATTGTCTCTTTCAGAAGGTTCAATTCAAAACATCATCTAGGGATCTTTGAGCTAATCTCTCAAAGTCTCTCCTATTGGGAGGTTTTTGAATTGGAAAATGTATTTAAGCTAGGAAGTAAGCGCGCAAGTTTGTATTCATCAAGTACCAAGGGCATCAATGGGATCTGGTATGTGGCACTCGGAGCTACACTGTGGGGGTTGGACCCTCTTTTTCGAATCTTATTGTTGAAAAGTTTTTCCTCTGCTCAAATTGTGTTCATAGAGCATCTACTGCTGGCCTGCTATGCACTTCCGGTGCTGATAAAGTACCGTAAGTCCTTAGCTGGCAAACTAACTCTAGCAATTATTGGCGCTCTTCTATTTATTTCTTGGGGTGGATCGGCCATAGCCACCATACTCTTCACTTCAGCTTTCGCTCACGGCAGTGCAAACTCCGTTTTGCTTTTGCAGAAATTGCAGCCCTTATTCGCCATTGTATTGGCTCGTTTGCTGCTTAAAGAGACACTGCCTTCTAAATTTTTTGCCTATATCGTAATGGCGCTCTTAGGCACGTATCTGCTGACGTTTGGTTTTGCTTCCCCGCAGATGGGCTTGAAGGATTTAGGTATGTTAAGCTGCTTATTTTCCATTCTGGCGGCTGTCTTATGGGGGGGATCGACCGTCATGGGTAAGTTCCTGCTTCAAAAAAACTTGGATTTCCCTGTTGTCACATCACTGCGCTTCCTGATGGCGATCCCGCTGCTAACGGTTGTTCTTTTGGTAAGTGGCGATGCTTGGCATGTAGGAGGCTCTAGTGGTGATCTAACACTTATTGCAGTCAACCTGCTGTTCCAAGCCTTTTTCCCAGGGTTGATCAGCATGCTCCTCTATTATAAGGGGCTGTCATCAACAAAGGCATTCTTTGCAACGCTTGCCGAGCTTGCTTTCCCGGCAGTAGGTGTCTGCATAAACTGGGTTGTATTTGGTCAAAAACTGACCGTGGGACAACTAGTAGGCTTTGTATTTATTTGGTTAACCCTCTGGTTAATGAGCCGCAGTAAAGGGAATGTTTCTATTTGAAAATATGGACTGATTACAAGAACTTCATTCATTGAACGTAAAAAGAACCCGCTAGATTTAGCGGGTTCTTACTATTTTCTTAGAAACTAGCAGCAACTTCTTTTGCTTGAGCAATTGCTTTTTCTTTAATGGATTGAGCTTGATCCGGCGCTACAGCCATGCCTTCAACAAAAATGGCTTCGAAGGAAGGGATGCCGTAGAATTGCGAGATTTTTTTCAGGTAGCTGAAGCCACTTTCAAATGCAGCAGCAGGGCCTTCGGAATAAATGCCGCCACTCGCTTGAATATGTAGACCTTTTTTGTTTGTCAACAAACCAACAGGACCACTTTCCGTATATTTGAAAGTTTTACCTGCAACGGAAATTGCATCAATGTAAGCTTTCAATACTGGAGGGAATGAGAAGTTCCACATTGGAGAAACGAAAACATATTTATCTGCAGCTACGAATTGGTCAACTAGAGCGCCTAAACGTGCTACTTTTGCTTTTTCTGCATCAGAAAGCTGGTCAAAAGCTGTTCCTGATTGAAGTTTTCCCCAACCGCTGAATACGTCTGCATCAATTTGTGGAATATCTTGTTTGAACAGATCAACATGAATAACCTCATCTGATTGATTCGCTTCACGGTAAGCCTCGATAAATTCTTTACCTACCGCTAGACTGAATGATGTTTGGTTGTCATGCGGGTGTGCAGTGATATAAAGTACTGTTGCCATAATTAAAACTTCCCTTCTATACTTAAAATAATTACAGTTATTATAACTTATTTTGAGTAAATATCAAACAATAAATTAGTAACTTATAATATGTGTCGAAAAAGACCGCCCAGTGAGCATGTTAGCTCGCTAATGGGCGGTCTTTTTTTATGATAAGAAGCATAAAAAAGTAATCAAGGTATTTGATTGTTTTGAAGATTTACAATTTATTATCTTGTGGTTGACACAGGAAAAACAAAAATACGTTATTTTTGATATGTGGGAACGGTCTCACACGAAGAAATGAGGTTGCAGCATGGAGCTTACGATTAAGGAAATTGCCCTGCGTGCCGGCGTATCCAAATCAACCGTGTCGCGGGTGATTTCTGGCAAGGGCTATACCAGCTTGGAGGTACGCGATAGGGTGCTCCAGCTGATTGAAGAATTGCAATATAGGCCCAATGCAGTAGCAAGGGCTATGGTTTCACAGAGAACGCATAACATTGGCGTACTTATTTATCGCCAGCATCATCCCATTGCGTCTCATCCGTTTTACGGCAAAATTCTTGATGCTATTTTAATGACAGCCGCAAGTTTAAATTATTCCGTTTTCGTTACAACAGATCATGATATGTCGCTGCGTTCTGCTGATTTTATGATGGAAAAAAGGGTGGACGGACTGATCCTGATCAGCCGCTTGCAGCAGAACGTCATTGATTACATCACGAACTTCGGAGTTCCCTACGTGATGGTCAATGGCTCCACGGATGTCGACGGCGTCATGCATATTGTTAATCAAGACGAGGAAGGCGGACGGATGGTCGCCGAGTATCTAACGGATTTAGGACATCGTCAGATTTTCGTGATTGCTGGACCACAGACGCATCGCAGCCACAATTTGAGGCTGAAAGGTTTTAAGAATTACATGGCAGGAATTGGGGTTCCGATCCCATCATCATCGATCTTACAGGCCTCGACTTCCACCTTCGGAGAAGGGTATGAGTTAATGCGCAGCCACTGGGAGCAGTTTCGTGCAGGCGGGTTTACATCGCTTTTTGCCACCAACGATATGATAGCGCTGGGCGCCATGAAGTTTATGTTGGAGCAATCGGTACGCATTCCTGAACAGGTAGCGGTTGTAGGCTTTGATGATATCGATTTTGCGGCGATGTTCTCACCCTCTTTAACTACCGTCAGGGTCAATACAGAGGAGATGGGGACTCAGGCCTTGAGCTTGTTAGACAAGCTTATCCGTCAGGAAGTGAACATTGAGAATCCCAAGCAGCTTGTACCCAGATTGATTGTCCGGCAATCAACCCAATAAATTCTCTCGAAAAGGAGTGGTTAGTCCTCATGCGTTGGTATTTAAAAGCGATAGGGCCACGTAAAATCGTGGAATTTATCATACTTGTTGTGTTCGTCATCTTCTTCTTGGGCCCGCTGCTCAACCTAGCCATACTGGCTTTTACCGGCAAATGGACCTACCCAGATATCTTGCCGCACGAATGGTCACTCAAATGGTGGACATTTGTGTTAAAACAGGAGGATATCGCGAAATCGATCGGCTTGTCGTTTATGATCGCATCCATCGTGACAGCTCTATCCATTGTGCTTTGTATCCCAGCGGCCTATGCGTTTGCTCGCATACGTTTTCCGCTTAGCCGTTTTTTCTTGTTCTCGTTTCTACTGACACATGCTTTTCCGAAAATGGGACTTTATGTTTCGATCGCTGTACTCTTTTACAAACTGGGATTGATGAACACTTTGATAGGCGTTGTTTTGATCCATATGATCAATGTACTCA
The DNA here is from genome assembly GCF_013141715.1 of Paenibacillus phytorum. Lineage (GTDB taxonomy): Bacteria > Bacillota > Bacilli > Paenibacillales > NBRC-103111 > Paenibacillus_E > Paenibacillus_E phytorum. The sequence continues at coordinate 13,865 of NZ_WHOA01000085.1, read as the reverse complement.
TGTTCATGACCTGGATTCCAACGGCTGCTTTCCGCAATGTGCATACAGCTCAGGAGGAGTCAGCCAGGGATGTGGGGGCGACCCCGTTCCGCGTATTCCGCAGCATTACGCTGCCGATGGCGATGCCAGGTATTATCGTGGCTTCGATCTTTACGTTCCTTAACTCGCTTGATGAAGCCCAGGGTACTTTTCTGGTGGGTATCCCCAATTATAAAACGATGCCGATCGTCATGTACTCTATCATCAGTGATTATCCAGCCTACGCTGGTGCTGTATTTTCCATTATCTTGACAGCGCCGACGATTATCCTACTGCTGGCCGCGCAGCGCTTTGTGAGTGCAGATATTATGTCCAGCGGCTTCCAACTCAAATGACGATATTCCAATTAGCAAAGCGTATGCTTCCGATGCGAGTTTTGTTTCGAAGTAATCGCTTAGAAGCAATGCTCAACAAAACTTTTAGGGGGCACCTATGGACATTCAGCTTTCCGTTCAACAATTGACGAAGCGCTATAAAACTGGTGAAGGCGTATCAGGGATCAACCTCGATGTTCGCAAAGGCGAGTTAATCACACTGCTGGGCCCATCAGGCTGTGGTAAAACAACGGTGCTTCGCAGCATCGGAGGGTTTCTCGACCCAGATTCAGGAGACATTCTCATTGAGGGCAAAAGCGTGCTAAAAGCACCTCCGGAAAAACGTCCGACTTCCATGGTGTTTCAAGGTTACAATCTATGGCCGCATATGACGGTGTTTGACAACCTGGCATTCGGTCTCAAAATACGCAAGATGAAAAAGGCTGACATCGAAAAAGCTGTTAACGAAGTTCTTCAGCTGGTTCGCTTACCTGGAGCTGAGCTCAAATATCCGGGTGAACTTTCCGGGGGTCAGCAGCAGCGCGTAGCGGTTGGCAGATCCTTGCTCCTTAATCCTGCCGTTCTTTTGCTGGATGAACCTTTTTCAGCACTTGATGCGAAGCTTCGTCACGAGATGAGAGAAGAGCTGCGAGAAATTCAATCCAAGACAGGCCTTACGATGGTATTTGTCACTCATGATCAAGAAGAAGCACTATCGATTTCTGATCGCATTGTCGTTATGAACCAAGGCAATATTGAGCAAATTGCTACTCCGCAAGAAATTTACGATGAACCGAGTACGTTGTTTGTTTCCCAATTTATTGGGAAAATGAACTTTTTGAAAGGGGTGATCACGGCCGGCGGGTTGACCGTAGGGCATCTAAGTTTTCCAAATACAAAAAATCTGTCCGGGCAAGTAAATGTGGCAGTTCGACCTGAAGACGTGATGATAGAAGGTGAAGAGGGACTAGGCCTTTCCGGCGTGATCAAACAGGTAATGGTACTTGGGCATTATGCCGAAGTGTCCATCGATTTGCCAGAGTATGGCACAATCCGGGCGTTTCAACCACGGGATTTCGTCAAGGATCTTTATACAGGGCAACAAATAAAAGTAAGCTTTGCAAAAGTTTTAGCCTATCCGGAAAATTAGACCCATATCCCAAGGAGGAATTATCTATGTTTCGCAAGAAATCCGCTGTTATGTTAGTGACGTTAATGACCGCTACCGCTGTTTTTGTATCCGGGTGCGGCAGCTCATCTACAAATGCAGGTTCCGCAACTCAAAGCACCAGTCCGGCCAAAGAAACAGCTGGTACGAAACAGCCTGTCGAGTTTAACTTCTATTTTACCGGCTCACAAAATGTAAAAGATCTGTGGGATACGCTGATTCCTATGTTCGAGAAACAAAATGCGGATGTTAAAGTAAAACCAGTCTACATTCCTTCAGGAACAGGCGCACAACCAACCTATGATCGCATTACGGCTGCAAAGCAAGCTAACAAAGGCTCAGGTGATATCGATTTATATGAAGATGGCTTGTCTTATGTAACTCGCGGCCAAAAAGATGGCCTGTGGGACACTTTACCAGGTGACAAAATTAAAAACTTGGCAAATGTCGATGAGAAAACGTTGAAAGATATCTCCAATCTCGCTATTCCTTATCGTTCATCTGCGGTCGTATTGGCTTATAACAGTGATAAAGTAAAGACACCTCCAACTAATTTGGATGAGCTGTATGATTGGATCAAGAAAAATCCAGCCAAATTTGCTTACAATGATCCATCCACAGGGGGTTCCGGTAATTCTTTTGTAGCGACAACTTTATATAAATTCCTGCCAGAAGAAGCTATTCATAATTCCGATCCAAGTGTTGAAAAAGGGTGGGATCCAGGCTTCGCGCTGCTCAAGGAACTGGGGAAATCCGTATACGGCAAAGGTATTTATCCAAAGAAAAACCAAGGAACTTTAGATTTACTGACAAGCGGTGAAGTGGATATGATACCGGCATGGTCGGATATGGTTCTTGAGCAATTGGCAAAAGGTCAGCTTCCAAAAACAACAAAAATGGCGCAAATCAAGCCAGGATTTAACGGCGGACCAACCTACTTAATGGTTCCTAAACTATCTGAAAAGAAGGATGCGGTCTACAAATTCCTGAACTTCGTTCTTTCTTCTGAAGCACAAGCCGTGGTTGTAGACAAAATGCATGGTTTCCCAGGGATCAAGCTAACAAATATGTCTAAAGAAATTCAAGACTCATTCAAAGGTGCATCCGAAGGATTCCGTTCTTTCAATATCGGCGAACTGGACAAAGATATGACCAAACGCTGGCAAAGTGATGTTGCTGCCCAATGAGTAAACAAATGAAAATGGGGATACTGGGATTGCTTCTGGTCATCCCCTCTTTTTTATTGCTCTTTGTCACTGTCGTCATTCCGATCATCATTTCCTTCAAAGAAAGCTTGACCAATAAGTCTGGCGGTTACGATTTGTCCAATTATACGTATTTATTTACGGATAAGCTGATGCGCTCCAACATCATTTTTACACTGGAAGTGACGATTATTTCGGTCATTCTTGTGCTAATTATCAGCTACGCGCTGGCGGCTTATATGAGGTTCAATAACGGGACGATGGTGAAATGGATTCGCAACATGTACATGATTCCAATCTTCATCCCATCTGTCATCGCTACGTACGGATTAATTCAATTACTTGGCAACCACGGTTGGGTATCCCGCATGTTACTTCTGGTTAACGGAGGGGACATGCCGCGAATTATTTTCGACATGAAGGGGATTATTATCGCTAATTTGTGGTTTAACATTCCTTTTACGACGATGCTGCTTGGCTCCGCCTTATCCGCTGTTCCCAATTCTATTATTGAAAGCGCGAAGGATGTAGGAGCACGTAGATTGCAAATCTTCGTCCGTTTCATTTTGCCGCTTACGTATAAGACTTTGCTCGTTGCTGTTACTTTTGTATTCATGGGTGTGATCGGTTCGTTTACGGCTCCATTTCTAATTGGACCCAATGCACCACAAATGCTAGGGGTATCTATGGAACAAGTTTTCGGCGTTTTCCAAGAAAAACAGTTAGCAGCGGCTATCGCTTTCTTTACGTTCCTGCTTTGTTCAGTAATGGGATACTTTTATATCCGCAGTATGATCACGGAAGAGAGTGCGAGGTCACGATGAATCAACTAATTCTGGATGTACAAGGAATTGTACATCCCAATGCCTCCAAAACGCATATTTCGTATCGCTTTCACTTAGGTACGCACGGTGGTAAGCTAAGGATCCATTTTGCTTATGAACCCAAAAATTTAGATGATCGGGAACAATCGAAAACGATGATTTTCGAGAGTATCAACAAGTACACGGAACCCAATCAGCGTGAGCGGATTCAGGCGAAATGGGAATCCTTCCTGCCGCTGAAAAACTTAATAACTGTGTCCGTTGACGACCCTGAACGACACCGCGGTGCGGGGCATCGGCATGATCCTGAGCAGCTGTTAGTTATCAGTGAACTGGAATCTTCCCCCGGCTTTGTCAGTGGTAAAATGCTAACAGGCATGTGGCACGTTACGTTAAGTTTGCATGCGATTGTTACAGAAAGCTGCCGTTACACATTGCAAATTCATCAAGAGGAGGAATAGCGGCATGCCCTGGATTGCCTGCGAATTACACAGTCATACGTTCCACAGCGATGGAAGACAAACGCTTATGGAGCTGGCTAATGGTGCAAAGGCTCTTGGTTTCGAGTGTTTTGCGTTGACCGACCACAATACCATGACAGGTTTACATGATAAAGATGCCGTGGAACAAGAAACGGGAATTTCGATCATTTCCGGGATGGAATGGACGACCTTTTATGGACATATGGTGACGATAGGACTGACCAATTTTGTTGACTGGCGTCCGGCGGGCCCAGACGATATCCACAAAGGGATTGCCGATGTTCATAGAAGCGGGGGGATTGTCGGTATGGCACATCCTTATCGCATAGGAATTCCAATTTGTACGGGCTGCTTCTGGGAATTCAACATCGAGAATTGGAACGATATGGATTATATCGAGGTTTGGTCTGGCACGTTCCCTTCGATTAAAACAGACAACGACCGCGCTTACCGATTATGGACGGACAAGCTGAATGAAGGCTACCGGATTGCGGCCACGTCAGGGCGTGATTGGCACGCCCAAGAGCAAACGGATGAACCGGTATCGGTGACGTATCTCGACATCGATGACGGGGAAGGGACGGTGACGAACCGAGCGGTGCGTGCACTCGCGGCTGGTAAAGTATCGGTAACCATAGGACCTTTGGTAACGCTAGAAATTCGGACAGATACTGCGTGCTACGGTGTCGGCGCCGTCGTTTCTCGGCAGGATCACTCCCACAGTTATAAGGTCCATGTAAACATAGATTTTCATGTACGGAAAGAGATTTGGGATTTTCAGGAACCCCATTATACGCTAAACTTGATAGGGAATACCGGTGTTCTAAGCGAGCAATTCGTTACTGTGGATCAACCGAATTACGAGATTGAAATTCCTGGCGATGAACTTCTATGGATTCGGGCTGAGCTCAAAGGTAACGTTCGTGGAGTTCGCACATTGATCGCCTTTACGAATGCTATATATGTGGATCGATGAAAGGGAGTGTTTTGTAGCATGGGTTATCGATTTCCGCTCATAACCGCTCACTGCGGCAGCATGAACACGATTGATCATACGCTCGAATCTGTGCAAACGGGGCTTAGGCTCGGTGCAGACGTGGTTGAGGAAGACGTTAGAGTGACGAAGGACGGCATCCCGGTTTTGGCTCATGATGATGAATGGGTTACCGTTGATGGCTTGAAAATGTCCATTTCGCAAATGCTCTTTGATGAATTTAGAGAGCTTCAGTTTGAGGTCACTCATGGGGAACAACGTGAAACGATTCAAATATGCAGACTGGAAGATATGTTTCCGCTTATCCAAGCTTCGGGTAAAGTCGTGAATTTGGATTTGAAAGTGGACGAGAGTATCGAACCTGTTGCTTCGTTGGTGAAGCAATATGGGATGTCAGAGCAGGCTTTTCTATCCGGCTGTGGGATGGAACGTGCGATGCTAGCAGAGAGATTGAACCCAGAAATACGCAAACTGCTCAATACCGACCACGACTTGTTTAGAACACTTCCGTATAGAGATGCTATGGTACAAACCTGCGAGGATGCACTTGCAGCCTCCTGTTTTGGCATCAACATCCATTACAGCATCGTGAGCCAAGAGTTAATGGATTATGCAACATCCCTAGGGCTGCCGGTTTATGTATGGACTGTGAATGAAGAAGACTTAATGATGCAGTATGCGGATTTGGGCGTTGCATCTATAACCACACGAAATGTTGCAGCTCTGGTGCAATTGAGGCAAAAGATGCGTGGTGAGCGTTTATGATTGAAATTTACGCCCATGAATTCAAGCTTGCTAGTGAGACACTTGCGGCAAAAATGCTGAGCGGTGAAGTTAAAGCGGGAAGCGCCTATTACCAGGCCATCCTTCCATTATTGGAGCTGCTCCAGCAGGTTTGCCCTGAGCAATCCGAATACTCGGCCTGGCGGGCGGAATATTTTCATCTCGATGGAAATTTACGGCGCGCGGGCGAGCAGTATAAGCGTACGCTGGAGTTGGCTCCGCCGCAGCCGCTGGAAGAGCGCGATATTCGTTTTATTCGCAAATTTTGCCCGTTGTTACTTACAACGCCGCTCGAGTGTTTTCCTCTAAAGGATGTGGTGGCTGTTCATCATCCAACACTTCCGCTTATTGGCTACCATTTGTTTTGGGAAGACGATTACGATTTCCCTGACGATTATGAGCCATGTGATCATGAAGAGATTTGGGTTGCGTACGATCCACACACGGAAGCCGTTACGAATGTGCTGACCTTTTTTCATAGTAGTGTCATCGAATCACAGGCCGCCGTACAGGAGGCGCATGAAAATGACGGGCGCCCAATCGTGCGCATTGAGTGGGGGAAACACGGTTCCCTTCTCAAGGGATGGGAGAGTATAGTGATCCCGATTAAGGAAGTCACTGCCATGGAGTGGCTGCAGGAGACTTTTGAGCAGGTGAAAGCTGGCGGGCGTGTCCCCGATCATCCCTTGAAGCGACATTGGCCAAAAGGATTCGAAGGTGACTTTGAAGCCTTTACCAACTTCTCGGTTCCGGTCGATCCGCTGCAATTTCTCGATCAAAAGCCTCTGATTTTCAAATCACTATGGGTAAATGCTATTATATATACAGAGGGGCTGCTGTACAATTTCCATCCGAAGATGGAATGGCCGCAACGCTTTCAGCGCATTTAAATCAGATCTCTCTGGGGGATACGATGAGAATTCAACTTGAAACAGACCTTTGTAAAATTTTTAATATTCGTTATCCGATCTTCCTCGCGGGAATGGCGGGTGGACCTGGAACTGCTGAGTTGGTGGCAGCTGTCTCTAACGCAGGCGGACTTGGGACGCTGGGGGCTGCCTATATGACGCCTAGTGCAATCCGCAAAGCAATTCAGGAGATCCGTCAGCTAACGGATGCGCCATTTGGCGTGAATTTATTTTCAATTCAAATGACGGACAAGAATGAAAGAACGAAGGAAGTTCAGCGACAGCTTAACCAGGTAAGAGACCATCTTGGAATAACGCAAGCAACTGAGGAGCTCGTGGTAACTCCGGATCATTTTGAAGAACAGTTTGCGGTCGTGTTGGAAGAAAAAGTGCCTGTCATTAGTACGGCATTTGGTGTTCTTCCTGAACCCCTAATGCGACAAGCTAAATCGGCTGGCATGCGAATTGTCACCATGGTGACCACGGTTAATGAAGCTATCTTGGCTGAGAAGTCCGGTTGTGATGCCATAGTTGCACAAGGAAGCGAAGCGGGGGGACACCGGGGAACATTCGACATTTCGAATCATCCTATGGGTGCAAACATCGGAACGTTTGCACTGGTACCGCAAATAGTTGATTGTGTTCAGATTCCAGTCGTTGCCGCTGGCGGTATAATGGATGGTCGTGGGCTTGTCGCCGCCCTCGTTCTTGGAGCGCAAGGTGTACAGATGGGAACGCGTTTTTTGACTGCGATTGAATCAGGTGCTCATGTCTCCTACCAGGAGGCACTATTAAAAAGTACAGAAGAGAGTACAGTCATTACCAAGGTGTTCTCAGGTCGACCAGCAAGAGGGGTTCTCAACCAATTCATTAGACAATGGGATGCGAGCAGCGTAGAGCCACTTCCTTTTCCTACGCAAAATACTGCTACACGGGATATTAGGAATGCTGCCGCTAGTCAAAGCAATGCTGACTACATGTCCTTATGGGCAGGACAAGGTACAAGAATGCTTACATCCGGACAAAATGCTGGGGATATTGTTGCTGAAACGATCCAACAGGCCATGTCTATATTGTCGATCGGAAGTGTAGGGAATACCAACTAGTAGGTTGAAATGGTAGATGAAAAAACGGAGCCACGCATAATTGCGGGCTCCGTTTTCTAATTATATTTACTTATGAATCCAAACTAATCCAGCAGAATTATCTTTAGCTTCACCGACAACTCGGAACTTTAATCCATAACTTGGGACAAGGCGTCCAGCGTCTGGAATTAATGAGTTCATATAGCTGTTGGAATCTGAGAATTCCTCTACACCTTGCAAGGATTTATAATTGTACTCGCCTCTAGTCGGGTTGTTGATGTACCATGAAGGCGTTTTATCCAAGGAGAAGGCCGCATCCGCAACTTGATAACGTGTCGTTTGCGCGACGGAATCCTGTCCATCTTTTTTGAATACTAAAGCGTCAGAGTGAGAATCGACTACGCCAAGGAATCCTTGACCTGGATGGATACCGACCCAGTTGTCTAGATAACTGTCATCTGCATACCAAACGACAAGTCCGGTATTGTATTTGACACCACGGCTGTAGGCAAGAGCTTTATCAGCTCCAGCGTAGTTTCTCCATTCCAGATAGTAATAGTGCTTCTTAAGTTCTACACCATTCGACACGACAAAGCCGTCCAGGTTAAATTTAGCAGCGCCTTCAGCATCGTCCGAGAATACGACTTGACCATTTACGGTTAATTTCGCATTATCCATTGCAAAACCATTCAATGCAAGTCCACCATCCGTAACGTAGTCAAAGTGGAGGGTAACTTTTTTGCCGGCAAAATGGCTTAAATCGTAGGACTTGTCTACCCAAGCTCCGTTGGTAGTTTCCGCGCGTGCGTCGCCGTTCGTATCATTGTCACCAATGATATCAAGGGTAACTTGCTCATTATAAGTTGATGCTGTAACCGTTAAGTAGTCATACTCAAACTCGACATCATACAAGGTTTTAAAATCAAATGTAGCGGTTTGTGCTTGGGTTAAATCAAACTCAGGAGTTGAGAGTGTGGTATGAAGGTTATCGCCTTTTGTACTGTAATAATAGCGTGCACCGAATGCAGGTTGAATACCTGGAACGGATTTATCCGGCAAGTTGACTTTAACAATACCTGGGTTTTTCGACTTCGTTACACTTTGATCAATGATGGCAGCTGTACCTAATTTCGTAATGTCAGCGGCATCAATCTCACTCACATTTGCCCAGTTTCCGCCCATTGTCTTCTGGAAAAAGTCTTTATTTTGTGGTGAAAAAGAGCTAGGTGTTGTGCCGGCAATTTTACCATTCCAACTACCGCCGCTCATGATGGACCAAGAAGCAACGGGCTCACCTTGTCCGGTATACTGGGTATCATACTCATCTGGCAGTCCTAAGTCATGACCGTATTCATGAGCAAAAACACCTACTGCACCATCTTCAGGCTGAATGGTATAGTCGTAAGCAGCCATACGGCCACCCCAATAGTCGACCCCCGCAGTTGTGCCTGCAATAGGATACACACCATTTAAAGTCCAACGGTGAGACCAGATGGCATTATCGCCTAATTGTCCGCCGCCAGCTTCTTGACCTGTTCCTGCATGAATAATCATCAAGTGGTCAACTAAACCATCGGGTTCGTTTTGGTTGCCATCCCCATCCAAATCATACAAGTCAAACTTGTCATAATCCGCTAAATTAAGGCCGGTTGCTACTGCCGCATTTAGCGCATCTTTCACTAGATCACGAGGCCCCTTAGGGCTTAAGTTATCATGACCGCCAGCAGGGTTATCATCTCCGTATTGGGCTGCTTGACCAGGAACGGTTAACCAATCGGATACGTATCCATTTACGGTATAACTGCCACCGGACTGTTCTTCATAGTACTGTTTAAAGGTTTGAATTTTAGAACCATCAAATAAGGTGAAATCTGTATTTCCAAACATGAGCTTCTGATAATGATCACGATTGAAATCGTTTGCAAACATGTAACCAGGTTCTTGTGTTACGTTGTTATGTTTAAAGTCAGAGAATTCAGTCAAAAGAACGAGTACTTTATCTTCACGAACAGGACCGCTGTATGTATCTTGTATTGCCGAGGGAACGGGTATGCCATTTGGATTTCCTTTTTTAAAGTTCTCTTGGCCATTGTTCAGTTGGGAAAACAACTTGGTTTTCTGCTTTTCTATAAAATCCTTTGACTTTTTGTCTATTTCATCATGATTTGTGTCTTCTTTTGATTTAACACTTTTATTGTTTTTAGCTGATACGTATGATTTGACGGCTTTGGCAATCTGTTCAGGCGTAGCACTTTTGCTTAACAGCCCTCTGTCCATTAACCCTTTTGCCAAACGCTCATCGTCTACAATATTAAAATCTACCGGCGGTGCTTCAATTGCCTCTGAGTAGTTTGATTCTGCTGCGAATGCAGATGATGTTGTGAAAAGCCCTGCTGTTAAACTAGTTGCTAGTAAAAGTCTAGTGATTTTCAAGGTGCTTTTTTTCAAAATGAAACCTCCCATAATAGAGTATGAAACCAACCTATTAATTTAACCATTGGTATATTAAAATTTATAATAGTTTAACTATTCTAGTAAGTGCTTTTAGTCCTGCGTAGTTTGACCCATATATTTCCTATTTCGACTATATCCTTAATTTTTCGCGGCATTTTGATGTGACAAGAGTGCGCGTTCGACACAGTCTTTTTGTTCTCTTTTATTTTTTACTAGACTCTAGTATACTGAACCTGAATTTTTAAGACGGGGGGGGGGGGGATTCAAAGTGGAAACTTCGAAATGGATTACGAATGTCCGTGTTGTAGCGGAGACAGGAATCATAGAACAAGGTTCGGTATGTGTGGAAAATGGACGGATCACCGCGATTGTGGAAGGCGAGCTCGTTCACTCGGAGGGGCTTGATATTCTCGATGGGGAGGGTAAGCTACTAATTCCTGGCATGATTGATGTCCACATTCACGGGGCGAAAGGTTATGACATGATGGATGGCACCGTTCGGAGTATCGAAGTCGTATCAGAGACATGTGCTGCCACGGGATGTACCTCATTCTTGGCTACGTCGGTAAGCTCCAAAATGGAGGATTTACTGCGAATGATCGACAATGTCAAGCAAGTGGCAGGTAAGGAGCGGGGCGCATCGATTGTCGGGATTCATACGGAAGGTCCTTATTTGAATATAAAACGAAAAGGGATGCAGAATGAAGCCTTTCTTAGGCATCCGGATATCATGGAAATGGAGCGGGTCGTGGAGCAAGCGGGCTCTCTGTTGAAAATGGTCACGATCGCACCCGAGCTCCCTGGTGGGATGGAGCTTGTTACTTACCTGCGAGAACGTGGAATTATCGTGGCGATTGCGCATTCCGACGCTACATATGACGAAGCAACAGAGGCTTTCCGTCTGGGGGCAAGCCATATTACGCATTGCTTCAACGGCATGCGCCCGATTCACCACCGTGACCCGGGGCTGATTGTCGCTGCTTTCGAGCAACCGCATGTTAGCTTGCAAGCGATTGTGGACCATGTCCACCTTCATCCCGCAATTATACGGCTGATGCATAAGATCAAGGGAGCGGAAGGGATGGTCCTTATCACGGACGCGCTCCATGCGATGGGACTGGGTGACGGGGACTACCAATTCGGCGGACACGCCGTGAAGGTCGCTTACGGAGTCGCACAATTGCAGGACGGAACACTCGCTTCCAGTACAGTAACGATGAACAAGGCATTGAGAAATACTGTGGAGCTAGGCATCTCCCTAGAGGATGCTGTTACTATGGCGTCACGAACACCTGCGGATCTGCTAGGTCTGCCGCAGAAGGGCAGGATCGCCCTTGGCGCCGATGCCGACATGGTCTTGTTGGATGACAAATTCCAAGTTGCATGGACGATGATCGGTGGCAGGATTTACAGTCAGACGAGCTAGCGAGTCAGAAAAGAAGAAATCTCCCGATCCAATGGATTCGGGAGATATTTTAGGTATTTGATTTGTAGGGTTTGGGGGACATTCACACATTAGCGTTAGCCCCGCTAGTGTTTTTTTGTATCTCTTAAGATGTCACCTTTAATCCCTTATCGTTTGAACCACAGCAAGTACAAGATTCTCCGATATATTTAAATAGTTTGCAGCTAGGGCAAATCTCAACAGCCTTATTCTTTATTTCAGGTAGTTTTTTAGAATCAGAAAGCACTTTTACTATTGAATTCATCGAATCTAAATGTTCCTCGTACTGTTCGGCGCCACCAATATATTGATTATGTTTTATCCTAGATGCCATCTGAGACCTATCACCAACCTAAAATTTCTTCAAAACTTTCCTATCCTATTAGGCTCAGGAAAGCCATGTGAAGCTATTGAAATCATCCTCCACGAATCTTCTCCAGTCACTCTATCAAACTCGTTATAAGCAGCATCCTCATGTTCATCACAAGCATGCAGTTCATAGTCAACATTTCCGATTCGAAATGTCGCTGGTTGATCGCAATAAGAGCATATTGCCGACTTTACTTTCTCCATAGTATTCACCCACCCTTTAAACAAACCGTATAACGACCATAATGCCACCTTCTTGACATTTCTAAACATAGAACATACATTCTCCTAATGCTTAGTTCAATTTCTTTTTGACTTAATCCGATGTTTGCCATGATGTTCACTTACCTCATTCCATACATTTTTCAATGTGATTGTGAATGTGATTGAGGTTGTGATACCTGAGTTCCACTGTGTAATAGTGAGTAACTTTGTATCGATTTCTAGCTATTGGTTCAATGAAGAAGAGGGAAATCAGGAACCTTTTTGCTCGTCCATACTATGCATATATGAGGTAAGTTGTAAAGACCTTGTTCGAGAATGGGTTCTCGCGCTTTCGTTCGATGCTCTTAGACTATGACATTTGGCTAAATAAGCAATCAAAAAGCTAACCTTTACAGGCTAGCTTTTTTTTGTGCAATAATGATATTCTGGAACAAATATAATATAAAGGGAGATTAAGGAATTGAACAATTGGAGGTTAATCCTTGAGAAAAAGCATTAAAATCATCGGCCTTATTATCGTACTCATTTTGAGTTATATCGTTATCGCGCCCTATCAATATAACATGACAGCCATGCAGTTTTACGTGGTAACCGTTGGATGTATATTGCTTTCATGCCTGCATGTCTTCCTATTCGCCAAAAGAATTACACTTGGAAAAGGTGTGGGTATTGTATTTCTCCTATCAACTATCATCTTCTCTCTGGTAGAAATTCACCACCAAATCCCCAATTTAAGAATCAAGCAAATGATCGAACCCTATGTGCATAACGCGCCAATTAAAATAATAGGATTTGATACATCTCAATCGGCTTCTCTGCCCGGTGATCCTAGCAAAAATGAGTTAAGCGAAGCCCAAGGATCTAGAACTATATTTCTGGAAAAAGAAATAAATACTGGAAAAAATGTGGATAGGTATACGGTTTTGTTTAAACGTCCTCTTTTTATTAATCGTGTCGATGTATCCCGGAAAGCTTGTATTGATGGCTTCATTTTATGTAATAATTATTATATAGGCGTTGTTATTATCGACCCAGATAATAACGAGTTGATCGCATTTTCAGTAATGAATAAAGGGGTAGGTAAGTGAGCTGTCATTAATAATCGGAATCCGGATGAATGATTCCATTTTCTCGGTTGGATGAAGTTGTAGAAAGTAGAGCGACCGAGCTAGATTGAGTAACTTAGTAGGTGGAGACCCTACTTGGAAAGGCGAAAGCCACGCCATCAATAGCGAGTCTTGGAAGGGCACTGGTAACAGTGCCGTTTAAGCGTAGACAGTTAGGGTGCAGGCCTGAAAGTGATTGAGCCTCGAAATGCAATAAAAATGGGAAGGTCGACGGGCTTACTATACATCGTGATCTCAATCTGGTTTCTCAAAATACTAGCCACAATCTCTATTTTTCTTTGGGCCGCCAGCAGAGGGGTGAAAACTACAGTAAATATCAAACACCGAACAAGCTTGCTTATTTTTCTAGCTGGATTGTTGGCATTGCAATTCCTATTCTTTAAAGATAGACCTGGCATTAGTGAATTGTCCAAGTTTAACTCCAATGTAGGCTTTTATTTTAAT